>CALNXV010000031.1:0-133373 GCA_942490665.1 uncultured Microthrixaceae bacterium
TCAGTTGTGCTGGTCGTACTGCGCTTCGAACGCCTCGACGAGCAGGCGGTCGTCCTGCGGGTGAGGGCCCCCGGGGTGGCACTGCTGCCACGCATCGTCGACGGTGGGCCGATCGTCGGCGGCCTCGACCGCCGGATCACCATCCAGCGGGAACGCTGGTGACGCAGCGCGCCCTCCCCCGCAACGAACGCGGCGTCGTCGGCGGCGCCGACGGGCTCGCGTTCGGGGTGCTGATCCTGCTCGCCGGAACCCTGGTCGTCGCCAACGCCTGGTCGGTGCTCGACCACCGCACTGCGCTCGACGCAGCAGCACGCGAGTACCTCCGCGCCTACACCGAGGCTCCGTCGGCCGACGAGGCCGCGCGACGCGGCGCTGCTGCGGTCGACGCGGTGCTCAACGGTCGCGATCGGCTGCCGCGCCAGCTCCGCGTGACCGCGCCGGACGCATCCAGGTTCGGGCCCTGCGAGCCGGTCTCGGTCGCCCTGGCGGCCACCGTGCCGGCAATGCGAGTACCGATCCTCGGCGAGCTCGGCGCGGTCGAGGTGACCGTCCGCCACGACGAGCTGGTGGACGCCCACCGCGAGCTGCTCACCGGCCCGGATCACGACCCCGCGTCCACCCCGTGCGAGCTCCAGACATGACCGAGCTCCGAGGACACGAACGGGCGACGGCGCTCGTCCTGGTGCCCTCCATGCTGGTGGTCCTGTTGTCGCTGGGCGCGATCGCCCTCGACCTGACCTCGCTGCACGCAGCGCACCGCGGCCTGCACCGCACCGTCTCCGGCGCCGCCGACGACGCTGCGGGAATGCTCGACGGCCACCACCTCCAGCGCACCGGCGAGCTCCGGATCGACGAACCGGCGGCACGACGCGTGGCACTCGCCCACCTCGACGCCGCTGAGCTCCCGGGGGACCTCGACGGCACGCCGTCCGTCGAGCTCGTGGACGGGGGCACCGCCGTGCGGGTCGGAGCGTCGGTCCGCGTCGAACGGGTGGTATCGCGGCTGCTCGGCACGGACGACCGTGTCGAGGTCGAGGTCACCGGACGGCTGCGACGATGACCGGCGCCGACTTCGCCACCCTGGAGCCGAGCGGCAGACCAGGCAGCGCCCGCTCGACTCCGGCCCCCGACCCGACCCTGTCGAGCACCGGTACCGGTACCCGGCGGATGCAGATCGATGGTCGTGCCGTCGTGCTGAAGCGGTCCACGGGACGTCTTCGGTCACGCGCCCGGGCCGAAGCCGACGTGCTCGGCCGACTCGGCGCGGCGCCGGTCGTCGAGCTCGTCGCTCGTCGCGAGACCGACGAGAGCACCGACCTGGTGCTCGTGGACGCCGGGCGCACCGACCTGGCCGAGCAGGTCGAGCGCGAGAACCTCGACACCGGTGGGCTCTGCGGCGTGCTGGCGGCGGTGGCTCGTGCGGTGGCCGAACTCCACGAGCTGGGCTGGTCCCACGGCGCGGTGTGCGCCGAGCACGTCGTGGTCGGCGAGGACGGCGCCGTGCGACTGTGCAGCCTGGGCTCGGCGCGACCGAGCGTGTCGGGAGGTCCTGAGATCGCCGAGGACCGACGCCAGCTCCTGGCCCTCGTGGTGGGATGCGCGGGTGCATCGGCGCGTCAGGTCGCGCCCCCCGGGGACCGTCGCCGTCGCGACCGCGACCTCCGCCGGCTGCGTCGGCTCGTCTCCGAGCTCGAACGCTCCCCGACACCACCGGCGGCAGCGCAGCTCGCCGACCGTCTCGACATCACCTGCGTCGAGACCCGCGCGACCGTCCTCGCCGCCGTCGCCGGCGGGCGGCCGAGAACGGCACGGCTGCGGCCCGAGCACCCGAGGTCGCGTCCACCCCACTGCCGGACCAGGCGGCCGCTGGTCGAGCGCAGCTCGACGATGGGCCGTCGAATCCTCGCCGGCGCGGCCGCTGGCCTCGTCGCCGTGGGCGTCGCCGCATGGGCCGTGCGACCGCCACCCCGCCGACCCCACCGCCTCGACCGTGCCGCCATCCGACGCCGCGTCGCACATCCGCCCGCTGGCGACGAGCTGTCCGGACCCGGGTCGCACTCGGCGTCCGGGGACCACCGCTGTGACCGTCGACCTGGACGGTGACGGCTGCTCGGAGTCCGTGACGATCGATGGCAGGACGGTTCAGGTGGCGTCGACGCAGTTCGAGCTCGGCGCGGCGGGCGACCTTGCCGGCGTCACCGATGACGGATGCGACGGCTCGGGGAAGCTGGTGCTCCTGCGGCCCTCGACCGGGGAGGTGTTCGAGTTCGCCGAGCTCGCCGGGCCCGACTCACCCGTCCACGGCCGACTGCGCGCCGTCGTACCGGATGCCGTCGCGTTGCGCTCACCGACGGCACCGCCGGGATCGCGCGCCTGCGGCGCGCTGCACCTCGTCGACGCCGACGACGTCGACCTCGGACCCGCACCCTGACCCATCTACTGGACCGGGTCCAGCCGTGACCCGTTGGAGGACACCTCGATGCTCCACGACCGCACCAGCCACCCGACTCGCTCGACGGCGCAACAGCCACGCCTGGTTGCGACCGCGATCCTGTCCCTCGCCTCGCTGGCCGCCCTGCTCGTTGCGCTGTCGGTTCGAGCCCGGGCCGCACCGCCGCCGCCGCTCGCAACGCCCGGCCGACTCAGGGGCTGGTGGGACTCGGGCGAGACGATCGACCTCGTCGCAGGCGTCGCGGGCCTCGCCGTCGTGGCCATCCTCACCTACTTGGCGCTCGTCGGCGCGCTCGCAACCTTGGGAGCGCTGGCGCCGGGCACGAAGCTCCCACGAGTCGCGGGGGCCTGCATGCCGCGCATCCTCGGCGCCGTGCTCGCGGGAACCGTGGCGCTGACACCGACGTCGATGGCGGCCGCTGCTAACGGGCCCACCCCAGGTGGGCCGCCCGCGCCAGGCGCCGGCGCGACCATGCGGATGATCGATCCAGCCGCGGCGACGACGCCGCTCCCCGCCGCACGCAGCGGCACGCATCCGACCACCGTCGCCGGCACCCCGCCGCAGCGGACGAGCAGCGGACCTGGTTGCCCTGGGCCGATGCGGCATGGCCAGGCAGCGCTGTGGGCCGGGACGATCCGGACACCGCCCAACCGGAGCAGCCACCCAGGAGTGATCCGCCCCCGCGATCAGACGCGCAGGAGAGGTCGGCACCGAGCCTCGACACGTCGCCGCTCACCCCGACGCGAACCCAGTCAGCCGGGGTGCCCCCGACCCCGAGCCGGTACACGGTCCGACCCGGCGATCACTTGTGGTCGATCGCCGAGCAGGTGGTTGTCGCTGCGACCGGTGACCGGGCCGAGGCGGACCCGACGGACCGACAGGTCGGCCGATACTGGCGCCTGCTGATCGAGGCCAACGCCGACCGCGTGAGCGACCCGGACGTGATCCTGCCCGGCCGCGAGCTCGTGCTCCCTCCGCCACCCGGCTGACGGTGCCGGTCCCGCCGAATCGGCGCCCCACCATCGCCCCACCGCCCCTCGGCGACCGCCCGCGCGACGGTCACCTGGTCCGCGGGTTCGCTCCCGGGGCCCCCGGTGCGCCAGCATCTCTGGACCACTTGCACCACGCGGCACCGGTATCGGCGCCGAGAGCCGACCGAGTCGGCGACCCAGAGGAGCCAGCATGAGCGACACGACCGCCAGCGACGACAGCACCCCGACCACCGCCACCGTCGACGGCGCCCTGCGCCTCGCCCACGGCGTCCACGAGAAGGAGCGCGACCACGTGGTGGCGGCGCTCGGTCGGTTGGATTCGCGCTTGCGGTCGTTCGGCCCCGACGACGTCGAGATGCAGCTCAGCGTGAAGGAGCGCGACACGCCGAGCCAACGCACGACCCTCGAGGCGTGGATCGCCCGGCGCGAGACCCTGGTCGCCACATCGACAGCCGAGGGCTTCGACGAGGCGCTCCACGAGGTCCGCGACGAGCTGATCCGCCAGATCACCGATGCCAAGAACCGCAGCGAGCCCCGCAACAACCGGGCGCTGCGCGACACGGTGCGCGACGAGGGCTGAGCCCTCGCGCCGACCGAACCGGAGCTCGTCGGCACTCGGGCCCGACAGCACTCAGTCCAGACAGCACTCAGACGAGTCGGAGCCCCATCTGGCTCAGGCGGCCATCCGCGCCGTCCTCGGTGACGCCGAGGATGCACGCAATGGCTCGCATGTCGTCGCGACGGATCGTCAGGACCCGGCCGTTGAAGTCCTGGCGTTGCACCTGGATCATCCGCAGGTAGCGGGACAGCATCTCGGACTCCGCCCCGGGGAGCTCCTCGAGCCGCGTCAGGTCGATGCGCGCCCCACCCTCGACGTCGCGTCGCACCGGCTCCGGTTCACCGTCGTCGTCGGAACCGGGCAGCAGCTGGCCGACCGGCACCTTGTAGAACTCCGCGAGCCGCGCCAGTCGCGGCACCGAGATGGCCCGCTCGCCGCGCTCGTAGGCACCGAGCACCGACGCCTTGAACTCCTGGCGGGAGATCGCCTCGACCTCCTGGAGCGACAGGCGCTTCTGGCGGCGGATGTGGCGCAGCCGCGACCCGACCGCAGCGCTGTAGTCGTCGCGACCCAGCTCGTCCTCCGCGATGTCGCCGCTCATGGTGTCCGCCCGTCCATCATCGCCGTCAGCCCTCCCGGTCGATCGCACCGTGCGTTGCCGATCGACCACTCGCTGTGTGAACCCCACTGTGGGTCACCGTGCGTGGCGATTCCATGAGGAGACCTGCCCATGCGCCCACACACCGTGAGCATCATGGCGTCGCCTCGTCGATCGGGGCCACCCGACCGGCGCGCAACGCCACCAGCAGCGCGCCGGCGGTGATCGCCGCGGTCTCGGCTCGCAGGACCTGCTCGGCCAGCTCGACGCGCTCGAGCCCGTCGATCTCACCGGGGGCCCAGCCGCCCTCCGGGCCGATCACCACAGCGCGGTCCCGGGCGCCCGGTCGCCGCCCGCCGGCCTCGGCTGCCACGACGCCCGACCCGGCACCAACACCGGAGCCTGCACCACCGCCGGCAGCCCCACCGGTCCCGACAGCGGAGACGACGGCGTCCAGATCGGCGAGCAGGTCGACCTCGGGCAACCACAGCCGGCGGCTCTGCGCGCACGCCTCGGCCGCGACCCGCCGCAGCCGCGGCAGCTGTCGCTCGGCGCGCTCCGCGTCCGGGCGGACGACCGATCGTCGCGCGGTGAACGCCAGAATCCGATCGACCCCCAGCTCGGTGAGCTTCTGCACGACCAACTCGGGCCGCTCCCCCTTCACGAGCGCGAACGCCACGGTCACCGGCGGGGCGTGCCGATCGACCCGCTGTGACGCCTCGATCGGCTCGAGGTCCCCCTCGGCGACGAGGTGACAGCGTCGCCATCCACCGGCACCGTCGGTGGCGCAGACCTGCGCACCCGGGCGCAGCCGCAGCACTCTGGCGACGTGGTGTACCTGGTCGTCGTCGAGCTCGGGCGCGTCGAGATCGGCGACGAGCACCTGGGCCGCAGCGCTGCGCCACGGCGCCGTCTGCGCACCGGCGCCGTCGGGCGACACGGGCGTCAGCCCTTGAACGCCGTCTTGAACTTCGAGAAGAACCCCTCGTCGGGCTCCGCCACCGACTCACCGCGCACCGTCGCGTAGCGGCGCAGCAGATCCTCGGACTCCTCGTCCATCGACGTCGGGATGTCGACGTTGATCCGGACCATCAGGTCACCCCGACCACGCCCGTCGAGGCGGGGGACGCCCTTGCCCTTCAGCTTGAACAGCTTGCCGACCTGGGTCCCGCGTGGGATCCCCAACTCCTCGATGCCGTCGAGGGTCTCGAGGTCGAGGCGGGCACCGAGAGCCGCCTGGGCCATCGTGATCGTCAGATCCTCGACCAGGTCGTCGCCGTGGCGGGCGAAGCGGTCGTGCGGCTTGACCCGCAACCGCACGTACAGATCACCGGACGGGCCACCGCGCATGCCCACCGCACCCCGACCGGACAGTCGCAGGGTGGATCCCTCGTCCACCCCCGGAGGGACATCGACGGTGTAGGTCTTGTCCTGCACGAGTCGGCCTGCGCCGCCGCAGACCCCGCACGGCGCCGGGAGGTACTCGCCCTGTCCGCCGCAGCGCCGGCACGCCGAGGCCGACATCATCTGGCCGAGGACGGTCTGGCGCACCACCCGCACCTCGCCGCTGCCACCGCAGTCCGGACACGTCGTGGCGCTCGTCCCGGGCTCGGCACCGGTCGCCTCGCACTCCTCGCAGGTGACGGCGGTGCGCACCGAGACGTCGCACTGGCAGCCGAACACGGCCTCGGTGAAGTCGAGCACCGCCTGCGCGTCGAGGTCCTCGCCCCGAGGGGGGCCCGCCGGCCCACGGGCCCGGCCGCCACCGAAGGGGTTCGACGCACCGAAGAACGAGTCGAACAGGTCGCCGAGTCCACCCGCACCCGACCCGAACGGGTCGGAGAGGTCGACACCCTCGACGTTGCCGAAGCGGTCGTAGCGCTCGCGCTTGCCCGGATCGCAGAGCACCTCGTAGGCGGCGGACAGCTCCTTGAAGCGCGTCTCCGCGGCGGGGTCGTCCGGGTTGGCGTCCGGGTGCGACTCGCGCGCCAAGCGCCGGTAGGACTTCTTGATCTCCTCGGCGGTGGCGTCGCGCGACACCTCGAGGAGCTCGTACAGGTCGGCCACGGGTTCAGCCCTCGCTCAGCAGTCGGCTCAGCCGTTGGCTCACCAGGGCCACGGCAGAGAGGGACTCGGGGTAGTTCATGCGTGTCGGCCCCAGCACCGCGATCGCTCCGGCCGGTTCGCCGTCCGCCTGGTAGGGCGCGACCACCACGGAGCAGTCGGCGAGGGGCTCGACGCCGCTCTCGGATCCGATCGCCACGGCGAGGCCGTTGTCGACGAGCTCCTTGAGCAGGCTGACGACGACGAACTGCTGCTCGAGGATGCCGAGCACCGCCTCGATCGTCTCGCGGGCGTCGAAGGACCCGGCGAGCCGGGACCGTCCATCGACGAACACCCGGTGCGCCTCGCCCGCAGCGGCGTCGCGCAGTGCAACCGCCGCCTCGCCGGCCAGGGCCGCACCCGGCGCTGCCGGGTCCGGGGTCCAGTCGTCGAGGCCATGGACGGACCCGCCGCCGACGCCGTCGATGAGCAGCCGCTGCGCCGCCTCGAGTGCCTCGGCATCGACATCCTCGGAGAGCTCGACGGTGCGCTTCACGATCGCCCCGTTGCTCATGACCATGACGGCGAGCACCGCCCGGGGAGTCAGGTCGACGAGCTGGACGGACCGCACCGTCGCGACCTCGGCGGGGTCACCGACCACCACCGCGGCGGAGCCGGTGACGTCGGAGAGCAACCGGCTGGTCTCGGACAGCATCTGTTCGAGCTCGCCGTGCGTGGTCGCGAAGAACTCGCGCACCTGACGTGCGTGCACCTGGCTGAGCCGGCCCGGACCGGAGAGATCGTCGACGAAGTAGCGGTAGCCCTTCTCGGTCGGGATCCGCCCGGCGCTGGTGTGGGGCTGGATCAGGTACCCGTCGCTCTCGAGCTGGGTCATGTCGTTGCGGACCGTCGCCGAGGACACCGCCACCTCGGCCTCGGCAGCCACCGTCGACGACCCCACCGGCTGAGCCGTCTCGATGTACTGCTGGACCACGGCACGCAGGATCGCGGACTTCCGGTCGTCGAGCATTGGCACTCAGTCTACGCGAGTGCCAGCAATCGACTGCGATCGCGGGTGAACCGGGTCGGCATCAGTCGTCGAGCTTGAGCGCAGAGATGAACGCTTCGGAGGGGACCTCGACCCGCCCGAGGTTCTTCATGCGCTTCTTGCCCTCCTTCTGCTTGTTGAGCAGCTTGTTCTTGCGGGTCACGTCACCGCCGTAGAGCTTGGCGGTGACGTCCTTGCGGAACGCCTTGACGGTCTGGCGACTCAGGATCCGACTGCCGATCGCGGCCTGGATCGGCACGTCGAACTGCTGGCGCGGGATGAGCTCCTTGAGCTTGTCGACCATCTTCTTGCCGTACTCGTAGGACTTCTCCTTGTGCACGATCGCGCTGAACGCGTCGACCGGCTCGCCCGCGATCAGCACGTCGACCTTCACCAGCTCGGCTGCGTCGTAGCCGATCGCTTCGTAGTCGAGGCTCGCGTAGCCCTGGGTGCGGCTCTTGAGCTGGTCGAAGAAGTCCATGACCACCTCGGCGAGGGGGATCCGGTACACCAGCTCGAGGCGCTCCGGCGACAGGTACTCCATCTTCTGCATCTCGCCGCGGCGGCTCTGGCAGAGGTCCATGAGCGCACCGGTGAACGACGACGGCGCGATGATCGTCACCCGCAGGTACGGCTCGAAGACCTGGTCGATGCTGCCCGGGTCCGGCAGGTCGGCGGGATTGTCGATCGTGAGCACCTCGCCGTTCGAGCGCTCGACGCGGTACTCCACCGACGGCGCGGTGGCGATCAGGTTGAGGTCGTACTCCCGCTCGAGCCGCTCCCGGACGATCTCCATGTGCAGCAGCCCGAGGAACCCGCAGCGGAAGCCGAACCCCAGCGCGCCGGAGGTCTCGGGCTCGTAGGTGAACGAACTGTCGTTGAGGCGGAGCTTCTCGAGTGCCTCGCGCAGGTCCTCGAACTCGTCTCCCTCGACGGGGTACAGCCCGCAGAACACCATCGGCTTGGGATCCCGGTAGCCGTCCAGTGGCTCGTCGGCAGGCCGAGAGGCCTGGGTCACCGTCTCACCGGAACGGGCTTCGCCGACGTCCTTGATCCCGGCGATGAGGTAGCCGACCTCGCCCGGCCCGAGCACGTCGACGGGGGTCGGGTCGGGTCGGCGGACGCCGACCTCGAGCGCCTCGTGGGTGGATCCGGCCTGCATGAACCGCAGCTTGGAACCGCTGTGCAGCTCGCCGTTCACGATCCGGATGGAGGACACCACGCCGCGGTACTGGTCGAAGTGCGAGTCGAAGATCAGCCCCTGCAACGGCCCGGCCGCGTCGCCGACCGGCGGCGGGATCCGCTCCACGACGGCGTCGAGCAGCTCGGGCACCCCCTCCCCGGTCTTGGCCGAGATGTGCAGGATCTCCTCCGCAGGAATGCCGAGCACCCGTTCGATCTCGGCCGCGTAGGTGTCGGGATCCGCAGCGGGCAGGTCGATCTTGTTGAGCGCCGCGACGATCTCCAGGTCGTTCTCGAGCGCCAGGTAGCAGTTCGCGAGCGTCTGCGCCTCGATGCCCTGGGACGCATCCACCACCAGGATCACGCCCTCGCACGCAGCGAGCGAGCGCGACACCTCGTAGCCGAAGTCGACGTGGCCGGGCGTGTCGATCAGGTTGATGACGTTCTCGCCGTGCTCGAGGCGTACCGACTGCAACTTGATCGTGATGCCCCGCTCCCGCTCGAGGTCCATCGAGTCGAGGTACTGCGCGCGCATCGCTCGGGGGTCGACGGCGCCGCACATCTCGAGCATCCGGTCCGCCAGGGTCGACTTGCCGTGGTCGATGTGGGCGATGACCGAGATGTTGCGGAGGCGGTCCAGCGGAGTGGTGGCTCGGGCGATCACGGTCCGATCAGTCTGCCCGAGCCGGACGTGCCCACCGGCATCGGCCCCGGACCTGACGCGCCGCGCCCGGACCGCTATCCTCTCCCGGTCCCCCAACGGCACCCACCCCGGCCGAGGAACAGGCGAGTACTTCGACATGGCGAACATCAAGAGCCAGATCAAGCGCAACCGCACCAACGAGGCGGCGCGTGAACGCAACAAGGCCGTGCGCTCCGAGGTCCGCACCCGAATCAAGCACGCGGAGCAGGCCACCGCGGCCGGCGCGGACGACGCCGCAGAGCTGACCCGTATCGCCATCGCGTCGCTCGACAAGGCAGCGACCAAGGGCGTCATCCATCGCAACGCAGCGGCACGGCGCACGTCCCGGCTGATGCGTCAGCTGAACGCCGTCGACGCCTGACGCACACCGTCGGCGAGTCGGCCCGCATCCGGTCGGGCCCCGACGCCCAGCTGACCCCGACGTCGTCTTCTGTGATGCAGCGATCGCGCTCCGTCACGGGTCTCGCAGCACAGAACCTGGGGTCAGCGGCGCTGCCCGGACGAGCTCGGCCCGACAGGGCTGCGAGTCGGGCGACGAGGGTCTCGAGCACCGCCGTCGCGTCCTGGGCGGTACGGCCCCGGACATCGACATCAGCCGCAGCGACCAGCGCCAACGCCCGCGCCAGGCGCGCCGAACCGAGCCGCCCGGACTGGGCGAGCGCCTTCTTCGCGGGGAACGTCGAGCCCTTCATGCCCAACAGCTGCGCCGCCTCGGCGTCGGTGCGAACGCCGGCCCCGTCGAGGCGGACCATCCGCTCGATGTGGGTCACGAGCGTGACCATCACCTGCAGTGGGTGACGTGCGCCGCCCCCGAGCAGCCGTTGGAGGTTCGTCACCGCAGCGGCGACATCGCCGGAGTCGATCGCGTCGGTCAGGTCCCACGGCGGCACGGACCCGGCGTCACCGAGGTACGGGGCGATGTCGTCCGCATCCACCACCGCCGACCCGAAGGTCGCATCGAGCACGGCGAGGATCCCGCCGAGGCGGTTGACGTCGTCGCCGAGGCGCTCGATGAGCACCCGTCGGGCCCGGGGGTCGAGGCGGACCGTGGCCGCGCCGAGCTGGTCGTCGACCCAGGTCATGCGGCCCTTGCCCCCGGGCGCGTCGACGCCGTGCGTCTCGCCACCGGCGTCGCGCACCGCGTCGCGGAGCTTCTTGGGGAGCGGCGACCGCTTCGCTCCGCTCGTGACCGGCGCCTCCCACACGACCACCAGCACGGAGTCCGGCGGCGGGTCCTCGAGGTAGGTCAGCAGTGGGGCGAGCTCCGCAGCGCTGAAGCGCCCGGCGTTGCGGGCGACGACGACCCGCTCCCCGAACATCGACATCGTCGACGCCGCCAGCAGGACGTCGCCGAGCTCGTAGTCGTCGCCGGAGAACTCGTCGAGGACCTCGTTGGGGTCAGCGTCGCCGACGAGTCGGTGGACCAGCTCGCGGGCACCGTCCGCGAGCAGCACCTCGTCGCTGCCGGTCACCAGGTGCACCGGTGAGCGGCCACCGGTCGAACCGTCCACGGCGACGGGACCTCAGGCGGCGCGCCGGGCGAGCAGCTCGGCGACGATGTCGGCGGTGCGGCGCGCGCCGCGCACGTCGTGGGCGCGCAGGACCCGACAGCCGAGTGTGATCCCGATGACGTGCGCGGCGTGGCTCGCCTCGCGCCGGTCACCGACGGCCAGGCCGAGCAGCTCGCCGAGGAACCGCTTGTTCGACGCCGACAGGAACGCAGGGAAGCCGAGGGCGGCGAGCTCGTCGGAGGAGCGCAGCAACTCGAGCGACTGCGGCTCGGTCTTGCCGAGGTCGAGCCCGTCGTCGACCATGATGCGCTCCGCCGGGATGCCGGCGGCGAGCGCCGCGGCGGCGCGGTCCGCGAGGAAGCCGCGCACCTCGGCCCGCAGGTCCGTGTACACGGGCTCGGGGTCCGGGATGCGCGGCCCGAGACGGATGTGGGTGGCGACGACGCCGGCGCCGTGCGCAGCGCAGACCGGCAGGTAGTCCGGGTGGGCGAACCCGGAGATGTCGTTGCCGACGTCCCCGCCGGCCTCGAGCGCCGCGGCGAGCACCACCGGGTTCCAGGTGTCGACCGAGATCGGCACGTCGAAGCGCGCCCGCAGCGCCTCGATCGCCGGGATGACGCGGTCGAGCTCCTCCTCGGTGTCGACCTCGGGACCGGGACCCGCCTTGACGCCGCCGACGTCGAGGAAGTCCGCCCCGTCGGCAACCATCGCGGCGGCCTTGGCGACGAACCCGTCGAGGTCGAAGTACTCGCCACCGTCGAAGAACGAGTCGGGCGTGCGGTTCAGGATGCCCATGACGAGCGCACGGTGGGTGATGTCGTAGCGCTGGCGCGAACCGAGCTCGAGGATCACGGGGGCAGGCTACATGGCGCCCCCGACCGCCCGACCAGGTCGGCGAGGACCGTCGGAGCGGCCCCCGGTTCGCCGTCGGCGTCGGCGTCGGCGTCGATCACCGACGACACCACCACCTGGGAGCGCAGCTCCTCGAGCACGCCGCGGGAGGACCCGCCGGCGACGATCGTCCCGACGGAGCGGACACCGAGCCGGGCGAGGTCGTCGAGCACCGCGCCGCTGCGGTCGTCGAGCAGCTGCAACGCGACGCCGCAGGGACCGACCGCGAGGCGCGACCCTCGGCCCACCTCGTAGTCGCCGGGGGCGAGCGGCCGAGGCCAGCACAGGGCGACCGTCGCTGCGACGCAGCCGAGGACACCGAGCCGGGTGGGAGCCGACCGTCGCGGGGGTCGCTGCCGCTCCCGGCGGTGGGGCTCCCCGTGCTCGGTGCGGCGCACGCTGCGAGACGGCGAGGACACGACGAGGACCGCCGAGCCGACCACGACCGCGCCCACCGTCTGCGCGCCCGACAGCACCGGCGCGCCGGAGCGCGACGCCGCTGTGGCAACGACGTCGATCCAGCCGACCAGGGCCCGTGCGGGCAGTTGCAGCACCTCGGCCACCGGTTCCCGCACCAATCCCGCCAGCAGCCCGACGCTGACGCCCAGCATCATGACGAGCCCGGCGGCGGGGCCCGCCAGCAGGTTCGCGATGGTGGCGACGGTCGGCACCACGCCGGTGAACGCGAGCAGCACCGGTGCCGTCGCCACCTGTGCGGCCAGCGTGACGCCGGCCGGGACGGTCAGCCACGTGGGCCCGGGGAGGCGCTGGGAGATCGGCCGGGTCAGCACCAGGAGCCCTGCGGTGGCGCAGACCGAGAGGCGGAACCCGATCGAGTGCACGAGCAGCGGGTCGACCGCCATGAGCACGACGACGGTCAGCCCCAGGATGCGCGTCCCGGGAGCGACCCGCCCGGTCGCGGCGGCGAGCACCGCGATCGCGGCCATCACTCCGGCGCGCAGCACCGACGGGTCAGCGCGAGTCACGAGCACGAACACCACGAGCACGGCCACGGCTGCAGCGGTGCGGGGCCAACGCCCGAGACGCACGAGCACCGGCGCGGCAACGGCGAGCACGAACGCGACGTTCTGTCCCGAGACCGCCAGCAGGTGCGCCAGGCCCGACGCCCGGAAGCGGTGCTCGGTCAGCTCGGAGCCGTTGCGGTCGTCGCCGACCACGAGACCGAGGTACAGCGGTCGACGGTCCTCGGAGAACGATCGCGCCCCGGCCGCGAGGGTCCGATGCAGCCCGTTGGCGAGGCGGAACCACGGCGCGGTGTCGCCGACGGGCGCCACCGACTGGACCGAGAGCCGCCCGGCGAGGTGCTCCGCACGGACCCAGCCCGGCGGTGCCGAACGCAACGGCGCAGTGCGCCCCCGGAGCTGCAGGTGCTCGCCGGTGAGCGAATCGGCGAGCAGGGCGGTCGCCTCGCGGGGGAACTCGGCCAGGTAGCGCCGGCCGTCGATGCGGACCACCGCACGGGTCCCGAATCGGCCGGACTCGGGGTCCGAGGCGAGTTGCGCGCGCCCCGAGACCTGCTCGGGGGGCGGCGCGGCCAGCTCGTCGAGCGCGTGGTGGGCGCGCCCGCTGACGAGCGCGAGCAGCGCTGCGACGACCAGGAGGGGACGACCGGTTGCGACCCCCAGCGCAGCGACGCCGAGCAACGCCATCCCGACCGGCAGCACCACCTCGACCGCGAGCAGCGCGGCGGCGACGGCCCCCGCAGCTGCAGCGAGGACCAGACGGTCGCTCACGGGCCGCCGGTGACCGTGACCAGGTCGCGGACGGCCTCGAGCTTGGCCTCGCCGATGCCGCGCACGTCGATGAGCGCATCGACCGAGGCGAACGGGCCGTTGTCCTCGCGGTGCGCGAGGATCGCCGCGGCCGTCGCCGGGCCGACCCCGGGCAGCTCCTCGAGCAGCGCTGCGTCGGCGGTGTTGAGGTCCACCAGGGCGCTCGGACCGTCCCCCGAGTCAGCCGACGGTCCCGACGGCGCCCCGGGTGGCGGGACCGCCTCGACGGGGGCGGGCTGGCCGATCGCCGGCACGACCACCCGTTGGCCGTCGATGAGTCCTGCAGCGAGGTTCACCCGGTCCGCATCCGCGTCGGGGCGCAGGCCACCCGCGGCCGTGACGGCGTCCACGGCCCGACTCGATGCGGGGAGCCGCACGACACCGGGGCGGCTCACCGCCCCGGCGACGTGGACGACGACCTCGCCCGGTGGCAGCGGCTCCCGGATCCGGTGCTCCTGGTTCGTCGGTCCCCGGGCGCTCGGCATCCGACCCCCCATCAGCGGTCGGGCCGGATGTCGGCGTCGACCCATCGACGGACCCGGCGGTGGTGCTCGCCGCCATCGGCAGGCGCCGCTCGATCGGTGCCGGGCGGCGTTCGAACAGCACGAGCGCGACGACCGCAACGATCGCGACCGCCAAGAGCATGCCGCGCCACGGTCGGCGTGGCCGCCGGTGCTCGGCGACAGGCGCCTCCAGGTCACTGCCGTCGACCGGTGCGCCGGATGCCAGCGTCGTCGCTGGCGGCGTCGTGCGCCTCGGCGTCGCGACGGCGTCCATGACCCGGACGGAGCCCGCGAGACGCTCCCACGTGGCGCCGAGGGACCCCCGGTGCCGTTCGGTGCGTGCGAGGCGCTCGAGCACCTCCGCGGCGCGGGAGGAAGGTTCGGTGCTCACCGCACTCCGTGGCTGACCGCGACGCAGGGCCGCTCGGGGCTCGGGGAAGCCTCCGCAGACTACGCAGCCGACGAGCGTCCAGGGCAGGGTGAGCACCGGGCCGCGCAACCCGGTCGGACCGGTCGGGCGCTCAGACCTTCTGCGTGCTCAGAGCAGCAGGACCCTCAGAACGACCGGGTGCTCAGAAGAGCTGGGTGCTCAGCTGGCGGCGCCAGTCGGCCTTGGCCGGGTCGTCCTCCGCCACCAGCTCGAGCAGGTCGACGAACTCCCGACGGGCATCGTCGTCGCCCTTGACGCGCGGCAGGAGCGCAGCGAGCCGGTCGTGGATCTGATCGCCCGCCACGGGCCCGGTACGCGCCAGCGCAGCCACGCGTCGGGTCTCGGGCGACTCGGGGATCCGCCCGAGCAGCGCCAGGGCCTCGTCGCTGCGGTCGTCGAGGGTCAACAGCTCCGCGAGCGCCACCACCGCCCCGGCGTGGTCGGCCTCGAGCTCGAGCGCGGCGCGCAACGACGCCTCATCGCCCGCCTGCGCCAGACGGTCGACCTCGCTGAGCTCGGCCGGGCCGACCAGCTTGTCGACGAACTCGGCGACCTTCGCCTCGGGGAGCGCGCCGGTGAACTGATCGACGGGCTGGCCGTCCTTGATGGCGAACACCGCCGGGATCGACTGCACCCGGAACGCCTGGGCGATCTGAGGGTTGGCGTCCACGTCGACCTTCGCGAGCTCGACGCGGCCGCCGGTGGCGGCGACGACCCGTTCGATGATCGGACCGAGCTGCTTGCAGGGACCGCACCACTCCGCCCACAGGTCCACCACGACGGGCACGGTGTGTGAGCGATCGATGACGGCGGTCTGGAAGGTGGCATCGGTGACGTCGACCATGGGCCCACTGTAGGGGTCGGCGCGCAGCCCGCCCGCTAGCGTGGATCCCTGCAGCGCGACGAGCGACGGCCCGGCTGCCGGCGCCACGGGGCCGCGGGACCGTGGCCGACGACCCGGCCGGACGACGAAACGAGAGGTGCAGGTGGATCCAGAGGACCAGACGACCGGGAGCGGACCCGATGGCATCGATGCGGCCCGGGTCACCGAGTGGTTCGCGACCGAGGTCCCCGAGGTCCGCCCACCGCTGGACTTCGAGCTGATCGCCGGCGGGCACTCCAACCTGACCTACTCGGTCACCGACGCGGCCGGTCGCCGCAGCGTGTTGCGCCGGCCACCGCTCGGCCAGGTCCTGCAGAGCGCCCACGACATGGGTCGCGAGCATCGGATCATCTCGGCGCTGGGCCCCACCGACGTCCCGGTCCCGCCGACGCTCGGCTTCTGCGACGATCCGGCGGTGAACGGGGCTCCCTTCTACGTCATGGACTTCGTGGACGGTCGTGTGGTGCGCTCCCACGGCGACGCCGAGTCGCTCGACGCTGCGCAGCGCGCCCAGGCGGGCCGCTCGATCGTCGAGGTGCTCGCCTCCATCCATGCGGTCGACGTCGACGCCGTCGGGCTCGGCGACCTGGGCCGCAAGGAGGACTACGTCGCCCGCCAGCTCAAGCGCTGGTACCGCCAGTTCCAGGGATCAGAGGAGCAGGTCGCCGGCGGACTCGACCTGCCGGTCGTGCACCGGGTGCACGACCAGCTCTCGCCGCGAACATCCCCGAGCAGGGGCCCGCCGCGATCGTGCACGGCGACTACCGCCTCGACAACTGCATGCTCGGCCCCGACGGCTCGGTGATCGCGGTGCTGGACTGGGAGATCTGCACGCTCGGCGACCCGCTCGCGGATGTCGGGGCTGCTGTGGGTCTACTGGTCCGACCCGGACTCCGACGCCGTGCTGCCCCAGGCGTCGCCCACCGCCCTCGATGGCTTCCCCCGCAAGACCGAGCTGATCGAGCGCTACGGCGAGATCTCGGGTCGGGACCTCTCGGACCTGTCGTTCTACGTCGCGTTCGGGTACTGGAAGCTGACCTGCATCATCGCGGGGGTCTACGCCCGCTACGCCGGCGGCGCGATGGGCGACGTCCCGACCGAGACCGTGAAGGGGTTCCGCACGATGCTCGACCGCCTCGCTGAGCTCACCGACGCCGCGGCGGAGGCCTGATGACGGAACCGCTGGTGCACGTCCACATGACCCCCGAGCTGCACGAACCGGTCCTGGTCGTGGCGCTGGAGGGGTGGATCGACGCCGGGGCTCGGCGCCGCGAGCGCGATGTCCGAGCTGGTCTCGCGACCGGCGCGGAGCCGTCGCCGAGTTCGACACCGACCGCCTGCTCGACCACCGGGCCCGTCGTCCGATCATGCACCTGGTCAACGGGCTCATCACCGGGCTCACCTGGCCGAGCATCGAAGTCCGCGCCGGCAGCGACGACGCCGGCAACGACGTGTTGTTGCTGCTCGGCGCCGAGCCGGACTTCGAGTGGCAGGCGTTCTCACAGGCGGTCGTCGACCTCGCCCACGGCTACGGCGCCCGCATGGTGGTCGCGCTCGGCGCGTACCCCGCACCCGTCGCGCACACCCGTGGCACCAGCCTGTCGGTCACGACCTCCTCGGCGGACCTCTCCGACACCCTGCACGGCTACGTCCGCGGCACGCTCGACGTCCCCGGCGGGATCCACTCGGTGCTCGACGTCGCGGCGAACGAGGCGGGCATCCCGGCGCTCGGACTGTGGGCGCAGGTCCCGCACTACGTGGCGTCGATGCCGTACCCGGCTGCGAGCGTCGCGCTGCTGGAGGGCCTCGGCGAGGTCGCCGGCCTGGCGCTCGAGCCGGGCCAGCTGCCGTCGGACGCGAAGGCGACGCGCATCCGCCTCGACGAGCTCGTCGCGGAGAACCCCCAGCACCAGACGATGGTCACCCAGCTCGAGGAGATGATGGACCAGGGCCTGGGCGGCCCCGACGACGCTCCGACGTTCGGTTTCGACGACCTTCCGAGCGGCGACGAGCTCGCCGAGGAGCTCCAGGAGTTCCTGCGCGACCGCCCCGAGGAGGGGTGAACGGGACTCAGCTGGGGGGCAGCGGCTCGTAGTCGGGCAGCGCGATCCCCGGTGGGAGCTCGGTGTACACGGTCACTGCGCCCTCGGGGTCGAACACACGTGGCGGGCTGTCGGGCCACTCGCCGGGCAGGTACCGGCGTCCGCCCTCCACGTAGGCCCACAGGCCGCTGGCCTCGCGGCCGGTCTCGTCGACCCCCACCACGTCGGGGTCCCAGAAGACCTCGGTCTGGTCGTCGACGCCGGCGTAGTCGACACCGGGCCAGATCCCGCGTTCCCCCCAGGAGATCTGCGGGTTGAGCACGTTGCCCTCGATGACGGCCGCGTTGAAGATCACGTCACGGAACGCCTCGTGGGTGAGCTCGGGACCGATGCCCTGGAGCACGGCGTAGAGGAACTGCAGGTTCGGCAGCACGAGCGCTGATCCGGTGCGCGCCGGTGGCGCCTCGTCGAAGAACCAGCGGTACAGGAACGCCGAGCCGGCGACCTCGGGCGAGACCCGGGCGAACAGGTTCGATGGGCCGAACGCGTGCTGCCACTGCTCCTGGTCGTAGGTGCGGGCGAAGATGGAGGTGTCGACGAGCGCGCTGCCGGTGATGACCCACTCCGGGAAGTAGCCCTGCGCGGTGGCGTTCTCGGTGAGGGTCTGGGGGGCGAGCGGGTCACCCGAGTACAGGATCGTGGTGACCCCCGACGACTCCATCCGCGCCAGCAGCTCGCGTGCCTGTCCGGCGAGCGAGATCGGGTCCGCGTACGACGCGACCTCGGCGAAGGTCACCCCGTACTCGTCGGCCAGGGTGGTCTCGAGCTCCTCGCGGATCTCCTCGGACTGCGGACCGCTCGCGAGGTAGATCAGCCCGAAGCGTCGCGGCTGGTCGCGGACCTCGTCACCGCCGAACTCGGCGTCGCCGTCCGCGAGTCGCTTGCCGACGTACTCCGCCGCCATGAGCGACGACTGGTTCGAGTTCTTCTGGACGTCCCAGACGTAGGGACCCCGCTCCTCGTACCACTCGGTGGTCTGCCCGGGCGTGCAGGAGATGCAGAGCACCTCGTTCGCGGCGAGGGTCTCGGCGAACGCCTCGGTGAGGTTCGGCCCGCCGAGCACCGCGAAGGGCTCGAGGTCACGTGCGATGGTCTCGGCGTCGGTCGTCGCGGCGATCGCATCGCTGATCGGTCCGGTGGCGTTGTACCGCACCAGCTCGACCGTGCGACCGTAGGTCTCCATGTAGCTCCCGAGCAGCTCGTTGAAGCCCTCGTAGGTCTCGAAGATGTCGGTCGGGGTGTCGTCGTTGCCGATCTGGCCGTAGATGAACGACAGCACCGGGTCGTTCTCCTGTGTGGTGTAGACGACCACCCGGATGGCGTCGTCGGTGACGCCGGTGTCGGTCGCGCCGGCGGGCGGACCGGTGTAGGGCGCGAAGCACTCCGGTGGCGGTGTCAGCGGCATCGCGAGCACCCCCTCCTCCGCGTCGCAGCGCTCGCCCCAGTCGATGTCGTCGACCGTGCCGAGCTCCTCGGCGACGCTGAAGGGCAGCACGCCGGTGGGCAGCTCCGACGCCTCCACCACCGCCGGGTCGGCGCCTGTCGTCGCGACCTCGTCGGCGTCGCCGCGTTCGCCGGCGAGGACCAGCAGGCCGGCGAGCCCGAGCACGGCGAGCACCACCACCAGGGGCGCGAGTCGCGCCAGTCGGCCCGGTCCCCCCGGTCCGTCGGGCTCCTGCATCGCTCGCATGTCCATCCCCCTCGTCGGTCGTTCGGTCGTCGGTAGCGCGCCGCCGACCGGGCGTGTCGGAGCTGCTCCGGATCGGCCCACCGCAGCGAGATCGTCGCCGAGGTAGGCAGCGACGACGCGCTCGTCGGCGAGCACCCGCTGCGGGTCGCCCTCGACGATCACCTGGCCCACCTCGAGCGCGACCAAGCGGTCCGAGATGCCCGCCAGGAGCGGCATGTCGTGCTCGATCACCACCATCGCGCAGCCGAGCTCGTCGCGGATCCGCACCAGCAGCGCCCCGAGCTGCTCCACCTCACGTTGGGCCACACCGGCGGCGGGCTCGTCGAGCAGCAGCACCTCGGGCTGGTGTGCGACGGCGCAGGCGAACTCGACGACGCGCCGCGTCCCCGTCGACAGCTCCGAGCTGAGGTGCTCGCGGTACGCCTCGAGGTGGAAGAGCTCCAGCAGCTCGCCGACCCGCCGGGCCACCTGCACCTCGTCGTCGATCGATGCAGGGAGTCGCAGCGCCGGGTCCACCAGGTTGTGCACGGTGGTCGTCCGCTCCAGCGCCACCGCGACGGTCTCGGCGACGGTCAGCCCGGGGAAGAGCCCGCCGCCCTGGAAGGTCCGTCCGAGCCCGAGGCGGGCGCGCTGCTGCGGGGCGAGCGATCCCAGGTCGGTGCCGGCGAGGCGGACTCGTCCGCCGTCGAGTGGCTGGTAGCCACAGACCAGGTCGAACAGCGTCGTCTTGCCGGCGCCGTTCTGGCCGATCAGGCCGACGATCTCGCCGGGAGCGACCGCGATGCTCACGTCCTCGACGGCGCTGATCCCCCCGAAGCGGCGGGTGACGCCGACCAGCTCCAGCGCCGGGACGGCGCACCCCCGACGCGGTGCGACCTCGGCCGGTCGCCGGCACCGCCCTGCTCGGCGAGCGGGGTCCGCGCCGTCGGGCCGCGGAGCGGTCGCCGTTCGGGGAGCGTCGAGCCCCTGCGGTCGTCGGGGTGGCGGTGTCGTCGGTGTGGCGGTGCTCGTCCGGACGGTGGCGGCGGTCGCTCCGGGGAGGTCCTGGGCGAGGAACACGGCGCGCAACAGGTCGGGGCGTTCGAGCAGCTCCTCCGCGGGGCCGGAGAAACGGATCCGACCGCGTTCCATGAAGTACGCGGTCGACGCGATCGACAGCGCGACGTTGACCGATTGCTCGACGAGCACGACGGTGGTGCCCCCGCGGGCAGCCTCGCGGACGAGCTCAGCGAGTTGGCCGACCACGACGGGCGCCAACCCGAGGCTCAGCTCGTCGATGAGCAGCAGCCGCGGCCGGGACAGCAGCGCCATCCCGAGGCCGAGCATCTGCTGCTGACCGCCGGACAGGTCCGCAGCCGGGTCCTCGAGCCGGGTCCGCAGGACCGGGAACGTCTCGAGGACCGATTCGATGCGTTCGTCGACCCGGCCGCGCTCGTGGCGAATCGTCCACCCCGCGGCCCGCAGGTTGTCGGCCACGGTGAGCGACGGGAACACGCTCGCGCCGCCGGGCACCTGCGCGACGCCGTGCGCTGCGATCTCGCTGGGTGGGGCGTGGGTGATGTCGCGTCCGTCCAGGAAGACCGCGCCGAAGTCGGCTTCGGTGAGCCCCGAGATCGCTCGCAGCAGCGTGGACTTGCCAGCGCCGTTGGTGCCGAGCAGCGCGACGACCTCGCCCTCGGCGACCTCGAGGTGGACGTCGAAGAGCACCTGGAGCTGCCCGTAGGAGACGTTGAGGTCGTTGACGACGAGCAGCTTGGAGCGGCCGTCCTCGCGGGCCAGGAGCGCCTGGGACCGGGCGACCGACGCACCCCACACGTCGGAGATGTCGCGGCGCACCACGGCGCCACCGCTGGCGATCAGCAGCCCTCCGACCAACAGGATGGGCACCATCACGAGCATGCCGGAGCGGATGCCGAACCGGTCGCTGACCCAGCCGATCGTGGGGAGCAGCGCCAGGCCGGGGATCGCCCACCACGCCGCGACCGAGAAGCCGAGCGACCGCGCGCGGGCGGGGATGGCGAGCGACAGGGTCGAGAACAGCCCGGGGAGCAGGACCGCAAGGGTCGAGGTCAACAACACGTTGGCGATGATTGCGAACACGATCGTCGGGGCGAGCGCGAACGCGGCGGCGAACACTGCGCAGGCGATCGCAACGCCGCGCAGGAATCGGATGATCAGCGCCGGGTCACGCAGGAACAGCCGGGTGCCGAGTCGCGCCCCGACCGCCAGGCCGATGAACTGGAAGGGCTCGGCGACCGCGGCCAGGTACCCGCGCTGCAGCTCGTCGAGGTTGAAGACCTCCTCGTAGAGCAGTCCGGCGAGCGAGATGAACCCGACGATCGCGACGGCGAGGAACGGCACGGCGTACCAGATGCGGCGCAGCACATCGATCTTCCACAGCAGCCGCCACGACTCGGAGAAGCTCGCGCGCGGCTCCTCGGTGTCGCTCACCTCGTCCGATGCACCCGCCGCTCGGCGTTCCTGGCGGCCGCGGATGGGGTCGGAGATGCGCGCACCGAGCACCACGAGGATCACCGTCGGCACGGCGAACACGAAGAACGGCGCACGCCACGTGAACGCGTACGCGAGCACGCCCGCGAGGAGCGGTCCGAGGAACTGTCCGAGCACGTTGGCGGCGCGGTGGAACGAGAACACAGCTGGGCGCCGATCGACGCTGTAGAAGTCCGACAGCAGCGCGTTGTGGGTCGGGTCGACCACTGCGCGCCCGATCCCGGAGCCGAGCCGCGCGACGATCAGCATCCAGATCGCGGTCGCAGCGCCGGTCATCACCGAGAACCCCGCCCACAGCAGCGCGCCGGCGAGGGCGATGGAGATGCGGTTTCCCCGGTCCGCAGCGATCGCGATGGGGAGCTGCATGACGAGTGCCCCGACGGCGGTGACCGCGACGAGCGACAGGATGCCGGTGTTCGACATGCCGAACGCGTCGCGGATGTTGGGCAGGAGGATGCCGAATCCGGTGCGGTCGAGCTCGTCCACGGCGTTGAGCCCGAAGAGGATGAGCAACGGGAAGACGGGGCCGTCGCCGACGAGCTCCTTGACGGCCCGGCGCGGGGCTCGCACCGCCGCCCACCACGAGCGCAGATCGATCGCGCCGCGTGCGGACTCGCGCAGGTCCTCCCAGGTGACGCGGTCCGCCGCGCTCACGTCGGAACCCGATCGGCAGGTCCGCTCGCTGCGGCGCCGGCGGCATCGGTGGCCTCGGGCGACGTGGGCCCGGGTGACACGGGCGGGTCGGGGTGATCGGACATCCCAGCGGCGGCTGGCGGGTCGTCGCCCGTGCTGGAGCGATCCAGGGTGAGCACCTCGATGCCGCGACGACGCGCCACCGCAGCGAGGATCCGGTCGCGGGTCCGCCAGATGACACCCCCGAGCCCGTCGGGCAGCACCAACAGCACCGCGAGCACCCCGACGCCGGTCGCCAGGAACGACCACGGCGCCGGCAACAGCCACTGGGCGCCGCGTTGGAACAGCGCGCCGACGACCGCTCCGGCGAGGCTGCCGAGCCCGCCGATGACGGTCGCCACGAAGACGGTCAGGCTCTCCTCGGCGCTGTAGGTGATCGGGCGGAACGACGCCTGGTGCACCACCAGCACGACACCGGCGATCGCGGCGACGAACCCGGACAGCGCGAACGCCGACAACTTGGCCCGCACCGGGTCGACGCCGAACGCGGCGACGCCGTCGGCGTTGTCACGTAGGGCCACGAGCGCACGGCCCGTCCGGCTGTTGCGAATGCCCCGCAGCGCGACCAGGACCAACGCCAGCACGCCGAGCGCGAACCAGTAGAGCCGCATCGGCGAGTCCAGCTCGATGCGGTGCAGCAACGCCGGGCGCTCGAACGAGCCGGTGGGGATCCAGTCGAGGGCCCGGTTGGAGAAGACCCACTCCGACGCCGCGAGCGAGACCGCCAACGTCGTGACCGCCAGGTACAGGCCCCGGAGGCGCAATGCGGGGAGGCCGACGATCACGGCGACGAGGGCGCCGATCGGACCGGCGACGACCATCGCGCTGAACGGCTCCCAGCCGGCGTCGGCCATGACCCGCGCGCCGATGGCGGCACCGACCCCGACGAAGGCCATCTGACCCAAGGACACCTGCCCGGCCCAGCCCGTGAGCACCACGACCGAGGTCCCGATGATCGCGAACACCACCACGACACCGGCGGACAGCTGCCCACTCGTCCCCATCGCGACCGGCCCGAACACGACCGCGGCGACGCCGAGCGAGCCGAGCACGACCCGGCCGATTCGCAACTCCGGGAGGCGTCGCAGCACTGCCGGCACCGGCCGCACCGCGGTCGACGACGAGAACGCCGCTGCGTCGTCGCGGTCCGATCGAGCGGTGCCGCGTCGCTGGAACAGCAGGCTGGCGATGATGAGTCCGGCGAGGATCGGCGACACGAGCGCCACGTCTCCGGTGTTCCAGCGGATGCCCGACTCGAGCAGACCGAGCGCGATGGCCGTGACCGTGATCGTCACCAGGTGGGTCATCCGCCCGATCACCAGCGCGGCGAGCGAACGCAGCACGATCGCGAGGCCGGCGCCGAGACCGAAGGGCAGGCTCGTCACCCCGGCGGTCAGGAGCACGGACAGGAACGACAGCACGGCCGCCAGCGTCCACACCTGCGCCTCGAGGACCCGGACGGGGATGCCCAGCAGCGCAGCGCGGTCCGGTGAGTCCGCGGCCGCCCGCACGGCGGTCCCCGTGTCGGTCACCCGCAGCAGCACCGCGACCGCGGCGATCAGCGCCGGGGCGACGACGAGGGCGATCAGATCGTTGGCACCGAACGCGACGCTGCCGACGCTGAAGGACAGCTCGAAGGGTGCCGGCAGCGTGCGGATCGCGGGGCCCTCGCCCCAGGCTCGCGGCAGCAGCAACGCGCTGAACCCGAGCACCTGCGCGAGCCCGAGCGTCGCAACGGTCAACAGCAGCCGCGGCGAACGGTGGAACCGACGGATCACGATCACGTCGGCGAGCAGTCCGACGGCCGCGGCGGCGGCGAGACCGGCGACGACTCCGACGATCCACGGGAGCCCGGCGAGGGTGATCAGCAGCACCGCCAACGTCGCCGGGAACGCACCGAGGTCACCTTGGGCGAAGTTGACCACCCGGTTGGCGCGCCAGACCAGCGCGAGGCCGACGCGCCGAGCGACCCGAGCAGGCCGATCACGAGCCCCGAGAACATTGCTCCGACCGGCATCGGGAAGAACACCCAGCTGCACGACGACGATCAGCACGGCGGGCACCATCAGCCGTGCGACGTTGCGCCCGCTGTCCACGCCACCCCCGGTTCTGATGCTCGTCGGACGCACCCCCCGGCGCTCCGATCGGCACCCTAGCCGGGGCCGATCAGCTGGCGAGGGTGGCGGGTTCGTCGGCTGCGGGCGCAACGGGGCGGGGGACGGCGGGCTGGTGTCGGACCGCAGCGGGGCCCGGCGGGGTGCGCACCGGAGTGGAGATCTGCACCTCGAGCGACGCGTCGGGCGCGGCGGACGAGAGCACCTCGGCGATGGCGCGGCGCAGCGCCTGCACCTCGACGGAGGCCACCGTCGGGGCCCACAGGTGCTCCGAGCGATCGAGCGCCACCGCCATGGCCTCGCAGCTGCCACGGTCGAGCTGTCCGTCGGACGATCGCGTGGCGGCCCACAGCGGGACGATCCCAGCGAGCTCGTCGCTGCGTGGCGGCCGCATCCGCAGCCCCTTCGCGATGTCGACCGATTCCCGCAACGTCACCCAGCACCGCCCGTCGTCGTCGCGTTCGAGGAGTCGACGCACAGCAGCCGGGCGACCCCGCAGGTCCGCACCCGGTCGGAACTCGCCGCCGAACGCCCCGGGTGGCCAGCCACTCGCGGTGACCCAGGCAGCGACGCGGTCGGCGTCGGGACCGCGCCCGGCCGCGACCGAGGCGAACAGCACCGCAACGAGTCGGTCCGCTGCCGCCCGGTCCGCGAAGACGAGCTCGATCCCGACGACGTCGTCCTGTTCGTGCTCCGCGACCAGCGGAGCACCGGCGGCCTCGTCGACCCCGTCGACCGGTGCGGCCTCAACAGGGGTCGCGGGAAGGAACGGGTCCGCTTCAGGCACCGGGGGGCGCCAGCGCCGCCAGTTCTCGAGCACCAGGGTGGCGCCGACGGCGACGGCCATGGCTGCGACGAGCACGGCGAGGGAGAGGACGGTCGAGCTCACCATGTGGTCAGCGGGTCGTCGACAGGTGGGAGCACCAAGGGGACATACCCCTCCATCGAACCACCCGACCCGTTGTTGAGGACATCGCCCCAGGCTCCGGGATCCGGGGCGGGGCGTCACGAGCGGGGCCGTCAGTCGCTGCCGAGCAGGCTCAGCTCGCCCGCCGCGTGCTGGACGCGACATGCGGACCGCTGCAGCTTGCCCGACGACGTCTTGGGAACGGTGCCGGGCTCGACGAGCACGACCTCTTTCGGCGGGATGCCGACCGCGTCGGCGACCTCGCGGGTCACGGCGCGTTGGACCTCGTCCAGCTCGTCCGAGCGCGCCTCGGCCACGACCACGATGTTCTGTGCCCCGTGGCGACCGTCGGTGCCGAACGCGATCACGTTGCCGGGGCGGACCCCCTCGACCGTCCCGGCGACCTTCTCGATGTCCTGGGGGTAGACGTTGCGGCCGCCGACGATGATGACGTCCTTGATGCGCCCGCAGACGACGAGCTCGCCACCGACGGTGTAGGCCAGGTCGCCGGTGTGCAACCACCCGTCGATGATGAGGGCCGCGGTCTCGTCGGGCTGGTGGTAGTAGCCGGAGGTGAGTGAGTTGCCCGTGATGCGCAGCTCGCCGACCTGGCGTTCCTCGCACGGCGCGCCCGTGTCGGGGTCGACGACGGAGACCTCGAGGCCGGGAACGGGCCCGCCGAGTAGACCAGCTCGGTCGCGCCCTCGGTCTCGGGTTCGACCGGGATCGCCTTGTGGTCGGGCTCGAGCGCTTCGGCGGTCGACCCAGTCGGTCCGCAGTCCCTCACCGGGCTCCGGGAAGCATCGCCAGCGATGCAGACCTCGGCCATGCCGAACGCCGGCGAACAGGCCCGAGCGGGCTTCAGCCCGAAGCGCTCACCCGCCTCGAAGAACCCGCGGAACGTGTCGGGGTCGACGGGCTCGGCGCCGTTGAGCCAGACCCGCATGGCCGACAGGTCGAGCTCCTCGTCGGTCCGTCGCATCGCACGCGTCGCGAGCGCATAGGAGAAGTTGGGGCCGGCGGTCCCGGTGCCGCCGAACTCGGTGATCCAGCGCAACCAGCGGATCGGCCGGGCGAGGAAGTCCTGGGGGGCGCCCTGCACGAGCGTGCAGCCGAACGACATCGGGATGGTCAGCAGACCGACGAGTCCCATGTCGTGGTAGAGCGGGAGCCACGAGACGATGACCTCGTCGTGGGTGATCCCGGCGGCCTTCCATGCGCCATCCAGGTTGTTGCAGATCGCGCGGTGCGGGAGCATCACGCCCTTGGGCTCCGAGGTCGAACCCGAGGTGAACTGCAGCACGGCCAGGGCGTCGGGATCGCTGGCGAGGGCGCGTGTAGTCGTCCTCGCCGGGACCGTCGGGAGCGAACAGCTCGTCCAGGGTGACGAACGGCGGGTCGCCCGGCTCGGGCTCGATGAAGGCGGCCAGGTCGGCGTCGATCACCACGACCTTGGTGTCGGAGCGATGGATGCGGGTCGCGGGTCTGGGAGATGAACTGGTCGATCGCGCCCATGCGCATCGGCAGCGGCATCGTGACGAGCGCCGCGCCGGCCAGCCAGGTCGCCTGGATGGCGGTGATCAGCTTGCGGGTGGTCGGACCGATGATGGCGACGTGGTCGCCGGGGCGAACACCTCGGGCCTGGAGCCCGGCGGCGGCCCGACGGGCCTGGCCGTGCAGCTCGGGCCAAGTGGCGGACTCGTGCTCGTCGCCGGACGCGAACGTGATCGACCCGTGGGGCGATTCGCAGCGACGGCCTCGATTCGGTCGATCAGCGACAGCACGGGGTTCAGACGCTCCAGGTGGACGTGGGGGTTACGTTGTCACAGACGACATGGCGATCACATCTGCGCACGGCGACCCGTGCCGTCCGAGCCTGTTCAGACCACGACGTTGACGAGCTTGGGCGGGCGGGCGATGACCTTGCGGGGCTCGGCGCCGGCGAGATGCCCGGCGACCTTGTCGCTGGCGAGCGCCGCGGCGACACACGTCGCCTCGTCGGCGTCGGCGGCGACCTCGATGCGGTCGCGCACCTTGCCGTTGACCTGCGCGACCATCGTGACGGTATCGGCGACGAGCATCGCCGGGTCGGCTGTCGGCCACGGGGTCTCGTGCACGTGCTGCGGGCCGCCACTCGGGTGGCGTCGGCCCACAGCTCGGCGGTGATGTGGGGACAGGCCGGGGCCAGCAGCGGCAGCAGGGTGTCGATCGCCGCGTCGAGGGTGGCCGCGTGGGGACCGTCGTCGGACTGCACGTAGCGGTACAGGTCGTTGACGAAGCCCATGTACCGGGCGACGGCGACGTTGTAGGCCCAGCGGTCGAAGTCGGCGGAGACCTCGTCGATCAGCCGGTGGCGCTGGCGGTCGCACGATCTCCTCGTCGGCGCTCGGCGCCCGACTCCACCGCCGCGTGCCGCGTCGACGAGGTCCGAGCCGGGCACGGCGAGCCGCCACAGGCGGTGCAGGAAGCGGGACGCCCCTTCGAGCCGACGTCCTCCCAGTCGACGTCGTCCTCCGGAGGCTTGACCGACAGGTGCGCCAACCGGAGCGCGTCCGCACCGAGGGAGTCGATGATCTCCTCGGGCGCGACGAGGTTGCCCTTGGACTTCGACATCTTGGCGCCGTCGAGGCGGATCATGCCCTGGGTGAACAGCCGCTGGAACGGCTCCCGCAGGTCCGACGGCGCGATGCCGAGGTCCGACAGGGCCTTGGTGAAGAACCGGGCGTACATCAGGTGCAGCACCGCGTGCTCGGCACCGCCGATGTACTGGTCGACCGGCAGCCACTTGTCGGCCGCGGCGCGGCTGAAGGGTTCGCTCGCCCGTGGGCTGGTGAAGCGCGCGAAGTACCAGGAGCTGTCGACGAAGGTGTCCATCGTGTCGGTCTCGCGCCGTGCCGGGCCGCCACAGCTCGGACACGTCGTGTGCAGGAACCCGGGGTGTGACAACAGCGGCGACTGACCGGTGGGGGTGAACTCGACGTCGTCGGGGGCGAGCACCGGCAGCTGGTCATCGGCGACCGGCACCACACCACACGCGTCGCAGTGCACCACCGGGATCGGACACCCCCAGAAGCGCTGGCGTGACAACAGCCAGTCGCGCAGGCGGTAGTTGACGCGGCGTTCGCCGATGCCCTCCTCGACGAGCCACTCGATCGCTGCGTCCTTCGCCTCCGCGACGTCGAGTCCGTCGAGGAAGCCGGAGTTCACGTGCACGCCGTCGCCGGAGTACGCCTCCCCGGAGAAGCCGCCGGGACGGGTCACGGTCTCGACGATCGGAATGCCGAACGCCACGGCGAACTCCCAGTCGCGCTGGTCCTCGCCGGGCACCGCCATGACCGCACCGGTGCCGTAGGTCGCCCAGCACGTAGTCGGCGAGGTAGACCGGGACCGGGCTCGCCGGTGAACGGGTTGAGGGCGTAGGCGCCGGTGAAGCACCCCCGCTGTCGGTCAGGTCGCGCTCGGTGGAGAGGCGGTCGATCTCCGAGGTGCGGCGCGCACGTTCGACGAACGCCTCGACGTCGGCTGCGACGGTCCGCCGGTGGTGATGGTGGTGACGAGCGGGTGCTCGGGGGCGAGCACGCAGAACGTCATGCCGTAGCTGGTGTCGGGGCGGGTGGTGAAGACACGGTACTCGAGCTCACCCTCGCCGCCGCCCGCGACGATCGGCACACCCTGCGCGTCGACGACGGTCATCGCGAACTCGGCGCCCTCGGAGCGGCCGATCCAGTTGCGTTGCTGGGTGATGACCCGATCCGGCCAGTCCAGCCCCTCCAGGTCGTCGAGCAGCTGCTGGGCGTAGTCGGTGATGCGGAAGTACCACTGCTCCAGGTCGCGACGCTCGACGGGGTCGTCGGAACGTTCGCAGCGGCCGTCGACGACCTGTTCGTTGGCCAGCACCGTCTGGCAGCCGGGCACCAGTTGACCGGCGCGCCTTGCGGTAGGCCAGACCCGCCTCGAGGAAACGCAGGAAGATCCACTGGGTCCAGCGGATGTAGTCGGGGTCGTGGCTGCGCACCTCGCGACGCCAGTCGTAGACACCGCCGATGCGGGTGATCGAGCTGCGCAGCTCCTCGATGTTCTCGTCGGTGAAGCT
This sequence comes from uncultured Microthrixaceae bacterium, assembly GCA_942490665.1. GTDB lineage: Bacteria > Actinomycetota > Acidimicrobiia > Acidimicrobiales > Microtrichaceae > SKRR01. The sequence goes on from CALNXV010000031.1 coordinate 29,699, forward strand.
CGCGCGGGTGGCGGCCCGTGCGGATCGCGGCGTTCTCGGCCGGCAGGCCGAAGCTGTCGAAGCCCATCGGCGACAGGACCGCGTCGCCACGCATGGTGCGGTAGCGGGTGAGCAGGTCGCCGAAGGTGTAGTTGCGCACGTGGCCCATGTGCGCCGCACCCGACGGGTACGGGTACATGCACAGCACGTAGTACGGCGGCGGGGATCGTCGTTGTCGACCTCGTAGGTGCGGTCGTCTCGCCAGTGCTGCTGCCAGCGGGGCTCGATGGCCTGGGGGTTCGTACGCGGGGTACGCCGGCGCCCGCCTGGTCAGCGGCTGGAGGGGTCTGGTCGGACATCCCTGGATCGTACCGATGGCCGACCCGGGGCCCGAACCCGGCGACCGGGCCGCATCTGGTTTTCCACGCGCGCCGATCCGCCGCTAGGCTCACCGTCCCTACGGGGCCGTAGCTCAGTTGGCTAGAGCGCTTCCATGGCATGGAAGAGGTCGTGGGTTCGATTCCCATCGGCTCCACTCGGAGAACACAGCCCCGACAAGGGTCCGGCTCAGTAGCCGGGCCCTGCTGTCGTTCCCCGTCCGGGAGGGTCGACATGTGGAACCGAGCCGACGGATCCGGGCGGCTGGCGGCCGGGCCCACCTCCCGCCCGGTCCGATACCGACGCGCCGGCCGCCGCGGCTGCTGCGCAGCGACCGGCTGAGCAGGGCAGGCGCCGATCATGCCGAGGTGCGAGACCTGCGGGGCGTTCCCGCCGGATGAGGACGGCCGGTGTCCGGCGTGTGGACGCCAGATCGTGTTCTCCCAGCTCCCGTCCCCGGCCGATCCGACCACGCTCCGACCGCTCGGGGCGTCGCTACCCGGCTCGGTGCATCCCCCCGCCCCCACCCACGAGCTGTTCCTCGTGCGGCGAGCCGCTGGCGGACGCAGGACGAGTTCTGCGGGTCCTGCGGCCGAGCGGTGGCGGCCGACCCCTCGGCACCCGACTATGAACCCCCCGCGAGCGGCCAGTCGCTGGGTGCTCCCGGCGACCGCGGTGGTGCTCGGTGCCGTCGTGGTCGCCGCGCTCGTCCTGCTCGGACCGGGCGCCGACGACGCCACGGAGGTCGCGACCGTCGGCGAGGAGACCGACACCAGCGCAACGAGCACCACCACGACGACGCCCCGGAGGTTCGCCATCGAGGGGTCCATCGTCGTGGAGGCGCTCGAGGTGCGCTCGAGGACGAGCGATCTGCCCGACCTCCGGCTGCCCCGACATCGACAATCCGGACTGCACCAGCGCCGAGGAGTACAGCGACGTCCGGGTCGGGACGACGATCACCGTCTACGACGGCAACTCGGACCCCATCGGGACCGCAGAGATCACCTCCGTGGAGTGGACCGACCTGCGCGAACAGCTCAACGAGGGCGTGCCCGGCGTCGGCGGTGCTCCGCCCGTCCCTGCCAGCACCACCGTCTCGGGGTCCTGTCGGTACCAGTTCTCGGTCCCGACCTTCCCGCTCCGACTTCTACGGGATCGAGGTGGGTCGGCGCAGCAAGCTCCCCTACTCGGCCACCTACCTGGAGTCGAGGGACTGGACCGTGCAGCTCCCGTCCTGGCCTGACCGTGGCGGCCCGCGCCCGGCCGGGGTTGCGACGATCGAGCGACGTCCGAGCGCGAGCAGGACGGTCGGCCCACCGGCCTCCGGATCAGTGCCAGTCGATGCGGGGGGCGTCCCCGTAGAGGCGCTCGATCCGGTAGAAGTCGCGCTCCTCGGCCAGGAACACGTGCACCACCACGTCGCCGTAGTCGACCAGCACCCAGCGCCGCGCCCCGGCACCCTCCACCGAGCGGGGCTTCTCGCCGAGCCGGTCGGCGAGCTGCTCGGTGATCTCCTCGACCACTGCGTTCACGAGCCGGGGGTTGGACGCGCTGGCGACGACGAACGCCCCGCAGATCCCGACGATGGCGCCGACGTCGAGCACCTCGATGTCCGTGGCGCCTTTCTCGTGTGCGATCCGGGCGGCGGTCACCGCGAGCCGTTGGGTCGGGTCCGACGGCGTTCCGTTCACGGACTGGCCCGATCGGCGCCGACCACGACGACCACGTCGGCGTCGGACTCGAGGTCCGCGTCGAGCGTCGCGACCAACCCCAACGCCGCGGCGATGTTCTCGGCAGCTGCGACCGCGTCGGGCCTCGCATAGTTCACCCTCGACTCCGCCACGGCGAAGCTCTCGGCGTTGCCCGTCAGCGTGATCGCGCCGCCGGCACCGACGATGGACGGGGAGATCTCTGCCACGACCTCCTCGTCGGTGGTGCCGTTGAGCACCGCGACGCGGGCGCGCTGGCCCGGGAACGCCGAGATCGGGAACGGCACGTGGGTGGAGACCCACGTCGACATCGACGCGGTCTCGATCCGGTAGACGCTCGTGGGCGGAACGGTGATCAGCCCGACCTCCTCGAGCGGCAACGGGTCGACGCGCACATCACCGCCGAACATCGCCGCCAACGCCAGGCGACCCTCGCCCGTCTCGTCGTCAGCCAGTGCGCCGCCGACCGCCGCAGGATCGATGCTCCCCGGCGCAGCAGCCGCCGCATCGACGAGGGCGGACCACAACAGCGCGGAACGCAGCGCCTGGTTCGGTCCCGGCTCCCGCAGCCCGACGAAGCCGAGGAACTCGGCGATCTCCTCGGGCTGCAACGTCAGCGGCCCCGCTGCATAGCGAACGAACTCCTCACCGTCCGGCGAGATCGCGATCACCGGATCGGGCAAGTCGATGGTCACGGGTCCGACCTGTCGGGCGATGTCCTCGACGGCCGACACCGGGAGCTCGACCGCGCTCGTCGCGCCGAACGTGAGGTCGCTGCCGAGCCGCAACCGCAGGACGTCGATGCCGCCGGTCAGGAACACCTCGTACGCCAGCGCGGCACCAGCATCCTCGAACTCCCAGAGCAACGTGTCCGCTGACAGCGGCACGACCTCGGTGTCGACAGGTCCGTCCACCACCAGCGCCATCGACGCCAGCTCGGCCTCGTCGGTGTCGAGCGCCTCGAACCGGGCTCGGGCCTCGGGCTCGCCGGTGGGGACGTCCTCGGCGGTGAACGCGATGAGCGTCGCCGGGGTGGGCCGGACCGAGGCGACGTACCCGGGCGCGGCCGGATCGGTCACCGCATCGTCGGACCCGCCGGTGATCCGCAGCGCGGAGCTCCATCCGACCAGCAGCAGCCCGACCAGCAGGACGGCGAACAGCACCGTGACCGCGGCCTGCGCGATCACGATCCGCCGCCGACGACGACGACGCACCGCGGTGCGCTGGCGGACGGCGCGACGCACGACGACGGTCTCGTCGCCGGGTTCCTCCGTCGGATCGGGGCCGGGCGGGCTCCCGGAGCTCTCCGGCGCAGCGACGGTCATCGTGCACCACCATAGATCCCGGCCTCCTGGATCATCGCGACCACGGCGTCGGGCACCAGGTGGCGCAACGGCCGCCCCTCGCGTGCACGGGCACGCAGGTCGCTGGAGGAGACCTCGAGACGCGGCGCGGCGACGTGTTCCACCTCGACGCCCCCGGGCACCTCGGTCGTGACTCCTGGTCGTTCCACCACGACGACGCGACAGCGATCGGCGACGTCCTGGGGCCGGTGCCAGGTCGGCAACCCCGCCGCGGCGTCAGAGCCCAGGATGAGCACCAGCTCGGCGCCGGGGTGGGCCTCGGCGAGCTCGTCGAGCGTGTCGACCGTGAAGGACGGTCCGCCGCGGCGGACCTCGAGGTCGCTCACCGCCAACCCCTCCTCGCCCTCGACCGCAGCGCGCACCATCTCCAGTCGCTGCGCTGCGGGGGTGATGCTCCGGGCGCCGACCTTCTGCCAGGGCTCGCCGGCGACCACCAGGACCACGACGTCGAGCCCGAGGGCATGGCGGACCTCGAGTGCGCTCACGAGGTGGCCGATGTGGGGCGGATCGAAAGTGCCGCCGAAGACGCCGATGCGTTGTCGCGCAGGGGTCGGCGGGGCGGCACGGGTCATCGCCGCAGCGTAGGTCGACCGACCCGTTGGCGAACTTTCGGGCAGCGACAGCTCAACTCGCCACCGCCACCGCCGATATCGAATCCGACGGGAAAAACCAACCTCCCGTCGCAGGAACCGCCGGACAGGCCGTCGGTCTGCACGACGGGGTCGGCAACCAGCCGGCCCGACGACCAGAAGGTGCAGTGATCATGAGCGACTCCGTCGGGATGTACCTCAACGAGATCGGTCGGGTCCCGCTGCTCGACGCCGCCGAGGAGCGAGAGCTCGCCCAGGCGATCGAGGCGGGCGTCGACGCACGGCGCCGCCGCGACGCAGGGCGACCGGTCCGCGACCTGCGGCGCACGATCACCAAGGCCGACGCCGCGAAGGACCGCTTCATCCGGGCCAACCTCCGCCTGGTCGTGAGCGTCGCCCGACGCTACCCGCTCCCCCCGGGCATGGACCTGTTGGACCTGGTCCAGGAGGGCAACCTCGGACTCGAGCACGCCGTGGACAAGTTCGACTGGCGCAAGGGCTTCAAGTTCTCGACCTACGCCACCTTCTGGATCCGCCAGGCGATCGGCCGTGCACTCGATCAGAAGGCGTCGTTGGTCCGCCTGCCCGGCGACCGATCCGCTGCGCTGCGCGCCGCGTTGCGCCAGGTCTCCGGTGACGGCGACGAGCTCGACGACGACAACGCCCGCCTGCACCGGCTGAGCACCCCGACGTCGCTCGACCGGTCGGTGGGTGACGACGACTCCAACGAGCTCGTCGACCTGCTCGCCGATCGCAAGCCCGGGCCGGAGGAGCTGCTGCTCGACGCCGAGCACCAGGAGTGGCTGCACGGGCTGCTCGACGTGCTCGATCCCCGTGCCCGCAGCGCGGTGGACCGCCGCTTCGGGCTCACCGACGGCTGCAGGCGCAGCTACCGCGAGGTCGGTGACGAGCTCGGCGTGACCGCCGAGGCGGCACGACGCCTGGTGAAGCGCGCCGTCGGCACGGTGCGCGACCAGGCGCTCGCCACCGTCGGCTGACCGCAGCGCGCTCCCCGTCGGCGCACGTTCGCGCTTCGGTGTGCGCCGGCCGGGCCGGTAGCCTGATCTCCGTGTCCGACCCCATCGCCGACCCGTCGAACTGGAACCCGCCGTCCTGGCGGCGCCTCGAGGCGCGCCAGCAGCCGGACTGGCCCGACGAGGGTCGGCTGGATGCCGTACTCAAGACCCTCTCGACGTTCCCACCGCTGGTGTTCGCCGGTGAGGCACGGCGGTTGACCGACGAGCTCGGCGGCGTCGCGGACGGCCGTGCGTTCCTGTTGCAGGCGGGCGACTGTGCGGAGTCCTTCGAGGCGTTCTCGGCGGACTCGATCCGCGAACGCCTCAAGGTCATCCTCCAGATGGCCGTGGTGCTCACCTACTCCGCCGGGGTTCCCGTGGTGAAGGTCGGCCGGCTCGCCGGGCAGTTCGCGAAGCCACGTTCCGCGGCGACCGAGACGGTCGACGGCATCGAGCTGCCGAGCTTCCGTGGGCACCTGGTCAACGACATCGGGTTCACCGCTGCGGCACGGACGCCGGATCCCGAACGCCTCGTGCAGGCCTACCATCAGTCGGCGTCGACGTTGAACCTGGTGCGGGCGTTCAGCACCGGCGGGTTCGCCGACCTGTCACGGGTGCACCAGTGGAACCAGGAGTTCGTCGCAGCGAGCCCCCAGGGCCGCCGCTACGAACGCCTCGCCTCGGAGATCGACCGGGCGCTGCGGTTCATGGAGGCCTGCGGGCTCGACCACGACACCGTGCCCGCCCTGCACCAGACCGAGGTGTGGACCAGCCACGAGGCGCTGGTGCTGGGCTACGAGGAGGCGCTGACCCGCCGCGACTCGCTCACCGGCGACTGGTACGACTGCTCGGCACACATGGTCTGGATCGGCGAGCGCACCCGCGAGCTCGACGGCGCGCACGTCGAGTTCTTCCGGGGCATCAACAACCCGATCGGCTGCAAGCTCGGACCGAGTGCGACCGCCGACGAGGTGCTCGAGTTGTGCGAGGCGCTCAACCCCGGGCGCATCCCCGGTCGGCTGACGCTGATCAGCCGCATGGGCGCCGACTCCGTCGTCGACGGGCTCCGCCCGCTGCTGCGGGCCGTCGCCGATGCCGGGCACCCCGTCGTCTGGGCATGCGACCCCATGCACGGCAACACCTACACCTCGCCCGGCGGACGCAAGACCCGCCACTTCGACGCGATCCTGCGTGAGATCCGGGGGTTCTTCGAGGCCCACCGCGCCGAGGGCACCTGGCCCGGCGGCGTGCACGTCGAGCTCACCGGCGACGACGTCACCGAGTGCCTGGGCGGCGCCGAGGACCTGGTCGACAGCGACCTGGACCTGCGCTACGAGACGATGTGCGACCCGCGCCTCAACGGCCGCCAGTCGTTGGACCTGGCGTTCCGGGTCTCGGAGCTGCTGCGCGGCGAGTGAGCCGGCCGGGCACTCCGGGCTCTCGTTGCGGTCGCTGTTCGCGCCGAGCAGCACTCCCAACGACACACACCGAGCCCACAACCGCAGCCCGAACGTCCTCGCCGCACGCATTCTTGACTGGATCGGTCGCGTTTCGCTGCTATTGTCGACCAAGTTGATCGGGTTTGTCGTGATCACGGCACCCGCTCCTCCCCTGCAGCGAGTGATCGAGGACGCCATGACGACCATCGAGTTCGACACGACCGGCGGGGTCGACATCGACACGATCGACCCCGACCTGGTCGCCGACATCCGCAAGTTCGAGCGGGTGCTCGGCGAGTACCTCGCGGGCGACCTCGACGAGGACGTCTTCAAGGTGTTCCGCCTGGCCAACGGCGTCTACGGCCAACGCCAGGGCGGCCACGACCAGATGCTGCGCATCAAGGCCCCGTTCGGCGCCATCTCCCCCGAGCAGCTCGAACGCCTCGCCGAGATCTCCGAGCGCTACAGCCGCGGCTGGGGACACCTGACCACCCGCCAGAACGTGCAGTTCCACTTCGTGCAGCTCGAGCAGGTCCCCGATGTGCTGTGGGATCTCGCCGCGGTCGGGCTGACCACGCGCGAAGCCTGCTCGGACACGGTGCGCAACGTCATGGGCTGTCACCTCGCGGGTGCCTGCCCGAACGAGGTGCTCGACATCCAGCCGTGGGCCGAGGCGACGTTCCGCCACTTCCTGCGCAACCCCATCTCGGCCCGACTGCCCCGCAAGTTCAAGATCAACTTCTCGGGCTGTGTGACCGACTGCGGCCAGGCCATGTTCAACGACGTGGGCGTCATCGCCGTCAACCGCACCCGCGACGACGGACGCACCGAGGCGGGGTTCCGGGTCTTCGTCGCCGGCGGGCTCGGCGCGAACCCGCATCCGGCACTCGCGCTCGAGGACTTCACGACCCGCGAGGAGCTGCTGCCGACGATCGAGGCCTGTGTCCGGGTGTTCGAACAGGCCGGCAACCGCTCCAACAAGCTCCGTGCACGGATGAAGTGGCTGGTGGACGAGCTCGGGTTCGAGGAGCTGCGCGACCGCGTCCTGGCGTCACGGAGGTTCTTGCTCGCCTCGGCCACCTGGCCCGGCGGGATCCCCGCCGAGGTCGCGACCTCGGGCGACGCACCCGCCGGCACCGGCACCGGCCCGATCACCGCGATCGGCCAGGGCGTGCGCGTGGAGCTCACCGGCATCACCGCGTTCAGTCGCTGGGAACAGGCCAACGTGGTGCGCGGCGTGGCCAACGCCACGGTGTCGGCAACGGCCTGGAGCCGTCTCGGGGACGTCACGGCGGAGCAGTTCCGCGGCATCGCGGCGCTGGCACGCGAGGTCGGCGCGTCGGTGCGGATCACGAACCGCCAGAACTTCGTGCTGCGCGACCTGGCCGAGAGCGACCTGGCGACGGTGTTCGCCCGCCTCGAGACGCTCGGGATGGCCGAACCCGGCGCCGAGCTGGCCCGCGACGTCGTCGCCTGCCCCGGAGCCGACACCTGCAACCTGGCGGTGACCCAGAGCCGTGGACTGGCCGACGCGATCGGCGAAGCACTCGAAGCCGCCGGGCTCGCCGAGGTGGACGGCGTGCGCACGAACATCTCGGGCTGCACGAACTCCTGCGGGCAGCACCACATCGCCGACATCGGGTTCTTCGGCGCCGAGCGACGCGCCCACGGGCGCTCCGCCCCCGGGTACCAGATGCTGCTCGGCGGTCACGTCGGCGACGAACGCATCGAGTTCGGCGCCAAGGCGCTCCGGCTGCCGGCGAAGGCCGCCCCGGAGGCGGTCGTGCGCGTGGTCGGGCGCTACTGCGCCGAGCGCAGCTTCGGCGAGTCGTTCCAGGGCTGGCTGACGCGCTCGGGCGGGGCCGCAGCCGTCGCCGAGGGCCTTGCGGATCTCGACGAGTTCCCGTCCCCCGAGGAGAACGAGGACTTCTACGTGGACTTCGACGAGACCGGTCCCTACACCAAGGAGATCGGCGACTCCGAGTGCGCCGTCTGATGGGATCGCTGCAGGTGGCCGCCGAACCCGTCACCCCGACGGAACCGCCCCCGGGCCCGTTCCGCGCCGCCGAGTTCGACGACGAGCAGCTCGCCGAGCTGAACGCCGATTTCGAGCGGCTCCCCGCATCGAAGATCGTCCAGTGGGCTGCGGACAGCTTCGGGCCGCACCTCTCGCTCGCCGCATCGATGACCGATGCCGTGCTCATCGACCTCGCGGTCCGGGTCGCGCCGGCGATCGAGGTGGTGTTCATCGACACGGGGTACCACTTCCCCGAGACGCTCGAGACCGTGGAGGCCGTGCGCCGGCAGTACGGGCTCAACCTGCGCATCATGACCGTCGCTCACCATGCCGAGGAGCTCTGGAAGACCGATCCGGCGAACTGCTGCTCGGCGGTCAAGGTCGGTCAACTCGACCGTGCGCTCGCCGGGAAGGCGGCGTGGATGTCAGGGCTCCGCCGCGACGAGGCGCCCAGCCGGGCCGACGCGCCGATCCTGTCGCGCGACCTCCGTGGACTGATCAAGGTGAACCCACTGGCGAACTGGACCGCAGCCGACGTGGCCACCCACGTCGACGAGCACGACATCCCCGTCAACCCGCTGACGCTCCGGGGGTACCCGTCGATCGGCTGCATGCCCTGCACCTCGCCCGTGGCTCCCGGCGAGGACGCACGCGCCGGCCGTTGGTCCGGGTCGGACAAGACGGAGTGCGGCCTGCACCACGGCTGACGGCGGCCACCGAGCCCAGACCTGATCCCCGTCCGTTCCGGCCGACCTCAGGTCTCCAGGTCTCGAGGCAGCGTCTCGGGCGTCGCCGGACGTCCGTCGGCTCCGGTGGGATGGTCGTTGTCGAACCACTCTGGCCCGGGCCACATCCAGCCGTCGGCCACCTCGATGTTGCTGCCGCGCGTCGTCCGGCGGGCGAAGCCCTCGGGGTGGTGGTAGTTCCGGTAGCCGTCACCACTGCGGGGGCGCCCGGGCATCTGGAACCCGTCGCCCGAATGCCGGCCCCGCTTCGAGAACGGCCCGAACTTGGGGTTGTCGGACCCGGGGACGACACCGACCCGGTGCTCGCCGATCTGGTACTCCTTCACCGTCTGCACGGTCCACATGCCGTAGATGTTCCACATGAGGCTCATCGAGGCCTCGTTGTCGGTGTGGGCGTAGCCGTACACCCAGCGGATGTGCGGGAAGAACTCGTCGACCGCCGCACCCATCTCGAACGACATCGTGATGCCCACCGCGTGGCGCCGGAAGTCGCGGTGCACCCAGAGGTCGAACAGGAACATCTCATCGCGGGCCATCTGGATCGGCAGCAGCCCGCTGTTGCGGTCCTCGGGCAGCGGCGACTGGGTGAGCAGCCACATCTTGCCGATCGCCCGGTCCGTCTCCTTGTGGATCGCCAGGATCACCACGGCCCCGCGTGCGAACGAGCCCCGCATGCGCTCGAGCCGGTCAGCGGGCTCGAGCGCCACCAGATGACGGTCCGTCGGGTCGAACACGACCTTGAACCAGAAGTCGTCGCCCGCGGTGATGATCTCGTCCGCGATCAGCGGCAGCGGGCGCACCACGATCGCGCTCTCCGTCACGGTCGGTACCACTCGCTCGACCCGCCCCTTGAGCTTCTGGACCATCGAGTTGTCAACGATCGACACGCACGCCCCCTCGTTCAGGACCCGGCGCCGCGACGGCGCCGGCCTCGATCGACCGTAACGATCGGGGCCGGCGCCGTCCAGCAGCGGCCGACCACCGCCCGCCGTGGCGCCGTCCCGGCCCCCGGGCGGCGATCGGGCGGACTGGACAGCATCCAGCTCCGCCCACCACGATGACGGTCGTGATCCCAACGGCCGACCCGACTCCGACCGGCGACCTGGTCGCCGACGCGAGCGTCGAGGCGTTCGGTGTCGAGGACGACACGGTGCCCACCCGGCTGATGGTGCTCGGCCTCGCACACCGTGACGGAACGGTCCACGGCGAGGAGCTGTACCGGGTCGCCACCGCGTGCGGGATCGGCATCGAGACCGTTCGGTCCTGCATCCGTCGGCTGATCGGCGACGGGCTGTTCGAACGTCACGGCGAGGGCCGTGACGCGAGGTTCAGCGCGACCGACGCCGGCAAGGCGGCACTCGACGTCACAGCGCAACGACACCTGCTCGCGTACGCCCAGGACGCGGCCGGACGCGGGTGGGACCGCCGCTGGCGCATGGTGTCGTTCGCGATCCCCGAGTCCCGGCGCAGTGCACGAGATGCGTTGCGCGACCAGCTGTTCACCCTCGGCGGCGCGGCGGTCCAGCCCGGCGTCTACCTCTCGCCGCACCGCTGGGACGCCGAGATCGCGGCCGAGGCGGAGCGGCTCGGCATCGAGGAGCACGTCGCGACCTGGTCCACCGATGACCTGGCGCTCGGCACCCAGCGGGACCCACGAACGCTCGCGGCGCAGCTCTGGCCGCTCGACGAGGTCGCAGCGCACTACGAGGCGTTCATCGAGACCTACCGGGGAGTACCCGAAGCGCTCGAACGCCTGCGCCGGGAGGGGCGCCGCATCGGCGAGGACGACTTCCTCGCCGGGGTACTGCACATCGCGGTCCGCTTCAACGAGTGCTTCGAGCGCGACCCGCTGTTGCCACCGGAGCTGCTCCCCCGCCCGTGGCCGGGTCGAGCGGCACGCCAGCTGCTCGCCCAGTGCCGTCGGCAAGGTGCGCTCGCGCGCGAGCAGAAGCAGGGCCCTGCCCTGTTCCGCGTCTTCGACGACGCGATCGCCCACCTCCCCTGAGCGCCCTGTCGCATCAGACGACGGGCGATCAGACCGACGGGCGATCAGCCCAGCGGCAGGCGGCGGCGGCGCTCCCGCTTGGCGCGGTACATCGCTTCGTCCGCGAGCCGAACCAGGTCGTCCGCACCCAGCCCCGCACGCGCAACCGACGCGCCGATGCTGAGATGCGCAGGCACACCATGCGTCTCGATCCCGTTCACGGCATGGCTGATCCGGGCGATCAACTGCGACGCGGCGTCGGGCGCATCCAGCTGTGGGCACACCACCACGAACTCGTCACCGCCGAACCGAGCGACGAGGTCGCCGTCACGTACACATGCGGTCAGCTCGGCTGCCACGGACACCAGCAGCGCGTCGCCGGCGGCATGACCGAAGCGATCGTTGACCTCCTTGAAGTGGTCCAGGTCGCAGTAGAGGACCCCCAGTCGACCGAGCGTCACGGACGGGTCCAGCTCCGCCTCCGAGAGCAGCGCCTCGAACCGCCGGTACAGCTCGGCGCGGTTCATCAGCCCGGTGAGCGGATCGGTGCGCGCCTGCGCAGAGAGGTGCGCCTCGGCCCGGCAGCGCCGCTGCGTCGCGATGAGGGTCGAGCACAGCACCGTGATGAGGTCGACGTTGACGTCGTCCCATTGCCGCCATCCGTCCCCGAAGGCCATGCGGAGCAGGGCGTGCGGCGGCCGTGCCGACAGCGGAACCTCGACCACGGCCTGGAAGCCCTGCGAGCGGAAGCGCTCGCGTTCGTCGCTGTGGGGCAGCGCAGCGAGATCCGAGGAGAAGTTGAGCAGTTCGCCCGCAGCGACGGCATCGCGCCACAACGAGGCGAACCGATCGCGGGGCTCGCGGGCCTCGCGACCTCCGGTCAGCACCGGCCACTGGGCGCGCAGCGCGAGTTCACCGCCACCGTCGTCCCACGCGAGCTCGACGAGCTCGGCTCCGACGATCCCGGCGAGCTCACCGAGGAGTCCGGCACCCAGCTCATCCACCTCGTGCCAGCGAACCGCGGAGCAGTCCAGCGATGCCCGCCTGACCAGCTGCTCGAGTCGGCGACGCCGCGCGATGACCTCGTCGCGGTCGCCCGTGGGACGGATGGCGAGGATCACCCATGCGCCGCCCGGACCGGGGAGCGTCGATCCCGTGACCTCGACCTCGACCCAGGTGCCATCGGCGTGTCCCACCCGGAACTCGGTCGGCTGGTGGTAGCCCTCGGTACGGGTCGCCTCACCGAGCGCGCCGGCCGCGGCGACCAGGTCGTCGGGATGCACGTGGTCCCAGATCGCGCTGCCCAGGTGCGCCTCGACGTCGATCCCCAGGATCCGCGTCGCGGCGTCGCCCGCCCAGCGCACAGCCCCCTCAGCGTCGATCACAGCGAGCAGGTCGGGTCCCTGCGTCGCAGCGATCGCAGCGAGATCGGCCGGGTCCTCGAAGCCGCCAACCGATCCGACGTCCGGGTGGAGGTCGGGACCGGGCGCAGCGGAGTCGGGGGACACCGCCTCGTCGATCGACGCCAGCTGATCAGTCATCCATCGCGTGATCGGCACGACGTGCCCGCCGGTTGAACTTGACGACCGGGTCGCACCCCCCACGACGCTGGACCCATGCGCAGCGGTCGCTCCGGCCGACTCAGACCAGGTGGTCCACGAAGCGCTCGAGCTGACGCAGGTTGCGGCACTCGAATGCCCCGTCGCAGTACGTCGCGTACTCCCCCACGATCGAGTCGCCGGTGTCCCAGTACGCCCGGGGCTCGGGGTTGAGCCAGTACACGTGGCGCGCCTTGTTGCGGATCTCCTTGACGACCCAGCTGTTCGACGCGTGGTAGTTGTTGCGCGCATCGCCGAGGATGATCACCGTCGTCTTCGGACCGACGTCGCGGCCATAGCGCTCCCAGAAGACCTCGAACGCATGGCCGTAGTCGGAGTGCCCGTCGACCCAGATGACGTCGGCCTCGGTGTTCACGCGATGGATCGCCTCGACGATGTCGTCGGTCCCCTCGAAGTACCGGGTGACCTCGTCGATCCCGTCGATGAACACGAAGCTGCGGACCTTCGAGAACTGCCCGGAGATCGCGTAGACGAGGTGCAGCGTGAACCGGGCGAACGCCGCGACGGACCCCGAGATGTCGGCGACCACGAAGATCTCGGGCTTCGCCGGTCGCGGGTAGCGGAACTTCGGCTCGGCGGGCACCCCGCCATAGCTCAGCGAGTGCCGCACCGTGTTGCGGAAGTCGAGCGCGCCCTTGCGACCATGACGGCGCTTGCGGGCCAGACGAACCGCGAGACGACGCGTGAGCGGTTGCAGCGCCTTGCGCAGCTGCACCATCTCCTCGCGGCTGGCGTGCATGAAGTCGATGTCCTCGGGCAGCGGCTTGCGCAACGTCTTGGCCATCGCCTCGACCCCACGATCGGCGACGAGCCGACGGCGGATCTCGGCCTCGATCTCCTTGCGGAAGTCGTCGATGCGGTGCTCGTACTCGTCACGCTCCAGGCGCTCCTCGAGCGGCGTCAACGGATCCGGTGAGTCCTCGCGGGCCTGCTCCATCAGCCGCTCGAGGACCCCGTCGAGGTTCAGGTTCCGCAGCGTCCGGTACAGGTAGTAGGTCCCGCCGACGGGCCGACCCGGCTCCATCCCGGCGTAGCGCTTCACCGACTGGCGCGCCATCGCCCGCATCGTCGCCTGGTCACCGCGCAACAGCGAGCGGAACAGCATCTCCGCGAGTTCCTCTGGGGTCAGCCCCTCGCCCGAGCCCGCCTGGCCGGCGGCGTCACCCTCCCCCTCGGGGAGCTGCTGGGAGGCGTCATCGTCCTCCTCGAGCTCGAACAGGTCGGTCGCGTCGGGATCCATCGACCACTGGGCGCCTCGCAGCGAGAAGTAGACCTCGAACACCGTCTCGAACGCCCGCCAGTGCGCATGGTTCTTCACCAACGTCGCGGCGAGGGCGTACTTGAACGCCTCGCGGTCGCCGATGGGGATGTGGCGGACAGCCTCCATCGCGTCGAGGTTCTCGGTCAGGCTGACCGGGAGCCCGGCGTTGCGCAGTTCGACGATGAAGCCCGACAAGAGGTCCAGCAGCGGCTGGCCGGCGAGGCGCGCTTCGTCCGGGGTGAGCTCGGCGACGGGACGATCGGCGTCGGCCACGACCCCTCAGGACCCCGAGGACAGGACGCCGTCGGGGGCGAACGCCTTGGACTCCGCCTCGAACTCCTTGACCGCCTTCGCGATGTCGGTCTGGTACTTCAACAGGATGTTCGCGGTGCTGGTCGCGACCTCGGCGTCGATCTGGTCGACCCCCAGCAGCACCAGGGTGCGGGCCCAGTCGATCGTCTCGGACACCGACGGCGCCTTCTTCAGCTCGAGCTGACGGATCGAGCGCACGACCCGGGCGATCTGATCGGCCAGCGAGTCGGTGAGCCCGGGCACCTTGGTGAGCACGATCTCCTTCTCGCGCTCCATGTCGGGGTAGTCGACATGGAGGTAGAGACAGCGCCGCTTGAGCGCCTCGGAGAGCTCACGCGTGTTGTTGGAGGTCAGGAACACCATCGGGATCTGGCGTGCCTCGATGGTGCCGAGCTCGGGGATCGACACCTGGTAGTCCGAGAGGATCTCGAGCAGCAGCGCCTCGGTCTCGACCTCGACACGGTCGACCTCGTCGATGAGCAGCACGACCGGGTCCTGGGCACGGATCGCCTCGAGCAGCGGGCGCTCCAACAGGAAGTCGTCGGAGAAGATGTCGGTGGAGATGTCGGTCCAGTCACCGCCGTCGCCGTCATCGGCCTTGGTCGCCTGGATCCGCAGCAGCTGCTTCTTGTAGTTCCACTCGTAGAGGGCCTTGGACTCGTCGAGACCCTCGTAGCACTGGAGCCGGATCAGCCGGGCGCCGAGCACCTGGGCGACGGACTTCGCGAGCTGCGTCTTGCCGGTGCCCGCCGGGCCCTCGACGAGCACCGGCTTGCCGAGCCGATCCGCGAGGAAGACGATCCCGGCGATGCCCTCGTCGGAGAGGTAGTCGACGCTCACGCAGACCCTCCCGCAGTTCGGGGACCGACTCGAACCGGTTCCCCGCCTCGGTTCCGGTCCCGGCGTCGGACGCTGATTCAGTCGCTGCCATGGTGGCGAGGTTACCGATGCACTTGACCGCTCGGTCAATCGAGATCGGGCGCCCACCCGGACGCCGGTCGATGCGCCCAGCACGACAGGGGTGGGTCGGCGGCGCTGATGTCAGCGCCCCGAGCGCCCCGGGACCCACGGGACCGGCCGACGCGGAGCTCGCTGCGGTCGGGTGATCGCCGGTCAGTGCGGCGCGCCGGTCAGGGCGACGACCAGCTGAACGGGGTCTGGGCCTGGTTGACCGCCTCGGGCTGCGCCGAGCCGATCTGCGCGGTGACCTCGACCCCGGGGTCCGACGCCGAGCGGAGGAAGAACGTCTCGATCCCGGCGTCCGCGGCGAGGAAGAGCTCGATGCTGAAGTCCAGTGAGGAGCCACCAGCACCGCCCGCCGAGGTGGACACCTCGACCGCCGAGCCGTTGACGGTGAAGCTCGACGCCGGGATCGACGACGCCTCCGAGCGCAGCTCGAGTCCCGAGGACTGCTGGAACGGGTTGCCGGTGGACCAGGCCACGTCGACGCCGTTGCCCCTGAGGTCGACCGAGATCCGCTGGCCGGGCTGGGCGTTGCTGACCGCCAGTGTGACCGGCCGATACGAGGTCGACCCGGCGTCGTCGATGAACAGCGACGCCTCGCCGAACGAGGCGGGGGTGGGCTGCTCGCCATCGGCGAGGGTGATCGTGTACTCGAGTCGGCCGGCGCCCTCGTCCCAGCGGGGGTCGCGCAACTCGACCACATGGGTCGAGGAGGTGCCATCGACGCCCAGGAGTTCCAGCGCGCCGTTGGGCGGGTCGTCGGCGAACCCGTCGGCGGCCCAGCCGTCCACGAACTCGGAGGTGGTGGAGCGCCCGGCGTCACGGCCGGGTCGGTCCTGGAACCACACGGTGTCGGCATCGACGCCGTTCAGCACGAGCGTGCCGCTGTCACTCCCGTCGAGGGTCGTGGTGCCCGTCGCTGCCCGCTGGACGTACAGCAGACCGGGCGCGGCCGAGCCCGCAGCCGTCTCCTCGCCGACGCCGGGGGCACTGGCCGACGGAGCGGCCGACGTGGTCGACGCGAGGTCGGCGGCCGGATCCGCCGAGCTGCACGCCGCGGCTGCAACGGCGACCGCGGCCACGACGGCCACCGTCGTTCCGCGCCGCAGTCTCCTGGTGCCACGTGTCGAGTGCGTCATCGGTCCTCCGGAGCCTGACGGTCAGGCTAGGGAGCCAGATCGAAGAAACCTCACGAGCGAGGTGAGCTCCGGTACGGTCGCCGCACCGGAGCCGAGCTGAGGAGCGTGCCGTGATCAAGGGCTTCAAGGAATTCATCGTGCGGGGCAACGTCGTCGACCTGGCTGTCGGCATCGTGATCGGCGCTGCGTTCACCACGGTGGTGAACTCCTTCGTCGACGACGTCCTCATGGCGATCGTCGGGGCGCTCGTGGGCGAGCCGAACTTCAACGACCTCGTGCTCAACATCGGCGACGGCGAGGTGTTCTACGGGCGCTTCATCACAGTGCTGATCGGGTTCCTCATCACGGCCGCAGCCGTGTACTTCGCCGTGGTGGTGCCGATGAACGCCCTGGCAGAGCGCCGCCAGCGTGGCCAGGAGGACGACGTCGAACCGACCAACGACGAGCGCATGGTGGCCCTGCTCGAGGAGATCGCCGCCCAGCGACGCTGAGCGCCAGCACGGTCGGCCAGCAGCGCGACCAACCCCGATCCGACTCAGGCCGGGGAGCGGTTCGACGGCGCCTGATCCGGCAGCGGGGCTGCCGTGACCACCTCGACGTCCCGCCCGAGCAGTCCGGCGAGCTGTCCGCTACGGGCCTCGGCGGAATAGCGCTCGAGTGAGAGGTCCGCGTCGGCGTCGCGGGGCACGAGCGCAGCCCGCACGGCCGCGGATCCGGTCCCGTCGCCGAGGTCGATCGCGATCTGCTCCACGGCACCGTCGTGGTTGCGGTCCATCCCGATCGCGACGCGCAGCATCGCGGACGCCGCCGCGACCACGTGGCGGTCACGCTGGTCGAGCGCTGCGAACGGTGCGTGCTTGACGACCGACGGACCGCTCTTGCGGTGGTACCGGGCGATCTGCGCGATGAGCTCGATCTCGCGGTCCGTGAACCCCATCAGGTGCTCGGAGTTCCGGATCACGTAGTAGCTGTGCTTGTGATGCCCGGAGTGCGAGATGAAGAGCCCCACGTTCGCGAGCAACGCGGCGGCTTCGAGCAGCTCACGCTCGGCGTCGCCGAGCCCGAGCTCGCCCGCCAACCCGTCGTGCAACGCCAGCGCCAGGCGCGCCACCTGTAGTGAGTGGTCGGGATCGTCGTCGCAGAGCTCCATGAGGTGGAACACCGACGTGCGCCGCAGGTCCGAGAGGTGGTGCAGCGTCGCGCCCTGGACGCGTCGGAGTGCGTCGAGCAGGACACCCTCGCGCAGCGCATAGTCCGAGAAGGTCAGCTCATCGACGCCCAGCGACAAGCAGGTCTGCTCGAGCACGATTCCGCCGCCCAGCAGGATGTCTGCACGCGACGACTCGACGCCGGGGAGGGAGCGGCGCTCGGCGGTGGTGCGGGCGGCGGCGAGCTCGTCGACCACGGCGTGCAGCTCGGTCACCGTGATCGACGCAGCGTTCAGGTTCTGGGGAACGGGCTCGTCGCGACGGAGCAACGCCATGGTCATCAGCGCTCCGGCGGTCCCGGACGTCACGACCGCGACATCGTGGTCGAGCATCACGACCTCGTGCGCGATCGACGCGAGCTGGCCACGCACGTAACTGCGGCACTGCTCCACGGCGTCGCCGTCGACGACGCCGTCGGGGAAGAAGCGCCGGGTCATCCGCAGCGAGCCCAGCTTGACCGACCGTGCGTACGCAGGTGCGCCACGGTGGCCGTAGAGGATCTCGGTGGACCCGCCACCGACATCCATCAACAGCAGCCGCTCGTCGAACAGGGGCAGGGCCTGGAGCACGCCGAGCTGGATGAGCCGCGCCTCCTCGTAGCCCGAGATGATCTGGACGTCGACGCCGGCGTCGCGTCGCACCGCGTCGAGGAACTCAGCGGCGTTGTGGGCCTCGCGCACCGCCGAGGTGGCCACGGCGAACACCGGCGCCGAATGGGACTGGGCGATCGAACGACAGCGGCTGAGCGCGGCGACGCCACGCGCGATGGCGTCCGGCTCGAGCTGCTTCATCTCACCCTGTCCCGAGCCGAGCCGGACCATCTCCTTCTGGCGGGTCAGCACCTCGAAGCGGCCGCCGGCGGCGACGCGCGCCACGATCATGTGGATCGAGTTGGTGCCGATGTCGATAGCGGCGAGGGCGTCGGGCAGCGACCCGCCGCCTCGTTCGTCGGCGACCGAAGGCATCGGGTCGGAGTGTAGGGCCCACCTCGCCACAACCCACACAGCGGGGGCCCACCGCCGGCCGCCGGGCGGTGCCCCGATGCGGACCCTCAGCCGCCCTCGACGCGGCGGATGGCGGCGCGACCGGCACCGCCGGACGCTCCGAGCGCGGTTCCCTCGGGCGCCGCCACGTGCAGCTCGTCACCGCCGTCGAGCGCGACGACGCCCGCGGCGAGCTCCAGGTCCAGGACGTGGCCGCCATGGCGACGATCCGACGACAGGAGGTGCAGGTGGTACCCCGGCACCTCGACACCTGCGGACGCGTCGGGAAACCGGAAGCCGACGACGGTGGCGTCGAGCTCGCGGACCGTCCACTCCTGCTGGTGCTCGGTCACCTCGGCCAGTGGCTGGTACGGCGGTGTCTGGGCGTGCACGCTGCGGAGCCGCACCCTGGCGAATCGACCGTCGAGCCGCACGGCCAGAACCGATGCCCTGCCGGCCGTTCCAGCGTCTGCCAGCTCGTCGATCCGAGAGCGCAGCTGGTCGAGGCCGAGTGGACCGGCCAGGTCCTCGACGACCTGCGGCGCGAACCGACAGACCACGGCGAACGGCGTCGCCGTCGCAGGGCCCACCTCCTCGACGCTGCGGTCCGCGTGCGCGACCCACGCGACGCCGTCGAGGACGATCAGCTCGCCGCCCAGGTGCTGCACCGTGCCGATCCCGAGCTCACCGTGCTCGAGCAACGCTCCGAGGGTCGTGTCACCGTCGTAGCGGCCCGCCATGAGCGCATCGAGCGTTCCGGTCTGGAACGCCACGTGCTCGGCTGCGGCATCGTGGTCGAGCCCGGAGCGCGTCAGAGCACGCAGGTGCAGCGCACCGAGCAGCCGGTCGTCGATGATGTCGCTCGCCATCGCTCCGAGGGTACGGGGCCGGCGGCGAAGCAGTCAGGTGCCGCAGAAGGTGCGGTAGGGGCCGAAGTCCTCGGGCGCCCCCTGGGTGAATGCCTCGGCGCCCGGGCGTTCGACGAACGGGGAGCCCACGACGTCGACGAGCCGCTCGAACGGGGCCAGGTCGCCACCGGTCGCGGCGTCGAGCGCTGCCTCGACCAGGTGGTTGCGCGGCACGTACAGCGGGTTGACGCGGTCCATGGCAGCGGCGGTGGCGTCACGATCGACGCCCAGCTCGTCGAGCCGGTTGGTCCAGGCGGCGCACCAGACGTCGAAGGCACCGGGCTCGACGAACAGGGCCCTCGTCGACGCCGGGTCGCCGCGCACGACCGACGACAGCGACCGCATGGCCCGGGTGAGGTCGACCCGCTGCGCATCGAGCAGCTCGACGAATCCGACCACCAGGTCGCGGTCGGTCTGGGTGTCGGAGCCGACGGCGACATCGAGACCGAGCTTGACGAACGCATGGGCGAACCAACGCTGCTGGAACGTGGCCGGGAACGCCTCGAGCAGGGCCGTGGCCTCGGCGACCGCAGTGTCGCTGTCGTCGTCGATCAGCGGCAGCAGGGTCTCGGCCAGGCGGGCGAGGTTCCACAGCGCGATCGTGGGCTGGTTGCCGTAGGCGTAGCGGCCGCCGTGGTCGATCGAGCTGAACACCGTCGCCGGGTCGAACGCATCCATGAACGCGCACGGCCCGTAGTCGATCGTCTCGCCCGAGATCGTCATGTTGTCGGTGTTCATCACTCCGTGGATGAACCCGACCAGCATCCACCGGGCGATCAGGTCGGCCTGCGCGTCGGCCACCGCTCCCAGCAGCGCCAGGTACGGCCGCTCGGCCTCGGCGGCGGTCGGGTGGTGGCGCTCGATCGCATGGTCGGCCAGCCGGCGCACCAGCTCGGGTCCGCCGTTGGCCGAGGCGTACTCGAACGTGCCGACACGAACGTGACTCGCAGCGACGCGCACCAGCACCGCGCCCGGCAGCATCGTGTCACGGGCAACCCGGTCGCCGGTGGCGACCACCGCCAGCGCCTGCGTGGTGGGGATGTGCAGGGCGTCCATCGCCACGCACATGAGGTACTCGCGCAGCATCGGGCCGACCGCTGCGAGACCGTCGCCGCCGCGGGCGAAGGGTGTCCGCCCGGACCCCTTGAGCTGCAGGTCGCGGCGCTCGCCGTCGACATCGACCACCTCGCCGAGCAGCAGCGCCCGACCGTCGCCCAGCCGCGGCGAGTAGCCCCCGAACTGGTGCCCGGCATAGGCCTGAGCCACGGGCTCGGCCCCATCGGGCACCGAGTTGCCGACCAGGACCGCGACCCCGGCCGGGCTGCGGAGGTCCCGAGGGTCGGCGCCGAGCTCGGCTGCGAGCTGGTCGTTCAGGGCGAGCAGCTGGGGATCGGACGCAGGAGCGGCCTCCCAGGACACGTAGAGCTCGGGCAGCTGGCGGACGAAGGAGTTGTCGAAACGGAACAGGGGCGGAGCGGCGACGGACATCGACGCGAGGCTAACGGTGCGTCGTGCGACGATGGTCGCAGCCATGGACCCGCTGCCCCCTGCCGACACGACCCCTCCCGGGTGGGACGAACGCTGGGCGCAGCAGTGGGCGGAGCTGGAGTCCCTACCGGTTCGGGACGCACCGCTGGTGCCGTGTCGTGTGGTGCGCATCGACAAGGGGGGCATCACGGTGGCGCTGCTGCCGGGTGACGAGCGGCTGGTGGTCGCCGCGAAGCCGGCGCGTCGCGTGGTCGTCGGCGACGTCTGCGCCCTCGACGCCGAAGCCGGACGCATCGAGATCATCCTGGCGCGACGCACGGTGTTCGAACGACGGTCTCCGGGGGTCTCACGCGACGAGCTGCGGCTGCGGTCCAGTGCCGTCGCAGCCAACATGGACGTGGTGCTCGTGCTGCAGCCGCTCGACCCGGGGGTGAACACCGCCCGCCTGGCGCGAGAGCTCGTGCTCGCGTGGGAGAGCGGCGCGACCCCCGTCGTCGTGCTGACCAAGGCGGACCTGAGGGCCGACGAGGAGATCATCGCCCAACTCGAGGCGGCTCGCCGGTTCGCACCCGGGGTCGCCGTGCTCGCGGTGTCGCCCCGGAGCGGGGCCGGCCTGGACGAGCTGGCAGCGGAGATCAGCCCGCCCCGCGTGGTCGCGCTGCTCGGAGCCTCCGGTGCGGGCAAGTCCACGCTGGTGAACGCGCTCGCCGGCCGCGCCGTGCAACTGACCGCCGAGGTCCGCGACTCGGACCGGCGAGGACGTCACACCACCTCGGCCGGTCAGATGGTCGAGCTGCGCGACGGGTCACTGCTCATCGACACCCCGGGGATCCGGGGCGTCGGTCTGTGGTGTGCGGATGAGGGCATGGAGCGGGCGTTCGACGATCTGATCCCGTTCGTCCAGCAGTGCCGGTTCGCTGACTGCACCCACACCGACGAACCGGGCTGTGGCCTGGTCGCGGCGATCGACGCGGGCGAGATCGGCGCGGACCGGGTGGAGGTGTGGCGGTCACTCGTCGACGAGCTCGACGAGCTCGAGGCCGGACTCGAGGTGCGCAGTCGCGAACGACGACGCCAGAGCAACCAGCAGGCCCGACGTCGCTCACGTCGACGCGACCTCGCGGTCGACGAAGCGGCCGACTTCGACGTCGACCCTCCGGACGGTGCGGTCGACTGACACGGTGGGCACCGCTGTGGTGGGCTCCGCCCTCACCCGAGCCGACCTGGCGCCGGTCCCGTTGCGATCGCTGTTCGCCAGGGCAGCAACCGCAACGAAGGAGCGGGCACGAGGGCACGCGCAGCGAGGGTCAGGCGACGAACGCCGCTTCGATCGACCGCGCCGCAGCGACGACCGCCGCGCCGTGGCGGCGACCCGGAGCGCGCCCCGTCCGGTCGATCGGTCCCGACACGCTGATCGCGGCGACGATGTCCCCGGCCACGTCACGCACCGGCGCGAGACCGACGCCACGCCGGGCTCGCGCTCCCCGACGGTCTGCACCCACCCCGACGCCGACCCCTGCGGCGACTCGCCGGAGAGCACCCGACCCGCGGATCCGACCTCCATGGGCAACGCCGCACCGACGGGCACGATCGTGCGCAGCCCGTGAGGTGATTCGAGCGCCGCGACGCAGACCCGCGCGTCGCCGTCGGGCACGTAGAGCTGCACCGACTCCCCCGTGGCATCGCGCAGGTCCGACATCGCCGGCCGTGCGGCGGTCGCCAGGGGGAACTGCTCAGCAGCGGCCCGGCCGAGCGCGATCAGGTGCAGGCCCAGCGCGAAGCGACCGTCGGCCTCGCGCCGCAGGAGCCCCTGCTGTTCCAGCGCGACCGCGAGCCGGTGGGTCGTCGCGCGGCTGATGCCGCTCACCTCGACCAGCTCCCCGAGCGACCGCGGCCGCTCGCCGACGAGCGACAGGATCGAGAACGACTTGTCGAGCACCCCGACGCCGCGTACAGTCTGTTCCATTGAGCGAGAACGCTATCCCACATGATGGGATGACACAACGCTCGAACGCAGCTCGACCCACGAGGACCACCCGATGAGCGACTCCACCCCCCGCACACTCGCCGAGAAGGTCTGGGACCGTCACGTGGTCCACACGGCCCCGGGCGAACCCGACCTGCTCTTCATCGACCTGCACCTGGTGCACGAGGTCACCTCGCCCCAGGCCTTCGACGGACTCCGCCTGGAGGGCCGGACGGTCCGGCGACCCGACCTGACCATCGCCACCGAGGACCACAACGTCCCGACCGCCGACATCGACCGGCCGATCGCTGATCCGGTCTCGCGCACCCAGATCGAGACGCTGCGGCGCAACACCGACGAGTTCGGCATCGTCAACCACCCGATGGGCTCACCCGGGCAGGGCATCGTGCACATCATCGGCCCCGAGCAGGGCTACACGCAGCCCGGCATGACCATCGTGTGCGGCGACTCGCACACCTCGACCCACGGCGCCTTCGGCGCGCTCGCGTTCGGCATCGGCACGTCCGAGGTGGAGCACGTTCTCGCCACCCAGACCCTCCCCCAGGCTCGCCCGAAGACCCTGGCGGTCACCGTCGACGGGGAGCTCCGCCCGGGCGTCACCGCCAAGGACGTCATCCTCGCGATCCTCGGCGAGCTCGGGACGTCCGGAGGGTTCGGTCACATCGCCGAATACCGGGGCTCGGCGATCCGGTCGCTGTCGATGGAGGGCCGCATGACGGTCTGCAACATGTCGATCGAGGCGGGGGCCAAGGCCGGACTGATCGCGCCGGACGAGACCACGTTCGAGTACCTCCGCGGCCGCCCCAACGCCCCCACCGGCGAGGCCTGGGACGCCGCCGTGGCCGACTGGCGCACCCTGGTGACCGACGACGGCGCGACCTTCGACACCGAGATCGTCCTCGACGCCGCCACGATCGAGCCACACGTGACCTGGGGGACCAACCCGGGACAGGTCGTCGCCCTCTCCGGGGCGGTGCCGACCCCCGCCGAGTTCGACGACGAGGTCGAACGCAGCGCAGCGGAGCGGGCGCTGGAGTACATGGGCCTCGACGCCGGCACCCCGGTGAAGGAGGTCCCGGTCGATGCGATCTTCATCGGCTCGTGCACCAACGGCCGGATCGAGGACCTGCGCGCGGTGGCTGCGGTCGCCGAGGGGCGTCGGGTGGCCGACGGCGTGCGCACGTTCGTCGTGCCGGGGTCCCACGCCGTGAAGACCCAGGCGGAGTCCGAGGGCATCGATCGGATCCTGATCGAGGCCGGGTTCGACTGGCGGGAGCCCGGCTGCTCGATGTGTCTGGCCATGAACCCCGACAAGCTGGAGCCGCGCGAACGCTGCGCGTCGACCTCCAACCGCAACTTCGAGGGACGCCAGGGACGCGGCGGCCGAACCCACCTCGTCTCCCCTGCCGTCGCAGCAGCCACCGCTGTGGCCGGGCACTTCGCCACCCCCGACGACCTCTGATCCCACCCGAACCGACCGCACCACCCCCGCCGAGGAGATTCCATGGACCCCGTTCGCATCGTCACCGGCACCGCCGTCCCACTCGACCGATCCGACGTCGACACCGACCAGATCATCCCCAGCGACTGGCTCAAGCGGGTCGAGCGCACCGGCTTCGAGAAGGGCCTGTTCGCGGAGTGGCGCGACGACCGCGAGTTCGTGCTCAACCACGAGGTGCACCACGGCGCACAGATCCTCATCGCCGGAGCGAACTTCGGAACCGGATCGAGCCGTGAGCACGCCGTGTGGGCGATCCAGCAGTACGGCTTCGCTGCGGTGATCGCACCGAGCTTCGGCGACATCTTCCGCAACAACGCGAACAAGAACGGGCTCGTCGCGGTCCAGGTCCCCGCCGAGGTCGGCCGCCAGCTGCTCGACGCGGTCCGGTCCGACCCGACGCTGCAGATGGTGATCGACGTCGAGCTGCGCACACTCGAGGTCGCTGGTCTCGACCTGCTGGTGGACTTCCCACTCGACGACGCCGTGCAGCACCGCTTCCTCGAGGGTCTCGACGACATCGGGCTGACCCTCGCCCACGAGGGGGCGATCACCTCCTACGAGGCGACGCGACCGGCCTGGATGCCGTCAGCGAGCTGATGGCGAAGAGGTCGACGCCTGCGGCGCCCGACGGGGCCACCGCCCAGCTCGTCGGAGCATGGGAGCTGGTGTCGTGGGACCTGTCGGTCGACGGCGAACCCGGCTCGCACGGGTTCGGCGACGCGGTCACCGGCCTGCTGCTCTACCTCGCCGACGGGCACATGTCGGCGATCCTGTCGGACCCTCGGCGTGCGCCGCTGTCGGTGGAACCGTTCGCCGTGGCACCCGCGGACGAGCGCGCCCAGGCGTCGCGGTCCTACGTCTCCTACGGCGGACGCTGGACGGTCGACGCGGACGAGGTCCGCCACCACGTGGAGTTCTGCCTGCTGCCGAACTGGGTCGGCACCGATCTGGTCCGCAGGGTCTCGTGGGAGGGCGACGACCTGGTGCTGGCCACCGCACCGGAGCGGGACTCGACGGGTCGCGTCGTCACGAACCGGCTCCGGTGGCGGCGGGCCGGCTGACGCGGTCCGCCGGTCTCGCTGCCGGCATCCCTACGATCGGTCCCATGGCGGTGAGTCGGAGTCGCAGCGCGCGCAGCGCCCGCAAGCGCACGCGTCGGATGGCGCGGGGCGAACACGACCTGACCGAGGCGCAGTGGGAGGCCCTCTGCGGAGCCTGGGGCGGTTGCGCGTACTGCGGCGCGTCCGACCGGCCGCTGCAGCGTGACTGCGTGCGCGCCATCTCCCGGGGCGGGACCTACACGCTCCACAACGTCGTGCCCGCATGCGGGCCGTGCAACGCGAGCAAGTGCAACGACGAGGTCACCAGCTGGATGCGACGCAAACGGTTGGACGAACCCGGCTTCCTGGTCCGCAACCTGGAGAGATCCGCGAATCGCTCGCTGGCTCCCCATCGTGACCGGCCCGACGTCCCCGGAGGACCCGATGAAGCTGTTCAGCCACCAGCAGCGCCGCCACCGGCACCGACGTGCGGGCGCTCCTCAAGGCCCCGACCTGGCCTGAGTTGGCGACCGACCCGTCGACGCGGGGCCTCCAGGCGACAGACGGCCACTCAGCGACGCCGGAACCCCAGCCGGCGCCGCGTCGGCAGCTCGGTGACCATCTCCGTCTCCGGCATGGGCTCCTCCCTCTCGGCGATCCGACGTGAGAGCCGGGCGGTCCAGGGGCTCGCCGTCGCGCCGTGGACGAACACGCTGACCAGCACCGTCCACATCACCACCAGCACGACCTGGCGGGCGCCGGTGCCCTCGACCTCGTCGAACACCAGCAGCCCGAACAGGATCGACGCCAGGCCCCGTGGGCCGAACCAGCCGACGAAGATCCGCGTCTCCCACAACGTCCCGCTGCCCGCCATCGCCACCAGAACTGCCACCACGCGCAGCACCACGAGGCTGGCCACGACGTACGCGGCGACCGCCCAGGTGAGCTCGTCGA
Source organism: uncultured Microthrixaceae bacterium (assembly GCA_942490665.1). Lineage (GTDB taxonomy): Bacteria > Actinomycetota > Acidimicrobiia > Acidimicrobiales > Microtrichaceae > SKRR01. Next base: position 56,284 of record CALNXV010000031.1, read on the forward strand.
GGAACGGCGCCACGATGAGCGCCCCGAAGACCGTGAACGTGATCACGCTGAGCAGCTCCCCCTCGTCCTCGGTGAAGTCCTGGATCCCCCGGCAGTGCTCACGGGCGACCGCCCCGAACGCGAGCCCGGCGACGAACGCCGCGATGAAGCCGTTGCCGCCGCCGAGCTCCGCTGCAGCGAACGCGCCCACGACGATGGCGATCGTCCCCAGCTGGCGGTACAGCCCCTCCACCCGACCGGACGTGCTCGCCCGCTCGAGCAGCCACCCGGCGCCGGCGCCCGCCACCACGCCGGCGACCACGCCGACGCCGACCTGCTGCGCTGCGAACGTCAGCCAGTCCTGGACGCCACCCGGGTCCTCCTCGGCCACAGCGAGCGCGAGCAGCACCGTGACGACCGGGAGTGCGATGCCGTCGTTCAGGCCGCTCTCCACGTTCAGCCCCTGCCGGATCCGCACCGGGAGCCGCCGATCGCTGACCACCGCCTGACCCAGCGCCGCATCGGTGGGTGCGAGGATCGCGCCGATCAGGCCGGCCTCGGCGAGGCTCAACGCCGGGAACAGCAGCCAGGCAGCGACGGCCCCTCCGACGACCATGATCGGCAGGCCGACCCCGAGCAGACGCACCGGCAGCCCGGACTCGCGACGCAGCACCCGCAGATCGATCCGCACCGCATCGGTGAAGAGCACGAGGACCAGGGTGGCTTCGACGAGCACGCTGACCACCTCGCTGTCGAGCCCGACGTCGAACCAGGCGAAGCCGGCGGACCCGGCCAGCAGGCCGACCGACGTGAAGACCATCGGCGCCGTGATCGGCGACATCGCGAGCCGCTCAGAGACGAGCGCGTACCCCAGGATCGTGACCGACAGGACCAGCAGCTCGATCACGCAGCGGCTGCCGGGATCGGTTCGCTTCGGACCACGCGGTGGAGCACCGCGGCATGGTACGGCGATCGCCGCACCCGGAGCACGGAACTCAGGCGCGTCGGGTGAGCCGCCCCGGTGCCCAGTCCTCGCGATCCACGCGCCGCTCGACCCGGGGGCGGAAGGTGACGCTGATCCTCGGGCCACCGCGGCACGAACGGGGCACCGCGTGCTCCCAGCGGTGCTGGCAGGCGCCGCCCATGACCAACAGGTCGCCCCCGGCCGGCGTGAACGCGGTGCTGGGTCCGCCGCCCTTCGGGCGCAGCAGGAACCGACGGGTGGAGCCGAGCGACACGATCGCCACGGGTGGGTCGCGCTCGGCCCGGCCGACCCGGTCGGCGTGCCACGCAACGGCGTCGTCGCCGTCGCGGTACCAGTTCAGCCAGATCGCACCCATGTCGACCCGGTGGCGCTCTCCCAAGGACGCTGCCATCCGCCGGATGATCGCCGGAGTCCGTGGGTCGTGTGGTCGCAGGCCGGCCGACAGCCGGGGCTCGGCGACCATCCGGCCGTACATCGGACGCTCGGCCCGGTGCCAGATGTCGGCGCGGGCGAGGCGGTCGTACAGCTCGACCTGTCCACCGAGCCAGCCGTGGACGTGGTCCACCCAGCAGTCGGCGTCCAGCCACGTCCGCTGCGTCGGCTGGCCCACACGCACCTCCAGTTCGCCGGCGCCGAACAGCGAGCCCTGCACCTCGAGCACGATCGCCATCCTAGTCGAACATCTGTTCGTGCTGGGGTGACCGGGAACCGGACGGACACCGTGCGGTCGTCGGAGGAGGTGACACCGCGACCGGGAGGACCCGATGACCGCACCGACACCCCGACTCGAACTGCCAGGATCCACGCCATCGGCGCGCTCCCTCGGGCCAGCGGCACGTCGACGGCGTCGGCTCCTCGCCGTCGCCGTCGCCGGGGCAGTCGTGCTCGGCGGCTGCACCAGCGGGTGGGACGATCCACCGTGGGCGGGGCCGCTCCCTGCCCCGGAGGAGATCAGCGACCTCCGCGGCGTGGACGACTGCGCGGCCTTGGCAGCCGCAGCGAGACCTGCGTTGCTCGATGCCCTGGACTCGATGTGGCCCGAATCCGACCGCGGGCCCTTCGGCCCGTTCGGGGCCGGAGACGAGGCGTCGTCCTCGGGGCAGGCCGGGCTGGCGGACAGCGGCGATGCGGCGCCCGCCGCCGAGACCGCCCGCAGCGCCGAACGCTCGACGATCATCGGCACGAACACCCAGGAACGCGACGTGGCGGAGTCCGACATCGTCGCGACCGACGGGACGAGGATCGTGTCGGTGGTCGGCGCCACGCTGCGGGTCACCGAGCTGGACGGCGCGCCTCGGATCGACGGGCGCCTCGACCTGTCGGCCGAGGGCGCGACAGAGCTGTTCCTGCGCGGTGACACGGCGCTCGTCCTCGGCACGACCACGAGCATCCCGGAGTCGGCGAACGACCCCGGTCCCCTCGGACCGGTGACCACGCTGACATCGGTCTCGCTGGCGGACCCGTCCGCACCGTCGGTCATCTCGACCGCACGCCTCGACGGGACGCTGGTGACTGCGCGAGAGATCGACGGGCGGGCCCGGGTCGTGGTGGAGCAGACCCTGGCCGTGCTCGACCAGCTGTACTCCGGCGAGCGTCCGCGACGACGCCATCGCCCTCGTCGAGCGGCTGGACGCCGACGACCTGGTGCCGCAGATGGAACAGGATGGGGACATCCGCCCCCTCGGGGGCTGCGATGACGTGCTCGTCGCGGCGAGGTCCGCCTGACCGGTCGAGTCACTCCCGGTCCTGGGGTGCGCCACCGACCGCAACGCGATGGTCGACATCGTCGGGCCCGAGCGTCGCACCGGAGGCGCTGAGCACCGTGACCGTGCTGAGCGTCGGCGAGGACCTCGACGAGCTGCACCCCGTGAGCGTCCAGGGCGGTGCGGAGACCGTGTACGCCTCGACCGATGCGCTGTTCATCGCATCTTCGGGGTGGGACCAGGCCGGCAGCCGCACCGACGTGCACCGTCTCGCTCTCGACGGGGACGGACCCGCGACCTACACGGGCTCCGGCCGGGCGCCGGGGTACCTGCTGAACCAGTTCGCGCTGTCCGAGCGCGACGGAGCGCTGCGGCTCGTCACCACGCTCGACGGACGTCGACGACGACGACACCGCCGGGATGACGCTCGCTCAGAGCGCGCCTGACCGTGCTGGACACCGACGGGTCACTCGACGAGATCGGCCACGTCGGCGACATGGGCGTCGGGGAGCAGGTGCACTCGGTGCGGTTCCTCGATGACCTCGCCTACGTCGTGACGTTCCGACAGGTCGACCCGCTCTACGCGATCGACCTGTCCGACGCCCGCACGCCACGGGTGCTCGGGGAGCTCAAGATCCCGGGGTTCTCGGAGTACCTCCATCCACTCGGGGACGGACTGCTGCTCGGCGTGGGCCGGGAGGTCGACCCGGCGACCGGCATCGACGAGGGGCTCAAGATCTCGCTGTTCGACGTCGCCGATCCGCTGCAGATGAACGAACGCGACCAGATCGTCGTGGCGGACGGGTGGTCCGCGGTGAGCAACGACCACCAGGCGTTCAGCTGGGACCCGATCCGCCGGCGCGCCATCGTCCCGGTCGAGCGGAGCTGCGGCGCCGGCCGCCCCCGGCTCGGGGACGTGCCCGATGGGCAGCCTCCGGCGACGTCGGAGCTCAGCACGTGCGTCGTCCGGGGCGTCGATGGTGGTCGGCGTGCAGGGCCGGGCGTTGACCACCGTCGCCGAGATCGGCCACGTCGTCCCCGGCTCGGGCACGGCGACAACCTCGCCGGTGCGGGCGCTCGTCGTGGACGACGACCTGTGGACGCTCTCGATGGTCGGTCTCGGGCGCAGCGATGTCGCCACGCCCGACGGGGTGGATCTGCTCCGGCACTGACGGGATCGGAGACCGGCCACCTCGGTGGGGCGACTCAGCTGGCCAGCGACTCGGCTCCCGAACGGCTCAGCCGCTGACCGCGGCGATCGAGACGACGCCGGGGTGGCGCGCAGGCGCCTCCTGGACCGAGTCCGGGCACGGCGCGATCCGTGGCGAGCACCATGAGCGCCTTCGCGCCCTCGGGCGAGGATCCGACCGCCATGTCGTCGATGTTGATGCCCGCCTCGCCGACGAGCATCCCGACCTTGCCGATCATGCTGGGCTCGTCGGAGTTGCGGACCACCAGCAGATGCTCGGAGGGGGGCACGTCGATGGCGTGGTCGTCGATCATCACGATCGACGGCGTGGCCTTGAGTCCGACCAGCGTTCCGGCGATCGCGTGACCGCCACCGCGGATGGTGACCAGGTTCACGTAGTCACGTGCGGTCGTGGTGGACGTGGGGCGGATCTCGAGGCCTTGCTCCTCGGCCATCGCCGGGGCGTTCACGTAGGAGACCGGCTCCCCCGAGATCACCGAGAAGAACCCCTTGAGCACCGACAGCGTCAGGATGCGGGTGTCGTACTCGGCGATGTGGCCCTGGTACTCGATCTCGAGTCCGCCGGAACAGGTGCCGCACAGCCCGGCGAAGATCCGGCCGAGCTGCTCGCTGAGGCCCAGATAGGGGCGGACCGTCTCGGACGCCTCGGCGGCGGAGACGTTCACGGCGTAGGGAACGAAGTCCCCGGCGAGCGCGAGCTCGACCATGTCGGCGATGGTGTCGCCGGCCTTGTCCTGGGCCTCCTCGGTCGATGCGCCGAGGTGCGGCGTGACGACCACCTGGTCGAGGCCGAAGAGCGGGGAGTCGGTGCAGGGCTCGGTGGCGAACACGTCGATCGCGGCGCCGGCGATCGTTCCGGCGGCGATCGCGGCGGCGAGCGCCTGCTCGTCGATGATCCCGCCCCGGGCGACGTTGACGATCCGCAGCGAGGGCTTGGCGTGCGCGAGCAGCTCGGCGTCGATGAGACCGACCGTCTCCGGTGTCCGGGCGAGGTGCAGGGTGATGAAGTCCGAGCGCGAGACGAGCTCGGTGAGCCCCAGCAGCTCGACGTTCAGCTGTCGGGCGCGGTCCTCGCTCACGAAGGGGTCATAGGCGACGAGCCGCATGCCGAAGGCGAGCGCCCGCTGGGCGACGAGCTTGCCGATGCGGCCGAGCCCGATGATGCCGAGCGTCTTGTCCGAGAGCTCGACGCCGGTCCACTTGGAGCGCTCCCAGCGGCCCTGCCTTGAGCGCCGCGTTGGCCTGGGCGACGTTGCGCGCCTGGGCCAGCAGCAGCGCCATCGTGTGCTCGGCGGCCGACAGCGTGTTGGACTGCGGCGCGTTGACGACCATGACGCCGCGCTCGGTGGCGGCGGCGATGTCGACGTTGTCGAGGCCGATCCCGGCCCGGCCCACGACGATCAGGTCGGACCGGCCGCGGCCAGCACCTCGGCGGTGACCTGGGTCGCGGAGCGGATGATCAGGGCGTGGGCCCCGAGGACCACTTCGAGCAGTTCGTCCGCGGCGACAGCCCCTCGCGGATGTCGACCTCGTGGCCGGCCTCACGCAGACGCTGCAGTCCTCCGTCGGCGATCTTCTCGGTCACCAGAACTCGCATCGGCCCATCCTGCACGAGTGGGCGGCCCGCACCTCCGGCCAGCGGCGCCACCGGCAGGCCCGGCCGCACGCCGGGCTCGCGCCGGTGCGAAGGCTCAGGCAGACCTGCCCCGACCCGGCGGGAGGTCGCCGTCTCCGGCGGTCACTCGGTCCGCCGCCCGCCCGCGGCGAGCCCAGCCTCGAGTGCTGGTCGAGCCGCGGAGCTCGCTCGGAGGCCGGCCGGCGGCGAGCGTCCGGATGCTGCCGCCGCGAGAGGCGAGCTCCATCGCCTGGAACGGCAACGATTCCGCCGGACGAGGACCGGCGTCGGCGATCCCACGCCGACGCCCTGCGGGTGGACATCGACGACGGGGCACCACGACCTTGTGGTCGAGATCGTCCGCCACGAGAGGGCGCCCTCGCGACGGGGGTCGCCGGGACCAGGTCGCCGGCGGCATCGGCGAACGGCGGGGTCGAGTCGACCTCTGGGGCCTCGTTCCTGCTGCTCGGCGACGAGTCCGCGATCCCGGCGATCAGCATGTTGCTCGAGGCGCTCCCGGAGGCGGCGACGGTCGATGTCATCGTGGAGATCGCGTCGACCGACGGCCGCGTCGGACTGCCGCCGCACCCCGGGGCAACGGTGCGGTTCGTCGAGCTCGCGCCGGCAGCCGACCCCGGCTCGGCCATGCTGACAGCGTTGGTCGCCGACCCGGCGAACCAGCCTGATCGGATCTGGGCGGCGGGCGAGGCGGCTGGCGTGCAGCGGATCCGACGGCACCTGTTCGACGAGCTGGGCATCAGCCGATCCCGAGCGACCGTGCGGGGCTACTGGAAGCTCGGCCGGGCCGAGTCGTGAACCGAGCGTCGTGACCCGGGGGCGACACCCCGCTCAGGACAGCTCGAACGGACTGACGCCATCGGGCTCGAAGCCCAGTACGGTGCCGTAGAAGCCGAGCTCGGCCTCGAGCGCCGCAACGATGGTCGCGGCGAGGTGGAAGCCGTGGCCCTCCCCCTCGAAGCGGACGTAGCCGTGGGGCACTCCGTTGGCGCGCAGGGCATCGACGAGCACCTCGGCCTGTGCGGGCGGCACGACCTTGTCCTCGGCGCCCTGGAGCAGCAGCACCGGACGGTCGAGCTGCTCGGCGTGGTACAGCGGGGAGCGACGCCGGTAGACCTCCGCGCCCTCGGGCAGGGGGGCGACGAGACCATCGAGGTAGCGGGACTCGAACTTGTGGGTGTCGCCGGCGAGCGCTGCGAGGTCGGTCACGCCGTAGAGGCTGCACGCGGCGCCGAACGCTCCCGGTGCGCCCCAGCGAGCCCTGGAAGCAGAGCGCAGCCAGCGCAGTGAACCCACCAGCCGACCCTCCTCGGATGACGCAGCGTCCACGGTCCACCAGCCCGTCGCGTCAGCAGCCAGGTGGCGGTGACGGCGATGCAGTCCTCGACGTCCACCACACCCCAGCGCTCACGCAGTGCGTCGCGGTAGCTCCGGCCGAAACCGGTCGACCCCCGGTAGTTCACGTCCGCGACGGCGAAGCCGCGGGTCGTCCAGAACTGCACGCTGGTGGAGAACTCGGGCCGCGCGGCAGCCGTCGGCCCACCGTGGATCCGCACCACCAACGGTGGCAGCTCCCCCGGGGGACCCCGGTGGTCGCCGCTGATGGGCGGGTACACCAGGGCGTGCGACGGACCGGGTCCGTCGTCCCCGGGTCGGCGCTGTCCGTGCGGCCGGTGCGGGAACGTGACCGACCGTGGGCAGGGACACCCAGGCGGGGCCAGGGGCGGGTCGAGGGGCGGAGGTCCACCGGTGCTGCAGCTCCCCGGTGTCGAGGGACAGGTCGATGCACCACACCGAGTCGGGCGGTCGCCGGAACGCCGCCGACCACCGCGACGATGTCGCCATCGCTGCGACCAGCCACTCGACCGAGGTGAACGACGGTCCGGGCAGCGGTGTCGACGAGCCGTCGTCTGGGTCGATCACCGCGATCGAATCGATGCCGTCGGCGGACACCACGGCGACGACCCGGTCCGTCGCCGGCAGACGCCGTAGCGGGCGCCGCCCGCGACCCAACGCGGCTCGCCGACCTCCTCGCGGGCGTCGGGAACCAGCGCAGGGATCCGGTCGCCGGCCCCCGGGCCCGGCACGCCCGGTGTCCCCGAGCGACGCAGGTGCCACCAACCGGACGCATCGTCGCACCACCACAGCTCGCCGTCGGGGGACCACAGCGGAAGCGCGACCGAGACCGCCCGGTCCAGTCCACGAGCGGCCGCTCCGAGCGCTCCGCCGGCGACGCGGCGGGCGTCGCCGAGCAGAGGGCGACCCCCCTCGCGACGGATCGGCGCCGCCCAGAGCTCTGCGGCGTCCCAGGGCATGTCGGGGTGGTCCCAGCGCAACCAGGCCAGCGCGGTCCCGTCCGGCGACACGGCGGGCGCAACGGCGAAGTCCCCACCGCCGAGGTCGGTCCCGGCCACCAGCGGGTGCGCGGCACCGTCGGCGCAGTTGACCGCGACGATCTCGTTGCGGGCCTCGGGGTGGGCGACCGCGTCGTCGTCGGTGTGCGACTCGCGTTCCACCACCAGCCACGCGCTGCCGAGCGCCTGGCCGGACGCATGGCGCCACGCTCGCGGCGCCGGCGGCACCGCCGTCACCCAGCGCGGCGTCCAAGTGCCGGCCGCCGGCAGGTCCCCGTCGACGAGGCGGTGGCGCAGGACCCGTTGCGACGCCTCCTCGACGACGTCGATGTGGCGGCCGTCGACCCAGAAGGCGCCACCGCCGTACTCGTTGACCCGGCTGCGGGGCGGAACGTGGTCGGGTCCGACGTCCATCGGCGCCGGTCGAGGCCGCGCCGACCACGACGATGCTGCCCTTCGGAGGGCCGGCGACTCTCGACCACCAGACCAGCGGTTCACCCCGTGGGCGTCGCGGGTGAGGGCCAGCCCGGCGAAGCCGGGCCGCCCCGACCTGGGCGGCATCCGCCGGCGACAGCGGGGAGCGCCAGGAGCCGTGGGGGCGACGAGCGGATCGGTCACGCGCCCGTCGACGAGGCGCTGACCAGGCGGGCCAGCCGCTCGATGCCCTCGACCAGGTCGTCGTCGGCCAGGGCGAACGAGAACCGGCCGTAGCCGGGGGACCCGAACGCCTCGCCCGGCACGAACGCCACCTTGGCGCGCTCCAGCACCAGGTCCGCCAGCTCGACGGTGGAGTCGGCGCGCTGACCGCCGAGATCGACCCCCAGCAGGCCCGTCAGGTTCGGGTAGGCGTAGAACGCGCCCTCGGGCTCGAGACAGCTCACCCCGGGGATGTCGGCGAGCATCCGGTGCATCGTCCGGCGCCGCCGGTCGAACACGGCACGCATCTCGTGCACTGCGACGAGGTCGCCCGACACGGCGGCGAGCGCGGCGCGTTGCGCGACGTTGCAGACGTTCGAGGTCAGGTGCGTCTGCAGGTTGGTGGCACCCTTGACCACGTCGGCCGGGCCGATGAGCCAGCCCACCCGCCACCCGGTCATGGCGTAGGTCTTGGCGACACCGTTGACGATGACGCACTGCTCGGCGAGCTCGGGCACCACCGCCAGGATCGAGTGGTGCTCGGCATCGCCGTAGACGAGGTGCTCGTAGATCTCGTCGGTGATGACCATCACCCCGTGCTCCAGCGCCCAGCGGCCGATGGCCTCGATCTCGTCGCGGGGGTAGACCGCCCCGGTCGGGTTGGACGGCGAGACGAACACCAATGCCTTGGTGCGCGGGGTACGCGCCGCCTCGAGCTGCTCGACGGTCACCCGGAAGCCGGTCGACTCGTCGGTGTCGAGCACGACGGACACCCCGCCGGCGAGGGCGATCGGTTCCGGGTAGGTGGTCCAGTACGGCGCCGGGAGCAGGACCTCGTCGCCCTCGTCGATCAGCACCGTGAACGCTGCGTACACCGCATGCTTGCCGCCGTTGGTGATCACGACCTGCTGCGGCGTCACCGACACGGCGGAGTCGCGCAGGGTCTTGGCCGCAACGGCCTCTCGCAGCTCGGGGAGCCCGGCGGCGGGCGTGTAGCGGTGGTTGCGCGGGTCGCGGCACGCCTGTGCTGCCGCCTCGACGATGGCGGGCGGGGTCGCGAAGTCCGGCTCCCCTGCGCCGAAGCCGATGACGGGCTCGCCCTCGGCCTTGAGCGCCTTGGCCTTCGCATCCACTGCAAGGGTCGCCGACGGGGTGATCGCGGCGACGCGACGAGCGATTCGGCCGCCGGATCCGCTGTCAGGGGTGGAGGTGGTCATGGCCGGCAACGCTATCGGGCGGGCGAGGGCCGGCCGAACGGGTTCGCAGTGCTGCGCACCGGCCGCGAGACTCGCGCGAATGAGCACTCCCGACATCGCCATCCCCGACGAGCTCCTGCCTGCCGATGGGCGCTTCGGATGCGGACCGTCCAGGATCCGTCCCGAGGCGATCGAGATGCTCGAGGGCTCCGCCGGGCACTACCTCGGCACCAGCCACCGCCAGGCCGCCGTGCAGTTCAAGGTGAGCGAGCTGCGCAACGGGCTGGCGGAGCTGTTCGCACTGCCCGACGGCTACGAGATCCTGCTGGGGAACGGCGGCACCACCGCCTTCTGGGACGCCGCGACGTTCGGGCTGATCGAGCAGCGCAGCCAGCACCTCAGCTTCGGCGAGTTCTCGTCCAAGTTCGCCAAGGCGGCCGCCGCGGCCCCGCACGTGGGCGAGCCACAGGTGATCAGGGCCGAGCCGGGCGACCACCCCGAAGCCCGCGCCGAGGAGGGTGTCGACGCCTACTGCCTGACCCACAACGAGACCTCCACCGGAGTCGCCATGCCGCTCCATCGCCCCGAAGGAGCCGATGACGACGCCCTCGTGCTGGTGGATGCCACTTCTGGCGCCGGCGGACTCCGCTTCGACGCCGCGGAGGTCGACGTCTACTACTTCGCCCCGCAGAAGTGCCTCGCGTCCGACGGTGGCCTGTGGCTCGCCGCCTGCTCCCCCGCTGCGATCGAGCGCATCGAGCGCATCGCAGCATCGGATCGGTGGAGCCCGGCGTTCCTCGACCTCGGGATCGCGCTCGAGAACTCCCGCAAGGACCAGACCTACAACACCCCGGCGCTCGCCACGCTGTTCCTGGCCACCGAGCAGGTCCGCTGGGTCAACGAGAACGGCGGGCTGGAGTTCGCCGCCGGTCGCTGCGACCGCTCGGCAGCGACGATCTACGACTGGGCCGACGCCCCACCCGTGCCACGCCGTTCGTCACCGACCCGGCCAAGCGGTCCCACGTCGTGGCCACGATCGACTTCGACGACACCGTCGACGCCGCCACCGTCGCCGCGGTGCTGCGCAGACAACGGCATCCTCGACGTCGAGCCGTACCGCAAGCTGGGCCGCAACCAGCTGCGCGTGGCGCTGTTCCCCGCGATCGACCCCGGCCGACGTCGCAGCGCTGACCCGCTGTGTCGACCACGTGCTCGAGCGCCCTGAGTCCTGACCCGACCGGCCCGCCGACACAGGACCGTCGGTCCCGGCGACGGAGCGGGCAGACTGGTCCGCGGTGCCGCGGAGCGCGCGGACCGGATCCGGGGGGATCGGACATGAGCGACGCCAACGCCGACACGTCACGGGTGACGACGATCACCCGCGACGTGCGCCGGCGCCTGACCGCACCCGACGGGCAGTTCACCGTCACCCGAGAGGTGGTCGACGGGCACGAGGTGATGGTGTTCACCGACCGGTTCGACCACCTGCGCGGTCGCGCAGTTCGCTCCGGCCACGGCGACGGCGAGTTCCTCGTGTACGGCGACCGACGCATCACCTTCTCGGAGTTCCTGGCGGCGTCGAACTCGGCTGAGCGCGGGGTTGGGTTCGATCGGCGTCGAGCACGGCGACCGGGTGGCCGTGCTGGCACAGAACTGCCCGGAGTGGGCGATCGCGTTCTGGGGCACTGTCGGCGTCGGGGCCATCCTCGTCGGCCTGAACGGATGGTGGAACACCGACGAGATCCTCTACGGCCTCGAGGACTCCGGCGCGAAGGTCCTCGTGGTCGACGCCAAGCGCCTCGAACGCATCGTGGACGACCTCGACGACATCGACACCCTCGAGCGCGTCTACCTGATCGACGCTCCCCTGCCCGAGGGGGCCAGCGCGAAGCTCCGCCCCTTCGCCGAGCTGGTGGCGTCCCCCACCGACCGGTTCCCCGAGACGCCGATCGACGAGGGCGACCCGGCGGTGATCTTCTACACCTCGGGCACGACGGGCCGGCCGAAGGGCGCGATCAGCACCCATCGCAGCATGGTCGCCAACCTGCAGAACACGGTGTTCATGCTCGCCGCCAACGCGACCATCGCCGCCGAGCTGAGCGCCGCTGGCCCCGACGGCCCGGCACCGACTGCTTCCGCCCCATCGGGCGGCGCCCAGCAGGTCGCGCTGTTCACCGCGCCGCTGTTCCACGTGGCGGGCTGCCACTCGACGCTCGTCGTCGGCCTGCTCGGCGGCGTGAAGCTGGTGATGCTCGAGGGCCGCTTCGACCCGGTGCGGGCGCTGGAGCTGATCGAGACCGAGCGCGTCACGCTGTGGACCGCCGTCCCGACGATGGTCTGGCGGGTCTGCGAGGCGCCCGAGCGCCACGAGATCGACACGAGCTCGGTGGTGTCGGTCGGATTCGGCGGGTCGCCGTCGGCGGACGAGATGCAGCGGCGCATCCGCGAGACGTTCCCCAACCTGAAGGCGACCACCAACGCCTACGGGCTGACCGAGTCGTCGTCGGTCGCGACGAGCCTCTCGGGGCCCGACGCGCTCCGGAAGCCCGACTCGGTGGGTCTGCCGATGCCGACGGTCGAGGTCGCGGTCGCTGGACCCGACGGCGCACACCTGGGCCCGTTCGAGACCGGCGAGGTGCTGTTGCGCGGCCCGATCCTCATGGCGGGGTACTGGAACAACCCCGATGCGACCGCCTCGACGATCATCGACGGCTGGCTGCACACCGGCGACGTCGGGCACCTCGACGACGAGGGCTACCTCTTCATCACCGACCGCGCCAAGGACATCCTGATCCGCGGCGGCGAGAACGTCTACTGCGTCGAGATCGAGAACCGCCTCGTCGAGCATCCGGACGTCGCTGACGCGGCGGTCATCGGCGTCCCGCACGAGAGCCTGGGCGAGGAGGTCAAGGCCGTCGTCGAGATCACTCCCGGCTCGACGGTCGACGATGCCGAGCTCCGACGCTGGGTGGCAGAGACCCTGGCGTCGTTCAAGGTGCCGACGTACATCGAGCGCTCCGACGGAGCAAGAGCTCCCGGCCGGATGGACCCCGTGCGTCGTCGGCAAGCTGCTCAAGAACGTCCTGCGCGGCGAGGGACATGTGAGCTTCGCCGAGACGATGTAGCACCGCCGCCCGGCCCGGCCCGGCCCGATGGCCCGGCCCGTAGAGTGTCGCCGGTGAGTGCCGAGGAGACGACCCCGACCCCGCTGCCCGACGGGGCCTTCGACGCCTTCGTCGTCGACGCGCACGACGGCACCGACGACCTGGGTCGCACCACCCAGCGCCTGGAGCTCACCGTCGTCGCCGGTGAGTTCAAGGGTGAGGTCGTGACCATCCTGACCGGCGAGCCGCTCGGCGACGAGGTCGACCTGATCGGGATGCCCGCGACGATCCGGGTCGCCCACGGCGACCCGACCGTCACGATCGACAGCTGAGCCGGCACGGCCGGCGATCAGCCGCGTGCTGCGGCGAATCCCACCTCGAGGTCAGCGAGGAGGTCCTCGACGTTCTCCAGGCCGACCGCGAGGCGGATCAGGCCGGGGTTGACCCCGGCGGTGGACTGCTCGACCTCGGTGAGCTGGCTGTGGGTCGTCGACGCCGGATGGATCACCAGTGAGCGCACGTCACCGATGTTGGCGAGGTGGCTGTGCAGCTCCAACGCCTCGACGAAACGGCGGCCGGCCTCGAGACCACCGCGGATCACGAACGCCGGCACCGCGCTGGCGCCCTTGGGGGCGTAGCGCTTCGCCGCCTCGTGCCACCGGCTCGAGGGGAGCCCGGCGTAGGCGACCGATTCGACCTGGTCGTGCGCCTCGAGGAACTCGGCGACCGCGAGGGCGTTCGCGCAGTGGCGATCCATGCGCAGCGACAGCGTCTCGATGCCCTGGAGCAGCAGGAAGGCATTGAACGGCGACACCGCTGCGCCCACGTCACGCAGCAGCTGCACCCGGGCCTTGATGACGTAGGAGCCCGCGCCGAGTGCCGGCCAGTATGCAGCCCGTGGTAGCTGGGGTCCGGTTCGGTGAACATCGGGAACTTGTCGTTGGCCGAGAAGTCGAAGGAGCCACCGTCGACGATCGCACCCGCGATGGCCGTCCCGTGGCCGCCGAGGAACTTCGTGGCCGAGTGCACCACGATGTCGGCGCCGTGCTCGAGCGGCCGCACCAGATAGGGCGTGGCGGCGGTGTTGTCCACGATCAGGGGCACGCCGTGCTCGTGGGCGAGATCAGCGACCGCCGAGATGTCGAGCACGTCGTTGCGGGGGTTGCCGATGCTCTCGGCGTAGAACGCCTTGGTGTTCGGACGCACCGCGGCGCGCCATGCGTCGAGGTCGTCGGGATCCTCGATGAACGTCACCTCGACGCCGAACTTGGGCAGGGTGTAGTGGAACAGGTTGTAGGTCCCGCCGTAGAGCGCCGCGGAGGACACGATGTGGCTGCCGGTCTCCGCCAGGTTCAGGATCGCCATCGTCTCCGCGGCCTGACCGGACGCGACCACCAGGGCACCCGGCAGCCCCACAGCGGTGTCGGGGGCGCCCTCGAGACTGGCGATACGGGCCTCTGCGACCCCCTGGGTGGGGTTCATGATCCGGGTGTAGATGTTGCCGATCTCACCGAGCGCGAACAGGTTCGCAGCGTGCTCGGTGTCACGGAACTGGTATGCCGTGGTCTGGTAGATCGGTGTGGCGCGGGCACCCGTCGTCGGGTCGGCCTCGGCGCCGGCGTGGATCTGGCGGGTGTCGAAGCCCCAGTTGTCGCTCATCTGCACTCCTCGGTGACGTGGCCGGTCCGGCCGGATGCCACCCTAGGGCCCCGAAATCCGACCAACAAGGTCAGGTTTCAGCGCGCTGATGGAGCCTCGCACCGTGGGCATCGAGGCCGAGGCGCTGCACCTGTCCGGTGTCGCCCAGCGACGCCTCGAGCGCCCCGAGCCGGGCGGACGTCGGGACCAGCGCTGCGACGGTCGGCCCGGATCCCGACAGCCAGGCGGCGAGCACCTCAGGGGAAGCGAGCAGGCGGTCCAGCGCCGCAGCGGCGTCCGGTCGGGCGCCGAGACGGCCGGGCTGGTGCAGCCGGTCCTCGCAGGCCGTCCGCAACGCAGCAAGGTCGCCGGTCGCGACGGCCGCGACCCACAGCGCTGCTCGACCAGCCGAGAACGCAGCGTCGGCGAGCGGGACCTGCTCGGGGAGCGTGCGCCGGGAGACATCGGTCGACGTCGACGCGCTCGGTGACCAGACCACGACTCCCAGCCCGGCGGGCGGATCGAGGCGCACCGCCCGCTCCCCCGCTGCGACGGTCAGTCCGCCGAAGGCCGACGCGGCAGCGTTGTCGGGGTGGCCCTCGAGCTCGGCGGCGACCCGGAACGCGCCGTCGCGGGCACCCGTCGGGTCCAGGCCGTCGACGAGCCCGGCGAGGAATGCTCCGGCGACCCGAGCGGCTCCCGAGTACCCGAGTCCGCGACCCGGCGGGATCCTGCTCCGCCACCACAACCCGGAGTGCGGGGCGCCGCCGGCGGCAGCGAACGCGACCGACGCTGGGTGGGTCGGCTCGGCCTCGTGCCAGCGGCCCTCGCTCGGTAGCGAGTCCGCGAGCAGGAAGGGGAGCTCCAGCGCGAGCCCGAGGCAGTCGAAACCGGGGCCGAGGTTCGCCGACGACGCCGGCGCGCAGACGAGCACCGGTCCAGGCTAGGGGCGCCGGCGGAGGTCTCGAACGACCCAGCCGGTGCCCTCGACGCCCTCAGTCGCCGCCGGAGACGTCCTCGACCTTGACCTTGCCGGCCGAGATCCACGGCATCATCGTGCGCAGCTCGGCGCCGACCTGCTCGATCTGGTGGGCCTTGCCCGCCTCGCGCAGCTCGTTGAAGCGCGAACCGCCGGAGCGGACCTCGCCGACGAACTCCTCGGCGAAGTCGCCCGAGCGGATCTCGTCGAGGATCTTCTTCATCTCGGCCTTGACCCCCGCGTTGATCACCCGTGGCCCGCGGGTGAGGTCGCCGTACTCCGCGGTGGTCGAGATCGAGTAGCGCATGCCGGCGATGCCCTGTTCGTACATCAGGTCGACGATCAGCTTCAGCTCGTGCAGGCACTCGAAGTAGGCCGACTCGGGCTGGTACCCGGCCTCGACCAGGGTCTCGAACCCGGCCTGGACGAGCGCGGTGAGCCCGCCGCAGAGCACGACCTGCTCGCCGAAGAGGTCGGTCTCGGTCTCCTCCTCGAACGTCGTCTCGAGCACCCCGGCGCGGCTCCCGCCGATCGCGTCCGCGTAGGACAGGGCGAGCGCCTTGGCCCCGCCGCTGGCGTCCTGGGACACGGCGATGAGACAGGGCACGCCTCCACCCTCGGTGTAGGTGCGACGCACCAGGTGCCCGGGGCCCTTCGGGGCGACCATCGCGACGTCGACCCCCTCGGGTGCCTGCACGTAGCCGAAGCGCACGTTGAAGCCATGGGCGAAGAGCAGCGTGTCGCCGTCGGACAGGTTCGGCGCCACCTCGGCGTCGTAGATCGGGCCGATCTCGGTGTCCGGAAGCAGCATCATGATGACGTCGGCCTCGGCGACCGCGGTGGCCACGTCGGTGACCGCCAAGCCCGCCTCGGCAGCCTTCGCACGCGACGAGCTGCCCTCGCGCAGCCCGACGCGGACGTCGACCCCGGACTCCTTGAGGTTGAGTGCGTGGGCGTGACCCTGGGAGCCGTAGCCCAGGACCGCCACCTTGCGGCCGGCGATGATGCTCGGGTCCGCGTCCTGCTCGTAGTACACGTTGGCCATCGAGCCGTTCTAGCCGACGCCGCTCGACCCCTGCGAACCGGTTCCGGCGGCCTCGAAGGCCCTCGTGAGCCGCTCGAGGCCGATGCGGACGGCAACTCGACCGACGCAGCGCCGTCAGACGCCGCGGTCCGGCTCGCGCGGAGCTGGACGGGCGGGCCGGCGGAGGGTCCGCCGTCGGGTGACCGGGCGCCGGAGTCGACCGCCCGACGGTCAGCCGGCGGAACGGAGACCCGGAACCGGGGACCGCTCGAGCTTGGGCAGTGCGACGCGTCCCGTTCGTTGCAGATCGATGATGCCGTAGGGAGCGAGCAGCTGCTCGAGGTCGTCGAGACGGTCGGGATGTTCGTCGAGTGAGATGGCGAGCTCGTCGTGGCCGACGTCGATGATCCGGCCGTCGAAGACCCCCACCAGCTCGATGATCTCCGAGCGGGTTCCGGCCGGGGCGCGCACCGTGACCAACATCAGCTCGCGCTCGACGGAGTCGCGGGGGTCGAGCTCGGAGATCTTGATGACGTTGACCAGCTTGTTCAGCTGCTTGACGACCTGCTCGAGCGGAGCGGACTCCACGTCCACCACCACGGTGATGCGGCTCAGCCGGGCGTCGTCGGTCGGCGCAACGGCCAGGGAGTAGATGTTGTAGCCCCGCCGGGCGAACAGCGCCGAGACACGGGCGAGCACACCGGCGCGGTTCTCGACCAGCACCGACAGCACGTGGTGTCGGACCTCGCGGGTGCGTGAGCCACCTGCTCCTCGGACGTTCATCGTGTGGGCTCCTGTTGGGTGGGGTCGACGACGATGTCGCTGTTCGACGCGCCGGAGGGGACCATCGGGAAGACCTTCTCGTCGGAGTCGGTGCGGAACTCCAGCACGACCGGTCGGTCGTTGATCTCGTTCGCCTTGTCGATCGCCGGGCCGACCTCGTCGGGGGACTCGACACGCAGCGCGACACAGCCCATCGCCTCGGCCCACTTCACGTAGTCGGGCAGGTCCGGCGAGAGGTACACCTCGGAGTAGCGCTCCTCGTAGAACATCTCCTGCCACTGGCGGACCATCCCGAGGTACGCGTTGTTCAGGATCGCGATCTTGACGGGGATGCGCTCGGTGGTGGCGGTGACGAGCTCCTGGGCGGTCATCTGGAAGCAGCCGTCGCCGTCGATGGCCCACACGGTGCGGTCGGGTCGGCCGACCTTCGCACCGATCGCAGCGGGGACCGAGAAGCCCATCGTGCCGAGACCGCCGGAGTTGACCCAGGTGTAGGGGTGGTTGAAGTGCCAGTACTGGCTGGTCCACATCTGGTGCTGCCCGACGCCCGACGCGACGATCGTGTCCTCGGGCGAACGGTCACGCAGCTGTTCGAGCACGTACTGCGGCTTGAGGTGGTCCCCCGCCTCGGACTGCTCGTAGACGAGCGGGAACCGCTCCTGCCACCCGGAGATCGTGGAACGCCACGGCGTGATGTCGGCCCGGCTCTCAGGGCCCCCGCGTTGGGCGATGGCCTTGGTGAGCTCCTCGATCACCAGACGACAGTCGCCGACGATCGGCACGTCGGGGCGACGCACCTTGCCGAGCTCGGCGGGGTCGATGTCGACGTGGATGATCTTGGCGTCCTGGGCGAACCCGTCGAGCTTGCCCGTCACCCGGTCGTCGAAGCGGCTACCGAGCGCGATCAGCAGATCGGACTCCTGCATCGCCGTCACCGCGGTGTAGTTGCCGTGCATGCCGGGCATCCCGAGACACAGCTCGTGGTCGTCGGGGAACGCGCCGCGGGCCATCAGCGTCGTGACGACCGGGATGCCGGTCAGCTCGGCGAGCTCGAGCAGCGCCTCGGCGGCCCGCGCCTTGAGGATCCCACCACCGGCGTAGAGCACGGGGCGCCTGGCCGCACCGATCAGCTCGGCGGCTTCCTTGATCTTGCGGGGGTGACCCTTCATGGTCGGCTTGTAGCCGGGCAGGCTCAGCGAGACGTCCGCGTCGCTGGGCCAGTCCCACTCCATCGCCGAACGGGCGTTCATGGGGTCGACGATGTCCTTGGGGATGTCGACCAGCACCGGGCCGGGGCGGCCGGTCGTTGCGATGTGGAACGCCTGACGGATCGCGAGCGGGATGTCGGAGGCGCGAGGTGACGAGCTCGTTGTGCTTGGTGACGCCGCGGGTGATCCCGACGGTGTCGCACTCCTGGAACGCATCGGTCCCGATCGACGGGTACGGGACCTGCCCCGTGATGCAGACCATGGGGATCGAGTCCATGTAGGCATCGGCGAGCGGCGTCACGATGTTCGTGGCGCCCGGCCCCGAGGTCACCATGGCAACGCCGGGACGGCCGGTGGCGTGGGCGAACCCCTCAGCCATGTGACCGGCACCCTGTTCGTGACGGACCAGCACGTGGCGGATCGGGCTGTCGATGATCGGGTCGTAGACGGGCAGGATCGCCCCGCCCGGCAACCCGAAGATCACCTCGACGCCCTCGAGCTCGAGGGATCGGATGAGTGCTTCTCCGCCGGAGATCGTCATGTCGCCTTCTTGGGTGGGCTGGGGTGGGGTGGGGTGGGATGGGCCCGGGTGGAACGCGCCCGGACCGGACGGGCCGGGGAACGAGACCGAACGGGCCGGTGAAAAGCACAACGACCTCCCGGAGGAGGTCGAGGGCACACGATGCGGGCACGGTCGGACCGGTCGTGTGCCTCAGCTGGGTACGAGCAGGACCGACGTGCGCATGAGGAACAGTCTGCCCTCGACCGGGGGCGGTTGCCAACCACGTTCCCAGCGTCCGGAACGGACGCTCAGCGGGCGGGCGTGACGAGCTCGACCAGGCGCGGCTCCCGTCCCGCCAGGCGGGCCCGGGCGACCGACTCCCCTCCCCACAAGAGGGCGGCACCGGCGAGCGGTGCTGCGAGCGAGACTGCCGCGGTCAGCGCAGGCGACCGGGTCGAGGCCCAGAGCACGACCAGCGCCAACGGAGCCGTCGCCAGCGCCAGCACCAGCACCGAAGCGCTCAGCATCAGCCCGGCCACGCACCCCTGGCCCGTGTCGCCGGCGGCGAGCGGGTTGGGGCTGTCGGGCATCGCGACCGGGGCCAGCGCAGCGCTCGCGACGGCCACGCCCGCCGCTCCGAGGACCGACCCGATGCCGATGAGCCACCCCGCCGGCACCCAGGCCCAGCCACCCGACAGGGCGGCGAGGCCGACGGGCACCACGAGTGCGACCGGCAGCATCACCACGAGCGATGAGAGCACCTTGGCACGCACCAGCACCCCGGCGTCGGCGCCGGCCGCTACATCGATCCACAGCTGGGCTCCGTCCATGCCGTAGGCGTTGTTGCCGTCGAAGAGCACCGCGATGTGGATGAGTCCACCGGCCACGACCAGACGTGGGTCGATCGCACCTCCGCCCAGCAACGGGCCGAGGAAGAAGACCCCTGCTCCGACGGCGATCGCTGTCGCGGTGTTGACCGACTGGCGCGGGGTTCGCAGCTTGGTGCGCAGCGTGCGTCGAGCGAGGACCCCCGCCGGCGTGCCCGGCAGCACCCGGCGCAGCCATCGCTGCGGCTCGCCCGATGCCACCCGGACCCGTCCCGATCCGCCGGGTCGTGGCGCGCTGGTCGCCAGCCGCCAGGTCGACGCGACCGAGAGCGCGACCAACAGCGGGAGCCACGAGGCCCCGAGGGCCAGGTGCCCGAGCGAGGTCGCAGGGGTGTCCGTCACGGTCACGGCGCGGCCGAGCTGACCGGGCGGGGTCCACGCCGCGAGCCGGGCGAGGCCCCCCCACCGGCGGTCGTCCCAGCCGGCGGGATCACGCGCCACGATCTGGCTGAGCGCCCAGATGGCGAGCGCGGCGAGGGTCGCGGAGAGCTGCGCCACGTGGCGGAAGCGCCCGGATGCGAGCGCGCCGAGGGTGTTCGCAAGCGCTCGGCTGAACACGAGCAGCGTGGCCCACCAGGCGACCACCGCCACCGCAGCGACCAGCACCCGCTCGACGGAGTCGCTCCACCCGACGACGATGCCGAGCCCGGCGCCGAGGGCGAGCAGCGACGGCGGACCGATGGCCGCTGCTGCAAGCATCCCGAGTCCCAGCCCGAGCCGGCCCACCGGTTCGGTCACGAGGTGCCGGGGGTCGAGCGTCGCCTCGACGCCCGTCGCTGCGGCCAGGATCCCCGCGCCGAGGACCACCGCGGGGAGCAGCACGACCAACAAGTCGTCCGCCACCGCCGCCCCCCGGCCGAAGCTCGCAAGCAGCGCGCCGGCGAGCAGGCCGAGCAGCGTGGAGACCACCGACGGCGAGCAGGGTCTGCAGGCGCTGCTGCGTGCTGCCCCGCACCCCACCCACGAGCAGGTGCCACTTGATCGAGGCGATCACCCGGGCGGCGCGCCAGGGACCCACCGCCGGCGCAGCGGTCACGGGTCGCGACGTTCGAGCCAGCTGAGCGACGCCGGATCCACCGGCGTGGCGCCCACCAGCGCGATGAACGCCTCCTCGAGGCGGCCACCGCGCCGCAGCTCGTCGATCGGGCCGGCGGCGATCAGCTCGCCGCCGGCCATGACCGCGACGTGATCGCACATCCGGTCGACCAGGTCCATGGCGTGGCTCGAGAAGACCACCGTGCCGCCGGATTCCCGGTAGCGGTCCAGCATCGCCCGAACCGCCACTGCGGACACCGGGTCGACCCCCTCGAAGGGCTCGTCGAGCAGCAGCACGGCGGGTCGGTGCAGCAGCGCCGCGGCGATGGCGGCCTTCTTGCGCATCCCGTGGCTGTAGGACCCCAGCTGCTCGTCGGCCGAATCCGCCAGACCCATCACCGCGAAGAGCTCCTCCGAGCGGAGCTGGATGTCGTCGCGGGCGAGGCCGCGCAGCTCGCCGAGATGGGCCAGGAGCTCGCGGGCGGTCAGCCGATCGAACAGCGCGAGGGGGTCCGGCACGACGCCGAGCAGTCGCCGGACCGCTTGAGGGTCGCCCCACGAGTCGTGCCCGGCGACCCAGACCTGCCCCGCGTCGGGGGCGAGCATGCCGGCGGTCATCCGCAGTGTGGTGGTCTTGCCGGACCCGTTGGGGCCGACCAGCCCGCAGAAGCTCCCGACCGGGATGTCGAGGTCCAGCCCGACGACCGCCAGGTGTTCGCCGTAGCGCTTCTGCAGACCTCGTGCCACGACAGCCGGCCAGCCCTCGACGGTGTCGGTCACGGCGGCAGGGTCGCTCAGCGCCGTTGCAGCGGCAGGGTGATGGCCCCGAGCTCGGCCCCCTGCGCGAGTGACGCGTACTTGGCGAGCACCCCGGTGGTGTAGCGCGGCTCGGGGTGCTTCAGATCAGCTCGGCGTTCCGCCAGCGTGGCGTCGTCCACGAGCAGGTCGATGGTGTGGTTCCGCACGTCGATGCGGATCCGGTCTCCCTCGGCGACGAGCGCGATCGGGCCGCCGTCGACGGCTTCGGGAGCGACGTGGCCGATGCAGAACCCGTGGGTGCCACCGGAGAAACGTCCGTCGGTGATGAGCGCCGCGTCGCCCCCACGGCCGGCACCCTTCATCGCGCCGGTGATGGCGAGCATCTCGCGCATGCCGGGCCCGCCCTTGGGGCCCTCGTAGCGGATCACGACGATGTCGCCGGCCTGGATACGGCCCGACAGGACAGCGTCCATCGCGTCGGCCTCGCCGTCGAAGACCCGCGCCGGGCCCTCGAAGTCGTCGAACTCGATGCCGGCGACCTTGACCACTGAACCGTGCGGGGCGAGCGACCCCTGCAGCACCGCGATGCCGCCGATGTCATGGATCGGGTCCGAGAGCGGATGGATCACCTCACCGTCGGGGCCGGGCGGGTCGATCATCGCCAGGTTCTCGGCGACGGTCCGCCCGGTCACGGTGATCTCGTCGCCGTGGATGAGGCCCTCGGCCAACAGCATCGCCATGACCACCGGCACCCCACCGATCCGGTCGACGTCGAGCATGTGGTAGTTCCCCGCCGGCTTCGTGTCGGCGATGTGGGGGACGCGAGCGGCCACCTTGTTGAAGTCCTCGAGGTGCAGCTCGACGCCGGCCTCGTACGCGATCGCCAACAGGTGCAGCACGGCGTTGCTCGAACCGCCGAGGGCCATGACGATCGCGATGGCGTTCTCGAGTGCCCCCTTGGTGAGGATGTCGCGGGGGCGGATGTTCTGTCGCAACAGGTTGAGCACGGCGACGCCCGAGGCGTAGGCGTAGTCGTCGCGCCGGCGATCGACCGCCGGGGCGGACGCGGAGCCGGGCAGCGAGAGCCCGAGCGCCTCGCCCACCGACGCCATCGTGTTCGCGGTGAACATGCCGGCACACGAGCCGATCGTCGGACACGCGTTGGCCTCGATCTGGTGCAACTCCTCATCGCCGATCGCGCCGGTCGCGTGGGCCCCGACCGCCTCGAAGACCGAGACGATGTCGAGCACCTCGCCGTTGTTGTTGCCCGGCAGCTTCGAGCCGCCGTAGACGAACACCGACGGCAGGTTGAGTCGCGCCGCGGCCATCATCATCCCGGGCAGCGACTTGTCGCAGCCCGCGAAGGTGACCATCGCGTCGAATCGCTCGGCGTGCATCACCGTCTCCACGGAATCTGCGATGACCTCACGCGACACGAGCGAGGCGCGCATGCCCTCGTGGCCCATCGAGATGCCGTCGGAGATCGCGATCGTGTTGAACTCGATCGGGAATCCGCCCGCCTCGCGGACCCCGTCCTTCGAGCGCTTCGCGAGGCGGTCCAACGGCATGTTGCAGGGCGTGACCTCGTTCCACGACGACACGACACCGACCTGGGGCTTGTCCCAGTCGTCGTCGGTCATGCCGATGGCCCGCAGCATCGCCCGGGCGGGAGCGCGTTCGGGGAAGTCGGTGACCTCGTGGGAGCGCGACTTCAGATCCTGGGGTTCGCTCATGGCGACACGCTACGCGATCACTGTGTCGGTTCCGGAACGCGGAGACAGCGCGTCAGGGGCGTCTCGACGGTGACGCCGTCGTCGCGCACGACGGCGACGAGGCAGCGCTCGGTGAACCCGCTCCACCACTCCGAGGGCTGGAAACGCATGAAGGCGTAGTCCGCGTTGGCGCGGACGTTGACGAAGCCGTCGAGATCGCGAACGCGCTGGGCGAGCGAGCCGTCCTGTTGGACGGAGACCCCGAAGGCCAGGAAGTCCTCGGGCGTGGCGCCCTCGAGGAGCTCGTTCAGCTCGTCGGCCCGCTGCTCCATGGCTGCATCGGCGGCGCTGACCGCCATCTGACGCCCACCGACGAGCGCCGCCACCACGACCACCACCAGCAGGATGACGACGACCCAGCCCCGGCTGCGTCGCAGTCGAGCGACCGACGCCCTGCGACGGCGGCCCCTCGAGCGAGCGCCCCGACAGCAACACCGGTGCCAGGGACGGCCGGGCCGCCTCGACCGGTGGGTCGCGATCGCGGTCGGACCTCGCTCGGCGGCGCGACCTGCGACGACCCCCACGGGTGCTGCGGGACGGGCGGCGCACCGGCTCGACGTGGACATCGGGGACAGCCGGAACCACGGGGACATCGGACCCCTGGTCGGACGACTGGGCGCCGGATGTGCCCTCCCCTCCCGGTGCGTCGTCGACCATCGACAGATGATCGCTCAGAAGCGCACCCAGCACCACGGCAGGGGGTCGGCCGCGAAGAGCCGGTCGGCGAGTGCCGGGCCTGTCGGATCGGCCACGACCACGCGCCCGACGCGAGCGAGTCGACGCACGGACCCATCCCCCAGTACGCACCCGGCGAGCTCCGCGCTCGACATCACGAGCGACGGGGGCTCGTCGGTTCGGCGACAGGTCGCTCGGCCGTGTTCGACCTCCAGGGCGAAGACGCCGCCGGCATCGGGCATCGATTCGTCGTCCACCTGCAGCACCAGCCGGCCCGACCCCTCGTAGCTGCGCTCGCCGAGCACCCGCTCGACGTCGAGCAGGCGGACCCAGAGTCGGTCCTGCTCGGCGCGGACTCCGATCCGGCGCGGATCCACCGCGGCGTCCCAGAGCGGGTGGTCGACGGCGATCGCACCGGTGACCGTCGACACCAGGTCGTGGTGGATCAACGCCTGCCACAGCGCGAGCTCGACGCCGGGCGACGTCGAGAGCAGCTCCCAGACGTCCAGGGTGTGCGCGGGCTGGCCCCGGCTCCAGTCCTCGTGCACCTGGTAGATGGCGTAGCCGTCGGCCCCGCCATCGTCGTCGAGGTGCACCAGGACGAGGTGACGAGGGTTGCCGCCGAGGTAGGACTCGACGTCGCCGAGCACGATCGACCACCACGCGGCGTCACGCACCAGCGCACCGGCGATGCTGCGCTCGGCACGAGCATGCACCCGGCGACACGCATCGAGAGCGTCGGCGGGTTGCAGCAACCTCAGCGAACCACCCGGGTCGGGCCAGTCGTCGCGCAGACGGGTCCGGGACGCGTCGATACGGACCTGACGGAACCGGGTCGCCGGGCCGTAGCCGTAGCGCCGGTAGATCGACCCCTCCGACGCATGGAGCACTGCAACGGCGTCGCCGGCCTGGCGGCGGTCGCTCAACTGGGTCGACATCAGCGCGCTCAGCACACCTCGGCGGCGGTGCGTCGCCAGGACACCCACGTCGCTCACCGCAGCAGCGGGGACCTGCGCTCCACCGGGCAGCGTGAGCGCGGTGTCGAACGACCCCGCGACCCCGCAGTCGACGCCGTCGAGCGACGCGATGTACGACCGCTCCGCACGGACGAGCGCCTCGCTTCGACTCGAGCTGGGCGGGGTTCGGCCGCAGCCCGAACGCAGCGGCATCCACGCGGTGGTGGGTCTGCCGGTCGGTCTCCGGGTCACCGCCCGACCCGAGCGTGCCCACCTCGGGTGTCACCGCCGCCACGCTAGGGACTCACGGCCACGGCATGGCGGCGAAGCGGTCGCGCAGCTGGTACTTGAGCACCTTGCGCAGGGTCTCGTTGCGGGGCAGCGCATCGACGATCTCGAGCTGTTCGGGTGTCTTGAACCTGGTCAACCCGGCGTCCGCGAGGTGGGCCACCATCTCGTCGAAGGAGATCGCCTCTGCACCCTCGGGTGCTTCCACGACTGCACAGACGCGTTCGCCGCGTTCGCGGTCCGGAAGCCCGATGACCGCCACGTCGCCCACCTTGGGGTGTGCGTAGAGCAGGTCCTCGATCTCCTTGGCCGAGATGTTCTCGCCCTTGCGGATGATGATGTCCTTGAGCCGACCCGTGAGCACGACGTGGCCGTCCTCTCGCAGGTGCCCCACATCGCCGGTGCGGAACCAGCCGTCCTCGTCGAACGCCTCCGCCGTGAGGGCCTCGACGGTGTAGCCGACGGTGACCATCGGGCCCTGCACGCGGACCTCGCCGTCGACGCCCACCGGCGCCTCGGTCCCGTCATCGGCCACGATGCGGATCCGGGCGCCCGTGACCGGTGTGCCGGTCGTGTGCGCCAGCTGCTCGTCGGAGTCCGACGGGGAGCCCTGGGTGATCATGGGGATCTCGGTCATGCCGTAGCCGTGGCAGATCTTGATGCCCATCTCATCGAGCACCTCGCGGAAGAGCTCGGGCGGCAGCGGCGCCCCGCCGCCCGACAGCGCGCGCAGCGTGGGGATGATCGGCTCGCCGGGCTGCTTGCGCTGCTCGGCGAGGAACATCTGGTAGAAGGCGGTCGCCCCGCCCGCCATCGTCACGCCGTTCCGGCGGTAGCACGCGATCGCGTCGGCGGGCACGAACGCCTCGACCACCACCGCCGACATGCCGGTGAGCAGCATCATGATCAGGTAGTCCGGGCCTGCGATGTGCGCGAACGGGAAGGCGATCGAGCCGACATCCGCGTCGGTCATCTCGAGGGCGTCGGCGAGGCCGCGGCCGCCTGCGATCAGCGTGGCATCGGTGTGCTGGACGCCCTTGGGGTCCGACGTCGTACCCGATGTCGAGTAGATCCAGCGGACGGGTTCGTCGCCGTCGGCCCACTCGACCGGCGGGGGGAGGTCTGCGGGGTCCGTCCCGTCGAGCTCGGACAGGCTGAGCACCGTCGGGGCGGGCTCGAGCGCATCGGCGAGCTCGTCGGCCATCGCCCGGAAGTCGAACCCCTTCCACTCGCCCGCGACGATGCAGAACTCGGCGTCGGTGTGGCGGAGCACGAAGCCGAGCTCCTTGTGGCGGTACAGATGCAGCACGGGGCACTGCACGGCGTCGAGGCGGGCGAGCGCCGCTGAGCAGACCATCGAGTCGATCCGCGAGGGGAGCTGCCACGTGACTCGGGTGCCGGACTTGATACCGAGCCGGGCGAGCGTCGCCGCAAGGCGCTCGGCGCGGTCGCGGAACTCGGCGAAGGTGACACTCGAGTCGTCCTCGGCGATGAGCATGGTCGCGTCCGGAGTCGCCCCGGCGCGTTCGGTGATGAGGTCCCAGATGCTTGCCACCGGACCGACGCTAGTTCGCGAGGACGCAGTTGAACGCGGCCCAGCTCGTGAGGTCGTCGATCGCTGCGACGACCTCCGGGCGGCCCACGATCTCTGCCGTGCGCTGCTCGGCGTCGGCTCCGCCACCGAGGGTCGCGAGTCGCGCCCAGACGTCCCTGATGACCGACATCGACGGCCGGACGGGCTCGGGGGCGATCGCCACCAGGTGGGTGAAGGTGCCGTCGACGAGCGAGATCAACAAGGTGACCCCCGCTGGGCTCGTGACCAGGCCGGCGACCTCGAAGTCCTGGCCGGTCAGCTGCTCGAACGTCTCGCCGGTGAGCACGTCGCAGAGGTCGTCCTCGTCGCGCAGCGCCTCGAGTTCCGCGACGAGCTCGGCGGCCCCGGGGGAGAGCTCCTCGCTCGGGTCGTCGGGGTCGGGCGCGGTGGGCGCCGGACCGGGCACCGTCACGTCCGCCGGATCATCGGACAGCTCGGTGGTGGTGGACGTCGACGTGCACGACACCGCCAGCACCGCTGCGAGCAGGCCGACAGCGACCGCCGCCAGCACTGCGCGGGCGCTCATCCCCGCCGCGCCGCCAACAGGGCGGTGACGACCTTGCCGTCGGCCTTGCCCTGGGTCGCACGCATGACCTGCCCGACGAAGAACCCGGTCACCTTGGCGTCGCCGTCGCAGAACCGCTGCCACTCGTCGGGATGCGCCTCGATGATGCCGTCGAGGAGGCCGTCGAGCTCCGAGGTGTCCATCGCCTCGAATCCGTGCGTCTCGGCGATCTGCACGGGGTCCCCGCCGCGCTCGACCAGCTCGGCGAGGACGGTCTTGGTCTGGGTCGCGGTGAGCTTGCCGTCGACCTCCATCGAGACCAGCGCAGCGAACGCCGCCGGGTCCAGGTCCGGCGCACGGTCATCGGCGAGGTTGTGCTCCGCATGTGTCACGGTGCGCAGCGGATCGGCGCCCGCGTCCATCGCCGCGAGGCACAGCTCGTCGAGTCCCCGCTCGACGATCAGGGCCGTCTGGGCGAGGTCGACCCCGAGCCCGCTCGGCGAGTCGGTGCCGCCGGGCCGCCGGCAGCATCGGCAGGCTCGGAACGGACCCGCTCGATCCACTCGGGCCCGGGGTCGAGTGCCACGAGGTCGGGCTCGGGGAAGTAGCGGTAGTCGTCGGACCCCTCCTTGGAGCGCAGCTTGTGGGTGCGTCCGTCGTCCTCGTTCCAGTGGCGGGTCTGCTGCTCGATCCGCTCGCCCTCGGCGATGAGGTCGACCTGGCGGGCCGACTCGTAGTCGATCGCCCGACCGAGGCTGCGCAACGAGTTGATGTTCTTGATCTCGCAGCGCGTCCCCAGCTCGTCGCTGCCACGGGGGCGCACCGAGACGTTGCAGTCCACGCGCAGCGACCCCTCCTCCATCTTCCCGTCCGAGGCGCCGACGGCGACCAGGATCGAGCGCAGCTCCGCGACGTACGCGCGGGCCTGCTCACCGGACCGCAGATCCGGTCGCCCGACGATCTCGAGCAGCGGAACCCCCGCGCGGTTGTAGTCGACGAGGGAGTGCAGGGCGTCGTGGATCCGACCGCCGCCACCGACGTGGGTGGTCTTGCCGGTGTCCTCCTCGAGATGCGCCCGCTCGATGCCCGCCACGGTGCCATCGGGGAGCTCGATGGATCCGTCCACGTTGATCGGCAGGTCGAACTGCGAGATCTGGTAGTTCTTCGACTGGTCCGGATAGAAGTAGTTCTTGCGGGCGAAGACCGATCGCTGGACGGTGCAGCCCAACGCGAGCCCCACCCGCATGGCGAGTTCGACCGCGTGCTCGTTGAGCACCGGCAGCGACCCGGGCAGGCCGAGGGTGAGGGGGTCGATGTTGGTGTTGGGCTCCTGGCCGAACTCGTTCGGCGCAGCCAGAGAACATCTTCGTCGCCGTCGCGAGCTCGGCGTGGACCTCGAGCCCGATGACGATCTCCCACCGGTCGAGGTCCACCGATCCGCCGACCGTCGACGGCGCGCTCACCGCAGGCTCCACTCGAGGACCGCAGCGGCGGCGAACATCGTCGCTTCGCCGCGGGCCGGGGCGAGCTCCTGCACGCCGACGGGCAGGCCGTCGTCGCCGGTCCCGTAGGGCACCGACATCGCCGGATGCCCGGCCAGGTTCGTCGGCGATCGTGCAGACGTCGTTCAGGTACATCGACATCGGGTCCTCGGTCTTGTCGCCGAACTCGAACGCCGTGGTGGGCGACGTGGGCGACAGCAGCACGTCGAAGCGCTCGTACGCAGCGTCGAACTCGGAACGGATCAGCGTCCGCACCTTGAGCGCGGTGTTGTAGAAGGCGTCGTAGTAGCCCGCCGAGAGGGCGTAGGTGCCCAGCATGATGCGGCGCTTGACCTCGTCACCGAACCCCGCGGTCCGCGTCGCTCCATCATCTCGCCGGTGGTGGCGCCCTCGACGCGCAGCCCGTAGCGGACGCCGTCGTAGCGGGCGAGGTTGGACGACGCCTCCGCCGGCGCGACCAGGTAGTACGCCGACAGGCCGTAGCGGACCGCCGGGATCGACACCTCCTCGACCGTTGCTCCCGCGGCGGCGAGCGCCTCGGCCGCGGCTCGCACGCGTGCAACGACGTCTGGGGCGATCCCCTCGCCGAGCATCTCGGTGACGAGCCCGACCCGCAGGCCTGCGACGCCGTCCGCCAGGTGGTCGGTCACCGAGGGCGCCGGCTCGGGCAGCGACGTCGAGTCGCCGGGGTCGTGACCGCCGATCACCTCGAGCACCGCAGCCGCGTCGGCAACGGTGGTGGCGAATGGCCCGACCTGGTCGAGCGACGACCCGAATGCGATCAACCCGAGACGAGACACCGTTCCGTAGGTGGGCTTGACGCCGACCACTCCGCACAGCGACGCCGGCTGGCGGATGGAGCCTCCGGTGTCCGAACCGAGCGAGATCGGCGCCAGGTCCGCGGCGACCGCCGCAGCGGAGCCACCCGAGGAACCGCCGGGGACCCGCGACGGGTCGTGGGGGTTGCGGGTCGGGCCGAACGCCGAGTTCTCCGTCGAGGACCCCATTGCGAACTCGTCGAGGTTGGTCTTGCCGACCATCACGGCACCGGCGGCCGCGAGTCGCGTGACGACGGTCGCGTCGTAGGGCGGCTCCCAGCCCTCGAGGATGCGCGACGAGCAGGTCGTGGCCACCCCTCGTGTGCAGAGGTTGTCCTTGATCGCCACGGGGACCCCGGCGAGGGTGCCCGGGTCCTGCCCGCGGGCGACGCATGCGTCGATCTCGGAGGCCGCCGCTCGCGCCCGGTCGTCGGTGACGACCAGGAACGCGTGCAGCTCCGGGTCGCGCCGGGCGATGCGCGCCAGGTGCTCCTCGACGACCTCGAGGGCGGACCGCTCCCCGGCCCGCACCGACGCCGCGAGCTCCAGCGCCGTCACGGGGCCTCGCCCAGCACCGGCGGCACCCGGAAGCGCCCGTCCTCGGCGACGGGCGCCCGTGCGAGCACCTCGTCGCGGTCGAGCAGCTCACCGACGGTGTCCGCGCGCAGGACGTTGGCGAGAGGAACCGGGTGCGCCATCGGCTCGACCCCGTCGAGGTCGAGGGCCTGGATGTCTTCGGCGTGGTCGAGGATGTCGGAGAGCTGGCCCGTGAAGCGCTCCAGCTCCTCGTCGTCCAGGCGGAGGCGCGCGAGGCGGGCCACCTTCGCCACGTCGTCGGTCGTGATTCGCGGTGCAGCAGCGGAGTCGCTCATGGCGCGTCGAGCCTACCGGCGCTCGAGCACGCCCCCGGGCGCAGGCTCAGGTGGTGCGGGAGACGATGTGGAAGTTGAACGCCGCCCAGGAGTAGGCGGGGTTGCACGTGGGGCACCCGCCACGACCCTGGATCGTCGCCGAACGTGCGCCCTCGGGCACCGCCACCCGATAGGTCAACAGGTCCGGATCACCCCCGAACCCGGCGATCGGCGGGTCGTTCGGCGGCCGAACCGCACTCGCCCGCACCCACGACGCTCCCCCGTCGAAGCTGAGCTCCGGAGCGTTGCCCTTCGACTGCGCCGTGAACAACATCTCCGCCGCCGCCGGCGCCGGCTCCCGGAACGTCAGGTCCTTCGACGGCGACCCGTACCAGACCATGTACTCCTCGACCCCGATCAACGTGTACGGCACCGCCGGGGAGATCTCCACGTTGTCCCAGTGCCACGTCGCCGGCTGGGTCACGTCCGGACACGGATCCGCACACCCGAACTTCCCGTTCTTCTCCGGCTCGTAGTTCGACTGCTGGAACTGCACCACCGCCTGGTCCGCAGGGAACCCACCGGGGATCGCGAACTCGTCCACCTCGACCATCTCACCGGTCTCGGACGACTCCACCAACAACCGCACCCGATCACGCGTCATCCGGATCTCATAGGTGTCTCGGCGCGTGTCGGACTCCGACACGATCGGTCGGATGTCCGGCGCGGTCCAGAAATGCTCCAACCCACCCGAGAACCGGTAGTTGTCGAAGAACTTGTGCGACCAGAACTTCTGGTTCCCGTGGTCATTGACCTGCAGGAACATCCCCCGCCGCGGCGGACCCGCCTGATGGAACCAGTGATCTGCCGGAGCGACCAACGTGTCCTCCCACGGCGTCACCCAGATCTCCCACCAATCACCCTTCGACGGCGACAACGTCGACACGTCCACCCGGATCACCGCCTCGCCCTTCGACAGGTCCACCATGTGATCCGGCTTCAACGCCACCACCGCCGACGCCGTCCCCGACGACGGCGGATTGATCGCCGTCATCACATGATCACGACACGCGAACACCGTCTCCTCGAACGTGTCGATCCGATGACTCGACGGCGGACCCTCACAGTTCTCCCCGTGCTGGGCCATCATCGGCTCAGGAGCGAACCCCCACCCCGACGGCCCCTGCATGATCGGCTGCGCGAACCACCCGTCCAGCCCGTTCATCACCGACGCCGGACCCGACGGCGACGCGTTGAACCGCTCGGCGAACACCGCCCCACGCGAGTTCGACTCCTCACACGCCTGCACCTCACCCGAACCACACCCCGAACCACCCGACCCGGACGGCTCACCGGCAGGCTGCCCCGGACCAGACGGCTCACCGGCAGGCTGCCCCGGACCAGACGGCTCACCGGCAGGCTGCCCCGGACCAGACGGCACCCCATGACCACCATGATCACCACCAACCGGCGGCACCCCCAACGGAATCCGCTCCCCCGCCGACACCTCACCCGAATCGGGAACCTCCGGCGCATCGGGCGGGCTGACGGCGCATGCGGCAGCGAGGACCACGGTGGCGGCGACCACGCCGAACCATGCGCTGGGGCGACGGGAGATGGAGAGGAACATGTGCGACTCCGTGTGCTCGGCGTGTCGCAGTTCCTGTCGGCACCGGGGCGCGGATCTTGACCGCGAACATAGGCCGCACGGCCCAAGCACCAGGCCGTTGGGCCCAGATCGCTCCGTACGACGCCCCCGGGCGCAGGCTCAGGTGGTGCGGGAGACGATGTGGAAGTTGAACGCCGCCCAGGAGTAGGCGGGGTTGCACGTGGGGCACCCGCCACGACCCTGGATCGTCGCCGAACGTGCGCCCTCGGGCACCGCCACCCGATAGGTCAACAGGTCCGGATCACCCCCGAACCCGGCGATCGGCGGGTCGTTCGGCGGCCGAACCACACTCGCCCGCACCCACGACGCTCCCCGTCGAAGCTGAGCTCCGGAGCGTTGCCCTTCGACTGCGCCGTGAACAACATCTCCGCCGCCGCCGGCGCCGGCTCCCGGAACGTCAGGTCCTTCGACGGCGACCCGTACCAGACCATGTACTCCTCGACCCCGATCAACGTGTACGGCACCGCCGGGGAGATCTCCACGTTGTCCCAGTGCCACGTCGCCGGCTGGGTCACGTCCGGACACGGATCCGCACGAACTTCCCGTTCTTCTCCGGCTCGTAGTTCGACTGCTGGAACTGCACCACCGCCTGGTCCACCAGGGAACCCACCGGGGATCGCGAACTCGTCCACCTCGACCATCTCACCGGTCTCGGACGACTCCACCAACAACCGCACCCGGTCACGCGTCATCCGGATCTCATAGGTGTCCCGACGCGTGTCGGACTCCGACACGATCGGTCGGATGTCCGGCGCGGTCCAGAAATGCTCCAACCCACCCGAGAACCGGTAGTTGTCGAAGAACTTGTGCGACCAGAACTTCTGGTTCCCGTGGTCATTGACCTGCAGGAACATCCCCCGCCGCGGCGGACCCGCCTGATGGAACCAGTGATCTGCCGGAGCGACCAACGTGTCCTCCCGGCGTCACCCAGATCTCCCACCAATCACCCTTCGACGGCGACAACGTCGACACGTCCACCCGGATCACCGCCTCGCCCTTCGACAGGTCCACCATGTGATCCGGCTTCAACGCCACCACCGCCGACGCCGTCCCCGACGACGGCGGATTGATCGCCGTCATCACATGATCACGACACGCGAACACCGTCTCCTCGAACGTGTCGATCCGATGACTCGACGGCGGACCCTCACAGTTCTCCCCGTGCTGGGCCATCATCGGCTCAGGAGCGAACCCCCACCCCGACGGCCCCTGCATGATCGGCTGCGCGAACCACCCGTCCAGCCCGTTCATCACCGACGCCGGACCCGACGGCGACGCGTTGAACCGCTCGGCGAACACCGCCCACGCGAGTTCGACTCCTCACACGCCTGCACCTCACCCGAACCACACCCCGAACCACCCGACCCGGACGGCTCGCCAGCAGGCTGCCCCGGACCAGACGGCTCACCGGCAGGCTGCCCCGGACCAGACCCCCGGACCAGACGGCACCCCATGACCACCATGATCACCACCACCACCCGGCGGCACCCCCAACGGAATCCGCTCCCCCGCCGACACCTCACCCGAATCGGTGAGGTCGACGACGGAGGCGCCGTCGACGAAGTGCTCGTCACCGGGGTCGGCCTCGGCGATGTGGACGCGCAGGGCAGCGGTGACCGCCCCGGCGGGAGGCGTCCCACGGCACTCGGCGGTCGCCCAGGCACCCGGGTCCTCACGGACAGCATCACCGAGCGTCGTGTCGACGATCTCACCGCCGGCTGCGTACCACCGGACCTCGCAGCGGACCGGCGACCGTTCGGTGGGCGACATGACCCGCACGCGGCCCTCGTAGTTGGCTCCCGACTCGACGGTCACGACCGGCGTGGTCGCGACACGGACCGTCCGGGTGTCGTCGACGTAGACCGGGTCGTCCGGCGATGCCACGACACGGAGCGACCGACGGCCATCGACGGCTGCGGCGTCAGACAGCGAGATGGCAGCGTTGCCCTGCGTGGTCCAGCCGGCCACCGCTGCGTCAGCGCCCTCGATCTCCAGCGAACGCTGTTCTTCGTCCAGCAGGTTCGCCTCGGAGTGCACGTCGCTGACGGACGCAGGGCTACATGCGGCGGCCAGCAGGACGATCGACACAGCGGCCATCGCCCAGGGCGAACGCCGAGCGCCGCTCCACACGCGAGAATCGGCTGGAATCGCCCGCATGGGAACTCCCTCCGGCCACCGCCCCAGCGGCAGTGGCCCAGTTGGCACCGCGGTCGCGACCGTACCACGGTCGTCGGTCACCAACCTGGGCCGCCCGGCCGCCCCAAGGTGACCCGGATGCCGGTGCCTGCCGGAGCTGATCCGCCCTCGCAGACAAGGCCGCCATGCGGCAACATAGGTGCTCGCGCTGCAGCGAGCGGGCGACGCCGACGCACTGGCGGGAAGCGACCGGATGTCGATCGACGAATCCCTACAGAAGCGCGACGGCGCGCCGACAGAGAGGGTGACGGCACGAGCCGTCGTCCGCCGACCCCGACTCCTCGTCGGGCCCGTCGATCCTGCCGGGAGACCGAGCAGCCGAGCGGCGGACGCCGTGAACCACTGGGAAGGAACCGAGGATGAAGGTCGCACTACTGGCGGGTGGGCTGGGCACCAGACTCGCCGAGGAGACGGTCACGCGACCGAAGCCCATGGTGGAGATCGGCAACCAACCGATCCTGTGGCACATCATGCGTCACTACGGGCACTACGGATTCGACGACTTCGTCATCGCGCTGGGCTACAAGGGTGAGTACATCAAACGATGGATGGTCGACTACGTGTCGCTCGCCGACGACCTGACGCTTCGCAGCGCCGACGGCTCTGTCGAGCATCACGGCAAGGAACGCGAGGACTGGACGATCTCGCTGGTCGACACCGGCCAGCCCACGGCGACCGGAGGCCGCATCAAGCGGCTCCAGCCGCACCTCGGCAACGAGACCTTCATGCTGACCTGGGGCGACGGCGTGTCGGACATCGACCTGGATGCTCTGTTGGAGTTCCACCGCTCCCACGGGAAGCTCGCCACGATGACCGCGGTCCGACCCCCGGCGCGCTTCGGTCATCTCGAGCTCGACGGCGACAGGGTCTCGGAGTTCTCCGAGAAGCCCCAGGCTGGTGAGGGCTGGATCAACGGAGCCTTCTTCGTCCTCGAGCCGGAGGTGTTCGACTACATCGCCGGCGACGACACGCAGTGGGAGAAGGAGCCCCTCGAGGGGCTCGCGAAGGACGGGCAGCTCATGGCCTATCGCCATGGTGGCTTCTGGCAGTGCATGGATACGATCCGCGACAAGAAGCTGCTCGAGCAGCTCTGGGACACGGGCGATGCGCCCTGGAAGGTGTGGAGCTGATCATGAAGATCCTCGTGACCGGCCACGACGGCTACATCGGGTGTGCGCTGGTCCCCCTGCTGCTCGATGCTGGCCACGAGGTGGTCGGCCTGGACAACTACCTGTTCGAGGGCTGCACGCTCGGCGCCGACGTGCCAGCGATCGACTCCATCCGGATGGACATCCGCGACGTCGGTCCGGGTGACCTCCGGGGCATCGACGGCGTCGCCCATCTCGCTGGCATCTCGAACGATCCGCTCGGCGACCTCCGACCGGAGACGACCTACGAGATCAACCACCTCGGGGCCGTGCGGGTCGCGGAGGCGGCCAAGGCAGCCGGTGCGCATCGCTTCGTCTTCTCGTCGTCGTGCAGCCTCTACGGAGCCCACGGCGACGCCCCGATCGACGAGTCGGCCGAGTTCCTGCCGGTCACGCCCTACGGCGAGTCCAAGGTCTTCGCCGAGCGCGACCTGACGCTCCTCGCCGACGACGACTTCAGCCCCGTGTTCCTGCGCAACGCCACCGCCTACGGCTTCACCCCACGCCTGCGCGGCGACCTGGTGGTGAACAACCTGGTGGGCTACGCAGTCACCACCGGCGAGGTGTTGATGAAGAGCGATGGCTCGCCCTGGCGACCGCTGGTGCACGTCGAGGACATCGCACGAGCGTTCGTCGCGGCCCTCGAAGCCCCTCGTGAGGCCGTTCACCTCCAAGCCTTCAACATCGGTCGCACGGAGGAGAACTACCGCGTGCGAGAGGTCGCCCAGGTCGTCGCCGACGTGGTCGACGGCACCCGGCTGGCCTTCGCCGACGGTGCCGGCCCCGACAAGCGCAACTACCGGGTCGACTGTGACAAGGCCCGCGACGGCCTGCCCGGTTTCGACCCGACCTGGACCGTGCGAGCCGGAGCCGAGCAGCTCCGTGACGTGCGTACGTGCGCGACGGCCTCGACCTCGACCAGCTGACCGGATCGCAGTTCCAGCGCATCAAGCGCGTCCAGGAGTTGATGGATGCCGGCCGACTGGGGCCCGACCTGCGCTGGCTGTCCGCCGGCCTCGCCGGCGCCACCGATCCGGGAGTGACCACGCATGGCTGAGAGCTCGCACTGCCGATCGTGCGGATCCGACGGACTTCGCGCGTTCCTGTCACTGGGAACCACCCCGCTGGCCGACGCGCTGGTTCGCCCCGAGGACGCGGATGCCCCCGAGGCCCGCTTCCCGCTCGACGTGGCGTTCTGCCCCGAGTGCTCACTCGTGCAGATCCTCGAGGAGGTTCCTCCGGAACAGCTCTTCGTGGACAACTACCTCTACTTCTCGTCGTTCTCGGACCACCTGCTCCGCCACTCGCGGGACCACGCGCTCGGCCTCATCGAGCAGCGGGGGCTCGACGGGTCGAGCCTGGTCGTCGAGCTGGCCAGCAACGACGGCTACCTCCTGTCCAACTTCGCTGAGGCGGGCGTCCCCGTGCTCGGCGTGGATCCGGCCCCGGATCAGGCGGCGGCAGCGGAGGCGGCCGGGATTCCGACGCTCCAGGAGTTCTTCGATCCGCTCGTGGCTCGCCGCATGCGGGACGAGCACGGCGCTGCGGACGTGATCATCGCCAACAACGTCATGGCCCACGTCCCGGACCTCAACGGCTTCGTGGAGGGCATGGCGATCCTCGTGGCGGACGACGGCGTGATCACCGTCGAGAACCCCTACGTCCGGGACCTGATCGAGCACTGTGAGTTCGACACGATCTACCACGAGCACTTCTGCTACTTCTCGTGCACGGCGGTCGACCGCCTGGTCCGCCGCCACGGCATGTTCCTGAACCACGTCGAGTACTTCCCCGAGCTCCACGGCGGAACGCTCCGCTGGCACATCGGCCCGAGGGAGGAGGTGTCGCCGACGGCACGGAGGTACCTCGACCGCGAGGCCGCCGAGGGTCTCACCTCGTTCGAGCACTACTCGGCCTTCGCCGCACGCGTCGAGGGGATCCGCTCCGAACTGCGGGGCCTGCTCGAGGGGCTCCGCGCCGATGGAGCGACGATCGCTGCGTACGGAGCGGCGGCAAAGGGCAGCACGCTGGTCAACTACGTCGGTATCGGAACCGAGCTGGTCGACTTCGTGGTCGACCGCAACACGCACAAGCAGGGACGGCTCATGCCGGGTGTGCACATCCCGATCGTCGATCCCTCGGCGCTGCTCGAGCGCCAACCCGACTACGTGGTGCTGCTCGCCTGGAACTTCAAGGACGAGATCCTGCGACAGCAGGCGGAGTACGTGAGCCGCGGCGGCCGATTCATCGTCCCCATCCCGAAGCCGGAGATCCTGTGACCGAGCGAACCACCCACGACGCCGCCTGCCCTGCGTGTGCGGAGACGCAGACCCGGGCCTTCCACCACCAGGACGAGATCCCGACCAACAGCTGCCTGCTGCTGGCCGACCGCAACGAGGCCGAGAGCTACCCACGGGGCAGCATGGAGCTGCGGTTCTGCGAATCGTGCGGCTTCGTCTTCAACGCACGTTTCGACCCTCGTCTCTCCGAGTACTCGGCCCGCTACGAGGAGACCCAGGGGTTCTCGGCCCGCTTCAACGAGTTCGCACGCGACCTGGCCGGCCGCTGGGTCCGCGACCACGGGCTCGATGGGGCAACCGTGCTGGAGATCGGGTGCGGCAAGGGCGAGTTCCTCGAGATGATGTGCGAGGCGGGTGTCGGCCGCGGTATCGGGATCGACCCCAGCGCCCACCCCGACCGCCTCACCAGCGAGGCAGCGAAGCGCATCGAGTGGATCACCGACTTCTACTCGGAGGACTACGCGCACCTGCAGGCCGACGCCATCGTGTGCCGCCACACCCTCGAGCACATCGCGCCCGTCGGTGAGTTCATGCGCACCGTCCGGGCCAGCATCGGCGACCGGACCGACACGATCGTGTTGTTCGAGCTGCCCGACGTCCGACGGGTGCTCGCCGAGGTCGCGTTCTGGGACGTGTACTACGAGCACTGCTCGTACTTCAGCGCCGGCTCCCTCGCCCGACTGTTCCGCAGCACGGGCTTCGAGGTGCTCGACGTGTCGCTCGACTACGACGACCAGTACCTGCTGATCGAGGCGCGACCCTCGACGACGACGCCGGCCCCGGGGGCGCCGCTGCCGATCGAGGACGACCTCGCCGATCTCGATGCGCTCGCCGACGCCTTCTCGGCCGGCTACCACCAGGAACTCGACTCGTGGAAGGCCGAGGTCGTTGCGGCGGGTGACCGTGTGGTCATCTGGGGAGCGGGATCCAAGGGGGTGTCCTACCTGACGGGGCTGGGCGCGAACGCCCCCATCCGCTACGCCGTGGACATCAACCCCCACAAGCACGGCAAGTTCATGGCAGGAACGGGGCAGGAGATCGTCGCCCCGGAGTTCCTCGTCGACTACGACCCGGACCTGGTGA
The DNA here is from genome assembly GCA_942490665.1 of uncultured Microthrixaceae bacterium. GTDB lineage: Bacteria > Actinomycetota > Acidimicrobiia > Acidimicrobiales > Microtrichaceae > SKRR01. Next base: position 95,256 of record CALNXV010000031.1, read on the forward strand.
TCGTGATGAACCCCGTCTACACCGACGAGATCCGCTCGGAGCTCGGTCGACTCGGCGTCACCACCACCGTCACGGCGGTGTAGTTGCCGCCCGACGGCCTCGCGTGATCCGACCCCGACCGCGCAGCCTCGGCGTCGAGACCCTCAGTCCAGCGCTCGGCGGCGAGAGACGAGCAGAGCCCCGCCTGCCGCGACGGCCCCGAGGCCGACGGCCATCAGCACCATCACGTCGCCGCCGGTGAAGGCCAAGGACGAACCCTGCACCTCCGGAGCGGAGGCGGTCGTGGCGGCACCAGCGCTCAGGGTCTGACCCTGGACGTCGGCCGGCACGCCGGACTCGACCACCTCGGAGTCGACCTCCGGGCTCGGCCCGATGTATGGATCTGTTCCGTCCTGGGCTCCCGCAACGCCGGCTGCTCCGAATGCGAGCACCAACGAACAGACGAGGGATGCGCCCCAGCGCGCTGTCGTGTTCATGACCTGAGGGTACCACCGAGCACCGTGCGATCAAGGGGGCAGCCCCTGGGCGGAACTACCTGACTGCGTCGCCCGTCACCCGGGCCGGTCCAGCAGCAGCTCGCGCGGGACGTCATCGGTCCAGATCTCGGCGCCGGAACTCCACTGCGTCGGCACGACGCGGCCCGACGACAGCACCTGCACGGACTCCCACGAGGTCGGCAGGTCGAACTGGAAGCGCACCGATGTCGCGGTTCCCCGCGGCAGTCGGACCTCGGTCGCGGCGACTCGGGTGGGTCCGTCGTCACCCAACGCCGCCGGCACGCCCCCGTCGATCTCGACGTTCCCGGCCCCGGACGGGAGCGTCAGCGCGACGATCCCCTTGTACTCCCCCTCGGCGAGGTCGGTGAACGGGTGGGGTCCAGCGACGTAGGCGGGCAGTCCGGTCGGCGCCGTGTTCTCCAGGGACACCTCGACTCCGACGCGCCACAGGTCCCCTGCCGGCTCGACCGTCACGTCGCTGGCCACAGCGAGGTACGAATCCAGCTTGTTCCCACCCCGGTTCATGACCGAGAGCAGCAACGTGTCCTCGCCGGGCACGCCGTCGGCACCGAGCGCACGCCACGCCGCGGCCTGCACGGGGTCCGACGACCAGATCAGGACGTGGCGCCCGGCGCCCATGTCGCGCAGCACGCGGACGAGGTCCTGCGCGGAGACCGGACGCTCGTTGAGTGCCGCGAAGACCGCCGACGCAACCGCACCGAGGCGGTCCCGGCGGGCGTCGCGGTCGTCCGCGAAGTCCGCGTACTGATCCACGAGCAGGTCCAGCAGCACCGTGTCGGCGCTGATCGTCTCACCCGAGGGCAGGGTCACCGGACCCGTCACCTCCAGCAGCGCCTCGATCGCCACGACGTCGACCGAGATGACACCGTCGACCGGATCGCCACCCGATGCCTCCCACATGGCCGCCGCAGTGGTCGCCGTCTCGTCGAAACGCGGCGACAGGTTCGTGTTGCGCCACTCCCGGGCCGGCACGAGCGCGCCCCAACGCGCTTCGATGTCGGGGTCGAGGGCCGTCGCTGACTGGTCGAGGACGAGCTCCTCGGTGGCGGTGAAGTCCTCGGTGCTGAAGGTGCCGTCGACCACGTCGAGCGGTCCGACCTGCAGGATCATCCCCGAGCCAGCGCGCATCTCGCCGTTGTTGGCGGCGAGGAGCAGGTACCTCGTCGGCCCCTCCAGGAAGTCAGCGACGCCGGCGAGTGCCTCGATCGTCGAATCGAGCTCCTCGGTCACGCGCTGGTGTTCGCGGGCGAAGCGATTCCTGGCGTTGGCGAGGGGCGGGAGCAGGCGCTCGCCCGGGCCGAGGTCCGGGTCGTCGATGCGTTCGTCGAGCTGGGTCAGCACCTGCTCACCGCGTCGCACGGCGTCGACCCGCGACGCCCCGCTGGCGGTGGAACCGGCGAGCACCTCGTCGAGCTCGCTCACCGCGTCGGCCGCTGCGGCCGCCGTCGTCGTGGCCGAGGTGCTCAGCGCCGAGGCCGACCTCAGCTGACGGCCGATCACCGGCGCGAACCACAGCGGACGCACGACTGCGGAGCGGATCAGGTCACCGGCACCACCGAAGTCGTCAGCCGCCTGTCGGAGCTGCGGTTCGACCTCTTCCTCCTCGACGTCGTCGCTCGTGCCGCCCACCGACCCGACGAGCGTCGACAGGTCCTGGCTCGCCACCCCGCTCAGGCCCTCCATGGCGTCGAGCCCGGACCTGGCGCGCGAGCCGGCGACCGCCAGCGACACCCCGGCCGCCAACGCCCACACCACGATGACCGCGACGACCCCGAGCACGACCCGTCGTCGTCGCGAACGGCCGGGCGACCGCGGCTCGCCGGCCCGGTCGCCGCCGTCGGCCCCGGACGGCTCGGACGGCTCGGATGGCTCGGATGGCTCGGACGGCTCGTCGGACAAGGTTCCAGCGTACCTGGGGGCTCGTCGGCCTCCTCCGCCGACGTTGGTTCCGACGTCGCCTCTCGATACCGTTCGCAGTCGTGCCCACACTGCTCGCCGCCTCGGGCGGCGGCCACCTCAGCGAGCTCGTTCGTCTCGTCCCACGGCTCCCCTTCGATCCGGGCGAGACCGTCTGGTTCACCGAGGACTCCCCGCAGAGCAGGTCGCTGCTCGCGGGCGAGCAGGTCGTGCACGCGGACCCGGCCCCACCGAGGGACTGGGCAGCGGCGCTGCGCAACCGACGGCTCGCCGGCGCGCTGCTGCGCCACTTCGACATCGACGCGGCGCTGAGCACCGGCGCCTCGATCGCGGTCTCGGCGCTCCCGCTCGCCAGTCGCCACGGCGCGACGGCGTGGTACGTCGAGAGTGCCGCCCGCCTCGAGGGGCCTTCGATGTCGGGCAGGATCCTCGCCGCGGTCCCCGGTGTCCGGACCGTCTGCCAGTACCCCGCCTGGGCAGCGGGACGCTGGAGCTACGCCGGCTCGGTCTTCGACGGCTTCGCGGCCGGACCCGCGCGACCGCACCCCGAGCTGCGCCGGATCGTCGTCACGGTGGGCTCCCAGGACGGGTTCCCCTTCGACCGGCTGATCGCTCGGCTGGCACGGATCGTTCCCGACGACGCTCAGGTGCTCTGGCAGACCGGCGCGACCGATCCCCGCCCGCACGGGGTGCCCGGGGTCCGGTCGGTTCCCGCCGCCGAGCTCGAGCGGGCGATGGCCGAGGCCGACGTCGTCGTGGCGCACGCCGGGGTGGGCTCCGCGCTCGCAGCGCTCTCGGCCGGTGCGCACCCGGTGCTGGTCCCGCGTCGGCTCGCGCGGGGCGAGCACGTGGACGACCACCAGGAACAGGTGGCGGACGAGCTCACCCGACGAGGGCTCGCCACCAGCTGCACCCCCGAGCAGCTCGACCTCGAGGTGCTGCTCGACGCAGCGCGTCGCCGCGTGGTCGCGGCGACCGCCGCCCCTCCACTGGTGCTCGATGCGTGATCAGCGCCCCGGGGCGGCTCAGCCGGACGCCAGCTCGTCCCGATAGCGCCGCTCGAGCTGCGCCGCGGCGGCCGCCCAGGTGAGCTCGTCGCGTTGGTCGAGCGCGGCGCGCCGCATGCTCGTCCGCAGCTCCACGTCCCGGACCAGGAGCCCGAGCTGCCCGGTGAGCGCAACCGTGTCCCCGGCCCGGTGGACGAACCCCTCGCGCCCGTCGGTCAGCACCGCTCCGGCCGCATCGGAGACGAGCAGGGCGGACCCGCTCGCCTGTGCCTCGTAGGTGACCAGTGCGCTCCCCTCCTCGACGGACGGCAGCACGAGGGCATCTGCGTCGCGCAGGATCGCGGCGACGTCGTCCGCGAAGTCGGCGACCTCGACCCCCGGCAACGCCAGCTCGCCGGCCAGCAGGTCGCGATAGGCCGGCTCCCAGCGACCCACGATGCGGAACCGGGCACCCTCCGCCGCGGCCCCCGAGTCACGCCACGCACGCAACGCGTGGTGCAGGCCCTTGCGGGGCTCGCACCTGCCGACGAACGCCAGGACGAACGGAGCGCCGTCCACCCCGGGCCGTGGGGGCTCGGGGAACCGCCCGGGGTCGAAGCCGTACCGGTGGCGGCGGACCCGGAGGGCTGGTCCGGTGCGCTCCTCGTAGGAGCGCTCCACGGGGTCGGACGGCGCCAGCACCACCGATGACCGCTCGTACTCGAGCTCCTCGCGTCCGAGCCGGGCAGCGTCGGGCCGGTGCGACGCGCCACGGGGGATCTCGAGCCCGAGCCGCGCGACCTCGTCCGCCACGCGACGGTAGGCAACGGCGGTGTAGCAGTTCGGCGATTCGCGGAAGCGGGCGATCCCACGTTCCTCGGCTACCCCGAACGTCGCCCCGCACGCCAGCGGCCATCCGTGCACCACGTCGAACCTGCCCCGGCCCCTCCGGAGCATCGACGCGACCCGTCGGTCGTGGTAGCTCAGGGCGCGATCCATCCCGCCGACCGCGCGGTGCGGGATGCGGCGTCCGGCGACGGTGAGCGTCTCGACCACCTCTGCGCCAAGCAGGTCGGGCGAGCCGACGACGCTCGTGCAGACGACCGTCAGACGAACCCCGCGGCGCGCCAGCTCGCGCACCTGGTTGATCGCGGTCGTGCCGATGCCCGGCCCGCCGAGGGGGTGGGGGAAGCTGTAGAGGACCCGCAGCTCCCCGTCGGGGGTGCCCGGGCGCCGGTCCGTGCTCATGTGCCGTCCCGGGCGCTCGCGAGCTCGAGCAACGCAGCGAAGCGGTCGGACCAGGAGTTGGCCGTCACGAACGCAGCGCGCTCGACCTCGGGGACCGGGCCGCGATCGAGCGCACGTTCCACGCCGTCGGCGAATCCGGATGCATCTCCAGGGCTGATCCGCTCGATCCGAGGGTGGATGCCGCGCACCGGGGGCAGGTCGGTCGCGACGACCGGGCGCCCGCCGGCGACGTACTCGTACAGCTTGAGCGGGCTCATCGCCACGGTGAGCGGCGTGGCGTGGTGCGGCATGATCCCCACGTCGCTCGCGCGGACGAGCCCCGGGACGGCCTGACGGGGGACCTCAGGCTGGACCTGGACGTTCGCCATGCGCCCCAGCGACTCGATCACCTCGGGGTCGCCGACTGCGCCGACCAGCAGCACGGTGCCCGTGCTGAACCGCTCGGCGGTCGCGTGGAGCGCCTCGAGGTCGAGACGGCTCCCGATGCTGCCGAGGTAGAGCAGGACGGGGGGCGCCAACCGCCCCACCCACGCCGGTGGATCCCACGGAGGGCTCCACTCCGTCGGTTCGACGCCGTTGGCGATGACCCGGCTCGGACCGGTCGGTGCGAGCCGGTCCAGGATGCGCTGGGAGACCGCCGCCACTCGATGCCCGCCAGCGGCGATCCGCTCGTACGCCTCCTCGAGCGCCGGCCACCACGGCCGGAACTGCTCCAGCGTCGCCCAGTCGTCGTAGCCGTAGTACGTGACCGAGCCGACCCGCCCCGCCGGCGCGAAGGCAGCGACGAACGGGTTGGCGGTGATGACGAGCGGCTGGCGCTGACCTGCCCGCCTCGCCGCCCGGTCGAGCTGGTGCCAGTAGGACCGGTAGCTCCGGGCGAGCGCAGGCAGCGAGACCGGGTCGTGTCGGCGCAGCCGCGACGGGCGAGCGAGCCGGACGGGGTCGATCCGGTCGGGCAGCGGCGGGGTGCGACGGCCCTGCAGTCGCCGCACGCCCTCGGCAGCGGCGTTGCGTGCCGCGTTCGCGACGACCGAGGCTCCGCACCTCCGGATGGCGAGCTGCCTCGACGATCATGCGGTCGAGCGTGAAGCAGAGCCCCCGCGCCGCGGCGTCGTTCCAGGTGTCCGCGAAGAAGGTCAGCAGCACGTCCCGCCGACCGTCGGGACCCGAGCGCAGCCCAGCGTCCTGGGCGGGGCCGGTCGGGGCACGCCCGGTGCTCACGCCAGGACGATCTCGGGATCGAGCCCCATGACCGAGAGGTCGTGACGGATCTCGTCCTCGTACGCGGCGTTCATGACCACGACCACGTCGGGCCGGACTGCAGCCAGGTCGGACGGTGCCAGCACCCGGTGCCCGGTTCCCGGCAGGTGCCGGCCGTGCTTGCGGTCGTTGTGGTCCACCACGGCGTCGACCGGGGACCCGACGAGGTTCAGGAAGGTCACCCCCTTGGCCCCGGCACCCCAGAGCGCCGAGGTCCGACCAGCGTCGTGCCACGCGCCGAGTCGTTCCTGCCACGTCTCCACCGTGGAGCGGTACCGGCCCGCGAAGTCGGCTCGGCGCTCGAGGGAGCGCTCCACCTCGGCCCCGGGCGGCGTGGCCGGGCGGTTCGGCGCCGCGGACGGGCGGGCCTCGAGTGCCAGGAACTGCCCTCCGAACACCGAGCGGAGGTCGACCACGTCGAACCCGGCGAGCTCGGCGACGTGGCCGAGCGAGACCGAGCTGAAGTAGGTGCAGTGCTGGTAGATGATGTCCCAGAGGCCCGACGACGTGAACGTGAAGTCGGCGTCGGGCACCTCGACGTAGAGCAGGCAGTGCGGGTCACCGGCGAGCGCGGACCTGATGCTCTCGAGCATCGCGACCGGATCGAGGAGGTGCTCGACCACGTGCCGGGCGCAGACGAGCGCCGGGACCTCTCCGACGGTCGAGCTGTCGAACATCGTCGTGACGAGCCGGACGTCGAGCTCCGGGTCGAGGTGGTCGACCTCGCCGCCGTAGGTGGGGTCGTAGCCGGTCGCCGTGCCGGCCCCGGCCTCGGCGAGCATGGCGAGGAACTCCCCCTTCCCGCTGCCCACCTCGACAACCGGGCGACCCTGCAGGCCGTGCCCCACGACGAGTCGCTGCGCGAGATCGGCCGCGAACGACCGGAAGGTGCCCGAGAAGAGCTGGGAGTTCTCGTAGTCGCCGTCGTAGGAGACCGCCGAGTCGTCGAACGCGGCGTTGGTGACCGCGGCGCACGACGGGCAGACGACCAGCTCCATCCGGCCCATCGGCGCCGCCAGCGCTGCGGCGCGGTCGGCGTGCAGCGTGGTGCACTCGATCGGGACCGCCCCGGCATCGATGAACGCGAGCGGTTCGGCGCGGCGGCAGACCGGACAGGTGGACACGGTTCGAGGCTATCGGCCGTCCGGGGCGACGCCGATCGTCGCCCGCAGGTCGGCCCGGCTCGCCGCACGCGGATTGGCGTAGGTGCGACCGGTGGGGGCCACCTCGAAGCGCCACAGCGCACCTGCGAGCCCCATCAGGAGGAACATGAGCCCCGCGAAGACCGGGAAGCCGAGCGCGTCGAAGGTGAGGAATCCGGTGAACCCGCCGACCACCGCAGCGGCGAGGGACGCGCCGAGGTTCCGTGCCTCCTCGCTCGCGGCGTGCCAGTAGACCTGCCGGCCCAGTGACGCGGCGGTGGCGACGAGCACGACCATGCCGACGACCCCGACGATCCCCCCCGTGACCAGGGTCATGAGCAACTGGTTGTCGAGGAAGAAGTACTGGCCGGGATCCAGGGTGCCGATCCCGCGGCCGAGCAACGGTCGCTGCCCGAAGAACTCGAGGACCCGCTCGTAGTCGTCGGTCCGACCCGACGTGCTGGGATCCTCGTTGAAGCTGGTGAACAGGGCGACGATGGTGCCGAGGAGGCCGCTCACGACGGCCCGGACGGCGAAGAGGAACACGACCGCTGCGGCCACGAAACGGATACGTCGCGACCAGGTCCACGCCGGCCACATCATCGCGACCACGACCACCGCGATCACCACGGCGGTCCGCGAGACCGACAGCGGCAGGGCGAGACCGAGCAGGCCGACGCGGATCCATCGCCACGACCGTCGTTCGCGGGGGGCGTACATCGCGCTGTGCAGCGCGAGCGGCAACAGGATCGCGACGACGGCGCCGAACTCGATCGGGTGCAGGGTCGTGCTGGCAACGCGGTTCACCACCGACCGCTCGACCACCGAGGCGAGCTCCTGGTTGGCGGTGAGCCCGGGCAGCCGCCAGTTCGCAACCGGGTCGAAGTCGGTGAAGTACTGGGTGCACGCCACCAGCGACATCACGACACCCAGGTTGAGGACCCGGTTCACGAGCACGTCGAAGCGCGACCGCGAGCGCAGTCCGTCGGCGGCGAGGAGCGCGACGCCGGCGGTGCCGGCCACGCCCATCATCGCCCGCGCGGCGCCGTTCGCCTCGACGCTCGAGATCGGGCGGGAGAAGGCGACGACGAACGCCGATGCGGCGGTGAGCACGTAGAAGAGCACCGCGGCGCGGAATGGCTGGAACCCCGTCGGGCCCGGCACCCGGGTCCCCCCTGAGCGTGGGGCGGTCCGCTCGAGCACCCACCAGTAGCCCACCCCGAGCGCGATGATCCCGGCCGGGGTCCCAGCGGCACCGAGTGCGGGCACGACGTAGCTCGCCGGGATGAGCGTCAACAACAGCAGGTAGACGGTGAGGACGGTCGTCGCGTCGAGATCGACCTGACGGAAGAGCAGGAAGACCGCACCGACGCCGGCGAGGGCGATGCCGACGAGCGGCCGGGCGACCAGGGCGACGATCACCGAGACGACGTAGACGGTGGTCGCCAGGTGCACCACGGCGCGGGACCAGGACCAGTGTGCGCCGCGTGACCGGCCTCCTCCCGTCGGGCCGGGGGCAGGCGCCTCGGGGTCCATCCGGGTGCTCGACATCGCTGGGCTCAGGGGCGGGCGGGGTCGGTGCCGCCCGACCCCACCAGGTCCTCCGCGCGGCCTGCGTCCGCCGCGTCGCCGGATCGGCCGCCGTCGGGGCCGTCATCGCCGGACCCGGGCGCGGGTCCCTCCTCGTTCCGGGCCGACTCCGACCCGTCGCCGTCGGGGGGCCCGCCATGTTCTCTGTCGTCAGGGGACGTCGCCTCGGCTGCCCGCTCCGACCGTGCCCGCCGTCGGGTCGAGCTGATCGACTCCACGAGCACGGCACCGCCCATCGCTCCAGCGATGGTCACGCCCAGCAGGCCGACGAGGACGCGGTTGCGGTCACCGACCTCCTGGACCGGCGTGGACGTGGTGAGGACCCGGATGCGGATCTGCTGGTCGAGGGGGACGTCCTCGGCGGACTGCAGCGTGACGAGCGTCTCCGAGAGCGCGTCCTGCACGCTCTGGGAGAGCTCCAGCGCCTCCTCGGGCGTCGATGCGGTCGACTCAGTGATGATGACCGGCGCCTCCTGGCTGGTCGTGAACAGGAAGTCCCGCTCGTTCCCGTCGGCGTCGAGGCGATCGCGGAACTCCTGGCCGTCGACCGTCCGGGTCACCGCGGACAGCGTGGTGAACAGGGAGCCGCTGAACGCCAGGTAGGGGTTGACCGGCCCTTCGGACCCCGGAGTGTCCTCGGCCGCCTGCCCGCTGATGAGGATCGACTGCGCCTCGACCTGGTACTTCGGCGCGATCGACCCCGCGAGGGCAACCGCTGCGACGGCCCCGACGAGGAGGATGGCCAGCGCGACGTACCAGCGCCGCAACACGATCCTGGCGAGGTCTACGAGATCCACCGGGCTTCCCCTCGAGACGAAGTGACGACGGAACCGTACCGCCGGCTCTGCCCGTTTCCTACCTCGGGGGAGCAACCTTCGCGACCCGCTACCTCCCGATCCCGCCGAACGGACAACTGAATGCAATTCAGTTCCTGGCCGGTAGAATGCGATGACACAGGAGAGGACGTCCGCCGATGTTGCACCACGAACGAGGGCAAGACCACTGGAGCGCTCTCGGCGACGACCCGATGGAGGCGTCGCTCATCGAGGCGCGCCGTACCCGCCTGCGCTCGCTCCGGAATCCGCCGGTCCCGGATCGCGCCGCGCACCTGCGCTCCCTCGCAGCGGGTCGACGCGTGCTCGACCTCGGTGTGGTCGACCACACGCTGGACTCCGATCGGACCGACGCCTGGCTACACGGGCAGCTCGCCGAGGTCGCCGCCGAGATTCTCGGGGTGGACGTGGTGCCGGCCGCGATCGAGGCGCTCCGCTCCCGGGGCTTCGACGTGGCGTGCATGGACGTGACCACCGGCGAGCGGCCCGACGGGCGGTGGGACCTGATCGTCGCCGGTGAACTCCTCGAGCACCTCGGCCACCCGGGCGGGCTCTTCGACGCCGCGGCCGACCTGCTCGCCGACGACGGGGTCTTCGTGCTGACGACACCGAACCCGTACGCAACCTGGCGGGTCGTGCAGAACCTCCGGGGTCGCGTGGAGGACAACGTCGACCACGCCCTCCTGATCACCGGCTGGGGGATCTCCGAGCTCGCCGAGCGATCCGGGCTCCGCCTCAGCGCGATCCGGGGCATCTCCGCGCCTGCGGTGGGATGGAAGGCGCAGGCGATGAGCTCACTGGTGCGGTCGCGGCTGGTTCCCCTCGTCCCCGAGGCCCTCTGTGAGTCCGTGCTGTACGAGGTGCGTCGACCCTGATCGGGGGCGGACCCGGTCCCCCCAGCAGGCTGCGGCCGAGTACACCTAGGCGGTGCCCGGGGTCGTCTGCCGGGCCACCATCAACCGCACGAAGTCGACCTGCTCGCGCACGACACCGGGCCAGCCGACCCGCACGACCCCGAGGAACGCGACGCCACTCGCCGTCGTCGCAGCCAGGACCAGCCCGAGGTCGCCGACGCGGCCCTGGAGCAGGCCCGCGATCACGAGCCAGACGACGATCATCACGGCGCCGCCCGCCACCGCCGGCGCGACCGCGCGCAGGTAGTCACCTGCGGTGTACGGGATCAGACGGCGGATGAATCCGATCTCGACGATCGCCAACGGGGCACCCACGGCGATATAGGCCCAGGCGACACCGTCGATGCCCCACTGGAGTCCGACGACGAAGCCGCCGATGAGCGCCGCTGTTGTCACGACCCCCCATCGCAGGGCCCAGTCGGCGCGACCCTTGGCCAGCATCACGCCGCCCCCGGTGCTGACCACGGCACTCAGGATCGACACCACCGCCAGGATCTGCATCGGCCGGATCGCGGCGTCCCACTCGGAGCCGAACACGATGGGCACGCCGAGCGGCGCGTTGAGCGCGACCAGCAGCATCGGCGGCACCACGGCGAGCGCGAGACTCGTGGTGACCCGCAGGAAGTGCTCCGCCTGGCGGTCCGGCTGGTCGTTCAGGCGGGAGAAGATCGGGAAGATCAGCCGGTTCGCGGTCTGGCTCAGGATCTGCACCGGCAGCAGGAGCACCCGATAGCTCAGGGCGTAGTTGGCCAACGCGGCTGGACCGAGTCGGAGCGCGATGAGGGTGTTGTCGGCGTTCTGGGACAGGAACCGCAGGACCTCGCTCCCGAAGACCCGGGTGCTGAACCCCACGATCGCGCGGAAGGCAGACCTCGACCACGCGATGATCGGCCGCCCACACGCGACGATCACGATCGTGGCGTAGACGAAGTCCGTCGTCAGCGTCTGGACGACGAGCGCCCAGTACTGCGCGCCGAGGACGGCGGACGTCACGCCGGCCACCCCGCCGACCAGGGTTCCGACGATCTCCCCGGCCGCGAGGATCCTGAAGTTGAGCCGGCGCGTGAGCAGCGCTGTCGGCACCACCGCCGCACCGATGAGCAGGAAGTCGAGCGACAGGACCCGCAGCACCGCCTCGAGATCGGGGGTGCTGAACGCAGCCGCCCAGAGACCGGCGACCGCTTGGGTGCCGAGGATGAGCAGGACCACGGCCCCGTAGTTCATGACCGTCGCGGTCCCGATCGTGTCGTCGTCGATCCGCTTGCGTTGGATCAACGCAGAGGCGAGACCGATGTCGAGGAACACGAGGCTGAACGACAGGTAGATCGTCGCCTGGCCGACGATGCCGAAGTTGGTGGGACCGAGCAGTCGTGCGAGCAGGACGCTGAACGCGATGCGTGAGAACTGCTTGGAGAGCAGCCCGATGAGGCTCCACCGTGCGCTCACCGCGACCGACGAGCGGCGGATGGTGACGTCCTCGAAGGTGTCGCCGGGGTCGGTCCCGATCCCTGCGTCGACCTCTTCCGGAAGCACCTCGTCGCGCCGTGGCTCGGGGACGTCGCTCACGTCGGCACGCTATCGGCTCGCCGACGGAACCGACGCGGGAGCGACCTGATGCCACCGGTTAGGCTCGACGCGTCCGGCCGCCACGGGCCGCCCGTCGCGACGGGCGGCCCGGCAGGCATCGGGTCGCCGTGTGCTCCGACCGGAGCACGGACGGAGAGGACGGAGCGAGAGCGGTGCAGCGGCCACGACCCCACGAACGCGACCGGGCGACGATCGGTGTCGTCATACCGGCCCACGACCGGGCCGACACGATCGAGCGAGCGGTGCTGAGCGCTCTCGAGCAGTCCCGACCACCGGACCGGGTGATCGTCGTCGACGACGGCTCGACCGACGGGACCGCCGAATGCGTGCGCCGTATGGGACCGGCCGTGCGCCTGGTCGAGCAGGCCAACGCCGGGGCGGCCGCAGCCCGCAACAGCGGTGTGCGCGAGCTCGACTCGGAGTGGATCGCCTTCCTGGACTCAGATGACCACTGGACCGAGGGCCACCTGGCTCGGGTCGACGCCGCCATCGCGGCGACCGGGGGCGCAGCCGACGTCTACTTCACCGACGCGTCGTCGACCGAGTTCGGCGACGCGTCCACCCTGTGGGGGATCGCCGGGGTCGAACCCGGCTCCGAGCCGTTGCTCGTCGACGACGCAACGGCGTGGGTCATGCTTCCGCTGCAGCCGATCGCGATCCAGTCCAGCGTGGTCCGTCGGTCCCGCTACCTGGACCTCGGCGGGATGTGGCCGGCGCTGCGGAGCCGCGAGGACACGCACCTGCTCTTCCGCCTCGGGCTGGGACGCCCGATGTGTGCCGTGCCGGGCGTCGGGGTGGTCATCACCGCGGACGACCGCACAGGAGCGCGGCTGACCGTGGCGGCGGGTTCCGGCACCGCCGACTACGACCGCTGCACCGTGCTGCTCTACCGGGACCTGCTGGACCGCTCGAGCGGACTGGCCGACGGCGATCGACGCGTCCTGCAGCAACGGCTCCTCGACGGCTACCTCGCACAGGCGTCGTCCGCCCTGCGCAACCGCGACCTGCGGGGGGTCGGCGCACTCGCCAACGCGCTGCGGGTGGCTCCCGTGCTCGCCACCCGCCGCGTGGCCGCCGCACTGGGCCCGGGGGGGTCGCCGTCGTGACACGTCCGGGCCGTTGGACCCACGGACCGACCGGCGATGGGCAGATCAGCCCGCACTGCGACGCTGGACACGGCCTCGCACATGACCGAAAATGGCCATGAGGAAGAAATCCATCCGTCACTGGGGACGGATGGTGGAGTTCGACCAGTTGGGACGGCGCGTGGAGGAATCCGAGGCGGTGCGGCGGAGGGCGTGGCTCGGCGCCGTGCTCCGGCACCCGGGTCCGGCCCTCCGTGGCCGAACCACGGTCCGTTCGCGGGCGAATGCCGCTCGCAGCACCCTCTCGCTGGTGGTCACGGCGCTCGTGCTCGCGACCACGCTCGTGGCGCTCCCGGGCACCGCAGGGGCGGCGGGTGCCGGGTTCACGTCGGACGACTTCAGTGGCGCCGGTCTCGATCCCCGCTGGTCGGTCGTGGACCCTCGCGGCGACGGCGAGGTCTCCGTCGTCGGCACCGGGACCACCGACGCACGCCTCTCCCTGTCGGTCCCCGCCGGATCCGGCCACGACGCCTGGACCCCCAACGACTCGCTGCGCGTCACCCAACCCGTCACCGACGCCGACCTCGCCATCGATGCCAAGTTCGACTCGGTCCCCACGAAGCGCTACCAGATGCAGGGCATCTCCATCCACCAGGACCAGAACACCTGGCTCCGCGCGGACTACTACCACGACGGATCCGACCTCCGTCTCTTCGCCTCCAGCTTCACCCCCGGTGGACCCACCATCCGCACCAACACCGTCGTCCCGACCGGCTCCTCGTTGTGGCTGCGCGTCCAACGCAGCGGCGACCAGTGGACCGTGTCCAGCTCCACCGACGGCACCAGCTGGACCACCAGGGCCAGCTTCGCGTTCACGATGACCGCCACGAGCGCCGGCGTCTTCGCCGGCAACGCCCCGGGCAGCACCTCTCCCGCCTACACCGCCCTCGTCGACTACGCCTTCGCCACCACCTCCCCCATCACCCCGGAAGACCCCACCGGCACCACCACGACCACCACCACCACCACCACGACGACCACGCCGACGACGACCACCCGACCGCACCCACCACCACCACCACACCGTCGACGACCACAACCGCACCACCACCACCACGCCGACGACGTTCGATCCCGCTGACTGGGCGTATCGCCTGCCCCTCGAGGTGGACAGCGGCTCCACCGCACGCCAGGACACCTCGATCGAGGTCGACCTCTCGTTCACCGACGCCCTCGGCGCGCTGGGCGCCGCCGACCCGTTCGACCCCAGCTCGATCCGTGTCGTGGAGCGCGGCGGCGATGGCGCGATCACCGATGCGGCGGTGCCGTTCCAGTTCGACAGAGCCCCGGGCTTCGACGTCGCGACGGACGCGACCGGCACGCTCACGCTCCTGCTGACGGGCACGACGGCCCCCGGCGCGCAGCGCGCCTACGACGTGTACTTCGACGTCGCGGGCTCCGGCCACGGCGAGCCGGTCGTGACCGACCGGGTGATCGTGACCGACGGCGTGGCCGACGCCGGCGAGGACACCGTGCGCATCGCCACGGCCGACTCGACCTACTTCTACGACAAGGATGGTGGCGGCTTCACGAGCCTGCTCGACCGCGACGGACGTGACTGGATCGGCTACGGGCCGGCGACCGGCTCCGCCGGCCAGTTCCGCGGCATCCCGAACATGGTGTTCCCCGACGGGACGATGCACCCGGGGGCCGACGGCGTGACGACCACCATCGTGACGGACGGCCCGCTGAAGACGACCCTGCGCTCGACCGCCCCCGGCGGGTGGGTCACGCGCTGGGACGTGTTCGCCGACCGCGCCCGCATGACCGTCGAGGCGGCCCCCAGGGCCTACTGGTTCCTCTACGAGGGCACGCCGGGCGGGCTGCTCGAGCCGCAGTCCGACATCGTGGTGCGCTCCGACGGCGGCGAGGCGAACGCCGCGACTGCGTGGACCGGCGACCTCGCGGGTGAGGAGTGGGCGTACTTCGGCGACCCCGGGGTGGACCGATCGCTGTACGTGGCGAACCACCAGCAGGACAATTCGGTGGACTCGTACTACGCCATGGACGGCAACATGACGGTGTTCGGCTTCGGCCGCACCGGCATCACGAGCTCGCTGACCGGCACCGGTCGGTCCTTCAGCGTCGGGCTCGCCGACGGCGTCGACCGCGCCGGCGTCTCGGGGCGCATCTCTGCTGCGGTCCGTCCTGTGACGGTCGCACTCGGCGCGCCGTCGACCACCGCACCGCCCACCACGACGACCACCGCACCGCCCACCACCACCACCACCCACCACCACCACCACCACCGCACCGCCCACCACCACCACCGCACCGCCCACCACCACGACCACCACGGTCGGCCCGACGACGACCACCGTTCCGGGGCCCGACGGTTCTGCCACCTGGGTCGACGTGGAGCCAGGGTCGACCCAGCCCGAGGTCACCGACGTCACCCCGTACCCGGACTCCTCCGGAGTCCAGTTCCTGGTGAACGGCACACCGGACGCACGCTGCAGCTGCCGCCCGAACGGTTTCGACGCGACGGGACCGCAGGACAACTCGAGGTTCCACATCTACCCGAACGTCACCCTCGCAGCGGGAGATGAGCTCGAGGCCCGGTGGACCAGCGGCGGCGTCGAGTACTCCTCGGTCCACGTGGTCGGGGGGACCGGCCCGACCACGACGACGGCACCGCCCAGCACCACGACCACCACGGTCGGACCGACGACGACCACCGTTCCGGGGCCCGACGGTTCTGCCACCTGGGTCGACGTGGAGCCAGGGTCGACCCAGCCCGAGGTCACCGACGTCACCCCGTACCCGGACTCCTCCGGAGTCCAGTTCCTGGTGAACGGCACACCGGACGCACGCTGCAGCTGCCGCCCGAACGGTTTCGACGCGACGGGACCGCAGGACAACTCGAGGTTCCACATCTACCCGAACATCACCCTCGCAGCGGGAGATGAGCTCGAGGCCCGTTGGACCAGCGGCGGCGTCGAGTACTCCTCGGTCCACGTGGTCGGGGGGACCGGCCCGACCACGACGACGGCACCGCCCAGCACCACGACCACCACGGTCGGACCGACGACGACCACCGCACCCACCACCACGACCGTTCCGCCATCCTCGAGCGGCGGCATCACGTCGGACGACTTCAGCGGCGGCGGACTCGATCCGCGCTGGACGGTCGTCGACCCCCGCGGCGACGGCGACGTGTCGCTCGTCGGGACCGGGACCAGCGACGCACGCCTCTCCCTGTCGGTCCCCGCCGGATCCGGCCACGACGCCTGGGCCCCCAACGAGTCGCTGCAGGTCCTCCAGGCCGTCGACGACACCGACCTCTCGCTCGACGCCAAGTTCGACTCGGTCCCCACGAAGCGCTACCAGATGCAGGGCCTGATCGTCCGCGAGGACGCCGACACCTGGATCCGGGCGGACTACTACCACGACGGATCGAGCCTGCGCGTGTTCGCCGCCTCGTTCGACGACGGCCAGCCCACGATCCACACCAACGCGGTCGTCCCGTCGGCCTCGTCGCTCTGGCTGCGACTCGAGCGGTCCGGGGACCAGTGGTCGGTGTCGACCTCCCTCAACGGCGTGAGCTGGGTCGGCCGAGCGGGCTTCTCGGCCGCGCTCACGGCCAGCGGAGCAGGCGTCTGGGCCGGGAACGCAACTGGTGGCACCTCACCGGCGTTCACCGCGCTCGTGGACTACGTGGCCGACACCGATGCACCGGTGATCCCCGAGGATCCCACCGGCCCGCCGTCGGACGACACGGATCCGCCGCAGATCAGCGGCCTCCAGAGCACCGCAGGGACCTCGACGGCCACGGTCGGGTGGACCACCGACGAGCCCGCCAGCTCCCTGCTGCAGTACGGCACCACGCCGGCGCTCGGCTCGACCGTCGGGACCCCCACGCTCACCACCTCGCACGCCCTCACGATCACCGGGTTGTCCGCGTCGACCACGTACTACGTCACGGTCTCCTCGTCCGACGCCGCCGGCAACGTCGCGTCCGCGACGACCACCTTCACGACCGACGCCTCGACCGGTGCGCCGGTCATCGACGTCTGGTACGGCCCCACCCAGGAGGTCGGCTTCGTCGGGCTGGCGCAGCCCCGCATCAACCTGGTGGGCAACGCCAGCGGGGTGAACCCCATCACCTCGCTCAGCTACACCGTGAACGGCTCGGCGCCCCGTGGGCTCGCGATGGGCCCCAACGACCGCCGCCTCGTCCGCCCCGGCGACTTCAACATCGACCTGCTCGTCAGCGAGCTGGTCGCCGGACCCAACACGGTGGTGATCACCGCCGTCGACACGACCGGCACCTCCAGCACGGCGGTCGTCACCGTGACCAACCAGGTTCCGGCCCCGCTCCCGCCCGTGACGACCCTGATCGACTGGGCGACGACCGGTGACCCCACCGACCTCGGCACCGTGGTCGACGGCAAGTGGTACATCCAGAACGACGAGCTCCGGACCGCCGAGCGCGGCTACGACCGGCTGGTGGCCATCGGCGACACCCGCTGGACCGACTACGAGGTCGAGATGCCGGTCACGGTGCACTCGGTCGACCTCACACGTGGCTGGCAGAGCGGACCCCCGCTGATCGGGTTCATCCTCCGCTGGAACGGCCACAACGACACGGTGACGCCCGGCGCCCAACCGATGCAGGGCTGGCTGCCCGACGGCGTGGGACCGACACCGCTCGGCGCCATGACGCACGTGCGCTGGATCTCCGACAGCTCGACGCCGATCCAGCTCTGGAACCATCGGACGATGACCGTCGACGAGAACCCCGGCCTCACGATGCAGCTCGGCGTGACCTATCGGATGAAGGCTCGCGTCGAGACGCTGCCCTCCGGCGGGACGCAGTACTCCTACCGTGTCTGGCCCGACGGCACCCCGGAGCCGACGGTCTGGTCGGTCCAGTTCACCGCCGGCACCGATGACCTGGAGCCCTCGAGCGGATCGATCGTGCTCGTCGCCCACGAGGCCGACGTCAGCTTCGGCAACGTCACCATCACCCCGGCGAACTGAGCCAGTGGAGCGCGCTGCCACTGCGGACGACGGGGCCGGACGGTGACGTCGTCGATCGGCATCGGCGTCCCCGTGTTCAACGGCGAGGACTACCTGGGCGCGTGTCTGTCGTCGATCGCCGAGCAGGACCACGAACGCATCGACGTGGTGATCTCCGACAACGCATCGACCGATGGCACCGAGGAGATCAGCCGCGAGTTCGCCTCGAACGACCCGCGCTTCCGCTACGTCCGCCAACCCGAGAACCTCGGAGCCGCGGGCAACTACAACTACGTGATGCTCCACAGCAGGGGCGACTACTACAAGATGGCGGCGCACGACGATGTCCTGGGACCGGGCTTCCTGGGGCGGTGCGCAGCGGTGCTGGACACCGAGCCGGGCACCGTGCTGGCGTTCCCCCGGACCCGCTACATCGGGGTGGCGGGCGAGCCGCTCGGCGCCTACGAGGATCCGCTCGTGTGGCGCCACGATCCGACCGCCCACGGGCGGCTGCGCGACCTCTTCGTCGAGGAGCAGCGCTCCCACGCGCGGCTCTGCTACCCGATCATGGGGGTCATGCGCCGCGACGCCGCGCTGCGCACACGGGGCATCCAGGCGTTCCGCGCCGCGGACGCCGCGATGCTCGTGGACCTCGCGCTGCAGGGTGACTTCGTCGAGATCGACGAGCCGCTCTACCTCAAGCGGCTCCACCCGAGCACCAGCATGCGGGCGAACTCGACGCCCGAGGAGTTCGCGCGCTGGTACGACCCCAAGGCGGCCCAGCGTGAGCCGATGCCGTTGACGCGCCTCGACGGATCGAACCTCAGCGCGTCGTGGCGGGCGCCGTTGCCGATGGGGGAACGGCTGGCATGCACCGCCGAAGCGCTCCGCTGGACCCTCCGGGAGCGCAGGTTCCGCATCGTGGGCTCCGAGCTGCGCCACGCGGCGCTGCGCCGGTTCGCCCGCTGAGGTCTCAGTGGCCGGCGCGCTCGGCGAGCTCGAGGAGCTCATGCGCCCGGCGGTCCCAGGAGGATCCCGAGACGCGTGAGCGTCGACTCTCGACCGTGCCGACCGCGCGTCCGTCGAGTGCCTCCCGGACGAGGCGCACGAAGTCGGCCTCGTCGTCAGCGATGGCGACGACGTCGTCGTAGAAGCGGACCTCCGGGAAGTCCGTGCTCACGACGGGCAGCCCCAGCGCCAGGTACTCCTTGAGCTTGATCGGGTTCGCGTGCTCGATCCACTCGTTGCGCAGCCACGGCATCAGCGCCACGTCGAAGGTCGCCCCGTGGGCGGGGATCTCCTCGTAGGGCCGGAACCCCAACCACACGACGTTCGGCAGGGCGAGGAGCTCGTCGATCGGGCCGGTCGCGTCCCCGATCAGCAGCAGCGTGGCCTCGGGCACCTCCCGCGCAACGGTCGCGAGCAGCGCCAGGTCCACCACGTAGGCGTCCAGTCCGCCGAAGAACCCCATGACGGGGCCGTCGATGTCGGCCAGGCCGGCGGGCGGCCGCCCCACATCACCTCCGAAACGCTCGAGGTCGACGCCGTGATCGAGGAACACCGCACGGTCCGCCGACAGGGGCGCCTCGAGCTCCATCAGCGAGCGCGATGTGTAGAGCACGACGTCGCTGTGGGTCAGCAGGGACCGCTCGAGGTCGCGTATCAGCGCCTGATCGGTCTCCTCGAACGCGGAGTGCAGATCGGACCGGTTGAGGGCGAGCGCGGCACGAGGCAGCGGCTCCACGACATCCCACGCAGTGGGGATCGTCACCATGATCACGGCGTCACCGAGCTGGATGCCGATCTTCCGGGCGGCGAGGCGGACCTGCCAGCGGACCAACCACGCGTTCAGCCGGCGCAACGGTTCGGAGCCGTAGAGGGGGACGATCACCGGCGTGATGACGTGGAAGCCCGGCGTGTCGGGAAGCGGACGGCTCATGAACCGCAGGACGCTGCGGGCCTTGCGGAGGATCCTCCGGGTCACCTGGGTCGTCCGTCCGGGGGCGGGCATCCGCATCCCGATGCTGTTGACGAACAGCACGGGTCGCTCCCGGGCCACGCGGCGCATCAACTGGAAGTCGGAGTGCGCACGGTTGTGGTACCACCAGTCCTGCGCCGAGAAGCACACCCAGCCCGACGTCCCGGCGTCACCACCGGACCGCTCGTCCGACGTCGCACCCACCCCGCCGTCGGCCCGAGGATCCAGCCTGGGACGCACCTGCGCCGGCCGCCGCCGCGGCGACAGCACCGACCTGAGCGCGGCCCGGTGGACCGCTGGCTCGCGGGAGCGGAACGAGCGCAGGAGCTCGCCCAGCGCCACGACGAGGGTGTACGCAGAGCGGCGCAGCGGCCCCATGCGCAGCGAGGCGAGGCGGAGACGGTTGACGGTCAGGATCGTGTAGAGCCAGGGCGAGGTGGTGCTCTCGCCCCCGACGTGGACCACGGTGCTCGACGGTTCGTACCGCACGCGCCAGCCGGCGTCGCGGGCCCGCAGGGCGAAGTCGGTCTCCTCGCTGTAGAGGAAGAACCGCGGGTCCCAGCCGCCCAACTCGTCGTGGCAGCGACGCGAGATCGCCAGGAACGCACCGGACAGCCAATCGACCTCCGCTGCGGACTCGTACGCCCCCGGGTCGTTCACGGTCTCCCCGACCCATCGCCGTGCCCGCTCACCGCCCAGGACGGCGTCGGAGAGCGCACGCGACACCGTCGGCGCCCGGTGGATCGTCAGTGCCAGCGAACCGTCGTCGCCGACGATCCGGGGGCCGACGACGCCGATGCCTGGCCGCAGCGCACCGAGGAGCTGCCCCACCGCGCCCTCGGGGGCACGGATGTCCGGGTTGGTGACGAGCAGCGCGGCACTGGCCGGCGCAGCGTCGACCGCAGCGTCGATCGCTGCCGCGTAGCCCGGATTGCCCCCGGTCTCCACGATCGTCGCGTCGGGGAACGCGTCGCGCACCAGGCCCAGCGAGTCGTCACCGGATGCGTTGTCGGCGACCACGAGCTGCCAGCGGAGCCCTGAGCAGGCGGGTGCCAGGCTCTCGAGGAAGCCGGGGAGCACCTCCGCGCTGTCGTGGGTGACGAGGATCACCGCGACGTCGAGCACGCTCCCGTCGGCCTCGGCGCGGCCCGGTTCAGGCGTCGCGGGTCGGGCGTCGGGCGGTGCGGTTCGATCCCCGGACACGGCTCAACCCGTGACCCGGGCGACGAACTCGACGGCTCGCTCCCGGATCAGGTCGCGGTCGAAGTCGATCGTCGCGACGTGGTAGCTGCGATCGCAACTCACGCGTGCGACCGGGCCCGAGACCGACGCGGCGAGGTGGTCCGAGTCCCCCGACGGGACGACATGGTCCTCGGGGCTGGTGAACAACAGCAGCGGGCAACGCACCCGGTCGAGGTCGCCGCCGAGCTCGTCGGCGGCGTCGAACAGGCTCAACAGCGGCCGCAGCGGGGTCTCGGGGTAGGCGGACTCCGGCGAGTCGGGGTCGGCCACGTCGGAGCCGATGCCGTCCATGAACTCGTCCCCGCCCGCGATCATCGACTCGACGAGCTCGCGCATCTCGGGAACGACGCGCGTCGGAGGGTTGACGCAGACGATGCCGCGGATGTCGGGGTGGCGGCTCGCCAGCCAGCAGGCGAGCGAGCCCCCCATCGACAAGCCGGCCACGACCACCTGCTCGCAGCGTCCGGCGAGATCGAGGTACGCGGTCTCCGCTGCAGCGGACCAGTCGTCCCACGTCGTGTCCACCATGTCCGCCACGACCGTCCCGTGCCCGGGCAGCAGTGGCATCTCGACCGTGTGGCCCGCATCGGCGAACGCATCGGCGAGCGGACGAATCGACTGCGGGTTCCCGGTGAATCCGTGGAGCACCAGCACCCCGGTCGGTCCGGCGTGCACGCTCATCGGCTCGGCTCCGGGCATCAGCTCGCTCATGGGCACCACGGTACCGCCACGCGTGCGACACCCGACTGAACCGGCAGCGCTCGGCGGGAACTACGCTCTCTTCGCCCGTGCCGGACCACCACGGCGGGCGCCGCCGAGTGGCGCGCAGGACAGCAGGGGGATCCATGGCCGACAAGTACGTGTTCCTGACCGAGGAGTGGATCACCGCAGCGCGGGCGATCCGCGAGGAGCACGCTGACGTCGCTCCGACACCGACCCACACGGTGCGGATGAACCAGGTCATCACCGAGGTGCCCTTCGGCGCCGGATCGATCCACGCTCACATGGACACCTCCGACGGTGAGCTGCGCATGGATCTCGGTCACCTCGACGAACCGGACCTCACCGTCACACTCGACTATGTGACGGCCAAGGCGATCCTCGTCGAGGGCGACCCGCAGGCAGGGATGCAGGCGTTCATGTCGGGGCGGATCACGGTGGTCGGCGACGTCACGAAGCTGATGGCGATGCAGGCGGGCCCCATCGACCCGGCGGCAGCGACGGTCGCGGAGAAGATCCAGGCGATCACGGAGTGACCCCGGCGCGGCGACGGTCGTCGCGGAGGCCGAACGCGACGAGGATGCCGACGACGCTGACCGCGGCTCCCGCGCCGTACGCCGCCCGGTAGGACCCCGCCACTCCGGCCGTGGCAACGGTCGCGACCTGGATGGCCTCGAGCAGGTTGATGCCGAACGTGGTCCCGATCTGGGCCAGCAGCTGTTGGGTGGCACCCGCGACGCCGAGGTCCTCGTCCGCCACCGAGTTCGCGACCGATGACGCGAGCCGTGGCAACGACGCCCCGACGCCGATCCCCGACAACGTGAGCGCCAGGACCACACCGGCGGTGACGGGATCGGCGGCGATCGCCGCGAAGAGGCCCATCGACACCGCGAGCGAGACCATGCCCGCCACGATCGCGGTCCGGGTGGAGATCAAGCCGGCGAGCATCCCGGCGATCGGCCCGGCGAGGGCGAAGGTGAGCGGTCGGGGGATCATCATCAGCGAGATCGCGTCGGCGCCCAGACCACGGACCTCGTCGAGCAGCTTGGGGGTGAGGGTGAACCCGCCCATGTAGCCGAACTGCATGAAGAACGACACGAACACCGGCACCGCGAACCCGCGCCTGGTGAACCACTCGAGGGGGATCAGGGGGTGGTCCTGGGAGCGCTCCACCCGGATGAACCACAGCGTCGACAGCGCCGAGAGCGCGAGCGCCCCGAGCACCCATGGCGACGCGAAGCCCCAGGCGGCGCCGCGATCGATGGCGAACAGCATCCAGCCCAGGACGACGAACAGCACCGCTTGTCCACGGATGTCGAACTGGACGCCGTGGTGGCGGCGGGTCTCCCCCACCACGACCCAGGCCAGCACGACCGACAACGCGAGCAGCGGCGCCTGCCCCCAGAAGATCGCGCGCCATCCGACCGCCTCGACGAGCGGGCCGCCGACCACGAGGCCGACGACGGGTCCGCCGGCGACGACCAGGGACCAGAACCCCAGCGCCTTGGCGCGGTCCTCGCGGGCGAACAGCCCGTTGATGATGGCGAGCGAGCTCGGCCCCGTCGCCGCGCCCGCGGTCGCGGCGAGCACACGGAACGCGATCAGCGACGGTCCCGACCACGCCAGCGCCGAGGCGACGACGAACACGGTCGAGACGGACATGCCGGCGAGGAAGATGCGCCGATGCCCGTAGAGGTCACCGAGCTTGCCAGCCGTGGTGCCCGTCAGGGCGAGGGCGATGGTGGGCCCAGAGATCAGCCAGACGAGGCTCTCGACCGAGGCGCCGAGGTCCTCCGCGATCGACGGTCGGCTGACCGCCAGGATCGTGATGGTGCTCGCCACCCAGAAGGTCCCGAACAGGACGGTGGCGGTGACGATCCAGGCCTGGCGGGGGCTGTCGTGCACCCGGCCGGCAGCACGGCGCCGCAGCAACAACGGCCAGGGCAGCACGGAGTCCTCGTCCACGCCGGGCGCATCGAGCGAGACCGCGGTGAGCTCCTCCGGATCGTCGTTCGCCGTGGGTTCGTCGCCGTTGCCGGGATCGGGATCCTGGGGAGGTCGTCCGGGCACGACCGGCGAGGCTACTGCGAGCTCTGCAGAGCGGACTCCGACGCCCCGTCGGTCCGGTTGGGGTGGCCGCCTCATCGCGGCGGCTGGGGAACACCACGTCCAGCTGACCACCCCAACCGGACCGACGGGATCTCGTTGCCGGCAACGCTAAACCGCGGAACGCGCTGCGTGGTGGATCATCCGCCGACCGTGTTCGCGCGGTGCGTGGCCGCTGCGGGTGTCGCAGCGTCAGGAGCGGGTGAAGATCCGCACGGCGGTCCCCCGCTGATGCAGCTCACCCGCCGGCGGGTCGGTGGCGAGCACCATCCCTGACGGGGATCCCTCGATCCCGGCCACGACGAAACCCTGTCCCTCGAGTGCCGCGACGGCTGCGGTCCCGGTGTCGAAGCGCACGTCGGGGACCGGGATCGGCGCGGGGCCCTTGGAGACCTCGAGCACCACCTGGGCGTCGCGGGGAAGCTCGGTGCCGACGCGCTCGCTGAGCGAGATCACGAGGCCGGCGGGGACGTCGTCGCTGAATGCATCGACGCCGCGCACCGGTGCGAGCTGGATCGCCTCGAGCGCCGCCACGGCGTCCTCGAAGCTGGCGCCCTGCAGCCCCTCGGGGACCGTCCGTGGCGCCGGGCCGTCGGACACGACGAGCGCCACCTCGGTCCCCTTCGGGATCCGGCCCTCCGGGTCGGCGTCCGGTGCGCCGTCCACCGGGGCGACGCTGATGACCGCGTCGGGCGGCACCGCTTCGTCGAACGAGCGGGTGACCGGTCCGAGCTGCAGCTCCGCAGCTTCGATCTGCACCCGCGCATCACCCTCAGGGACACCGACGACCTGCGGGATCGGCGTGAGCGTCGGGCCGAGCGACACGACGAGTGACAGCTGTTCACCCTCGGCGAGGCGGTCGCCGGCGGGTGGGTCCTGGTCGAGGACCTCGCCGGCGACGGTGTCGTCGCGCCGCTCGACCGCACGGTCGTCGACCGTCCACTCGAGCGCGTCCGCCCGAGCGGTCGCCTCCGCAACCGGAAGCCCGACGAGGTCCGGCACGTCGTGCACCGGCACACGTACCCAGAACCACCACCCCGCGCCCGCCACACCCAGCAGGGCGACCAGAACGAGCACCGCAACGACCTTCGGCCAGCGCCGCCGCCGGGTGGACGGGTCGTCGCCGGCCAGCGGGCCGAACGACGTCGGGCGCGACGCGCTGAGGCGCTCGTGCTCCTCCGCGACGGTGATGGGTGAGCGTGCCGGCTCCGGATCGGCGTCGGTGGGCCGGTCGGCAGCGTCGGACGTCGGACGTCTCGGACGTCTCGGACGTCTCGGACGTCTCGGGACCAGCCGCAGATCCGACGTCGTCGGGAGGTTCGGGGGCGGGGGCCGACGTGGCGTCGGCAGCGGGCTCGGTGTCGAGACCTTGATCCGGCTCGGAACCGTCCTCTCCGTCGGTGTCCTCGATCACCTGGGGCGGGGCCGGTACGACGACCTCGGGCTCGGCCGCCGTGGCCCCGGCGGCGGCGGTGGCCCCGGCGGCCGCGGCGGCGGGGGCCGGCCGAACGTCGGCGACGGCACCGAGCTCGTCGACCAGGCGAAGCTCGGTGGTGGTCTCGCCGTCCCCGAGGGTCGCGACCACGGGGATCGGTTCCGGGCGGGCCAGTTCCTCGGCCGCGGCCATCAGCCCGATCTCGAGCTCGGCCGCCTCGGGGCGCTCGGCCGGGTCGAGGCGACCCGCACGCTCGAGGATGGAGCGCAGCCCCCCGAGCTCGGAGCCGAGATCCAGGTCACCCTGGGTGCGCAACGTGAGCGTGGCGGCCGTCGTATCGGCCGCGAAGGGCACCTCGCCGGTCACGCACTCCACCAGCACGAGTGCGAGCGAGTAGACGTCGGAGCGGCCATCGAGCCGACGGCCGAGCGCCTGCTCGGGCGAGGCGTAGCGGGCGGTGCCGATGGCGATACCGCTCGGCTCGGTCCAGGACGCCTCGGCCAACGCACGGGCGAGCCCGAAGTCTGCGAGACGCAGCCGGCGTTCCTCGTCGAAGAGCAGGTTGGCCGGCTTGACGTCGCGGTGGACCAGACCACGCTGGTGCGCGTGCGCCAACGCCCGGGCCGCGTCCAGTCCGACGACGAGGGCCTGCGACGGGTTCAGCGAGCCGTGGCGATCCAGCACCTGGCGCAACGAGCCCCCACCGAGGTACTCGGTGACCAGGTACGGCACGACGACGCCGTCGCGATGGTCCTCACCCCAGTCGAACACCGCGACGATGTTCTGGTGGCTCAGGGCCCCCGCAGCGCGAGCCTCGGCACGGAACCGGCGCAGAAAGGCCTCGTCCTCCGCCAGGGCCTCGTGCAGGAGTTTGACCGCCACCCGCCGACGCAGCTGGGTGTCGATGGCCAGGTGGACCCGGGCGGAGGTGCCGACGCCGACCGGCGCAACGAGTCGGTACCGGTCACCGAGCACGCGCCCGGTCTCCACGGAGAGTCCGGGGGAGGTCACGTGCGACATCGTACCGCCGCCTACCCTCTCGCCCGGGGACGGGCTAGACCGGAGGCGATGGACGAGACGTCTGCCCCGGTGCCAACCGGACCGCGCGAGACCGGCGCCGACGCCGCGCCGGTCCCCCAGCGACGCGCCCCCCGGTTCCGGGTCAGCAACGCCACACGACGGGCACTGCTCACGGTGCTCATCCTGAGCGCCCTGGCGGGGCTGTTCTTCGTGGGGCGGTTCGCTCAGACCGGCACCGAGTCGACCGCGGCCGCCCTCCCCGACTCGGTGGAGCGGGTCGCTCCCCCGTCCGGGTCCGAGGTGCTGCGCCAGGCCTCGGTCGAGATCATCGTCGCCCCCGGTCACGACGCCGTGCTGCAGATCAACGGCGTCCGCATCGAGACCGCCGAGGACGGCCTGATCAAGGACCTCGGCTCGGGGCTGATCCGCTACCAGCCTGCGCCGGGGCTCCCCATCGAGAGCCTCGAGAGCGGCAGCAACACGGTGGTTGCCGAGGTCTGGGACCAGACCCAGGGACGCGGCTCGGCACAGACCGTGGTCTGGAGCTTCGAAGCCACCTGAGCCGACCGGGCCGAACGGTCCGGTCGACGCAGGCCCCGCTCACTCTGCGCGGCCGGGCAGCTCGCCGGTCTCGAGCAACTCGGAGAACTCCGACGCCGGGATGGTTGCCACTCCCAGCTGCTCGGCCTTGGCGAGCTTCGACGCTCCCGGCTCGTCGCCGACGACCAGGACCCAGGTGCGCTTGGAGACGCTGCCCGGGGACGAGCCGCCGCGCGCCACCACCGCGGCGCGCGCCTCGTCGCGTGAGTAGCCGGGCACCGCGCCCGACACCACCACCGCACGCCCCTCGAGCGTCCGGGGGACGGTGGGGCGCGGCGGACCCTGGGTGTTCACGCCGGCCGCCACGAGCCGGTCGATGAGCTCTGCGTTGACCGGGCGGGAGAACCAGTCGTGCACCGAGGCGGCGATGACCGGCCCGATGCCGTCAACGGCGGCGAGATCGTCGACCGAGGCGTCCCGGATCGCCTGCAGATCACCGAAGGCAGCCGCGAGCACCTCGGCTCCTGCGGTACCGAGGTGGGTGATGTTGAGCCCGAAGAGGAGGTTGGCCAGCGGGCGCGCACGGGACGCGTCGATCGAGGCGCGGAGGTTCTGCACCGAGGTCGCCTGGTACCCGGGCAGCGCCTCGATCCGGTCGAAGTCGAGTGCGTAGATGTCTGCCGCGTCGTCGATGAGCCCCAGCTCGAGGAAGGACGCGATCTGCTGCTCGCCGAGACCGTCGATGTCCATCGCGCCCCGCGACACGAAGTGCGCGATGGCCGACCAGCGCTTCTGTGGACACGCGGGGTTGACGCACAGGTGCTGCGCCTCGCCCTCGGAGCGCACCAGCGGCTCACCACAGGAGGGGCAGGCGGTGGGGAAGGTCCACTCGGGGAGGCCGTCGGGGCGCATCTCGGCGACCGGCCCGACCACTTCGGGGATGACGTCGCCCGCCTTGCGCACCACCACCGTGTCACCCGGGCGGACGTCCTTGTGGCGGACCTGGTCCTCGTTGTGCAGTGTCGCGAGCGACACGGTCGACCCGCCGACGAAGACCGGCTCGAGCACGGCGAAGGGCGTTGCCTTGCCGGTGCGGCCGATGGAGACCTGGATGTCGCGCAGCAACGTGGTGCGCTCCTCGGGCGGGAACTTGAACGCGATGGCCCAGCGAGGCGCCTTGGCGGTCGCTCCGAGGTCGCGCTGCAGCGAGAGCGCATCGACCTTCACCACGACGCCGTCGATCTCGTACGGGACGTCGTGGCGACGCTCGACCCAGCTGGTGCAGAGCTCGTACACGGCATCGAGGTCGTCGAGGACGGCGGTGTCGGGGTTGACCGGCAGCCCGAGCCCACGCAACCACCCCAACGCCGCCGAATGGGAGTCGGGCGGCGAGGCCCCCACGATCTCCCCGAGCTGGTAGCACCACCACTGCAGACCACGCGATGCCGTGACCTCAGGGTCCTTCTGACGCAACGATCCGGCGCCGGCGTTGCGGGGGTTGACCGGCACCGGGCGGAGGCGCCGGCCCGCCGCCTCACGCTCGGCGTTCTCGGCGCGGGTCCGCTCCTGGAGGCGGGCGAAGGCGTCCAGCGGCAGGTAGATCTCGCCGCGGACCTCGAGCACGTCGGGGGCGCCGGCGGCCAGTTGCCGGGGAACCGCGTCGATCCGGGCGACGTTCTCGGTGACGTCCTCACCGGTGCGGCCGTCGCCCCGGGTCGCCGCTCGCACGAACCGACCCTGTTCGTAGCGGACCGAGATCGCGAGACCATCGATCTTCAGCTCGCAGACGTAGCGGACCGGACCGTCGTGGCCGAGGTCGTCGAGGCGACGGCGGACACGCGCTCCCCAGGCCCGGAGCTCGTCCAGGTCCATGGCGTTGTCGAGGCTCATCATGGCGAGGGAGTGCTCGACCGGGGCGAACAGCGAGGACGGGGCCCCGCCGACGCCGCTCACCGTCGGGCTGTCGGGGGTGAGGAGGTCCGGGTGCGCCGACTCGAGCGCAGCGAGCTCGCGCACGAGCAGGTCGTAGTCGGCGTCGGGCACGACCGGCGCGTCGAGCTCGTAGTAGGCCCGGTCGAGCGTGCGGATCCGTTCTCGCAACCAGTCGACGCGGCCCGCTGGGTCGAGCTCCGGGTCCGGCCCCGACGGATCGATCACCTCGTCACCCTACCGAGGACCGCCGACACCGGGATCGAGCCGTCGGCGCCTGCTCAGACGCCGACGGGCCGCGGCGTTGCTCGCTGCACCCGGGAGGCGAGCGTGCCGACGAGCTCGAGCGCCCGGCGCGCCTGACTCGCTCCGAAGGCCTCCAACCCGTCAGCGGTGGACACCAAGCTCTGGCGTGCGAGCGCGACCCCGTCCGTTCCGGCGTCGACGAGCAGACCCCAGCGGGCGAACAGCGCTCGACGCAGCAACTCGTCGTGGGTGCCGAGCGGTCGATCGACCGGCACGGCCCCCCAGGCGATCCGTCCGCCGCGCCCGACGAAGTCGGCCACCAGCTCGGCGCGGGGACCCGCGCCGGTGACCGGGACCGAGAGCAGCGACACGCCCGAGGCGATGATCGTCGACCAGTCCGTCGGCCCGGCGACGTGGGCGCCGATCACGAGGCCGCCGCTGCTGCGGTGCCGGTCGATGTCCCCGACGACGCCGGCGAGCAGCCCGTGGACCTCGTGGGGGCCGAGGGGGAACGTGGGGTGCATCGCCCCGACCAGCGACGGCTCACGCAGCACCACGACCACGACGCCCGAGGGAAGGGCCGAACGCACCACGTCGAGCACGGCGTCGACACGAGCGGTGACGCAGCGCCGCGCCAGCGCGTCCGCGATCGGCGCATCGAGGCCCGCTCGCCGCAGCGCGAGGGTGAGCGTGACGGGGCCGATCTGCTCCACACGGAGCCCCACGGTTCCGGGTGCGAGGAGCTCGAGCACGTGACGCAACGTGGGATCCTCTGCCGCGTCGCGAGCGCTTGCAGCCGCATCCAGCGTGCAGCCGGCCACCGGCGCGAGCGCGCGGGCCATCGCGGCACCGGGCGGACCGGCGAGCTCGGGAACCGTGGGGAGTTGCGGCGCGGCGTGCACCGCCAAGCGAGCTGCCTCGAGGGGATCGGCGCAGGGCAGGGGCGCGACGAACGTCGCCAACCCCGCCGGCAGTTCGACATCGACCCCCATGGGTCGTTGCTAGCGGCGGGTGCGCGAGGCGCGCAAGTCTGTGGTCGTGACCGCTCCCCCTGTGACCTGGCTGATCCGACTTCTCTGGCTGACCCTGCCGCTGACGCTGGGGGACCTGCTCGCCCGGGCCCTCGAGGATCGTTCCGCGGCGGTGTCCATCACGGTGGCCGTGCTGGCGTGGGCGGTGTTCGCCGCGGGGCTGGCCTGCAGCCTGGTGGCGCTCCCCGCCACGCTGATCGGACTGCGGCTGCTGGCCCCCCTTCCGCTCCTGGCCGGTGTGGTGGCAGCGACGGAGGTGACACCCGGGGTGCTCGGGTGGGTCGGGTTGGCAGCGTCAGCGCTGATCGTCGTGGGCGCGAACGCCGCGGAGGTCGGCTTCGGCCACATCAACGGCGCCGCCTACGGCGACGAGGTCCGGTTCCCGCTGCGCACCCCCGCGCTGGTGGCTGCGGTGATCCCGCTGGTCTGGGCGGCGGCGGTCGTGGCGCCGCTCGGGGGGATCCTGCTGCTCGCCGCTCGCCAGTGGGCGCTCGGCGCCGTCGTCGTGCTCCTCGGGGTGCTGGCGCTGTGGCGCGGCGTGCTCTCCCTGCTCCGACTCACCTCCCGGTGGGCGGTGTTCGTGCCCGCCGGGATGACCCTCGTCGACCCGCTCGCGCTCGTCGAGCCGCGGCTCGTGCGCCGTGGAGAGGTCGTCCGCCTCGGCGCGGCCCCGAGCGACACCAGGGCGCTCGACCTCACTGCCGGCGCCACCGGACTCATCCTCCAGCTGGATCTGAGCGAGGAGCTGTCGGTGGTCCCCGTGGCGAGGCGCGGCGCAGTGGCGACACCCGTTGCGGTCACGTCGCTGCTCGTCGCGCCGGCCCGCCCGGGAGCACTGCTCGCCGTCGCGCGGGAGCGGGGGTTCGCCACCGACACGTCCGGGTCGTCGACACGGGCGCAGTGACCTGCGCGATCAGTCACGCTCCCCAGTCGCATCGCTGCGTGGCGGGAGATCCGCCAGATCGGCCTCGTAGCCCCCGATCCGGGCGCGGCGGCGGATCCGGAGCAGGTCACGCACGAGCCGCGCGGCGTCACGTCCGACGTTGACGGTGGACCGCTCGGTGTTGACGACCTCGACGGGCACCTCGAGCAGCGAGAGCCGGTAGCGCTCCACGAGGTGGAAGACCTCGACGTCGAACGCGAAGCCATCGACGTCGCTGTGGGTGAACAGGACGCGACCCACGTCGGAACGCATCGCCTTGAGCCCGCACTGGGTGTCGCGGTACCGCCCGAGGAGGACCAGGGCGGTGAACAGATTGATGACGCGACCGCCCAGCTCTCGCATGCGCCGGGCGCGCACCACGGTCCGGGTGTCGACGTGCCGGCGGCTCCCGACCACCACGTCCCACCCGGACTCCACCCCGTCGAGGAGCGACAGGAGCTGCTCCGGGGCGTAGGAGAGGTCCGCGTCGGTGAACGCAACGGTCCGCCCGCTCGCAGCGAGCACCCCGGCACGCACCGCGGCACCCTTGCCGCAGTTGGGCGTCCGGCGCAGCACCAGATCTGCGCCAGCCCGCTCGGCGGCGTCGGCGGTGGCGTCGTCGGAGCCGTCATCGACGACGACGACCTCCAGCCCGCCGTTCGCCCTGACCTCGGCCAGCGCAGCACGGATGGCGAGGACGGTGCCGCCGATGCGATCGGCCTCGCGGTACGCGGGAACGACGACGCTGAGGCGGATCCGGCCCGCTGCGGGGGGCCGGTGGGCCGGGTCGGACTGCACCGACCGCACCTCGTCGAACATCGCCGAGCGGTACGCGATCGCGCGGACCCCGAACGCGACCGAGAGCGACACGAGCTTCAGCGCCAGCAGCGGTCCCCACCACCCCGGGTCGAGCCCGGCCACGAGCACGCTGAGCACGGCCACGTCGACCAGAAGTGCGGCGAGCGCCGTGGTCCAGTAGGCCCGCGCCCGGCGGAACCACCCGAGCGCCGGCTCCTCCGATGGCGTGAGGATCGAATGCAGCACCCACGAGAGCACCGTCGCCACCGCCACCGCCACGGTGTCGGCCAACCAGGCGGGCCACCCCGCCACGAGCACGAGACCGACGAGTCCAGCGACGTCGACGATCGTGACGATCGTGCCGATCAGCGCCAAGCGGCGCAGCGCCGTCATCGCAGCAGGTTCGGGTCGGTTCAGCTCGGTCCGGGTGGACCGGTCGCCCCGGGGACCTCGGGGCCGTCGGACGCGTCGGACGACTCGGACGCGTCGGACGACTCGGACGTCCGAGGACTCGGGCGCGTCGGACGACTCGGGTCCCTCGGCGACAGCCGCAGCGGCGGGACCTGCGGCGGCAGGGGCGGCGGACCTGCGCCGACGGTGGTCCGCCGCAGCGAGCACGAGGATCCCGGCGACGCCCGCGAGGGTGAGCGCCCAGCCCGCCCACTCCGTTCCGGAGCGCCCGTAGGTCAGCGTCACCCGTTCCTCGGTGGGAACGACGGCCATGAAGTTCGGCGAGACGCGGTAGGGGCCCTCGCCGCCGTCGACGGTCCAGTTCGGGAAGTACGAGACCTTCACCAGCACCGGTTCGCCGACCTGGTCGACGCTGAACGCGATCGAGTCCGAGCCGATCTCCACCTCGCTGACGACGACCTGATCGTTCGGCTGCAGCGGCGCAGCGAGGTCGCCCGACGGCGCGCGGGGCCAATCGGTCGGGCCGGACGTCGCGAGGAACGTGTCCCAGCGCTCCGGGTCGTTGTACCAGAGCACCGCCGGACCGGGATCCTTCGGGGGTCGGGTCCCGTCGGCGTTGCTCGGGGGCAGCTCGGCGGCGTACACCCAGCCGTCGATGTGGTCGTCGGCGTCGCTGAGCACGACGGGGTCGTTGGCGAGCGGGGTGACGAGCTCGACGTCCTCGACGAGGAACACCGCCCACGTGTTCTCGACCGGGATGCCGTCCGCGCCGGTGTACACGAAGGTCTCCGTCGCGACCTCCTCCAGGCGGCTGCTGGTGCGCGCCGCCGCGATGGCCTCGTCGGTGGTGGCCATGTAGTACCGCACTCCCATCAGCTGCAGGTGGCGGATCCCCCGGTCGATGTCGAACGCGCTGTAGGGCAGATCGCGCTGTGCCCGGGAGGGTCCGGTGGACAGCTCCGACTGGTTGAGGAAGTGGAACGGGGTGGTGGAGGACGCCTCGAAGTACAGCCCCTCCATCGAGCCGACGCACTCGTCGGTGAAGTACGGCAGCAGCATCAGCGCCATCGGGGTGCCGAAGCGCTGCAGGTCGCTCTCGTACTCCCACATCGCCCGCCCGCAGCCGTGCTCGTCGGACACCCGGTCCATCATGTCGACGATGCCGGCGAACTCCGGGTAGGCGTCCTTGTTCTCGAGCCCCGCGTAGTTCCAGCGAGCCCAGTCCCCGACGATGGTGGTCTCGAGGTCGAAGGGTCCCCAGCTGTAGAACGACCGTCCGGGGTCGTTGGGGTCGGTCTCGATCTGGCCGCCGGGAAGCGCACGCACGGCGCCCAGGAGCACGACTGCCATCACGATGGTGACGACACCGAGTCCTGCGGCACCGACGAGGAACGGCTCGGTGTCCCTGCGTCGCAGCTCACCGACGCCGATGACGATCGCCCGGATGATGAGCGCCACCGCCAGGCCGGCAAGCAGGTAGAGCGCGAGGTAGAGGAACGGCAGCAGCCGCGCGTTCCACAGCCGGTACTGGGGGAAGTACCGGAAGATCCAGGCCAACGCGGTCACGACGAGGGCGAGGAACCAGCCGAGTCGGACCCGCTGCAGCAGGGCCAGGAGGATGCCGAGCCCGGCGAGCCCGTAGACGACGTTGCGGTACGGCATTCCCGCGAGGCTGAGGTCGGGCAGCGGATCCGCGAGCAGGTGCTCGGTGTAGCGGGTGTAGCGCTCCCAGCCCATGTCGTTCATGAACGTGCTGTTGGACAGGAACGGCAGCGACCAGAACATCGTCGCCGCGATGCCGGCCGGAGCGACGGGCAGCAGCCAGCGAACCATCCGGGTGTCCCAGCCCGCAGCCACCGCGATCGCGACCCCGATCACGACCAGCACCCACAACCACGGTGAAGCGTCGACGAGCCCGGCCGCGAGCGCGACGAGCAGCGCCCCGGCGGCGAGGAGAGCCACCCCGAGCGCTCGACGGCGGCCCACCGGCCCACGCCAGACGTCCAGCACGGCGGGCTGTGCCCCGGTGAACAACGCGAGCGCCACGACCGAGGCCACCGCGGGGAAGAGCCACTGGGGCGCGATCTGGTCGACCAGGCCCCCGATGATCGGCACCCGGTCCCCGGGGACCAGCACCAGGAGGGTGTATCCGACCAGCGCGGCGGCCACGATCCGTCCGGTTGCGTCTCGGTCCCACCACGGGGTGCGGTCCTCGCGACGCACGAAGACCAGCACGAAGGTCGCGATGCCGGCGAAGATCGCCGGGATCAGGTGGCACAGGATCGTGAGCGCGAGCAGCGCTGCGCCGAGTGCCCGGTCGCGCCCGCGACGCGATCCACGGATCGCAACGGCGAGGTACAGCAGACAGAAGGTGAGCGAGATCGAGAATGCGAACTCCCCGGCCATCGTCGAGGCGCCGTTGCCGCCGAGGATGGTGAACCCGCGGTCGTAGATGAACATCAGGCTCGCCATCGCCAGGATCGGCGGTCCGGGGAAGGCCAGACGAGCGGCCCGGGCGAGGACGTACACCGCGATCGGCAGCGTGACGAGCCCCGAGACCGAGACCAGCTTGAACGCGATGTTGTAGGGCACGGGGATGAGCGCCACGGCGAGGCCGACGAACGCGATCCACAGCAACGGCCGGGCCCAGTGATCACGCAGTCGGGCCAGCCCGACCCGCAGCCCGACGACCAGTGCCCCCAGGGCGACGAGGCGCAACAGCAGCCCGATCACGATCGCCGTCGTCGAGCCGTCCCACAACGATGACCCGGCGGAGATCCAGACGATGAACAGCGACGGCACGACCATGTAGAAGACGTACGCGGGGAAGCCGGCGTACCAGTCCTGGGTCCACCCGGTGACCCGGAGGTCCGTCAGCAGGTTCTCCTGCAGGAACGCCGGACCCCACACGTGGGCGCCCATGTCGCCACCCGTGGGCGTGGAGTCCTGCAGCAGCAGCCCGGCGTCGAGGCTGAAGAACACGAACGCGCTGCAGAGCGCGACCACCGCCCACGACACCCACAGCTGCCACGAGCGGGCGGGGTGCTCGTCGGCGTCGATCGGCACCATGGGGGTCGCGGCACCCTGGCCGGCCTCGGAGTCGGCCGGGAGCTCGGCGTCCGGATCGGCGCCCTCGACGCCGTCGGCGCTCAGCGGCTCCTCGAACGACGCATCATCGGCCTCGGGCTCGACGAGCAGGTCCGCGGGTTCCTCAGACCTGCCATCCATCGGGCCACCGCCGGACGGATGACCGACCGCTCTGGTCGGCTCGTGGTCGACCGTCGGCACGGAACCCGGCTCGCGCCGATCGCCTCCGGATCCGACTCGTGGTGGCTCGTCCATGGGGGCACCATCGTGGCACGCACCGGCGTCGGACACGGGCCAGCGGCCCGGGGCGCCGGGTCGGGGTGGCGCGCGATGCCCCGCCAGCGCGTTCCGGTCGGGTCCGGATGGCGGGCCGGTGCCTTCAGCGACGTCCGATCAGGCCGAGAGCGATCGGCGGTAGCGTGTCGGCACGGCGCTGATGTCGTGGAGCACACCGCCCAGCTCGACGGACTCGCCGTCGCGGTGCCAGCTCCGCGAATCGCAGTTGGAGCACGAGCGCATGAGCAACTGCGCCCCGTCGATCGTCATGGCGATCTCCACCTGTTGGTTCCCGCACGTCGTACACGTCACCACGTCGTCATCCGCTCCCCATGGGGACGGCCCGACCGTCCCGGTGCCGCGACCTGCGCCACCGCCCCCACGGTCGGCAGGTCACCGCAGTTGCTGAGCGCGCCTGCGCAGAATGGGTCGAACGACCCACCCGCCCGACGCCCGGGCTCAGCGCTGCAGGTAGAGCACGGCGACCGTCGTGAGGTTGAACCCGACGTGCGCCCACAACGCCGGGCCCAGCCGGCCCGAGCGCAGCGTCAGGACGCCGGCGACCAGTCCGAACAGCAGCAGTCCGGGGAACTGCAGCACCTGGAAGTGGATCGCTGCGAACACCACCGAGCTCAGCAGCACCACCGCCCAGGGCGGCGTGCCCCGCTTCTGGAGCGCCTTCATGAACAACCCGCGGTAGAAGAGCTCCTCGACCACCGGTGCGCCGACGCCCACGATCAGCGCGAACAGCAGCCACCCCGCGTTCGAGCCGGCCCGTCCGGCGAGTTCGCGGGCCGGCTCGGACAACTCGTCGCTGTCGGACCCGGTCGCCCACAGGATCGGCAGGTAGAGCAACGGCACCGCCACGAGCTGGGTCAGCACCCCGATGACCAGCCCCACCGGTGCGTCGAGGGGGCGCGAACGAACGCCGAAGTCGACGACGACCCCGTTCCCCTTGGTATGCCCGGCCAGCACCACTGCGCCGAGGTACCCACCCCACAGCGGGATCTGGAGCAGCGCGAGGCCCCAGATGGGGATCGCCGCCGTGTCGCTCCACCCGGCAGCGCTGATGATGAGTGCGCCGACGAGGGTCGACAGCGCCAAGCTCGCGACAATGCCACCGCCGACGTCGCCGAGGCCCCAGCTGGGCTCGTCACCGACGGCGCGCGGGGCGCTCACGCCCCGATGAGGTCCAGCTGCGCGGGGACGCCCTCGACGAGCTCGCGGTCACGCTCGGCCGCGGACCACGTGTCGACCAGCTGCCAACCGCGTGGCACCCGAACCGAGGAGGCGTGGGGGCGACACAGGTCGTGCACCATCGGATGGGCCTCGGCGCTCAACTCCTCGAGCTCGGCCACCCCGGCCGCGTAGTCGTAGGAGAGGGTCGCGACGGCGGGGCGTGAGCAACCGGGACGGGCGCAACTGCGTGACACGCCACGACCGTACCGGCGCAGCAGCAGCGGATCGGGGATCCGGCCAGCTGCGTGAGGGCCACGAGCGGCCCGGTGTGGCGCTGTCGGCGGAAACAGGACGGTGCCGCAACGTGTTCTCAGCTGCATGGTCCACACGATGGGGCGATCCCCGACACGGCTCCTAGGCTGTCGGCATGCCAGCTGAGCAGAACGAGACCCCCCAGCAGGGCCCCGGCGGCAAGAGCCGTCTGCCCGGCCGGGGCGAGAACGGCCTCCCGTCCTGGATCATCTGGGTGGTGGTGGCGGTCATCGGCCTCACGGCGATCAGCGCCCTGTCCATGTCGAACACCCCGAGCCAGGAGATCTCGTTCTCGGAGTTCGAACAGCAGGTCACCGAGGGCAACATCGATCGGGTCACCTGGAACAACATCGACCAGGAGATCACCGGCACCCGCACCGATGGTGAGGAGTTCATCACCACCGGACCTCCCGAGCCGTCCCCCGAGCTGCTCACCGAGATGCGCGAGAACGACGTCGCGGTCGAGTTCTCCACGCCGACGCCGAGCTTCCTGGTCCAGCTCATCCCGTTCATGCTGCCGATGCTGCTCATCATCGGCTTCTTCGTCTGGATGAACCGCCGCGCGCAGGGCCAGATGGGCGGCATCATGTCCATCGGCCGCTCCAAGGCGAAGACCTACACCACGGAACGACCCGGCACCCTCTTCGGCGACGTCGCCGGCTACGAGGGCGTGAAGCGCGAGATCCGCGAGGTCGTGGACTTCCTCAAGGAGCCCGACCGCTTCCTCGAGATCGGCGCCCGCATTCCCAAGGGCGTGCTGCTCGTCGGGCCGCCGGGAACCGGC
>CALNXV010000032.1:0-39096 GCA_942490665.1 uncultured Microthrixaceae bacterium
CGAGCCGGTCGGCCTCGGCCTCGGCCTCGGCGACCACCCCGGCGGCATCGGCGCCGGCCGCGCTGAACGCCACGCCGACGCTCACCGACAACGACACCGGGTCACCCGCGATCTCGACCGGCAACGCCGCAGCACCCTCGATGCGCTCGACGATCGCCCCGGCGAACGCCGGGGAGGTCCCCGACGCGACGAGCACGAAGCGGTCCTCCGCGAGCCGCCCGAGGACATCGCCGTGGCGGACGAGGCGGTCGAGTCGACGGGCCACCTCGTCGACTGCCGTCGCAGCACCGCTGGTGTCGGCGGCGACGAGCTCGCCGTAGCCGTCGATCGCGACCACGTACACCGCCGGCCGACGCGTCGGCGCGTCCTGGGGCAGCGCTGCGGGGCGCGTCCCCCCTCCTGCGAGCAGCTCGGCGAGGCGGTCCACGATCTCCGCCCGTCCCGGCAACCCCATCTCGTGGCCCTGCACCTGCGCGCTCCCCGTCCGAATCCGTCCTGCACCGGTGGTGTCGGCACCGGCGCCGACGAAGTGAAGCGCCGCCCGGCCGGGTCGACGCGCCGCTCGATCAGCCCGGTCGGTTGCCCCAGATCCCCACGAAGCTGACCATCTCGCCGGGGTAGCCACCGAGGTTGTGCGTCAGCGCGAGCCCCCGGTCGACCGTGTCGATCTGGCGGTCGTCGGGGGCCTCGCCACGCAGCTGCAGCCAGCACTCGAAGAGCATCCGCAACCCCGAGGCCCCGACCGGGTGTCCGAAGGACTTGAGCCCGCCGTCGGTGTTCACCGGCAGCTCGCCGTGCAGGTCGAACACCCCCGCCTCGACGTCGCGCCACGCCTCGCCCCGGGCCGAGAACCCGAGGTCCTCCATCAGCACGAGCTCGGTCGGCGTGAAGCAGTCGTGGACCTCCGCCATCGCCAG
Source organism: uncultured Microthrixaceae bacterium (assembly GCA_942490665.1). Taxonomy (GTDB): domain Bacteria; phylum Actinomycetota; class Acidimicrobiia; order Acidimicrobiales; family Microtrichaceae; genus SKRR01. Next base: position 918 of record CALNXV010000032.1, read on the forward strand.
CTCACGACGTGGGTCGGTGATCCCGGCCTGCGCGTACGCGTCGGCACCGGCGGCCTCGCACTCGTCGAAGTGCGTGTAGTCGTAGTCGGGGTCCAACAGCCCCGATGCGTTGCCCGCCACCATCGACAGCGCCTTCACGAAGATCGGGCGGTCGGTGTAGTCGTAGGCGTCCTCGGCGCGCACCACGATCGCCGCCGCGGAGCCGTCGGCGACCCCCGCACAGTCGAACACCGACAGCATCCCGGCCACGGCCGGCATCTTGCAGATCGCGTCGACCGACATCTCGCGGCGGAACTGGGCGCGTTCGTTCTTGGCGCCGTTGGCGTGGTTCTTCGACGCGATCCGGGCGAGGGTGCGGCGCAGGACGTCGGGGTCGACGCCGTAGCGCTCGGCGTACGCCGGCGCCACCAGGGAGAACATCGCGGCGGCGGTCAGGGTGCGCTGGGTGCCGTCGCCGGGGATCGGGAACGCGTTCAGCCCCTGGTAGCCGGAGTCCTTGACCTTCTCGACCCCGACGGCCGCGGCGATGTCGTACGCGCCCGACGCCACCGCGTAGCAGGCCTGGCGGAGCGCCTCCGAGCCGGTCGCGCAGTAGTTCTCGACACGCGTGACGGGCTTGTTCTGCAGCTTGAGCGGCGCGGCCAGCGTGACACCGGACATGCCGGACTGCGCCGTGCCGAGCCACCAGGCGTCGACGGCGTCCTTCTCGACGCCGGCGGAGGCGAGGGTCTCGCCGACGGCATCGACCATGAGGTCCTCGGCGCTCGCGTCCCAGCGCTCCTTGAACTTCGTGCAGCCCATGCCGACGATCGCGACCTGGTCCTTGATCCCGTGGCTGGCCATGTCAGTCGCTCCCTGCGGTCGTGCTGGCGGCGGTGGCAGCGCCACCGGTGGGAACGCCTCGCACCGGGCGGGCCTTCCAGAAGTAGTTCGCGATCCCGTCCGCGGTGTTGAGCCGGCGGAAGGTCATCTCGACGACGGTCCCGATGCTCACGTCGTCGGGGCGGACGTCGGTCAGCTCGACCGGCAACCGTCCTCCCCCCTCGAAGTCACAGACGGCGAACACGACGGGCGGCGACGGCGAGTAGGCGAGCGAGTCGATGGTGAAGGTCGCGACCCGAGCCCGCACGTCGGCCATCGGAGCCGGCTCCATGTCGTCGACGTTGCCGCCGACGAAGGACACGCGAGCCGGGGGGAGGTGCAGTGCGTCGGTCTCGCGGTCGCGGGAGCCCACGAAGCCGTACTTCCAGTCCAGGCGGCGCTCCGCCGCGGAGGCCGACATGCGTGCCGGTTCGGGACGGTTCGGCGGCTGGGTCGGCAGCACGCCGCGCCATGACAGGTACTTGGCGTAGGCGAGCGTGTCGTCGCCGTCGGTGAGCTGCTCGGCGACCGACACAGCTCCGGCACGGTCACGCCAGGCGACGACGGCGTCGGTGACCCGGAACAGGAACACATCGGCGCCGTCCGCATAGGCGACGAGGCCGACGACCTGGCCGGGCTCGGCGGACTCCACCAACGCGCTCAGCGCCAGCGCCGGGTGCGCTGCGCCGGTGAAGCCGACGGTCGCGCCCAGGTCGTCGGCGACCTCGACCCCGGCCGTGCCGAGTCGCTTCGTCAACGCCGCAGCGGCCCGGGGGTGCGGGCTCGACACGGCGACCGTCGCGACCTGGTCGACGTCGAGCCCAGCGTCCTTCAGCGCGGCGGCCCAGGCCTGCTCGCCCAGCTCGGCGTAGCGCTGCTGGCCGAAGCGCTCCTCCCAGGCGCGGGTGCGCGCCTCGCCGGGGACGCGCCAGCGGTCGAGGAACTCCCGCGTGCCCGACGCCCCGCCGAGGTACTCGGCGAGCACCGGTGCCCCCGCTGCCTCGCCGTCGCCGATGATCACTGCGGCCCCGGCGTCGCCCCCGGTCGACTCCTCGGGCGACCCGCCGGCCCGGTCCGCACGTCGCCGGCGAGCACCGCAACGGCCGGGTCGGTCGAGCGCAGTGCGCTGCGCAGCGCCGCGGACGTTCCCCGGAGACCGCCCGCAGCGTCCGCGGCGAGCACGTCGCCGTCGAGGCGGAGCGCCGCATGGGCGATGGTCGCGTTGGTCTTCTCGAGGTAGGTCGGCGACGTCGTGGAGAACCACAGCGCCGCCGGTGCGGCCCCGGCGGGAAGCGCGCGGCGGGCGGCGTCGACCGCCATCGTGAGGGCGTCCTCGTCGTAGGACGCCACGGTTCGGGTGCCCGTTCCGGGGGTGCCGCCGAGCACGTCGCTCACCGCGCTGCGCTGCAAGCGCCAGTGCGGCAGGTAGCCGGCTGCCCCGATGATGCCTCGCATGTGCGTCCCCTCGTCGCCGCCCAGATCCCGGTCTGCGCCCGGCCGCTCGCGGCGTGAAATCGTGGCCCGGGGGATTCGAGTCTACGATGCTCACGTAGCGAGTCCGACAACCGGATGTGGACCGAGGGTGTCCGCCTGGTCCCCGGTGGCGAGGTGAAGGGCGATCCGATGAGCACAGCGCCGACCGGACGGCGGGCACAGAACCGCCGTGCACGCCACGACCAGCTGATGGCCGCCGCGACCGAGATCATCGCCGAGTCCGGCGTCGACGGGCTGACGATGCAGGCCGTCTCCGAACGGGTCGACTGCGCCGTCGGCACGATCTACACGTACTTCACGTCGAAGAGCGCCCTGGTCGCCGAGATCCAGATCGCGGCCCTCGCCACGCTGACCGACAGCTTCGAGCGCAGCCGCGAGGTGTGGGACGTCGAGATCGAGGCGGCCGGGCTGGACGACGGGCTCGCATCGCTGGTCCGGATCGTCGCCTTCGGCGAGCTGTTCACCGCTGGACCCTCGCTGCACCCTCGAGAGTTCGAGCTGCTGCAGCTGCTGATCTCGACCGAGCGCCGCAGCGTCGACGACGCCGACACCGCCAAGGTGGCCGGGCCGTCGCTCGAGCTGCTGTTCTCGCTGCAGCGCCTCGTCGTGGCGGCGATCGACAGCGGCACGCTGTCGCTGCGCACGATGCCCGACGGCGGGACCGACGACGCCCTGAGCCGCACGATCCGCTGGGTCGGCGGCCTCAACGGCGCGTTGCTCGTGTCCAACGCGACGGCGAGTCCGGACTGGTTGAGCGCGGACCTGCTCGACGGTCGCCAGCTCGCCCTCCGACTCGCCGAGGACCTGCTGTTGGGATGGGGCGCACCGCTCCTCACCCTCGAGGCTGCGCACCGCTTCGTCGCCGGGCTCGCCGAGCGGGACCTTCTGTTGCGCCCCGGCCGGACCGAGCGGTCCGTCGCCGCCGCCGACGGCGGCACCTGACCAGACCGGCACCACCTGGGCAGCCTGACGTCGAACGCCGGAGCCGGTGGGCTCTGGTCGCGGTCCGTCGGCCCCGTGGGACTCCGCCATCGCGCCTTCGGTCTGCCACGCTGGTGACATGCAGCTCGGTGACGTCGCGAACGCAGCAGCCCTCGGCAACGGACGTCCCCTCGACGGGGTGCGGATCCTCGCGGCGGAGCAGATGCAGGCGCTGCCGTTCGCGACCCAGCTGCTCGCCCGTCTCGGCGCCGAGGTGGTCAAGGTCGAGCACCCCGTGCACGGCGAGTCGGGTCGGGGTGCGCTCCCGGCGATGGCCGATCCCGAGGGACGACGCGTCGGCGCCACGTTCCTGCGCAACAACCTCAACAAGCGGTCGCTCGGCCTCGACCTGAAGCAGGCGCGCGGGCGCGAGCTGTTCCTGGAGCTCGCCGGCGGCTTCGACGTGGTGGCCGAGAACTTCAAGGCCGGGACGATGGACCGACTCGGTCTCGGCCACGACGTGCTCAGCGCCAGGTACCCGTCGCTGATCACCGTGTCGGTCTCGGGGTTCGGCAACACCGAGTCGCCCTACCGCGACTGGCCGGCGTACGCCATGGTGCCCGAGGCGATGTCCGGGCTCTACGAGTTCGCCCGAAGCGGCGACGAGCCGCCACGGGTGATCCCCGCCGGCGCGCTCGGCGACATCAGCTCGGCGCTGTTCTGCGTGATCGGCATCCAGGCGGCGCTGCGGCACCGTGACCGCACGGGGCTGGGCCAGTACCTCGACGTGGCGATGCTCGACTCGATGCTGGCGATGACCGACGTCATCACCAACTTCTGGTCCCTCGGGGTTCGGGAGAACGCTCCCGGCGGGATCATGACCGGGTTCCGCGCATCGGACGGCTGGTTCGCGGTCCAGGTGGTGCGCGAGCACCAGTTCGAACGGCTCGCGGAGCTCGTCGGCCGGCCGGCGTGGGTCGACGACGACCGGTTCGGGACCCGACAGGGCTGGGCCGATCACCTCGAGGACGAGGTGCGCCCCGCGGTCGAGGCGTGGGCGGCGGGACTCAGCCGCGTCGAGGCGTGCGACGCGCTCGGCGGCGCCGGGATCCCCGCCGGGCCGTGCTTCACCCCCGAGGAGGTCGTCAACGACGACCACGTCGCTGGGCGCAACATGCTCGTCGAGATGCCGCGCAGCGACGGCGTCGCCGAGCCGGTGCTCATCCCCGGCAACCCGGTGAAGCTGTCGGCCGTCGCCGAGGGACCCGAGACGCGGGTGCCCTGGGTCGGCGAGCACACCGACGACGTGCTGCGCGCCGAGCTCGGCCTCGCCGACGACGCCCTCGCAGACCTGCGCGCCGCAGGCGTCATCACCTGAGCCACACCTCGTTGCGTGAGCCACACCTCGTTCTGTGATGCGGACGCCGCGACGCTGCGCGATGGCTGCAGCACAGAACGGTGATCGGGAGGGCGGTCAGGCGACGGCGGGGTCGCCGTCGAGCACGGCCTCGGCGACCAGCTCCTCGCACCGGCGGGTGTCGTTCCAGGAGAGCTGGAGCTGCTTCGCGCGACGGAAGTACAGCTGGATCTCGTACTCGAGCGTGAAGCCCACGCCACCGAAGATCTGCTGGGCCATCGCGGTGGTGTCGCGGTAGGTGACACAGGCGTAGGACTTCGCCATCGGCGCGAGCCGGGCGAGCGAATGCCCCTGGCTGTGGGCCCATGCGGCCTCGTACACGAGGATCTTGGCGCCGTCGATCGCCGTCTTCGCGTCCGCCATGTCGTGCGACAGCGCCTGGAACGCGCCGAGTGGCTTGTCGAACTGCTCGCGGTCCTTCGAGTACTGCACCGTGATGTCGAGCGCGTACTCGGCCCCGCCGGTCGCGAGCGCGGCCGCCAGGATCATCACCTCGTCCATGACGCTCTGCCAGGTGGCCCAGCCGGATCCGGCCGCCCCGATGCGGTCGGCCGCTGCGACCCGGACGCCGTCGAGCTCGACGCGGTACTGGGTGTCGGAGCTGATCGACATCTGCTGGTGGAGGGTGACGCCGCTCGCTGACGGGTCGACGAGGAAGAGATCGACATCGCCGTCGCCGTCGCCCGTGCGCGCCAGCACGACCAGGCGCTGCGCGCTGGCCGCGAACGCGACGTGCACCTTGGAGCCGGTCAGGGTGAACCCGTCACCGTCGGGGGTGGCACGCAGCTGCACGCCACGCGGCCCGAAGCTGTTCTCGGGCTCGAGCCAGGCCGGGGTGAGGATCGCCTCGCCGGACGCGATCCGTCCCAGCCACTCGCTGCGCTGGTCGTCGGAACCGGCACGCACCAGCGCTCCGGCGGCAGCGACGCAGCTCACCAGGTGGGGGGTCGGGGCGAGCGCACGGCCCAGTTCCTCGTAGACGATGACGCCCTCGAGCATGGACATCTCGGACCCGCCGTACTCGGCGGGCAGGAGGATGCCGAGCAGGTCGAGCTCGGCCAGCTGGGACCACAGATCGGTCGAGTACCCGACCGGGTCGTCCTCGAGCTCGCGCACGATCTCGTTCGAGGCGTGCTGGGCCAGCAGGCCGCGCACCATCTCACGCAGCATGTCCTGCTCGTCGGTGAAGTCCAGGTTCAACATGGTCGGATCTCTCTCGTCTCGGAGTCGGTGCCTACGGAACACGTGGGCACGGGGTCGGTGGGCACGGGGTCGGTGGGCACAGGTCAGGGCCGCCAGTCGTCGCCGTGGCGCGACCAGAGGTTCTCGTCAGCGGTGCGGGGCAGCGCGACCCGCACCGTGGCCGTCGTCGCGACGGTCGGCTCGGCACCCCCGTGGACGCCGTCGGGGTCGGTGACGGTCAGGGCGACCTCGAGCGTCGCCCACCCGACGCCGGTCTCGTCGACGTCGAGCTCGGTGACCGTGGCCGAGAACACCATGCGGTGTCCGGGGAACACCGACGTGCGCATGCGGAACGTCATGCGGCCCAGCCGCGACCGAGGTCCGGACCAGTCGGTGATGTAGCGCTCGAACCAGGCCGCCTGGTTGGGGGTGTTCAGGAAGATGTCGGCCACGCCGTTGCGCTCGGTCGCGAACTTGAAGTCGTGGTGCATCGGGCGCCAGTCGCGGCTCGCCAGGGCGCCGAGCACGACCGTCGTCGGGGTCACGTCCACGGCCAGCTCGGGAAGCGCGTCGCGGAGCGCCACCCCGTCGAACAGCACCGGTGCCGGCGCGGTCATGACGAACCCCCTGCGGCACTCGGCTCGTCACGGCGGTACCCGAAGCCGGTGTAGGACTCGACGCCCACCAGCCCACCGTGCTGGTTGGTGAACTCGACGTCGATCACCCAGAACCGCCCGGCACCGAGCTTCGTGCGCTTCGGGCCCGACACCGAGCGAAGCACCTGGCGGTTGCCGATGACGTCACCCGGACGCACCGGGTCGTGGAAGATGATCGTGTTGTCGGTCATCACGGCCTCGGGCAGCTCGAAGGTCGCCTTGAGGTCGAAGTGGACCTGCAGGGCCACCTGCTCGCCCTCGGCGCCCGGCTCCCAGTAGTGGGGTCGCATCCACAGCGACAGCGTCGTCGGCGGCAGGGTGAAGCCGCCGGTCAGCTCGTCGGCGACCTCGTCGTCCCAGAACAGCGGGTTCGCGTTCTGGGTGGCGGCGAGGGTGTTGTAGGCGTAGCTGCGTTCCGCGGGGAACGTCGCGGTCTGCTCGTACTGGTGCACGCCGATCAGCTCGCGCACCGACTGCGGCACGCCGTCGTCGTTCGGGGCCGTCGTGGGTGCGTCGTTCGGGCTCATGCGATGACTCCGCTGCTCTCGAGGTCGCGCACCCGGTCCTCGTCGATGCCGACCGAACGCAGCAGCTCGGCGGTGTCGGTGACCGCGGCGTCGCGGATCTCGTACGGTCCGTCGGGCGCCACCGTGCCCGCCCAGACCGGTGCGGTCTGGCGGAACGTCCCTGCCTCTGCGTGCACCGCGTCGGCGACGACGCCGCGTGCGACGTACTGCTCGTCGTCGACCGCCTCGGCGACCGAGTTCACCTCGCTGACGCAGGTGTTCGCGGGGCCGAGCTCGGCGACCCACTCGTCACGGGTCCGGGTCGCGAACACCGCGGCCACGGCGGCGCGGATCTCGTCCTGGCGGTCGTCGTCGAGCTGGGCGTCGGCGTACTGCTCGAGTCCGAGCAGCCCGACGAGGTTGCGCCAGAACTGCGGCTCGATGGCGCCGACGGCGACGTGGCGGCCGTCCGCGCAGCGGTAGGTGTCGTAGCAGGCGTAGCGGCCCGTGAGGATGTAGTGCCCGGGGCCGGGTTCGACCCCGGTGGCCAGGTACTCGTCGACGTACAGCGACATCAGCGCGAACGAGCCGTCCGCGATGGAGACGTCGAGGTGCTCACCGACGCCGGTGCGCTCGCGACGCAGCAGTGCCGCCATGACCGACATCGCCGCCTGCATGCCACCCGCAGCGATGTCGGCGACGGTCGCTCCCGGCAGCGCCGGTCGGCCGTCGTCGCGGCGGCCGGTGCAGTCGAGGAACCCGGAGACGCCCAGGTAGTTGATGTCGTGGCCGGCCCAGGCGCTGCGCGGACCGCGCTGACCGAACCCGCTGGTCGAGCAGTAGACCAAACGGTCGTTGCGCTCGGCGACGGCACTCGGTCCGATGCCGAGCCGATCGACCACCCCGGGCCGGAACGACTCGATGAGCACGTCAGCGGTCCCAGCAAGGTCCAGGAACGCGGAGCGGCCGTCGTCGGACTTGAGGTCGAACAGCGCGCGCTGCACGCCGCGGTTGCCCGAGTACGCGTAGTACGGCGGCGTGATCTGCACTGCGCCGGCGCGGGGGACGGCGCCGACCTTGATGACCTCGGCGCCGTAGTCCGCGAGGATGCGAGAGGCGCGGGCTCCCGGTCCGACCGAGGCCAGGTCGAGCACGCGCACGCCGTCGAGCGCGGCGGTCTGTCGGCTCATCGTCGTCGACCCCTCACCGGTTCTGTGGTGCCAGGGTCGCCCGTCGGCGCGTGATCTGCATCACAGATCGCTGAGAGCGGGTCGGACCGGCCACGGGATCAGAAGTTCTTCGGGAGCCCGAGGCCGCGCCGGGCGATGATGTTCTTCTGGATCTCCGAGGCGCCGCCGCCGATCGTGTCGATCACGGTGTAGCGGTAGGTGGACTCGGAGCGTCCGACCATCGGGGCGTCGTCGGTGTGGACCCGCAGCTGGCTCCCCGGCCCGGCGATGTCCATCGCCGCGTCAGCGAGGCGCTTGGACAGCTCGGTCGCGAACAGCTTGTACTCCGACGCCTCGACGGTCGGCGGCTGGTAGTCCTTGCCGGCACGCACCAGTTCCTCGACCTTGACGGCCTCGGCGACGAACTTCAGCCCCATCACGCGGGCCACCTCGGCGTCGGTGTGCAGCTTGGCCATGCGGGAGCGCACGACCGGGTCCTCGGCGAGCGGCTGACCGTCGCGCTGGGTGGTGCGCACGTACTCGGTCAGCAGGTCGAGGCGCTGCTTGATCGGGGCGTAGGTGAACATCGTGAAGCGCTCGAGGTCGAGCGCCTGGGAGATGTAGCGGAACCCGTGGTTGACCTCGCCGACGACGTACTCGTCGGGCACGAAGACGTCGTCGAGCCACACCTCGTTGGTGCGCTCGTCGCCCATCGTCCAGATGCCGTTGATGGTGATGCCCGGGTGGTCCATCGGGATCAGCATCAAGGTGATGCCCATGTGCTTGTTGTCCGGATCGGTGCGGACGCCGCACCAGTACCACTCGGCGAAGTGCGCCGAGGTGGTCCAGGTCTTCTGGCCGTTGCACAGCCAGCCCTCCTGGCCGTCCTCGGTGGTGTGCCGCACGCCCTTGAGGCGCATCGACGCGGCGTCGGAGCCGGCATTGGGCTCGGAGTAGCCGACCGCGAACTCGACGTCGTTCTCGAGGATCATCGGCAGGAACTTCTCCTTGAGGAAGTCCGAACCGTGGGCGATGAGGGTCTTGCCGATGATGCCGACGCCCTTGCCGATCTGGGGGCCGCCGCGCCCTGCGAGCTCCTCGTTGAGGATGTACTCGTACACGCCCTCGCCGTCCGAGCCGCCGTACTGCTCGGGCCAGGTCATCCCGAGCCACCCCTTGTGGCCGAGCTCCTTCATGAACGCGCGCCGCTTCGGCGTGTCCACGATCTGCGCCATGTTCTCGCGGGTCACATCGAAGATGTCGATGTCGTCGTGGTCGTCGCAGAACGCGACGACCTCCTTGGCGAACGCCTGCTGCTCATCGGAGAACTCGAAATCCATCGGACACCTCAGTTTCTGACGACCCGTCAGATTCTAGCCCTGAGGCACCCGACCGCGCCCAGCGCACGGCACTGGACCACCATGGGGCAGTGACGACCCGCACTCCTCGACCGCTCCGGCTACCGGTCGCCCTGGTCGCCGCCCTGACCGCGGCGGCGCTCCTGGCCGGGGCGTGCAGCGACCCCGCCTCGGAGTCCGGCGACGCGGCAGACGCCGATGAGGATGCGGCAGGGCCAGTCGGACCTGCGGAGCCCGCCGAGCTCGAAGCGGCCGCCTGCGTGGACCCCGCTGCGGTCACCGTGGGCGACGGGCGCATCACCTGCGGGGTCCTCGTCCTCCCCGAGGACCCCGAGCTCCCCGACGGCCGCCAGGTGGAGTTGCCGGTGCTGCGGATCCGTGCTGCCGACACCACGGACGGATCGACGGCGGTGTCCGGCGGCGTCGACCGGACGGAACCCGTGATCGTGCTGCACGGCGGGCCCGGCGCGAGCGCGGTCGACGACTGGGCCACGTGGTGGAGCCGTGTCGACGAACTGGGTCGCGAGCTCGTCCTCTACGACCAGCGCGGCGCCGGCGCTGCGACCCCGGCGCTCGGCTGCCCCGAGCGCGACGCGGCGGTGCTCGATGCGCTCAGCACGACCGACGGCTGGCCGGAGGAACGCTCACGGGTGGCCGACGCGGTGGCGCAGTGCCACGACCGGCTGCGCGGGGTCGGCGTCGACCTCGACCAGTTCGACACGGCGGCATCGGTACGTGACCTCGAGCAGCTCCGACGAGCCCTCGGGGCCGACCGCCCGACCCTGCTCGCGAGCTCGGCGGGCACCCGCCTGGCGCTCGCGTACACCGTCGAGCACCCCGAGCACGTCGGCTCGCTCGCGCTGGGCGGGGTCGACCTGCCGGGGACCGGTGGGCCCCGGCGTGAACGCGACCTGGTCGACGCGGCGATCGAGCGCCTCGAGCGCGCGTGCGGCGACGATCCCGGCTGCGCCGACGCAGGCGTCGGACCCGCCGACGCGCTCGACGACGCGGCGGCCGTCGTCGATCAGGACCCACTCGCGATCGACCTGGCGGCATCCGACCTGCTCGAGCAGGGCGCGACGTTGCGGGTGACCGGGGACGACCTGGTCGCTGCGGTCGTCGCCGCGATGTACGACACGGTCACGATCCCGGCGCTGCCGGGGCTGCTGCGTGCGCTCGCCGCGGGCGCCCCCGTCCCCGCCGCGGTGGTCGCCGACCGGGTCGTCACCACGCTCGTCGGCGGCGCGTTCGGGACGACCATGAGCGTCAACTGCGCCGATCACGGGATCGCAGCGCTCTCGGATCCCGACGAGCGAGCGCTCGTCGACGAGGACCCGGACCGAGCCGCGACCGTCCTGCTCACCGGGAGCGACGGGTTCTGCGCCGAGTGGGACGTCGAGGCGGACACGATCGACGCGGACCGGCTGCTCGACGGGCCCGCACCCGAGGGCGGGTGGCCGCCGATGCTCATCGTCGCCGGCGAGCTCGACCCGATCACCCCGGCCGCCGACGCACGGCGCCTCGCTGGCGCGATCGAGGGAGCGACCTACCTCGAGGTGCCCCGCGGGGGCCACGACCCGATGCTGACCGACCCGTGCGCCACCAGTGCGCTGGCGTCCTTCCTCGCAGATCCGCGCGCCGTGGACGCGAGCTGCGTCGGGGCCACCGAGCCGCTCCCGTTCGGCTGACCGCCGGCGAACCAACACCTCCCCCCCCTCCCGACTTCTGTGCTGCGACCCTCGGCCTCACGAGCGACCCTGGCATCACAGAACGGTGTTGGGCGCGGTGGATGGCGTGGTGGATGGCGTGAGGTCAGTACCGGGGCGCGAGCGGGTCAGGTCGGCGGCGTGCGCTCGGTGACCCCGCTGTAGATCAGCCGGGCCATCGACCGCTGCAGGGCGTCGCGTTCCACCCCGGCGTCGACGATGCCGTCCTGGTGCGCGGCGACGTGGGCGAGCATCGACACGAACACGACGGCGGTGGCCATCGGGTCGAGATCCGCCGGTACCACCCCGGCGCGCTGCTGGTCGGTGATCACCTCGGTGGCCGCCAGCGTGAAGCTGGACAGCAGCTGGGTCCGGCACTCCCGGAAGCGCTGGTCGCCCTCGAGCGCCGCCAGATCGATCACGGCCATGAGCGCGGAGTGGTCCTGCCAGAACTCCAGGAACGACCCGGCGAGGTCCTCACACGCCTCGTACGCGGCGCGGCCCTCCCACGTCGCCCGACGGAACGGACGGGTGAGCCGTTCCCGCCCCTCGCCGATCAGCCGATCCGCAAGGGCGAGCAACGCCGCTTCGGCGTCGGGGAAGTACTGGTAGAAGGTCGCCGGCGAGGTACCCGCCTCGCGGGCGATGTCGACCACCTTCAGGTCGCGGTACGCCGTCGTGGTGAGCAGTCGGTTGGTCTGCTCGAGCAGGCGTTCGCGCGTCGCTCGACCTCGCCGCCCCGGGACGCGCCCGTCGACGGCGCGGGCGTCCGACGTCTCGTCGTCCTCTCGCTCCACTCCTGCTCCCACGACGGCGACGCTATCGCCCGCTGTCGCCTCAGCGACCCACCAGCCAGGTGACGAACCAGACCAGCACGGTGATGCCCAGCAGGGCGAACACGATCAGCATCAGGATGGCGATGAACGCCAGCACCATCAGCAGCGCCAGCACACCGAGGCTCGAGCGACGGGTCCGCCGCCGGTCGGCGAGGTCGGCCTCGATGAGCGCCACGTTGCGGTTGTTGGCCTTGAACGCCATGTTGAACACCGTGCCTCCCAGCGGCACCAGGCCGATGAGTGCCTCGAAGCCGACGTAGAAGAGCATGCGCAGCACCGTCGGGATCGAGACACCGGCGGCGATCCCCGCTGCGATGACCACCATCGACAGGGCGATGCCGACGGCGTCACCGGCGACCGGCACGATCGCGACCAGCCCGTCGACACCGACGCGCCGACCCGGCATGCCCGGCACCTCGAACGCGTCGTCGAGCACCCAGGCGAACCGCTTCACCCCCGGCGGCAGCGGGCGAGAGTTCGCCACGCCGCGCCCGCGGTTGCGGCGGACCTCGGCGATCGCGGTGGGCAGGGCGCGCGGAACGGCGGCAGCGGCCCCGAGCGGTCCGCGGCGCTCGAGCGCCGCGGCAGCACCCTGCTGCGCGCCGGGCGCATCACGCGGGACCGGGGGGGTCGGGGTCCGCTCCGGCGGGCCGCTCTCGCTCATGGCTCCATCTTCCCCGACCCGGCGCGGTGTCGAGCATCGCGGCGCCCGGTGCACCGGATCGTCGTTCGCTCCGGATAGCGTCTGGGCGTCCGAACGCACGGCTCGGGCGTCGACCCGGAGCTCCAGTTCATGCGCACCCCCTCACGATCCACCGCCCCAGCGTCCAACTCGGCCGCTCGACGTTGGGCGATCGGCGCTCTCGCCGTTGCTGCGATCGCACTCCCGGCCGCGGTCGGCGCACCCGCAGGCGCCCAGGAGCCGATCGAGACCACCTCGTTCGCGTTCACCGGATCGCCCCAGGCCTGGACCGTGCCCGACGGCGTCCAGTGCGTCGCCATCGCAGCCAGCGGCGGATCCGGCGGATCCGGCGGCACCTTCGACGGCAACGCGGGCGGCGCGGGTGGGGTCGCGAGCCTGGTGGTCGTCGACGTGGCGCTCACCCCGGGCGCAGTGGTGGACATCTTCCTGGGTGCGGCCGGCGGGGACGGCGGGGCCGGCACCGGTGGCGGGGGCGGGACCGACGCCGGCGGCGACGGGAGCACCGGGGGCGGCGGCGGGAGCGGACTCGGCGCGGGCGGCGGCGGGGGCGGCGGCGCGACCTCTGGCCGTCGACAGCACCGCACTGGTGGTCGCTGCGGGCGGCGGCGGTGGCGGCGCAGGTGGCCCGGGCGGGCCGGGAGCGACCGGCGGCGCCGGCGGAGCCGCCGGCAGCGACGGCAGCTCCGAGCCCTCCAGACGATCTCGTACGGCACCGGCGGCGGCGCCGGGTCGGGATCGACGCCCGGCGCAGCAGGCACGACCCTGGGTGGCGACGTTGGCTTGCTCGACCAGGCACCGACCGCGGGCACGGGTGGCGCCGGCGGCACCGGCGGTTCCTCCGGCGATGGTGGCGGTGGCGGTGGCGGTGGCCTTGCCGGCGGCGGCGGCGGCTACCCGGGCTTCGAGACCCAGGGTGCCGGGGGCGGCGGCGGCTCCAGTCTGGCTCCCGAGGGCGCCGACGTGGGTCCGAACCTGGGGCCCGGCGACGGTTCGCTGGAGCTCGCCTGGCAGGTCGGCGACACGAGCTGTCTCCCGGTGACCCCCCCCGACCACGACCACGACCACGACCACGACCGTGCCCTCGACGACGCCGCCGAGCCCGGCGAGCACCCCGGGGTCCGCGACGGCGCCGGCGGCGGCGAGCCGCGGAGCGGCACCGATCAGCTTCGTGGGCTGAGCCGACCACCCATCAGCGTTCCCGGCCGACCGGCGGAGCGCGCCTCAGCGGATGAAGCGCTCGCCGTAGGCGGCGATCATCTCCTCGGCGCGGTCCACCTCGGGCGCGGTGATGCCGGTGGCGAACCACGCCGAGGTCAGGATGCCGGTCACCCCGACGGACGCGAGCTGTTCGCAGACCTCGGCGGTGGGCGCCACCATCGGCGAGGCGATGACCTCGAAGGGGCGATCGGCAGTGCCGGCATCCTCGCGGGCCCGGCGCAGCGTCTCGCAGTGCGCCAACAGCTCGTCCATCGAGTAGTGGATCCCCAGCCAGCCGTCACCGAAGCGTGCCGCTCGCCCGAACGCCAGGTCCGAGTGGCCCCCGATGTAGATCGGGACCGGCTCGCTCGGCGCGGGCCGCATCTGCACGGGCGGGAAGTCGTAGAACTCCCCGTGGTGCTCGACCATGTCGCCGCTCCAGAGCGCACGCATGACCTCGACCATCTCCTCCATGCGCCGCGCCGCTTGAAGGACTGCTCGAGCAACGCGAACTCCTCGCGCATCCACCCGGCGCCGATGCCGAGGCCGACGCGGTTGCCCGACAGGTAGGCAGCGGTGCCGACCGCCTTGGCGGCGACGAACGGGTTGCGGGCCGGTAGCACGAACACGTTGGTCACGAAGCGCAGCCGGGTGGTCACCGCCGCCATCGAGGCGATCGCGACCCAGGGGTCGGGCCAGTCCTCGTCGGGATCGAACAGCGGGGTGCCGTCGGGGGTGTAGGGGTACTTCGACTCGAGCGTCTCGGGGAACACCATGTGGTCCGACACCGCGACCGAGTCGAACCCGGCGTCCTCGCACGCGCGGGCGAGACGGTTCCAGTGCACCGGCGGTGCGCCGATCATGCCGTGGCAGAACTTCATGCGGGGGGCCCTCCGGTCGGACCGCCGCCCGCCAGGCGGGTGACCGCCCGGTCGCGCAGCTCGTACTTGAGGATCTTGCCGCTCGCGTTGAGCGGCAGGGCGTCGACCACCTCGACGTGGCGCGGCGCCTTGAAGTTGGCCATGTGCTCGCGGGCCCACTCGACGATCGCCGTGGGATCCGGGGTGGCGCCCGGAGCCGGGACCACGAAGGCGTAGCCGACCTCGCCCAGCCGATCGTCAGGAACCCCGACCACCGATGCCTGCGCGACGTCCGGGCGGGTCGCCAGCTGCGCCTCGATCTCGGCCGGGTAGGCGTTGAACCCGCCGACGATGAACATGTCCTTCTTGCGATCCGTGATGCGCAGGTAGCCCCGGTCGTCGAGCACCCCGACGTCGCCGGTGTGCAACCAGCCCGCTGCATCGATCGCCTCGGCGGTCTGCTCGGGCTCCTCGAAGTAGCCGCGCATGACGGTGTAGCCGCGCACGACCACCTCACCGGGCGCCCCCGCCGGCAGGGGGCGGGCGTCGTCACCGACGACGGCGACCTCGACGCCCGGGATCGCCCGCCCCGAGGTCGTCGCGATCGTGCGCGGGTCGTCGTCGTGGCGGCAGACGGTCGCGATCCCGCACGACTCGGTCAGGCCGTACGCGGTCACGACGGTCTCGAATCCGAGCGTGTCACGCATCCGCTCGACGAGCTCGACGGGCACCACCGCCGCCCCCGTGACCGCCAGGCGCAGCGACGTCGTGCGCGTCGGGTCGAACCCGGGATGGTTCAGGAGGCTCTGGTAGATCGTCGGCGGACCGGGCAGCATCGAGATCGACTCGGCCGCGATGACCTCGACGACGGCGTCGACGTCGAAGCTCGCCAGCGGGACGAGCGTCGCCCCGCTCATCAGCGCGGCGAGGATGCCGGCCTTGTAGCCGAAGGTGTGGAAGAACGGGTTGATGCAGAGGTAGCGGTCACCGGCGCGGAGCCCGACGATGTCGGCCCAGTCGGCGAAGGCCCGCAACGACTGACCGTGGGTCTGCACCACGCCCTTCGGGTGCCCGGTGGTGCCGGAGGTGATCAGGAGGTCCGACGTGTCGCTCGGCTCCAGCGCAGCGGCACGTGCGGCGGCCTCGGTGCGGGCCGCCTCGTCCGCGCCGTCGATCAGCTCGGCGAGGGTCAGCGCGCCGTCGGTGCGCCCTGCCGGGGGCGCGCCGTCGGCGCCGCGCAGCACCACCGTGGTGTGCAGGTGCTCGAGCCCCTCGGGCGCCGCGGCGCGCAGCATGGCGAGGTAGTCGTTGCCGAGGAAGCCGTCGACGGTGAACAGCACGCTGGCGCGACTGCGTTCGAGGATCCCGACGGCCTCGCTTCCCTTGTAGCGGGTGTTGAGCGGCACCACCGCCGCGCCGGCCCCGTGCAGGCCGAGCAGCGCAACGACCCACTCCCAGCAGTTCGGGGCCCAGATCGCCACCCGGTCGCCCGGTTCGACGCCGGCGGCGACGAGCCCGGCGGCCACCTCGTCGGCCCGCTCGGCGAGCTCCGCGAAGCTGAGCCGCACGGTCGGCGTCGCTGAGCGGTCGACGAGGGCTTCGGCGTCACCATGCTCGGCCGCGGCGGCGCGCACCAACCCCGGGACGGTGCCCCAGCGCAGGTCGCCGCGGGCGCCGTCCTCGCTCATGCATCGCCCCCGAACGCCCCGGCGGCACGCAGCTCTGCGACGCGATCGGCGTCGTAGCCGAGCACCTCGCGCAGCACCTCGTCGGTGTGCTGCCCCACGGTCGGCGCGGGCGCCGGGTCGACCGGCTCCTCGCCGACGAACCTCACCGGGTAGGGCAGCATGTCGGCCCCGTGGGTCTCGTGGTCGAGGAAGCCGAGGCGCGCCTGGAACTGCGGGTCGTCCGCCAGCGTCTGGGGCGTGTTGACCGGGGCGATGGTCGTGTTGTGCTCGCCGGACCACGCGACCCACTCGGCGGTGGACTTGGTGGCGAAGATCTTCGCCAGCTCGGCTCGCATCTCGGTGTTGCCCTTGGCGTGGTCGCCGAACTTCGACCCGGGCCAGCGCTCGAAGAGGTCCATGCGATCGACCCCCGCACAGAAGTTCTTCCAGAACTCCTGCTCGGACGCCATGAACAGGACGTGGCCGTCGGCGGACTCGTAGATCTGGTAGCGCACGCCGTCGCGCATCCCGGCGGTGCCGGGTGCGCGTCGCTCGTAGTCGTCGGCCTTGTTGCCGGTGACCTCGGACTCGGGCCGCTCGTAGGCCTTCCAGGTCTCGCTGCGGTACCAGTCCATCGACGCGGCGGCGTCGGACTGGGCGATCTCGAGGAACGAGCCCTCGCCGGTCTCGCGTGCGCGGATGACCCCGGCGAGGATGCCGAAGGCGCCGAACAACGGACCGGCGTGGATGCCGGTCGAGGGGTGCTCGGGGATGTACGGGAACCCGTCGTCGTCACGGGGCACGTTCACCAGCCCCGCCCAGGTGTCGTACGCGATGCCGTGGCTCGGGAGGTTGGCGTAGGGGCCGGTCATGCCGTAGCCGGAGATCGTGCAGAACACGATCTTCGGGTTGATCTCGCGCAGGTCCTCGAAGCCGAGGCCACGTTTGGCGAGCGCTCCGGGCCGCATCGCCTCGATGACGACGTCCGCGTCGCGCACCAGGTCCCGGAAGACGTCCTTGGCCTCGTCGGTGCGCAGGTCGAGCGTGATGGACTTCTTGCCCCGGTTGATGTGCCAGTGCAGCAGCGAGCTGCCCTCGATGATCGGCCAGGTCATCTGGCGGACGTAGTCGCCCTGGGGGGACTCGACCTTGACGACGTCTGCGCCCAGGTCCGCCAGGTGCAGACCGACGGCTGCCGGTCCGAGCAGGGAGAACTCGACGACGCGCAACCCGGCGAGTGGACCCCGCGGTGCGTCGTTCGTGCTGGCGTCGGTCATGGGGTCCCTCCGGGGAATCTGACGGGTCGTCAGATCGTAGGCCGGTGGGGGCGGGCCCGTGCAGTTGCGTCGATCCCCCGTCCCAGCGGGCCGTCGTGGAGCAGTGTGTACGGGAGTGCGCGCCCGCCGGTCAGGACCTCTGACACCGACCGACCCGGCACCCACCAGCCGGCATGACCCCCGACCACCCCGCCCCGACGACCCCGCCGACGGCGAACACGCCGGGGGCGGCACGGCTGCCGGCACCGATCCGCTTCGCGGGGTGACGCTTTCGGACAGCTCAGAGGACCCAGGGGCCGCCCTCGGTCGCGCGCTTCCACCCCGACGCGGCGAAGGTGCCACCGTCGACGTGGATCGTGGAGCCGGTGACGAACCGGCTCATCGGCCCGGCGAGGAACACCACCGCAGCGGCGACGTCGTCGGGGTCGCCGACATCGGGCCACGGCGTCGGCGCCCACTCCACCGCCGACATCGCGCCGGAGTCCTCGATCAAGCCGGCGTCGCCGGGCGTCGGGATCATGTCCGGGGCGATCGCGTTGACCCGGATGCGGTCCTCGGCGAGCTCGAGCGCGAGGGTCCGCGTGAGGTTCGCGACCGCAGCCTTCATCGCCGAGTAGATGCCGAACCCGGGGCCCGCGCGGTGCGCCTCGACCGAGGTGATGTTCACGATCGAGGCGCCGCCATCCACCCCACCCCGGCAGCGCCACCGCGCGCAACAACGGGAGGCACCGTCGGGTGACATCGGCGACCTGGGTGAAGTTCTCGGCGATCAGTGCCGCCTGCGCGTTCGGACTCAGCTGCGCGACCGGCGAGACGAACCCGCCGCCAGCGTTGTTGACCAGCACACCGAGCGAGTCCCACCCGGACTCCAGCTCCGCGACCCAGCCGTGCACCGCCGCGGCGTCACGGACGTCGAGCACCGCCGCTGGCGCCTGCACCCCGAGCGCCGTCAACTCCTCGGCCACTGCGGCGAGCTCGTCGCCCAGCCGATCACACACCGCAACGTCGGCGCCGAACCGGGCGAGGGCGAGCGCGGTCGACCGACCGATGCCCCGCGCTGCGCCGGTGACGAGCGCACGTCGACCCACGAGGGAGACCCGCTGGGGCGTGAGCGGTGCCGACCCGGCTGCATCGTCGGTTGCCATGGGTGCTGACGCTACCGCTGGGCCGACGGCGGGACCCGGGCCTGGCCCGGGTCCTGTTCGAGCTCGTTCGAGCGGCCTCCGCCGCACCACTCAGGCCGCGGCGGGATCGTCGACCTTGACCGCGGTCACCATGCCGAACATGCCCTCTTCCCGCTCGGCGTGGTTGAGGATGTGGCAGTGCCACACCCACACCCCGGGCGTCTTGGCCTGGAACAGCACCGTGTAGCGCTCACCCGGCAGGACGGAGATGGTGTCGGCGAAGTACGGCTGGTCGAGTGGGATGCCGTCGCGTGCCACCACGAGCTGGGGGAACTGGTGCAGGTGCATCGGGTGCGCCTGCAGGCCCTCGTTGTAGTAGTTGATCAGCACCCAGTCGCCGGTCTCGAACGCATAGGCCTCGGTGGCCGGGAACGACTTGCCGTTCAGCGACAGGCCGATCACCCCGCCGTCGTTGAGGACCATGTTCTCCTCGGCCGCGACCTCGAGGTCCGCCGGGATCTCGACACCCGAGACCGTGGTGCCACGCGGGATCGTGTAGTCCGCGCTGCCATCGCCGCCCGGCGGCGAGAAGATCATCGCGCCCCACATGCCGTTGGGGACCGTCATCTGGCCGTGGTGGTGCGGGTGGTACATCGCGACCGCCGGCTCGGTCACCTCGAACTCGTAGGTGAACTCCTCGCCGGGCATGATCAGCTCCTGGGTCAGCGGAGCGACCCCGTCCATCTCGTTGGGGTGCTTGCTGCCGTGCATGTGGACGTCGGTGCCGAGCGGCAGGTCGTTGACGATGGTGACGCGGACCGTGTCACCGACTTCGGCCCGCAGCGTGGGGCCGGGCACCGTGCCGTTGTAGGTCCAGGCGTCGACGACCGTGCCCGGCTCGATCTCCCATGGCGTGATCGCGGCGGTCAGGGTCCACTCCTTGGCACCGTCCTCGCCGATGGTCGGAGCGAGGTCCTCGCCGCCGATCCCTTCCGTGTTGGGCACGCCGGTCTCGATGGGCTCGACGAACGGCCCGAACGAGTCGGTCATCGCCTGGTCGAGCGCAGCCCACTCCTCGGGCGTCAGGTCGTCGGCGCTGTGCGAGCTGTGGTCGACCGTCGGCTCGGCCGACTCGGCCGTGGCCCCCTCGGCGACCGCCAGCGTCGCCACCATGCCCGCCTCGCGGTGCCCGGAGATCGAGCAGTACACCTCGTACTCGCCCTCGCTCAGGTCGACGACCATGCTCTCGCTCTCGCCCGATCCGAGATCCGCGGTGCTGTCTCCACCCTCGATGACGAGGTTGTGGACCTGGCTGCCCTCGTTGGTGACGTCGAGGGTCCCGCCCGGCGCGACGGCCAGCGAGCCGTCGATGGCGAACTCGGTGAGCGCGACCGGGGTCGCGTCGCCCGACGCTCCCTCGTCCCCGCCACCGTCGTCGCTGCCGCCGAAGGTCACGCCGACCGCCAGGATGACCAACGCCAGCGCGACGCCGCCACCGAGCACCGCCATCATCGTCGAGTAGGGGTTCTCGGGCCGCTCGGGCGCCGGTGCGCCGCTGCTCTGCCCGGGAGTCGGATCGCTCACTCGTACCTCGCTTCGTGACCCGGGGGTGCCGGGGCGCCATGGCCCGCGGGGCGCGGGACCAGCCGGGAACAGTAGAGCGATCCGAACACGGCGCCCAACAGGGCACAAAGTCCCGGTCGGGCCCGACAGCCCGGTGACCTAGGTTGCACGTGGTGTTCGCGACGATCACGGCCGAGGCGGCACAGCGCTTCCACGGGCGACCCGCGGTGATCGGCCCCGACGGCACCCTGACCTACGACGAGCTCGACCGGGCAGCGCGGCACCTCGCCGTGGCCTTCCGTGAGCGCGGGGTGCGCCTCGGCGACGTGGTGGCGCTGACGTTGCCGTCGGGGGGCGACTGGCTGGTCGCCGCGGTGGCGGCGAACCGCGTCGGCGCGATCGTCGCCGGGGTGAGCACGGCGCTGCGGACCCCCGAGCGCGCCGAGCTGCTCGAGGTGGTGGGGCCACGGCTGGTGGTCGCCGCGCCCGACACGGTGGACGGAGCGCCCCTGCGCAGCGACGTCCTCGTGGTCGAGCCCGGCTCCCGCGGGACCGAGCTCCCCGGCGGGACCGAGCTCCCGGGCGGGTCCGACTCCCCGGCGGGCCCACACCGACGAGGACCCCGGCGGAGCACGCGGAGACCTCCCGGCGGACCTCGACCCCGAGGACCGGCCGGTGGCGATCTGCTTCACCTCCGGCACGACCGGACGTCCGAAGGCCGCGCTGTTCCGCAACCGTCAGCTGCGTGCGATCGAGGTGATCGACCGTGGCCCGAACGCCGCGATCGCCTGGGGCGGTGGCGCCGACCTGCTCGCCTCGACCCAGTTCGCCCATGTCGGCATGACGACGAAGTTCCCGTGGTACCTGCGCTCGGGCTCGACGCTGCACGTCATGGACCGCTGGCGCGCGGACGAGGCGCTGCGCCTGGTGGCGGAGCACCGGATGCCCACCATCGGCGCTGTCGCTCCGCAGCTGGCGCTCATGCTGCGCTCGCCGCTGCTCGACGAGCTGGACCTGTCGAGCGTGCAGCTGATCGTGGCCGGCGGGGCGCCGTCCCCGCCGGCGCTCGTCGACGAGGCGCGGCGCCGTCTCCGCGCGGGCTACTCGATCCGCTGGTCGTCGACCGAGTCCGGCGGCGTCGGCCTGGCGACCGCCCCGGACGCGCCGGACCACGAGGCCCTGCACACCGTCGGACGCCCGCGGCCCGGCGTCGAGGTCCGCATCGCCGACGAGACCGACGACCCCGTCGGCCCCGGGCAGATCGGCGAGCTGCAGTTGCGCTCCGCAGCGGTGATGGACGGCTACTGGCACGACCCCGCGGCAACGGCTCGGGCGCTGACCCCCGACGGCTGGCTGCGGACGGGTGACCTCGCCTCGATCGACGGCACCGCGTGCGTGACGCTCGCCGGCCGCGTCAGCGAGATGTACATCCGCGGCGGGTACAACGTGTTCCCGACCGAGGTCGAGGCCGTCCTCGTCGAGGACCCTGCCGTGCGCGACGTCGTCGTGGTGCCGGTCCCGGACCCGGTGCTCGGCGAGCTCGGGGTCGCGCTGGTGGTCCCCGCGGATCCCGACGAGCCACCTGATCTCGCCGGGATCCGCACCCGAGCCGGCGAGCGACTCGCCCGCTACAAGCTCCCCGACCGGCTCGAGATGATCGACGCCGTCCCGCTCACCGCCGCGCAGAAGGTCGACCGCGCCGCGGCGCGTGCGCTCCTCGAGACACCGGAACCGGACCCCACGACCGGCCGAGCGCCGTAGCCGGGTGCACCGAGCTGCACACGCGGCGGTTCAGGATCCCGCCGGTGCTGCCGATGGGGACCGGTGACCCTGGTCCTGTCGTTCACCGTCGTACTCGGCGTCCTCACGGCGTGGGCGCTCACCGTGCCGGTGCACCGCTACAAGGAGCTCCGGCCGATGACGCCCCGCGACGTCGCGGCCGAGGTCGGCAGCGCCGAGGCACCGCCACCGGAGATCCGTGCGTCGTACCGCCAGGCCCGCTGCCCCGAGTGCCACCACGTGTTCGCCTGGAGCGACGTCGTCCCCGTCCTCAGTTGGTTCCGCGGCTGCCCTGCCTGCGGGCACCGACTCCCGTCGACGGTGGCGCTCTTCCAGCTCGGTCTCCCTGCCGCGATGACCCTCACGGTCGCGATGCTCGGCGCGAGCTGGGTGACGCTCCCGTACGTCTGGTTCGCGGTCGTGCTCAGCGTGATCGCCGTGATCGACCTGCGCATCTGGCTGATCCCGTGGTGGATGCCCTGGGCGGGCGCGGCGGTGGGGCTGGTCCTGATCAGTGCGG
This sequence comes from uncultured Microthrixaceae bacterium, assembly GCA_942490665.1. Taxonomy (GTDB): domain Bacteria; phylum Actinomycetota; class Acidimicrobiia; order Acidimicrobiales; family Microtrichaceae; genus SKRR01. The sequence goes on from CALNXV010000032.1 coordinate 23,714, forward strand.
TGTCCGTCGGCATCGGTGAGACCGGCCAGATCGGCATCGCCGTGCTCGGCGCGCTGGCCACGTTCGGGGTGTTCCTCGTGCTGTTCCTCGCGGCACCCGGCAAGCTCGGCTTCGGCGACGTCCGCCTCGCACTCCTGCTCGGGCTCTTCCTGGCCTGGCTGCACCCGATCCTGCCGGTCTACGGCCTGCTCTTCGGCGCGCTCGCCGGGTTGGTGATGGGTGGCGCTGCGCTCATCGCGACCGGTGAGAGCCGCTTCCCGTTCGGCCCCGGACTGGCGCTCGGTGCGCTGATCGCGGTGTGGGCGCACCAGCCGATCCTCAACGGTCTGGCCTGAGGCGACGACCCCGGCACGATCGCCGCGAGACCGTGCGTTCCGAGACGCCACCGGCGCCCAGCACGGTCGACTCACACGGCGACCTCCCCCGGCCGATTGGGAACCGTGACCCGGGTGCGGTTCTTCGACGACGACGGCATGGACTTCGCGACGAGGTGCGTGCTCAGCGGCGTCCGCCACGCCATGGCCGAGGTCGGCGAGACCCTCGCTGCGGTCGACGCGATCGAGGACGGCCGACCCGAGTCCTGGCTCGAGACCTTCGTCGCGCTGGGCCGACGCGTGCGACGCGTCGCCGACGACGCCGTCGAGGGCGGCCACCGCTACAGCGCCTGGAACGCGGCCCTGCGCTCGGCCAACTACCTCTACGCCGGGCAGTGGTGGGCACCGGTGACGACGTTCGCCGACCAGCAGCACCAGCTGTGGGCGGAACACCGTGAGGCCTGGGACCTCGCCGTGGCGCACTGGCCGACGACCGCGGCACCGATCCGGATCCCCCACGACGGACTGACCTTCCCCGGGTACTGGTTCACCAGCCCGGCGGGCGGCGACGCACCCGCACCCACCGTGGTGATCGTGCAGGGCCTCGGGACGCCCATCTCGGACCTCCCGATGACCGGCCTGGACGGCGCGGTGCACCGCGGGTACCACGTGCTCGTGTTCGACGGGCCGGGTCAGGGGGCCGCGCTGCACCGCCAGGGACTCACCCTGGATCGTGGGTGGCCGGGGATCATCGGATCCGCCCTCGACTGGCTCGACACCCGCAGCGAGGTCGATCCGGACCGCATCGCGCTCTCCGGCCTCGCACACGGGTCGCTCTTCGCTGCCCTCGCAGCGCCCGACCCCTACGTCGCCGCACTGGTGGTCGACCCTGCGGTGACCGACCTGGGTGCAGATGCCCGAGCCGCGCTCGCCGCCGCCGGCTCCGAGGACGATCTGCTCCTGTCGGCGGGGACCACCACCGTTCCGACCGGGACCGACTCCCCCGCCGACGCCGCTGCGGCACTGGCGAGACACCGCGCCGACGCCGAGGAGCTCGCGGCGATCCGCTGCCCGGTCGCCGTCGTGGCGTCCGAGGAGGCCGAGGGGTTCGCCGGACAGGACCTCGAGTTCACCCGCGCGCTGAGCTCCACGACTGCGCAGCGCCTCGAGCTCCGCTCAGCGGACGGCGCCGGCATGGACGCCGGCCTCGATGCCTCGCAGGTCCACGACGCAGCCGTGTTCGACTGGCTCGACACCACCCTGGGCCGCGCATGATCGATGCGTGCGTGGCCGGCACCGCGGTCGACCGGACCGACGGCCGGACCGCGACGCAGGACCCGAACCCCACGGCAGACTGTCCCCACTCCAGCTCCCGACGACCCCTGAGGTGACCGAATGCCCGCCGACGACGACCCGACCACCTCGACCGCCGGTTCCCGACCGGGCCCGGTCGGATGGATGCGCTCGATCGTCATCGACGCCCGCCACCCGGTCGCCCTCGCGGCGTTCTGGTGCGACGTGCTCGGCGTGGAGGTCGTCGAGTCCGAGTCGGACTGGGTCCAGCTCAGCCCGGACCCGGGGGGAGCGTTCCTGGCGTTCCAGCCGTCGGACGCCGCCCGGCCGAACGTGTTGGTGGCGCGCCCCGACGTCGAGGTCACCGACATCGAGGCGGCCCGATCCAAGGTCGAGAGCTACGGCGGCACCTTCGTCCGCACGATCCAGGAGATGAAGGGCGACAGCCACTACGTGATGGCCGACCCCGAGGGCAACGAGTTCTGCCTCGTCCAGCCGCTCCCGCCCGAGCTGCGACGCGAGCGCTGGGGCGACCGGACCTCGTGACCCGTTTCGCCCTGACCGACACCGCTGCCGGAGCCGGCGTGATCGGTGGCGCGATGGGGGCGCTCACGCCGCCCGGCGCCACGATGGCACCGGTGCACGCGCCGTGCTGGATGCCGTGATCGCCCGATTCGGCCCACCCGGACCGCCCAGCACCGCCGAGGTCGAGCCGTTGACGCCCGAGCAGGTCGCCCGCTGGGTGCCCGACCCCGAGGACCGCCGGGTCCTGGCCCACCTGGTCGTCGCCCTCGAGCTCATGGTGCACCCGCTCCCGCGCGAGCTCGAGAGCCACGTCGAGCAGTACCTCGGGGCGATCGGGGTCGAGGCGCCCTACGTGTCGATCACCCGCGACACCGCACGGGAGCACCTGCGGCGCCTGCACGCGGACCTCATCCGCAACTCCTGGTACACCGAGCAGACGATCGAGGGCATCTTCCACGGCCACCTCGGCGAGCTGGTCCGCTCGAAGCTCTCCTACTACGCCATCGGCGACGACGAGCACATCGCCCGACGGTGGCGTGCCCTCGAGGACTGCCCCGAGGGCTCGTGGGGGCACGGCGTCGCCGAGTTCTACCGGGTGCACGAGTTCCCCTACCCCGGCGAGCACCACGGGATCTACGAGGTCGGCGCCCTGCACGACTGGGTGCACGTCCTCGCCGACTACGCCACCGACGCCGAGGGCGAGATCGACGTGTTCGCGTTCATCGCCGCCACCATGGACGACCCCCGCGGCTTCGTGCAGTTCATCTTCACGCTCGCGCTGTTCCAGAACGCCGTCGATCGACACCGTCGGCGGCATCCCCATCCCCATCGCCCGCGCCGACACCCTCGACGCGGTCGGCGCTGCGGACCGGCTCGCCGAGTCCTGGTGGCGGGCCTCGCGCTGCAGCGCGGACGTCATGGGCGGCGTCGACCACTTCGCGCTCGCCGACACCCCCCTCGACGAGCTGCGCGAACGCTGGGGCATCGTCGCGCGAGAGCTGCCCGGACCCGGCGCGCTGGACGTGACCGAGCGCCGGTCGGTGCGCATCGACCTGACCGGGCACCGGCCCACGCGCTGAGGACCGGGCGGAGGCGTTCGGCTCAGGCCCGCCGCTGTCCCGGCGTGAAGGACACCGGCATGCGCTCGTAGCCGGAGACGAAGTTCGCCGGACGGTTGGCGGGCTCGGCGTCCTCGACGAGGCGCAGGTCCCCCATGCGCTCGAGCAGGTGCTCGAACATGCAGATCAGCTCGAGTCGGGCGAGGCTGTTGCCGAGACAGAAGTGCGTCCCGAACCCGAACGCGACGTGCTCGTTCGGCTCGCGTGTCACGTCGAAGCGGAACGGGTCGCTGAACACGGACTCGTCGCGGTTCGCCGAGGGGTAGAGCAGCAGCATCTTGTCCCCGGCTCGCAGCTGCTTGCCGGCGAGCTCGGTGTCGGTGACGACGGTGCGGTTCATGTTCCGGATCGGCGAGACCCACCGCAGCATCTCCTCGACGGCGGTCGGGATGCGCCCGGGCTCGTCGCGCAGGAGCTGGAACTGCTCCGGGTGTCGCAGCAACTGGTACATGCCACCGGTGATGACGTGACGGGTCGTCTCGTCCCCGCCGATCAGGATGAGCAGCGACTCGTGGATGATCGACTCGTCGTCGAGGCGGTCACCGTCGATCTCGGCGCGCACGAGCACGCTCATCAGGTCGCCGTGGTCGCGCTCGCGACGTTCCGCGATCGCCTGCTCGGCGAACTCGCGGTACTCGGTGTACGCCGCGGTGGCACGCTCGACGCCGACGCCGTCGGCCGAGGCGCTCACCATCGCGTCGGACCACTCGAGCAGCCGTCCGCGATCCTCGGCGGGGACGCCGAGCTGGTCACCGATCATGATCATCGGCAGCCACTGCGCGACGTCGGTCACGAAGTCGCACTCGCCGCGTTCGATGACCCCGTCGATGATCTCATCGGCAGCGGCACGCACCGCATCCTCGCTGCCGCGGACCTGGCGCGGGGTGAAGCCCTTGTTGACGAGCTTGCGGCGCCGGACGTGCTCGGGGTCGTCCATGTCGATCATCATCGGCAGCGCGAACGCGTCGGGACGACAGCCGTGGGCGTTGGAGAACCGCTCCGGCTGTCGCGAGACGTCGCGCAGCAGCTCGTAGGTGGACACGCCCCACACCCGGCCGTCGAAGTGCAGCGGGTCGTTCGCGCGGATCCAGGCGAGCCCGGCGTGGAAGTCGCCGCCCCAGAACTCGCCGGCGACCAGGTCGATCCCGGCCGTCGCAGCGCTGTCGGTCTCGGTGATGGTCACGGTGTCTCCCGTCGGCGCTGGCGTCGTCGTCGTGTTCGACCGGAGCCGACGCGAACGAGAACGCGTTCTTGTTCGCGTCATGCTGCCATCGCCGGACCCCCCGGCCAAGTCCCGCCGAGCCGCGAGCGGGCAGCGGACCGACCGCTGCGGTGCCGGCACCCTCGAGGGCTCAGGACCGAGCAGCGAGGTCCGATCCGGTCGAGCGACGTGGTGCCCGAGCGGCCAGCGCAACGGCCGTCCCGAGCAACGAGACCGCGACGATGATCCACGATGCGCGCTGCAGGCCCTCGGTGAACTCGGCGCCGGTGACGGCGACGGGAGCATCGCTCGACGACGCGGTCGCCGACCCGGCGGTCGCGAGGGTCGCGACGGCGACCCCGGCCGCGACGCCGACGTTGCGCATGGCGGTGAGCAACCCCGACGCCACCCCGGCGTCGTCATCGGGGACGGCGGCCATCGCGGAGGTGGTCGACACGTTGTAGGCGAGTCCCTGGCCCACCCCGGACAGCGCCATCGCCACGAGCACCACCCAGAGCGAACTGGTCGCGCCGAGCTGGGTGAGGACCAGGAACGACCCGGCGACGAGGCCCGTGCCGAGCACCATCGGCGCGACGCCACCGAACCGGGCGACCACCCGGCCCGTCAGCGCCCCGAGCACGGCGAAGGGCACGGAGTACGCCAGGAACACTGCCCCGGTCACCGCGGCGGACTCGCCGCGCACGCTCTGGAGCCAGAACGTCAGGAGGATGTTGAGCGCACCGAAGCCCCAGTTCGCCAGGAAGGCGACGGCGACCGGCGGCCGGTAGGCGCGTGACGCGGTGACCCCGCGGGGGATCAGCGGGGCATCACTGCGGCGCTCCCTCAGGACGAAGACCCCCAGGACGGCGACCGAGAGGAGACAGGAGGCCACGACGAGCGGGTCGGACCACCCGCTCGTGCCCGCCTCCTGCAGCGCGAGCACCGCGAACGTCAGCGCCACCGTGGCCAGCGCAGCGCCGGTGAGGTCGATCCGCCGGCGGTCGCCGTGGGACTCGGGCACCACCGCCAGGGTCATCACGAACGCGACGGCGAGCAGCGGCAGGTTCAGGGCGAAGAACCAGCGCCAGTCGAGGGCCTCGACGACGAGACCTCCGACCACGGGCGCAGCGGCAGCGGCGGTGCTGCCGATGGCGCTCCACATGCCGATCCCCCAGGCCCGACGGTCGCCGGTGTAGGTGGTGCTGACCACCGAGAGGGACGCGGTCATGAACAACGACGTCGCGACTCCTTGGGTTCCCCGGGCCAGCACCAGCACCCAGAACTCCGGGGCGAGGGCCGCCGCCAACGTCCCGAGGGCGAACAGCCCGACCCCGACGAGCAGCATGCGGCGCCGTCCGAACAGATCGGCGAGGCGTCCCGAGACGAGCAGCGGTCCCGCTGCTCCGAGCGCGAACGCGTTGATCACCCAGCCGGTGGCCGCGGCGGACACCCCGAGCTCGCGACCGATGTCGGGCAGCGCGACCGCCACGCCGGCGAAATCGATGCTGAGGACCACCAATGGCAGCGCCACGGCGATCAGGATCGGGGTCCGGGACCGGGGGCTCGCCACGACGGCCCAGCCTACGGCCGCCGTCGGCGATCCCTCCCGACCCAGGAGCACCGCCACAGGGAGCGCTGCCGCGACGATCACTGCGCCGTCGACACCCGTCGCACGCGCCGGGGTGCGAGACTCCGCCGATGTCCGACGACCCGACCGATCTCTCGGCCCCGACCGAGCCGATCGACTCGAACGCCGCAGCGATCGCCCTGCTGCGCGGGGCGCCGGTCGAACCGTCGGACCGCTCGCGGTTCAGCTCCGGGGTCCTCTTCGGGCAGCCCGGCATCTACCCGGGTGGCCCACCGATGGAGCCGGCCGGCGGCGAGCCCCCTGACGAGCAGGAGGCTGCCGGACTGCTGCGCGACCTGCTCGACGGACGCGTCGCCGAGCGGGCGCTCGAGCGGTTCCGCCAACGCGAGGTGACGGCCCGCGTCCCGGAGCCGGGACTGCGCGCGGGGCTGCTCGCGCTCGCCGGTGGGCCGGCCGAACCGGTCCTCGACGCCTTCCTCGACGGCAGCGCACCGGTCCGGTCGCTCGCGTTCGGTACACCCATCGGCGAGGGTCGTGTCGTGGGGGTGGAGGCCGACGACGACGACCCGGCGCGTCGAGTGGTGAACGTCCGGTACCGCGCCGAGCACCCTGGCGTGATCGCCCCGTCGCTCGCGCATGCGATCTGCCACCACGGGGCGTGCGCGACCAACGCCGAGGAGGCGACGCTGCACGGGCTGCTCGCCGCGGCGCACACCTGGCTGCTGGCCGCACGGCCCGAGCTCGCCGACCTGGGGACCGAGCTCTCGCGTCGCCAGGCGTCGCTGACGATCACCCTGCTCAACGCGCGGTCGCCCGGTTCGGACCGCTCATCGATCCGCTGTCCCGACGGACCCGGAGCGATCCCGGGCGGCGACCCGGCCTTGGACGGTCCGGACCTGTGGAGCATCCCGTTCACGGGTCGACCCCCCGCCGAGTGCGACCCGTTCGTCCCCGCCCCGGTCCGGGCGTCGCTCGCCCGACTTGCGACGGGAACGGCGGCCGCGGTGCCGCACGTCTACGACGAGTCCCTCGGGACGTGGCTCACCGAGCACCTCGGGCGCGGCGCCTGGTTCGGTCCGCTGGTCCGGGCGCGCGCAGCGGCAGCGCTCGGGCTCTTCGGCGCCGGGATCAGTCCCCGTACGTGAGGTAGACCGCCGCCTCGGGCGAGCACACCTGCACCGTGAAGCTCTCCTCGAGGTACAGCGAGATCGTCTCGCGGTCGTGCTCGAGGTACCCGAGCGAGACGTCCTGGCCGAGCACGAGCCGGACGTCGCCGCCGCGGCGGCTCAGCACCACCGCACCGTTCACCCCTGGGGCGAAGAGCACAGCGCCCCCGCCGAGGATCAGACGAAGATGCTCGAGCACGGGGTAGCCGCCGACCTCGGACTGCTCCAGCACCCCCTGGTAGCAGCGGGGGCCCATCGCCAGCGCGTAGGGCCCGGCGACACCGGCGAGCATGAGCTTCGAGGTGGCCTCGGCGACGAACGACGGGTACGCCTCGTAGTCGGAACTGATCTGGACCGGCTCGTGGGGGCTGGCCGGGGTGATGCCGGTGATCCCTGCGGCCGGGAACCCGTGGAACACCGCCCGGTCCTCGGCCATGGCCGCCCGCTTGGCGGCGAAGCGGGCCGGGTCGAGGTCCGCGTCGCAGGCGCCGCGGTCGATCGAGTCGAGCTCGGAGCGCTGCAGCGTGAACGGGGTGCGGACCTCGACCAGCGCCTGCACGTCACGCATGCGGGCCTCGACGTCGAGGTCGTTGGGGGTGCTGCGCTCGCGGCGCCGCCCGGTCGGCTCCGCCGAGTGCGACCACCCCTTCGGGCCCTCGACGTCGACCACTCGGCGGGCACCGAGGAACTCGTTCAGCGAGGTGCGGACCTCGTCGGTGATCTCGGCCCAGCCGGCGTCGGAGATCGGCGCCTTGTCGCGGAAGAGATGGTTCATGTCGTGGGACTCGCAATCGGTCGCAGTTCGGTTGGTCGAGGCGGTGGTGGTCGAGGCGGCGGTGGGGGGTCGTGGCGGTGGAGCCGCCACGGTCGTGTGCTCAGGAGCCCGACAGGTCGCCGATGCCGAGGCTGCCGTCCTCGGGATCGCTGGGGTCCGGCGTCGCGGACACGTCACCGCCGTGCTCGGCGTCGTGCTCGATCTCGAGCAACGAGCCCTCGGTGAAGAGGTAGGTCCGCAGGTGCTTGTCGAAGACCGGGTCGTTGCGGCGCAGCCACTCGAGGGTCATCGCCGCGTGCTCCTTCTCCTCGTCGCGGTTGTGCGCGAGCACCTGTGCCAGCTCGTCGTCCTTCGTCGCAGCGACGCGCTGGTCGTACCAGTCGACCGCCTCGAGCTCCTCCATGATCGACACGATCGCCCGGTGCCGGTCGATGACGTCGTCACCGAGCAGCTCACGTGGTTCGTGGAGGTTCTCCGAGGACATGGACATCCCTTCGACAGCGGCAGTTGGGACGTCACGCTACCGGCGCCCGTCGAGCAGCGACGACACACTCGGAGTCCTTCCGCGGCCGCTGCCCGGACGCGGAAGGACCCCGGCACGAGGCCGAGGCCCTTCTTCCCGGTGGAGGTGATGGGAATCGAACCCACGACCTCTTCGATGCGACCGAAGCGCTCTAGCCAGCTGAGCTACACCCCCGGGGCGAGCGGTGATCCTAGTGCGCACCGCATCCGCCCGTGAAGACGCGATCGCAGGTGCGCGGGGCGCTGGATCAGTTCGCGATCCGGCGCGGAGCCGGAGCGACCCGACGAACCGGCGCCGGTTCGCCCATCGCCGCGACTCGTCCCGCAGCGACGGGTGCCTGACGGACCTGGGCGAGCGCCACGAGGTACGCGACGAGGATCAGATCCGCGAGGAGGTGGAGCACCAGGAAGGCGCCGCCGAAGGCCACGGTGCAGATCAGGGTCAGCACGGCGGCGCTGCCCAGACCGATGAGGACGTCCTGGCGGCGCTTGCGGACCCACGGCGACACCGGAGCGACACCGGCGGCGGAGGGGGCGGGAGCCGAGCCGGCGCGTCCCGACCGGGTGCTCAGATCGATGACGTTGGAGCGTCCACGCGGCGCCGGGCGGGCGGACTCGTCCGGCCGGGGCGACGGCGAGCCGGAGCGGTCCAGCACGGACAGCTGCTGGTTGAACGAACGGATCGTGTCGGAGTGCCGGCTCCCGGCGACCTTGCGGACGAGTTCCGGGAGCAGCACCACTGCCCACACCACGGCGAGCCCGAGGAAGATCAGGGTGGTCACGTTCATCGGGGAGGGCGGTCCTTGTCGAACGGGCCGGCGCGCAGTGCGCCCGGACACGGGAGGATCGAGACGAAATCTAGGACGACCGACACTTTGTTACAAGTCCTTGACGAATTTCACCGATGTTATTCACAATCGCCGATCCGCCGGACGAGTTCGCTGGACGGCGTCGCTGGACGAGGTCGTGGGCCCACGTTCCGGCGCGGGGCGACCTACAGCTCGTCGAGGTAGGGAGCCCCGTCGGTGTCGGCGCCGTCCTGAGCGCTGCGCCGGAACGTGCCGGAGCGTCCACCGGTCTTCTCCCACAGGGCGATGTCGCCGATCACCATCGAGCGGTCCACCGACTTGCACATGTCGTAGATCGTCAGGCAGGCGACCGTCGCCGCGGTCAGGGCCTCCATCTCGACGCCGGTGCGGTCGACGGTCTCGACCTGCGACTCGACCTCGATGAAGGTGTCCTCGATGCGGAAGTTGACCAGCATCGCCCCGACCAGGAGCGGATGGCACAGCGGGATCAGGTCCGCAGCCCGCTTGGCGGCCTGGATCCCCGCCACCCGTGCCACCGACAGGACGTCGCCCTTGACGATCGCGCCGCGTGCGACGAGCGACGTCGTCTCGGTCGACATGTGGACCCTGCCGCGGGCGATCGCTCGCCGGTGGGTCTGTTCCTTCGGTGTCACGTCGACCATGCGAGCACGGCCGAGCGGATCGAGATGGGTCAGGCCCCGGTCGGACATCTGCGTGAGTCTAGGTGCATCGCTGCAACCGCCCGGTGGAACCGGGCGCTGGCTCAGACGAGCCGTTCGCGACGCGCGACCCCGGTGAGGAACTCACGGAACTCCGGGCCGAGGTCCTCGCGACGCAGCGCCAGCTCGACGGTCGCCCGCAGGTAGTCGATCTTCTTGCCGATGTCGAAGCGTCCCTCGCTGAACACGAATCCGTGGACGGTCTGGGAACGCAACAGGCCCTCGATCGCGTCCGTCAGCTGGATCTCGCCGCCGACGCCCGGCTGCAGCTCGGCGAGCTCGTCGAAGATCTCCGGGGTCAACAGGTAGCGACCCATCACCGCCAGGTTCGACGGCGCCACCTCGGGCGCGGGCTTCTCGACGAGCTCGGTGATCTCACACAGCGACCCGTTGCGATTGCGCACCGCGGCGCACCCGTAGGACGAGATCGATGCCGGGTCGACCTCCATCAGGGCCACGACGGACGAGTGGTGCTCATCGAAGCCCTTGATCATGTCGGTGAGCACCGTGGAGTGCTGGTCCATGATGTCGTCGCCGAGCATGACCACGAACGGCTCGCCGCCCACGTGCTTGCGGGCGACCGAGACGGCGTGTCCGAGCCCGAGTGGCTCGCCCTGGCGCACGAAGTGGATGTCGGCCAGCTCGGCGAGCTCGACGACCTCGGCGAGGTCGCCGGTCTTGCCCTTCGCCGCGAGCTGGTACTCGAGCTCGAAGTTGCGGTCGAAGTGGTCCTCGAGGCTCCGCTTGTTCCGACCGGTGATGATGAGGATGTCGTCGATCCCGGCAGCGACCGCCTCCTCCACCACGTACTGGATGGCGGGCTTGTCCACGACCGGCAGCATCTCCTTGGGCTGGGCCTTCGTGGCAGGCAGGAACCGAGTCCCGAGCCCCGCTGCGGGGATGACCGCCTTCGTCACCGATGCCATGTTCCCTCCGGAGGACGTCCTGGTGGGAGCGTACCGAGGTCCGGCGAAGATTCCGCCCCTGCACCCCGGGTTTCGATCCCCGGCCCGCACGGCCACCGGCCCCGGCCCGCACGGCCATCGGCCCCGGCCCGCACGGCCACCGGCTTGGGCGTGGCGCCCATGACCGGTACCGTTGGCACTCGACTCCCGCGAGTGCCAGCTCGACGGGGCGCGTATCGCCCCGTCACCGACGCCACTGCGGGCCCGATCCGCCGCCGCGGCGCCATTGCCCAGCCCCAGAGCCCTTCGGCCGACACCCAACCGGAGCCAGCGACATGCCCCTGTACGAGTACCGCTGCCGGAACTGTGACCACCAGTTCGAGATCCAGCAGGCCGTGACCGAGGACGCGCTGACGGTCTGCCCCGAGTGCGAGGGCGCGTTGCGCAAGGTGTTCTCGCCGGTCGGGATCGCCTTCAAGGGGTCGGGGTTCTACAAGAACGACAGCCGCTCGTCGGGGTCGGGGTCGTCCGGCTCGTCGGACGGGTCCTCCGGATCGGGGCGCCCGGAGTCGTCCGGATCCTCGGGGTCCGACGGGTCGTCGGGTTCGACGCATCGCGGCGGCTCCGAGGGGCTCGGCGTCCCTCGTCGAGCTCCGATTCCAGCTCCGGTCCACTGAGCTCGCACGTCCGGGTCGGGGTCCACGCCCGGCATCGAGCGGATCGCTCCTCGGACCGAGCGCAGCAGGAGGGTCAGGCTGCTGCACCGGCCGCGTCGACTCGACCCCCGCGGTGGCCCGGTGGATCAGGTGGTCCAACAGCGCGATGAGCACCATCTTCACCGACTCCCTCGACCTGGCATCCGCGCGGACCAGCGGCACCCGCTCGTTGAGCGCCAGCGCCTCGCGCACCTCCTCGAGTGAGTACGACCCGGCGTCGGGGAACTGGTTGACCACTGCGACGAAGGGCACGTTGCGGCTCTCGAAGTAGTCGACGGCGGCGAAGCAGTCCTCGATCCGACGCGTGTCGAGCAGCACCACCGCACCGATCGCGCCGTCGACCAGGTCGTCCCACATGAACCAGAACCGCTCCTGGCCGGGGGTGCCGAACAGGTACAGGATGATCTCGGAGTCGATCGTGATCCGACCGAAGTCCATGGCCACCGTCGTCGAGGTCTTCGCACCCACGGCGGACAGGTCGTCGACCCCCTCGGAGTACGACGTCATCGTCGCCTCGGTGGTGAGCGGGTCGATCTCGGAGATCGCCCCGACCAGGGTCGTCTTGCCGACCCCGAACCCCCCTGCGACGAGGAACTTCACCGGTTGCGGGCCGCCGCCGGACTGGGAGGCGGGCGCGTCAGAGTGCTCGTACTGCATCGATCATCCTCAACAGGAGTGCGGGAGTCGCGACCGAGGTCGCCTCGTGGACACGGACCATGCCGGCGTCGGCGAGATCGCCGACGAGGATCTGAGCGACGCCGAGGGGGACGTCGACCCGGGCCGCCACCTCGGCGACCGAGATCGGCGCTCCCACGACATCGAGGATCCGGGCGTGTTCGAACTGCAGGTGCTCGTGACGGGCACCGGTGGCGACCACCAGTGCCTCGACGCGCAGGTGCACGGTCGCATGGCGGGTCCGGCCACCGGTGATGACGAACGGTCGGCCGGACGAGCGACTCGTCCTCCTCGATCGCCTCGTCGTCGGCCCCGGACACGACAGGTCGCTCAGACTGCGGCGAGCGCGCTGCGCAGGCCGGCACGGACCTGCGGCGTCAACACGGTGCCGAAACGGTCGACCAGCATGGTCATCTCGTAGCCGACCAGGCCCACGTCGCAGGCGTTGTCGGTGAGCACGCCGAGGCAGCTCCCGTCGGAGATGGACGCGACGAACAGGAAGCCGGTGGACATCTCCACCATGATCTGCTCGACGTTGCCGTAGCCGAAGCAGCGCGAGGCTCCGAGCGAGAGGCTGGTCAACCCGGCTGCGATCGCCGCGAACTGATCGGCACGTCCCCGGTCCAGGTCGGTCGACATGGCCATGAGCAGCCCGTCGGAGCTCACGCACACGGCGTCGTTCACGCCGGGTGTCTGCTGGACGAAGCGCGTGAGCAGCCATGGAATCTGCTGGACCTGCTCGTTGCTGTCGGTGATCACTGCGAGGACCTCCCGTCCTGGGTGTCTGATGGAGTCGTCGTGTCCGGCCCACCGCGACGACGTCGCCAGGGCGTCGCCGGGTCGTGCGGCGATCGGCCCGGGGACCGTCCTGGCCGGAACGAGGGCGGAGCATGCTGCGCACCCCATCCCGCCGAACGGGTCGGGCCCGCCCAGCTCGAACGGGCACCGGACCGCCGACCGAGCCGCAGCGGGGGTCGAGAGCGCGGCGCACCCGGCACCGACGAGAGTCCGCCACTGCGGCCGGTGTCACCCGAGGCGACCGGCTCCGGAACCGACGGCTCAGGAGCTGCCGTGCTCGGGGGCGGCGTGGGCGGCGTCCGGGACGGAAGCGGCGGCGGATCTGCCGGGACGGTCCGGCGGACCGTGAACGGCGGCAGCTCGGGCGTCCGAACGGGCCGGGCGCGGAGTGGGTCCGTCGGACGGTTGCGGGCGGAAGGGGTCGGCGGTCGGGACCGCAGGGGCCCCGAACTCGTCGGGGACCGGCTCCTGGGGCGACGCGTGTTCGGGGTCGTCCGTCGCGGTCCGGCCGGCAACGGCGCCATCGTCCACGAGCGGCTCGGCGTCACGGAAGTCCGCCCAGGGATCCTGGTCGAGCGTCGAGCCGACGACGGCCGGCCGGAGCGGCCACCTCGAACGGGTGGGGATCACCATGCGGACCCGGGACCCGACGAACGGTGCAGAGTCGCTGAACGGTGCAGGAGTCGCCGAACGCCGAGTCGCTCGAACTGGCGCAGAGTCGCCGAACGGTTCCGACTCGCCGAACGCTGTCGTCCCGAACCGGCCGCGGCCGGGTCGGCGATGGTCTCGAGCGCGGTCGCTGACCGAACCTCGAGGACGCTCAGCCCGTCGGATCGAGCGGGGTCGACCGGATCCATCGATCTCCGCATCGGTGTCCGCGCCGCTCGTCCGCGCCGGCACGCCGTCGCCGGGCGGGTCAGCGGGCTCCGCCGGCTCATCGGCGCTCCAGTCCGACTGCTCGGACCGGTCCCACTCGCTGGAACCGGCTTCGGACAGCTCGACGGGTCGGTCGGAGTCCGGCGTCATGGGCCGAGGTGGGCGCTCGCCGTGACGTCGATCGGCGCAGCATGGCTTCGGCAGCCGGGGCGCACCGGCCGATCCGGGAGCGAACGGCACTGGCCCCTGCTCACGAGCCGCGGTGGAACCCGGGCAGGGGCCGAGCGACTGGTCGTCGGGCTGACCGACCATGAGCGCTGCGGACGCCAGGATCACCATCGCGGTCACACCGCGGCCGCCGGTGGTCGGCTGCAATCGGACCAGCGTTCCGGTCTTGGTGGCCAGCTTCCGCGATTCGACGTACTGACCGAGGTAGCTGGTCGGCATCCCCTCGAGTACCGTCGAGTCCTCTGCAGCCGTTGGTTCATGCGCGAGCAGCTCGACGTCGCTCATCCCGACCCCGTGATCGATGATGGCGAACTGGTAGCCGCCCTGCCCGAGGGCCCGACCGTCGATCTCGACCGTGGTGTCCGGCGGAGAGAAATTCGAGCGCGTTCTCGAGGAACTCGGCGAGCAGGTCGATCGAGGTCGATCACCACCGGACCCGCGATCATCGCGTCGAGCAGGTTGCCGATTCGTACGCCCGTTCGAACTCCTCCACCTCGCTCATCGCTGCCATGCACGACCTCGGACACGCTGCGGCGTGCGACGCCGGCAGCGGCGTCTCGGACCCGGCGAGGATCAGGAGCGACTCATGCGATTTGCGACGCATTCGCGACTGGCGAGGTGATCCAGCTTGAACAGGTGCTCCAGGAACGCCGGGTCGGTCTCCGCGTCTCGAGCGTGCTGATGAAGTCGAGCTGACGACCGAGCAGGGTCTGGTTGCGACGACCGAGGTTGGTCATCGCCTCGGCCTGGTTCACCCGGAGCGCTGCCTGCTCACCCGCGAGGTGCAGCGCCGTGTCCTGGACCGCGTTGAACGCGAGCGCCACGTCGTGGACCTCGGCCGCGCCAGTCGCACGCAGCGCGGGCAGGTGCACCTGGGCCATGCCGTCGACCTGCTGGGAGCGCACTGCGTCCGGGCAGTCTGCGTCCTCGCCACGTCCTCGGCCTGGGTCTGCGGAGCTCCTGCAGCGGTCCGTGCGATCGAGCGGCCGGCTCGACGGAGCAGCAGGATGCTGACCAGCGAGAGCACCTGGCCAATTGCAGTGCACGGTGACGGAGCAGCAGCTCGAGCAGGGCGAGTTCGTCGACCGTCGACTGGCGCCGCAGCTCGGCGACCGACTGGAGCTCGGCGACCTGGGCGTACTGCTCGAGGCCCGC
>CALNXV010000033.1:0-6171 GCA_942490665.1 uncultured Microthrixaceae bacterium
CGTCGATGCCGCGCGGCAGAGCGGCGTCGCGGCGCGCTCCACGAGGATCGCCGCCCACGCATCGAGGCACTGGCGGGCATCCGCGCCGGCCACGACGCCGAGGAACACGGTCGTGAAGCCCGCCGGAACACTCATCGAGGTCGCCCGTGCCATCCACAGCGCACCCCGTCGTCGGCGATGCTCGGCGCTGTCCGGCACCGCGATCACCTGCTCGTGGAACGAGTCGAGGGGGCCGAGGGGCGAAAGCGTTGCGCCGTCCGCGACGATCAGCAGCGGCATGATGACCGCCGGGCGCAGCGGCCAGCGGGTCCAGCCCGCCAGGTCCACCCCGGACGCCGTCTCCAGCGTCCACTCCAGCGCGCACTGGTAGCCGACACGCCGCAGCGCCCTCGGGCACCTCCGTGCAGGCGCACGCTCAGCGGCGAGAACGCCGGCCACGACACCGCGGGTCGCTCGAAGGTCCCGGTCCCCAGACCGGCCTCGACGCCGACGGGCGCACGCAACGAGAACACCAGCATCCGTCGATCCTCGTAGCCGGCCAACGACGCGTCGATCCGCGGGGTCGCCCCCCGCGCCCCCAGCCAGAGCGCGGCGCGCCAGGAGCCCAGGTCGTCGACACCCTCGACGGTGCGCACGTCCGGGCCGACCCAGCGTGTTACCGTTTTCACGCCAGCTGGGACCCGCCGTCGGTCTGAGCCGGGGTTACCATTTCGAGACGACAATTTCACCGGGCCCGAACCAGTCGTCGTGGCCGTCGTAGCCGATCCGGACGCCCTCCGCGGTCACGACCGCCCGCAGCCCACCGGCAGCGGTGACCTCGGTCGGCTGCGCCCGCGGATCGTCGTTCCCATCGGTCCCTTCGTCCATCGGTGTGCCTTTTCCCCACCCCTCGGTCTCGCGTTCGGTGCGTCGCCTTCTTTGCCGCACCTTCCTACACTGCGGCGCAGTGATGGACGGGGGAGCGCCACATCGGGGGACCCGACCGACGGTCCCGTGCCGCCCGCTGGCCGTCCTCGGGCTCGCGCTCATCACCCTGACCGCGGTCCTGTTCACGCCCGCGGTCGCGGCGCAGGGCTCGGGGGACGACGGCGGTGATGGCGACGGAGCCGCCGGTCCCCGCATCACCGCCACGCTCACCGTGGGCGACGACCCACTCGGCGGCGTGACGGTGATCGTCGCGGATCAGGACAGGAACGAGGTCGGGCGGGCGGAGTCGGCCGAGGACGGCTCCGTGGCGGTCGAGGTCCCCGGCGCCGGGCGGTACGACGTCGCCCTCGACCTCGACACCCTGCCCGAGGGGGTGGGGTTCGTCGAGGACGCACCGACGACGGTGTCACCACGCCTCCGCGACTCGGGTGACCGGACCATCGTGTTCCGTCTGGCTGCCGGCGGCGCCGCGGCGCCGAGCCCGTCCGATGTCGAGCGGATCGCCAGCCTGCTCGCCAGCGGCATCCGCTTCGGGTTGATCATCGCGCTCGCCGCAGTCGGCCTGTCGCTCATCTTCGGCACCACCGGACTGACGAACTTCGCCCACGGCGAGCTGCTCGCCTTCGGTGCGATCGTCACGTGGTACCTCAACTCCGACCAGAACGGACTCGGCTGGAACCTCTTCCTCGCCGGCGCCCTCGCGATCGGCGCGACCGCGCTGTTCGGTGCCTCGTTCGAGCTGGGGGTCTACCGGCCGCCTGCGACGGCGCGGCATGCCGATCGTGTCGCAGATGGTTGTGTCCATCGGCCTTGCGTTCGCGTTCCGCTACCTGTTCAGCATCGTCTTCGGCGCCAACAACCAGCAGTACTCCCAGTACGCAGCGCAGGCCCCCTCGGTCGAGCTCGGTCCGGTCCTGTTGCGCCCGAAGGACCTGGTCGTGGCAGCGATCGCGGTGCTGGCGCTGGTCGGGATCGGGCTGTTCCTGCAACGATCCCGCCTCGGCATCGCGATCCGCGCGGTGTCGGACAACCCGGACCTGTCGATCGCGTCAGGGATCGACGACCAGAAGGTGGTCCTGATGGTCTGGATGATCGCCGGCGGGCTCGGCGGGCTGTCGGGGATCATGTTGGGCTCGACGGAGTTCGTCGGCTGGCAGATGGGTGAACGCGTCCTGTTGATCATGTTCGCAGCGGTCCTGCTGGGCGGGCTGGGCACCACCTTCGGTGCGATGTTCGGCGGGCTGTTCGTCGGCATCGTGTCGGACCTGTCCACGCTGTGGCTCGATGCCGATCTGAAGCTGGTCGTGTTTTCTGCGACCCTGGTGGCGGTGCTGCTGGTGCGACCCCAGGGCGTCTTCGGCGTACGGACGAGGGCGGCATGAGCGGGCCCCGATGGTGATCGCAGTCGACCTCGGCGCCGCGCTGCTCGACGGATTGCGGTCCGCGGTGGGCATCCAGGCGGCGTTCTATGCGCTCGCAGCGATCGGGCTGAACCTGCAGTTCGGCTACGCCGGGCTGCTGAACTTCGGCCACGTCGGCTCGGCGTTGGTGGGCGCGTACGGCGCGGCGATCACCGTCGACTCGGGTGGGTCGCTGTGGCTGGGCATCGCGATCGGGATGATCGCCGCCGGTCTGCTCGGGGTGCTGCTCGGGTTGCCGACGCTGCGGCTGCGCGCCGACTACCTGGCGATCGCGACCATCTCCGTGGCGGAGATCCTGCGGGTCGTGACCAACTCGGGGCGGGTCCAGAGCATCACCGGCGGACCGATCGGCATCACCGGGGTCGCGGCCGACTTCTACGCCATCAACCCGATCCCCGACGGCCGCTACGGGTGGGGGTCCTTCAGCTTCAACCAGAACACCCTCTTCACGATGCTCGTCGGCTGGACGCTGGTCGCGCTCGGCTGCGCGCTGATCTGGGCGCTCGCCCGCAGTCCGTGGGGGCGCCTGCTGCGCGCAGTTCGCGAGGACGAGGAGGCGACACGCTCGCTCGGCAAGAACGTGTTCGCCATGAAGCTGCAGGCGTTCGTGATCGGCAGCGTCTTCGGCGGCCTCGCCGGGATCCTGTTCACCTTCGACGGCGGGTTCGTGAACCCCAGCTTCTTCGTCGCCCAGACCACCTTCAACTGGTACCTGGTCGTCATCCTCGGCGGCGCCGCAGCCGTGCTGGGCCCGCCGCTCGGCGCGGTCGTGTTCTGGTTCGTCGTCGCCGGGTTCAACTCCTTGCTCGTCCAGGTCATCGGCAACGACGGCTGGTGGATCATCGACTCCACCGACACCGGCGCCGTGCGCTTCGTGTTCGTCGGCGTGTCGATCGTGCTGCTGCTGGTGTTCCGCCCCCAGGGCCTGCTCGGCGACAAGGGGGAGGCGATGATCGGTGGCCGCTGACCCGTTCTCGCCGGAGGCGATCCTGGTGGCCCGTGGGGTGCACAAGACCTTCGGCGGCGTCACCGCCGTCTCGGTCGACGAGTTCCACGTCGAGCGCGGCGAGATCGTCGCGCTGATCGGCCCGAACGGCGCCGGGAAGACCACGTACTTCAACCTGCTGACCGGGTTCGAGGCGCCCGACGGTGGGAGCTGGGAGTTCGAGGGGCAGCCCCTGACCGGCAAGCCCGCCTACGCGATCGCCCGCGCCGGCATGGTCCGGACCTTCCAGACCGCGCGCGTCTTCCCCCGCCTCACGGTGGTCGACAACATCCGGATGGGCGCCCAGGACCAGCGGGGCGAGCGGCTGCGCAACGCCGTGCTCGCTGGCCGATGGCGGTCCCAGGACGACGGAGCTCGAGGTGCGCGCCCGGGAGCTGGCGGCGTGGGCCGGGCTCGGCGAGAAGGCCGACGACCTGGCCGGCACCCTGTCGGGCGGCCAACGCAAGCTGCTCGAGCTCGCACGTGCGGTGATGGCGGCTCCGACGTTGCTGATGCTCGACGAGCCCATGGCCGGGGTGAACCCCGCGCTGCGCCAGGCACTGCTCGAGCGCATCTCGGAGCTCCCGGGCGAGGGCATCACGGTGCTCTTCGTCGAGCACGACATGGACGTCGTCTCCGCGGCGGCGCACCGCGTCGTGTGCATGGCCGAGGGGACGATCATCGCCTCGGGCACCGCGAGCGAGGTCGCCGCCGACGAGCAGGTCGTGGAGGCCTATCTGGGCGCGTCGAGCGCCGATCTGCGCGACAACAACGGCCCCCGGCCCGACGCCGCGCCCGAGCGGCCGGGGGACACGCCATGAGCGAGACACGCCCGAGCGCCGCGGAGGACAACGAGCCGATCGAGCACCCGCTCGTCGACGTGGTCGACCTGGTCGCCGGCTACGTGCCCGGCGTGGACATCCTCAACGGGACGACCGCGCACGTCGAGCGAGGCGAGATGGTCGGCATCATCGGCCCGAACGGCGCCGGCAAGTCGACGCTCGTCAAGGCGCTGTTCGGCCTCGTGCCGGTCCGGTCGGGGCAGATGCTGCTCGACGGCGAGGACATCGTCGGCACCGCCGGCTACGAGCTCGTCGGCCGCGGCGTCGGCTACGTCCCCCAGGTCCGCAACGTGTTCGGCACCCTGAGCGTCGAGGAGAACCTGCGCATGGGGGTCTTCCTGCGACCCGAGCGCTTCGAGGCGCGGCGCGACGACGTCTACGAGCTCTTCCCCGTCCTCGCCGGCCGGCGGGGCGACCGGGCCGAGTCGCTCTCGGGCGGGCAGCGCCAGATCCTGGCGATGGGTCGGGCCCTGATGATGGAACCGACCCTGATGCTGCTCGACGAGCCCTCGGCGGGGCTGTCGCCGACCATGCAGGACGAGGTGTTCGACCGGATCCGTGCGATCAACGCCGAGGGCGTGTCGATCCTGATCGTCGAGCAGAACGCGTCGAAGGCCCTGCGGATCTGCGACCGGGGCTACGTCCTCGACCAGGGAGTGGTCGCCCACACCGGAACGGGGTCCGAGCTGATCTCGGACCCGATGGTGATCGAGCTCTACCTCGGGTCGCTCGCCCGCGGCCGGGGATCGACCGCGGGCGAGCACTCCTCGAGGCGGATCGTCAGCCGATCCGGATCTCCTCGCCCTCGACGGTGGTGTCGACGCCGTCGGCGTCGTACTCCCAGACGTCGTAGACGCCCGTGCCCGGCTCCATCGTCAGCCACGAGTCGAACGCGCTCGACGCGCCGCGGTAGTGGATGGAGTCACCGGCGTCGAGTGCTTCCTTGCACTCGGCGTAGGTCTGGCAGTCGGTGTCGCCCTCGAGGTTCGCGGCGAACGCCTCCTGGACCGCCGAGCCCTCGTCCGTGCCCGCCGACTCGATGGCGAGTGCCATCAGGGTGGTGCAGTCGTAGTAGTAGGACGAGAAGATCGTGTCGATCCCGGTCTCGGCGAAGGTTGCGGTGAAGGGATGGTCGATCCCGGACGGGGCCGCCGACGGGGCCGTGCCCGTGATCCCGGCGACCTTGCCGGGATCGTTCGGGTCGACGGTCTCGCCGAAGCTCGAGCTCTTCATGCCGTCCGCGGTGTAGATCGGGATGTCCGCGGGGCCGGCGCCCTGGCCGATCATCGCGTTGATGATCTGTGCGCCGTCGTCGTTGAACCCGAGGACGGCAACGGCCTGGGGTGCGGAGTCGACGGCCTTCTGGACGTCCGCGTCGTAGCCCGACCCGGAGTCGGGGTTGTAGAGCACCGTCTCGGTGACCGTGGCGTTCGACTCCTCCAACGCCTGGGCGAGCGCCTCGGAGAAGCCCTTGCCGTAGTCGTCGTTGCGGGCGACGATCGCGACCTCGGTGTAGTTGTCGGCGAGGATCAGATCGGCGAGCGCCGGACCCTGCAGCGAGTCACCCGGTGCCGTGCGGAAGAAGTATCCGTCGCCGACCCCGGTGAGGTTCGCCGCGGTGGTCGAGCCCGAACACGTGGGCACCTGGTCGGTCCCGAGCGACTCGGCGATCTTGGACGCGACGCCCGAGGGCGCCGGTCCGATGATGGCGTCGACGTTGTCGGTGTTGACCAGCTTGTCGTAGGTCGTCTGGGCGACGTCGGGGTCGGTGCCGTCGTCGCCCTCGATGACGGTCACGTCCTCGCCCAGCACGCCGCCAGCAGCGTTGATCTCCTCGACCGCGATGTCGATCGGCGTCTGGAGCGAGTCGACGATGTTGGCCAGGTCGCCGGTCTGGGGAACGAGCGTGCCGAACACCACCTGGCCGTCCGCGTTGCTTCGGCCGGAACTGGCGTCGTCGGCCTCGGTCGTCGTGGTGTCCTCGGCCTCGTCGTCC
>CALNXV010000034.1:0-4071 GCA_942490665.1 uncultured Microthrixaceae bacterium
GCAGATGCGCTTCACGTTTCCAGCGCGGTTCTCTGATTGGGCGCCGGACTCGAACCCGCACGGCGCGAGGCAAGCGGCGGTGTCCGGCCCGATCCCGAAGACCGATCAGGGTTGTCCCACGACGAACACGAACACGTTCGGATCGAACGTGATGCTGCCGTCGTCCGCGAGGAACGGCTCGACGGCAGCACGTGTCGCTTCTTCGACCGCGGCCGAACCTGCGCGCCGAATGGCCATCTGAGCAGGTCCCGCGGCCCGAGTAGCACGCCAGAACTCCTCCCAGTTGTCGTACATGAACGGGCAGTTGGCTTCGCCCGTTCCCGCCACTTCGATCCCGGCGGAACCGAAGGCCTCCTCGAGTACTCCAGGTGCCGACAACCGAAAGGGGCCACGCCGCGGAGCTCCGGGCGGTGGCGACGGCATGAACGGACCCAAGGCTTCGAGAACTGGTCGGTACGACACGCCTTCGGGAGGCCCGAAGAGACCCGCGACAACAGATCCACCCGGCCGGCAGACGCGCCTCAGTTCGCCGAGCGCTGCATTCAGGTCTGCGGCGTACTGGACAGAGTTCGCCGCGAAGACCACGTCGAACTCGTCAATGTCGAATGAGAGCTCTTCGAGCCCACCCACATGGAACTCGATGTCGTCGAACCTGGCGCTGGCATAGTCGACCAAGCCCGGAGCAGCATCGACCCCGACCACCGTGGCTCCTGCGGACTTGATGAGCTGGCTCGAGTGCCCCGCGCCGCAACCGATGTCCAGGACCCTCGCACCAGGCCCGACACCCGTCGCATCCATCATCGCTCTGAACAACGGCGAGTGCTTTGGCTCCTGAGCGGCCCAACCCTCCGGTTCGGCACCCCACAGTTCACCCTGGTTCTCCCTCGAGCTCATCTGCGACGTATACCACACGTCACCGTTGCAGGCAACCGAACCCAGTCGAGCGAACCGTCCGCCCCGACGGGCCCCTGCTCAGGCCTGCAGGTTCGAATTCTTGCCGCTACGAGCAGACCCAGCGCAACAGCCGGCGACCTCGGTCGTGCAGCCGCTGCGCGCTCGGCCCTGATGACCCCTCAGTCCGAAGTGACGAAGAGGTGGTACGGCGTGACGGTGTCGAAGCCCATCCGGTCGTAGACCGGCTTGCCCATCGGGCTGGCCTGCAGCACCCCGGTCGAGCAACCGGCTTCGCGGCCGGCTGCGAGCACGGCCCACGTGATCGCAGCTCCGAGTCCCTGTCGCCGAAACTGCTCGCGCACGGCGATCGCGTAGACGCCCGCCACGTCGTCGGTGCGAAGCAACTGTCCGCACGCCGCCGGCTCGCCGTCGACGTGCGTGACGAACCACGAACTGCGCTCGTCATCGAGCATCGATGCCGGGACGAGCATCTGTGCCGCCTCCAACGGAGCACCGACGCCTCCGCGGTCACCAGGGCGATATCGGACAACAGCGCAGGGTCGGTGACGAGCTGTGTGTCGGCCGCACCGGTGGCGCCGGCGGGCACATCGCCGAGCGGTGCCAACACCATCCCCGGCATCGCTCCCCCCGGCACCAGACCAGCGGTGCCCGCCATCTCGCCGATCGCGGTGGCCACCGCTTCGGGTGCGGTCACCCAGAACGGAACGTGTCGCTGCGACAACCAACCCACAGCAGCAACCAGATCGTCGACCGCGGGCTCTTCGAACACGAACGCTTGGTTGAACAGCGGAATGGGGACGCCGACGGAGCAGCAGCGAATCGACCCGACGGTCTGCGTTTCGCCTGCCGCCACGTGGTCGGCCATGAAACCCAGCCACGCCGCCCAGTTCGTCTCCAGGTCCGCTCGCTGATCCTGTCCCACGACGCCCCCTCACTCTCGCGCCCGCGAGACTACGACAACGGCTGTCCTGCGGGCGCAGGCGGAACCCGGCGGCGTTCACGAGTCGGTGGTCCAGGGTGGCGCACGCACACCACGACCCGATCCGTTCCCACGGGCCGGGTCGTGGCGCGCGTCGTCCATGATTCACCGTCTGTTCACCGGCTCGGCAGTTGGGCCTCCGCGACGGTCATGCACGCCACGTACATTCCGCGTGCCCGTCCCACTCAAGAAGGATTCACCACATGCCAGTCGATGACGAGATCGTCAATCCCTCGAGCAACACTCCGTTCGCCGACATCCTGAACGCCCGTATCAGCCGCCGCAACGCATTGGTCGGTGGTCTCGCTACGGCTGCGGTCGGCTTCTTCGCCCAGAGCGGGGTCGCCGGTGCCGCCAAGGGCGGCCAGAAGGGCCCGAACCTCCCGAAGCCCAACCAGGGTCCGCTGCTCGGCTTCACCCCGACCCCCAACCTCGGTGGCCCACTGCCGTCGATCTCGCCGGACTACGAGTACCAGGTCCTGATCCCCTGGGGCACGCCGCTCTTCACCGGGCGTTCCCGACATCGACGGTGGCCACCCCGCCAGCGCGGCTGACCAGGAGCGCCAGATCGGCATCGGCCATGACGGCATGTGGTTCTTCCCCGACGCTCGGGACCGAGCAACGACCACGGCTGCTGTGCATCAACCACGAGTTCGGCACCAACCCGCACGTGCTCGGGAAACCGCCGTTCCCGGAGAACCTGGAGGACGTGCGCATCTCACAGGCGGCTCACGGCGTCGCCGTCGTCGAGATCGCCAAAGACGAACGGCAACCTGGACGCCGGTCCGTGCCGAGCCGTCTCAATCGGCGCATCACGGTCAACACGCCGGTCGACTTCGACGGCCCGGTCGCCTGGCACCGAGTACCTGGAAACGCTGACGGGCAACGCCCCGCTCGGCACCGTCAACAACTGCGCGAACGGCTTCACCCCCTGGGGCACCTACCCGACCTGCGAAGAGAACTTCAACGGCTACTTCGGTGCAGTCGACGATGATTTCAGCCCCACCGAGGAGCAGGCCCGCTACGGCTTCAGCAAAGACGGCTTCGGCTACGGCTGGCACGTCTTCGACTCACGATGGGACCTCAACCTGAACTACGCCGGCGAGGAGAACCGCTTCGGCTGGATCGTCGAGATCGACCCGCGCGATCCCGGCGCCCCGCCGGTCAAGCACACGGCGCTCGGTCGCTTCAAGCACGAGGGCATCGCCGTCACCACCGGCCGCGGCGGCCGCATCGTGGGCTACATGGGCGACGACCAGCGCTTCGACTACATCTACAAGTTCGTCTCGGCCTCCAATTGGAGGTCGATGCGGGCCCGCGGCAAGAGCCCCTTCTCGGAGGGCACGCTCTACGTCGCCCGCTTCGACGAGGACGGCACCGGCGAGTGGCTCGCGCTGACCATCGACAACCCGGCGCTCGCCGCCCGGTTCGCCGACCAGGCCGAGCTGCTCACGTACGCCCGGGTCGCCGCCGACATCCTTGGCGCCACCCCGATGGACCGCCCCGAGTGGACGTCGGTCGCCCCGAACGGTGACGTGTACTGCACACTGACCAACAACAGCCGCCGCACCGAGGCCGACGCCGCCAACCCGGATGGCGCCGAACAACAACGGCCACATCATCCGCTGGCGCGACGCCGACAACCACGTCGGGACGACCTTCGAGTGGGACATCTTCGTCATCGCCCAGGACACCCACGGCACCGAGGAGGAGTTCACCGATCCGGACGGCCTGTGGGTCGACCCCGACGGCCGCATGTTCATCGAGACCGACGGTGGCCAGCCGAACGGGGGCAACAACCAGATGCTGGTCGCCGACAGCTCCAAGGCCGACGAGTTCCGTCGCCTGTTCACGGGCGTCAGAGAAACGCAGCACCCCGGCAACGGTGATCCGACGCGGACGAACTTCCCGGTCCTCAACGAGACACCGGACGGGACGACGGTCCCGCGCGACGCGACCTTCGTGATCACCCGCAAGGACGGCGGCATCGTCGGATCCTGACCGACTCTTGCCCCGGGCGGTCGTGCTCGACCGCCCGGGGACACAGGGTCACGAACGGGCCTGGACCACCGAGAACCATGGGCTCTGCAACTGTCGCGACGGCAACTCACCGGTCCTCGAAAATGTGCATCGTTGAATCGACGCTCAGTGAGTCGACGAACTTCCCGGTCCTCGGA
>CALNXV010000035.1:0-26704 GCA_942490665.1 uncultured Microthrixaceae bacterium
GGACTGTCATGTGCGGGCATAGGGCGTAGCTCTGGAAGACCATCGCGATGTCGCGGTCCCGCGGGGGGATGTGGTTCACGACGCGTTCGCCGATGCTGAGGACCCCGTCGGAGATCTCCTCGAGCCCGGCGATCATCCGCAGCGCTGTCGACTTGCCGCAGCCGGACGGGCCGAGCAGCACCATGAACTCGCCCTCGCGGATCTCGAGGCTGAGCCGGTCGACCGCAGTGACCTCACCGAACCGCTTGGTCACTGCGTCGAAGGTGACTGCGCTCATCTGCTCCCGATCGCTCCCCTGCGTCGACGCCCGGAACGTGACGCCGCGGATCAGAGTACGTCGTCCGCGCAGCGCGTCGCGGATACCGCACGGGAGTTCACCCCGAGGGTGGTCCCCCTCCACGCGCGGCGGAGCAGTGTGCAACGAGCTCCGCGGCCACCGCTGCGAGGCGCTGCGCCGCCACCGCGTTTCCGTGGGTGTGGAGCACCTCGCATGCGAGGACCGGGTCGATCATCGACTCGATCACCCACCGTCCGTACATGGTCGGGTCCATCCAGGCCACCTCGCTGCGGCGCAGATCGCCCGGGAGGGCGCCGTCGCCGCGGACAGCACGGCGGTGGACCCGCGCCCAGTCGAATCCCGACGAGCAGCGCACGGTTGCCTCGGCGATCGTCTCGGCGGATGCCGTGCCGGCACCGCGCCCGGGGTCTCCGGGGTGCAGCGCGACGACCTCGGGCCAGCGCAGGATCCCCTGAGCGAGCACGGCAGCGACCACGTCGGTGCACCACATCGCCAGCAGCAGACGAGCCGGGTGCGGGGCGCAACCCGGCGAGGCCATCCCGAGCGCCCGGTGCAGCGCGTCGATCAGGACCCCTGACGGCGGGTCCGACGCGTCGACGTGCGCGTCGCCGTCGAGCGACGACGCGAGCCGACCACGCCGGTCGAGCACGACGCGTGCGGTCGCGACCACTCGGGGTGCGCCGGGATCGTCGAGACGGCGCAGCCGGCCGGTGAACACGGCGCCGACCGCACACCAGCCGACCCGCTCGTAGACCGAAGACGAGCCTGGCGCCGATCGCGCGGCGGTCGAATGGCAGCGGCCGGGAGTGCACTTCGAGGTGACGTCGGGTCGGCTCGAATCCGACGATCGTCGGCTCGTCGAACGCGTCGAGGATGCCCAGCAACGCGGTCGGTTCCACGGGTCGGTCGGGGCGGTGGGCCATGGATCCTCCAGGTGCCGGGCGGCCCGGGTGCAGCCGCCGTCGCAGAGACCCACCGGGAGGATCCGACCCGGGATCAGTCTGGGCGTGCGGTCCCCTCCGGGGCACCCGATGCCACCGGGCCGTGCGCCCCGGGTCCCGGCGGATCGACCCACCTCGACGAACCCGGGAGTCGCCGCGCGGAGAGCTCGCGCGCCAGCCGCGCGTCGCTCGCGACATAGGCGCGCACCGCGTCGTCGGGGAGCAGGTGCAGTCGCTCGCGGTCGACCTCGACCGTCGCCAACCCGACCACGCGGGCGAGGGCCTTGAGTCCGCAGCTCAACCCGGTCGTGCGGCGGACGTCGGCACGGACGACCCGGTAGCCGTCGAGGTGGCGGTGCGCGTGCCAGCTGGCGCAGAACCCGTCGGCCGGAGGCGGCCAGACACGGCCCGCGACGACGCCGTCACCCTCCGCGGCGCGGTTCCAGAGGCGGAGCCCGAGGGGGACACCACGACGCCGTGCACGCTCCGCGAGGAACGGCAGGTCGAAC
Organism: uncultured Microthrixaceae bacterium; assembly: GCA_942490665.1. Lineage (GTDB taxonomy): Bacteria > Actinomycetota > Acidimicrobiia > Acidimicrobiales > Microtrichaceae > SKRR01. The sequence continues at coordinate 1,749 of CALNXV010000035.1, forward strand.
GAGGCGCCGTTCCAGGTGACGATGGTCCCCGCTGCGAGCCCGGCGAGGTGCCGGTCGAGCCGTGAGAGGAGCAGGGACTCGTCGCCGGTCAGCACCACGTCGCGCTCGGCGGACGACACGGCGACCGCGACGACTGCTCCCACGGTGGGGTCGAGCCCGTCGATCGACGTGTCGGTCTCGATGTCGAGGCCGTACAGCGGGCCGAGCGCGGTGTCGTCAGCCGCAGCGTGGGTGCCGGCGGGGTGGGTGCCGGGACCCGTGGGCCCCGTCGCCGATGGCGTCGCCATGGGGCGTCATCGTCGGTCCGGCCCCGGACACCTATCGTGGTGGCGAACCCCTTGGAGACCCGTGGCTCGACACCTCATCACCAGCGCACTGCCCTACATCAACGGCGTGAAGCACCTCGGCAAACTGGTGGGTTCGATGTTGCCGTCCGACGTCCATGCCCGCTACCTGCGTGCAGCCGGGCACGAGGTCCTCTTCATCTGCGCGACGGACGAGCACGGCACACCCGCCGAGCTCGCTGCGCTGGCGGCGGGGCAGGACGTCGCCACCTACTGCGCCGAGCAGCACGACGTGCAGCGTGAGCTCTGCGAGCGGTTCGGGCTCTCCTTCGACTGGTTCGGCCGCACGTCGCGACACCAGAACCACGAACTGACCAATCACTTCGCCCGTCGCCTGCGAGCAGAGGGCTTCTGCGAGATCCGTTCGACCGAGCAGGTGTACTCGCTGGCTGACGGACGTTTCCTGCCGGACCGCTACGTCGTGGGGACCTGTCCCAACTGCAGCTACGACCGTGCCCGCGGCGACCAGTGCGAGCAGTGCGGCAAGCAGTTGGATCCGACCGACCTGATCGACGCCCGCTCGGCGGTGTCGGGATCGACCGACCTCGAGGTGCGCGAGTCCAGCCACGTGTTCCTGCTGCAGTCGGCCCTGGCGGACCGGTTGCGATCGTGGATCGACACCGAGCGCGAGTGGCCCCAGCTGACTCGTTCGATCGCGTACAAGTGGCTCGACGAAGGGCTGCACGACCGAGGCATCACCCGCGACCTGGACTGGGGCATCCCGGTCGACCCGGTCGATTTCCCCGAGGTCGCGGGCAAGGTCTGGTACGTGTGGTTCGATGCGCCGATCGGGTACCTGGGCGCGACCCGTGAGTGGGCCGATGCGGGCTGTGGCGGGGGCGCGGCGGTGGAGGACTTCGAGCGCTGGTGGCGAACCGACCGGGGCGCCCACGACGTGACCTACACGCAGTTCATGGGCAAGGACAACGTGCCGTTCCACACGCTCAGCTTCCCGGCGACGATCCTCGGTTCGGGCGAGCCGTGGAAGCTGGTCGATCGTCTCAAGTCGTTCAACTGGCTCACCTACTACGGCGGGAAGTTCTCGACATCTGACCACCGCGGCGTGTTCATGTCCGACGCACTCGACCTGCTGCCGGCGGACTGCTGGCGGTGGTACCTGATGGCCAACGCTCCGGAGTCCGACGACGCCAGCTTCACCTGGGACCTGTTCGGCACCGCGGTCAACAAGGAACTGGTGGGCACCTTCGGCAACCTGGTGAACCGCACCGTCACCCAGGTCTCACGCCACTTCGACGACGTCGTGCCCGACGGTGGCGAGCCCGAGCAGCTCGAGGCCGACCTCGCCGAGCGGGTCCGCGAGCGCCTCGCGGAGTACCTGGGCCACCTGGACGACCTGGAGTTCCGCAAGGCCGCCACGGCACTGCGGGCGCTGTGGGCCGAGGGCAACATCTACCTCGAGGCCCGTGAGCCCTGGAAGACCATCAAGGTCGACCGGGACCGCACCGCCTGCACGCTGCGCACCGCGGTCAACCATGGTGGCCGGGTCGATGCGCCGTTGCCTCCGACCCGTTCGTCCCCGACGCGTCTGCCCGTCTGCGGGCGCGCGTTCCCGTCGGTGGACTGGCCGTCAGGTGCAGCTGCGACCGCTCGCTGGCGGCGTCGCCGCTGCTCGCCGCCGGCGACGCGGTCGTGCCGCCCGGGGCTGCTGTTCCAGAAGCTGTCGCCCGAGCAGCTGGCGGAGTGGACGGTGCGGTTCGGCGGAGGTCGGAGTCCGCGGGGTGGCGTCGTGAAACGCCTCGCTGCGCACCTCGGCCAACAGGGGCTCCGTATCGTGCTGCTCGTGGGCATCCATCGCCGTGAGCGGCCTGGGCCTCGGGTCTGGCGGTCGGGTACCCGGTGAGCCAGGTCCAGCTTCGAGGAGTCCGACGCCGTCCGCCTCGACCAGAGCCAGCTGGCCGGTCAGGTCGACCCGGCCGACGCGGTGCTCGGTCCAGTCCGACCTGCCCCTCGGGTGGGAACCGGCCGACCCGGCCGTGACCGCCTTCGGCATCCTCGGGGCCGACTTCTGCGGCGAAGCGGTGCCATTGCCGACCGCGGTCTCGGCGGTCGAGGCGACCGCGTTCTCCGAGCCCGCCGACGACGCGCTGGTGATCTCCCAGGCGGTCAAGGTCGACCGCTGGCAGTCGGCGCGCAGCTACGTCGACGACGTCGCCGACGCGGTCGGCAGCTGCGACCGGTTCTTCCGCACCGACGTGGACGGGCAGCGCGTCCAGGTCGACATCCGGGCCGGCACGAACGATCCGCCGATCACCGACCACGTGTCCCGGACCTTCGTCGCCGCAGACGGTGAGTCGGTGCAGACGTGGTCGATCATGGCGGTGGGCGACGTCCTCGTCGGTCTCCTCTACGTCGGTCCCACCCGCCCCCAGCAGGGGTTCCTCGCGAGCCTCGAGGACAGCATCCTGATCCGGTTGGCCCCGGCGGAGTTCGCGCCGGGCGGCGTGGCCCCCACGACCGAGGTCCCGGATGACGACACGACCGGGACGACCGTGCTCGAGGGCGGCGCCGCCGACGAGACCGACACCCCTGCACCGGGTGCGGACCCTGCGCCAGGGGTTCCGGCCGAACCGGACGCTCCCGTCGACGGCGTCGACAGCGAACCACCCGGCTGAACGTGGCGACGGTGCGTGGCGTCAGAGCTGGTCGACGATCAGGTGGAACGCCTCTGCGAGGGGCGCGACTCCCGACCCGTCGGCGCTGAGCCCCGCAGCGCTCGCCGCCGCCTCGAGCAGGTCGCGTTCACGTGCCCGGAACGCCGCCAGCGGGTCCCCGCCGTCGCGCCCCGCGACCCGGTGGAAGTGCGTCGTCTCCAGTTGGCTGCGGTGTGCCTCGAGCCCCGAGAGCTTCGCGGCGAGGTCGTCGTCGTCGACGACCTCCACGTGGTTCGCCACGTCGGCTTCGAACAGCAACAGTGCATCGGGCCGGTGCGGGCGGATGCCGTCGACGAGCTGCTCGGCGTGGAAGAACGGGTCGCGCGCCGCGACGATCCCGTCGACACAGAGGCGGCCGGCAGCGTGGTGGTCGGGGTGGAGGCGGTAGCGCTTCCACGGGTCGTGGCCCAGCACGACCGCTGGGCGCAGGCGCCGCAGCACCGCTGCGACGCGGGCACGTTCGTCGAAACCGGCGCGCAGCTCACCGTCGGTCTCCCCGAGGAACACGCACTCGCCCGTCGCGCCGAGGGCCGCCGCTGCGTCGCGCTGCTCCTCGCGTCGCCGGGCCACGAGGTCATCGATGTCCGCGCCTGAGTCCCAGGTGCCCTTCGACCCGTCGGTCAGCACCAGGTGGTGGACCACGCAGCCCAATCGCGACCACTTGGCGAGCGTCGCCCCGGCGGTGAACTCGGCGTCGTCGGGGTGCGCCGCGATCGCGAGCGCGCTGGCGGGAACGGGAAGGTCCCGACCGATCGGCGCGGCGCCGTCGGGACTCACCGGCCGACGCCGGCGATGTCGGGGAGCGCTCCGAGGTGGGTCCCGGCGTCGAGGTCGGCAGGGACGTCGAGGTCCCATCCGAGCTGGGGGTCGCGCACGGTGCGGACCGTGAGTCCGCACCGCTCGGCCTCCGCGACGTGCCCGGCGAAGGACCCGCGCCCGTACCGCACCCGGAACCCGCTCCCGGCCGGGATCGACAACACGTTGGTGCCGTCGTCGTGGCGGTCCGGGACGCAGAGCACCTCGAGCGCCGTGGCCTCGGCGAAACGGGCGAGATCGTGTGCGAAGGGCAGGTCGGCGTGTGCAACGACCATGCGCTCGACACCGATCCGGGCCCGACGTTCGACCGCCTCGTCGACGGCGCCGTTGAGCCCGAGCCCCGGGGTCCACTCGACCTCGAGTCCCCGGTCGGTCGCCCAGGTCGCGACGTCGGGGTCGTCGCAGACCACCACGACGGGGAGCCCGCCGGCCGCCGCGACGACGCGCTCAGCGAGCGTTCGGGCCAGCTCAGCCCGCGACGCCGGGTCGAGGGACGGCGCGAGACGTTGCTTGGCCCGGTGGAACGCCTTGATCGGCACCAGAACACACGAGCGCATGCCGGGAGTGTACGGACGGGCCGCACCGTCCGGGGTCCGCCGGCCCCGGCGCATCTGCTGGTGACGTCGGTCACGCCGGGGTGGAGTCCGGGCCTAGGGTGTCCGCATGCGGATCCGGGTCGCGGTCATCGGTGGGGGCTCCTGGGGGACGACGGTGGCGCACATCGCTGCGCACCAGGCGCCGACGGTGCTGTGGGCCCGGCGCCCCGAGCTCGCGGACGAGGTGAACTCGAGCCACACGAACGAGCGCTACCTGTCGGGGTTGCAGCTGCACGCCGACCTCCGCGCGACCGCGGATCTGGTCGAGGCGGTGGAGCAGGCGGACGTGGTGGTCATGGGTGTGCCCTCCCAGGGGTTCCGCTCGGCACTCGAGCAGGTCGCCGAGCACGTCCGCGCGTGGGTGCCGATCCTGTCGCTCACCAAGGGGCTCGAGCAGGGCTCCAGGATGCGCATGACCCAGGTCATCAACGAGGTGCTGCCGGGGCATCCCGCCGCGGTGCTCACGGGCCCGAACCTCGCGCGCGAGATCCTCACCGGCGACGCCGCGGCGGCGGTCATGGCGACGCCGGACCCCGTGGTCGCGGACTACCTGCAGCGCATCTTCCACACCAACCTGTTCCGGGTGTACACGAACCCCGACGTGTGCGGGTGCGAGGTGGCCGGAGCACTCAAGAACGTGATCGCGATCGCGGCGGGGATGGCCGACGGACTCGGCACGGGTGACAACACCAAGGCGCTGGTCATCACCCGCGGCCTCGGCGAGCTCTCCCGTCTGGGGGAGGCGATGGGCGGTCAGTACGCGACGTTCTCCGGACTCGCCGGCATGGGCGACCTGCTCGCCACCTGCATGTCACCCCACAGCCGCAACCGTCACGTGGGCGAGCAGCTGGGCCGGGGGCGCACGATCGACGAGGTCATCGAGGACATGAACATGGTGGCCGAGGGCGTCAAGACGAGCCGGGTCGTCATGGAGCTCGCCGAGGAGTACGGCGTCGAGATGCCGATCGCCGCGGAGGTGTACGCCGTGTGCAACGAGGGCAGCACCGCCGAGGACGCCTACCGGGGGCTGATCAAGCGTCAGGCCGGCGGCGTCGAGCACCCGCTGCTGGCGTACTGAGCCCCTTGGTCGAGTTCCGTGCGATCGGGTCGGGGTCGTAGCCTGCGCGTCGATGTCGAGCCCCACGTCCCCCGCAGCAGTCCCGACGTTGCGGCGCCCCCGCTCGGTCGCACTGGCTGCGTCACTCGATCGTCCGGGGCCGGCGCTGCGCTGGACCCCGCTGGGAACCGTCGACGCCGCAGCGATCGGCGACGTCGATCCTGCCGGTGCCGTGCAGCCCCGCGGTGCGCGGTGGAGCCTCGACTGGTGGGTCGGCGCCGAGGACCGCTGGCACCACCCGTCGGTCGAAGCGGCGGTGCGCCAGCAGGAACTGGAGCACACCCCGGTGATCGAGACAGCGATGCGGGTGCCCGGTGGCGACGTGGTGCACCGGGTGGCCGGCGTCCGGGCGACCTCGGATGGGGCACACGGTCTGTGGGACGACTCGGCGCTCCTGGTCGAGATCGAGAACCTGACGTCGGTCCCCGTCGCGCTCGCGCTGGTGGTCTCGGGTCTCGGTCTCGACGGTGTCGGCCACCTCGGCTCGGTCCGCGTCGACGGACCGGTCGTCCGCCTCGACGGGCGCGTCGGCGCAGTGCTGTCGCGCCCACCTGCCCGGCTCGCCGTCGGCACGCTCGGCGAGGTCGCTGGCCGACTCGCCGCTGGGGAGGATCGCTCGCCGGGGGAGCCGGTGCCGAGCGACCCCGAGGGTCGTCTGGAGGTCGCGCTGGTCGTGCCCCTGCCGCACACCTCGGTGGTGTCGGTGCTGGTGCCGAGGGTCGCTGAAGCCCCCCGTCGGCGTTTCGGGCGGAGTGCTGCGTCGCCCGAGCCGGGCCCGTCGTTCGAGGCCCCGGCGCCCAGCGCGGTGGTCGCCGGCTGGCAGGCACACACCCGCGATGTCGCTCGGGTCGAGCTCCCCGAGCAGCGCCTGGCGGATGCGCTGACGGGTTCGCAGCGCACGCTGGTGCTCGCCGCCGGCGACGGGTTCCTGGGCGACGAGCTGCCCGGCGCGGACGCTGGCGCGGACGCCGCCACCCGCGCAGCCGCCATCTGTGAGCTGCTCGTGCGATCCGGGCTGCGTGAGCCCCTCGAGCCGCTCGCTCGGGCACTCGTCGCCTCGCAGCGACTCAACGGCGAGGTGCGCCTCGCCGACGGGAGCGACGCTTCCCTGGCCCTGGTCGACGTGGCGTCGGGGTTGCTCCGCCCAGGCGCCGAGCTGTGGATCGAGGACCTGCTCGGCCCGGTGGCGAAAGCCCTGCACCGTCTGAGCACCCACCCGCCGGCCGAGGTCGCGCCGGCTGCGGTCGCGACGGTGGGTCGGATCGTGGCGCCCCTCCGTTCGATCGACCAGCCCGACGTCGCCGATGGCGCGGCCGAGCTCGCCGTCGCTCTCGCCGAGCGAACCCCTCCGTCCCGCGGCGCCATGGGCTCGAGCGGCGAAGCTGCCCTCGGTGACGATCCTGCGAGTGGTCGCAGCGCTGCGCTGGCCGCGCCGTTGGTCGAGCGGGCGCTCGCGTTGCGCGCCGGCTCGGATGTCGGGAGCGACGATGACCTCGTCGCGTCGCTCGTGGAGCTGGCGCGCGTGGGCACTCCCGGCACGCTCGTCGACCGTGTCGATGCTGCTGGCGTGCCGGTTGGCGGGCTCGGGTCGGACCCCGCAGCGGTGGCAGCCCGTGGACTGGCCGTACTGGACCTCGCGCTGGTCGAGACGCCCGTCGGGCTCGAGCTGTTCCCGACCTGGCCCGACGCCTGGTGGGGTCGGGCCGCCGAGGCCCACGGGATCCGCACTCGCTGGGGACGGGTCTCGTTCGCCCTCCGCTGGCACGGTGAGCGGCCTGCGCTGCTGTGGGAGATCGAACAGGACCTCGGCGAGGACGGAACCCCGGCACCCGAGCTGCGCGCGCCAGCGCTGGACCCCGCGTGGCGGGCCACCGCCGCGACGGGCGAGGCGCTCCTCGGACCGGTTCCTGCGCCGGCAGCGATCGCGATCGCCCGGGGAGCCACGACGGGCGGTGACCCCGGTGGCGCGCTGCTCGGCGACGTGGTGCCCGACGCAGCGGTCGAGCTGCCGGCACCGCCGGGCGAGGGCCAGTCGTTCTCCTGAGCGCCGGTCGCATCCGACCCGTCGCACCCGCCGGGTTCAGCTCACGCGGACGGGGAGCCGCTCGAGCCCGCGCAGCGTGAAGCTCGGCCGGTAGTGCATCGACTCGAAGCGGCGGCGCCTCGGGCGCGGCGACCGGGGTCGAGGTCGATGTCGTCGAAACGCTCGAGCAGCGCGCCGAAGACGATCTCGCCCTCGGCGCGCGCCAGGTGTGCGCCGAGGCAGTGGTGCGCACCCCACCCGAAGCTGAGCGGCTGGGGTGCATCGGTCCCCTCGAAGCGGGTGACGTCGAACCGGGTGGGGTCGGGGTAGACCGAACCGTCGTGGTTGCCGCTGCCCTGCAGGACCACGAATGCCGTGCCCCGCGGGTGCTGCTCGCCGAACAGCTCGACCGGCTCGAGCGCCACGCGGACGTTCAGCTGGACCGGGGAGTCGATGCGCAGCATCTCGGTGATCGCCGCAGGGACCAGCTCGGGACGGTCGCGCAGCAGCGCTGCCTGATCGGGGTGCAGCAACAGCTGGCGCAGGCCGTTGCCGATCAGGTTCGAGGTCGTCTCGAACCCCGCTGCGTACAGCAGGATCGTGTTGGCGATGAGCTCCTCGGGGCTGAGTCGGTCGCCTTCGGCCTCCACCTCGATGAGGGCGCTGAGGAGCCGGTCGTCGGGATCGCTGCGGCGCTCCTCGACGAGCCCCCAGAAGTACATCGCGAGCTCCAGCCCTGCGGCCTCGCCGGCCGTGGTCGCGGCGTCGTCGGACGCCGGGTCGATGAGCGCGGTGACCGCGCGGACCATCGGCTGGATGTGGTCGTTCCCCTCTCGGGGCACCCCGAGGAGCTCGCTGATCACCGCGACGGGGAAGGGGATCGCCACCTCGGCCATCACGTCCCCACCGCCACGTTCTGCGAACCGGTCGAGGACCGGTTCGAGCAGCGCCTCGAAGCTGGGACGCATGGACTCGACGCGTCGCGGGGTGAACGCGCGGCTGACGAGCGACCGGATCCGGGTGTGGTCCGGTGGGTTGAGCAGCAGCATCGTCGAGGTGTTCTCGCGTCGCCGCTGGGGCTCGCCGAACGTGGAGGGGACCTCCATGTCCGGGCTCCGCCCGGCCCAGGCGCGGGTGGCGCAGCACCTCGAGGCCGTCGCGGTAGCCCGTCAGGACGACCGATCCCGCTTCGGAGCGCCACCTGCCCCAGCCGTCGCGCAGCTCTGCGTAGCCACGGTAGGGATCCTGACGGCCCTCGTCGGTGAGCACGACCCCACGGAGCAGCGCATCGGCCCGCTCGACGTCGACGGTCGAGATCTCACTCATCGATGGAGTCTTCCAGAGGTGGACCGCTCGGCGGTGGGCGGGTCGAGGCGGACCGTCACGATCTGGTGCGGGCGCAGTGCCATCGACGTGTCGAACCCGCCGAGCGATCGCCCCAGCAGGTCCACGACCTCCCCGGTCCGACCCGGCACGAGCAGCGCCCCGGGTCGACCGAACGGTTCGTGGCCGCGCACCACGACATCGTGACCGTCGCGCACGATCGCGTCGACCGCCATGCCGCGCACGTCCAGCCGCGTCCCCTCCTCACCCCGCTCGCCGCCACCGGCAGCCTCCACCGAAGCGAGCGGCGACCAGACGCGATCGGCCAACTCGTACGGGTCGATGTCGTCGGTCGCGACTGCGTATCGCAGGGTCAAGGGCCCCCGCAGCTGGGGGCCCTCGAGGGGCTGCTCGGGTCCGGCCGGGAGGGGACGCGACGCCATCGGTCCACGCGACAGCCAGCCGGTGGCCCGCACCAGGGTCAGTGCCAGCTCCCCGGCGGTGGTCGTGGGATCCTCCGCCTCGCCGTCCAGGTCGACCAGCTCGTACTCGCAGAGCCCCTCGTGGGTCACCGTCAGCCCGCCGGCGCGCACGAATCGCCGCGACGGGAACGTCGCCACACCCCATTCGTTGGGTCCCCCCTCGGCCCACAACGGACGCTGCACCAGCCCGAAGGCGCACTCGGCGGTCGACGTGGACGCCCGACGGGGGAGTGGCAGGTGGGCCCGCAGCCGGTGGTCGCGCACGTGGTGGCTCAGCTCGATGGTGACCCGCACGAACGGTTCCGCTGCTCGGAGCTCGACGGTCGTGGTGAGGCGCTGGACGACGTCGCCCTCGCGGCGCGTCCGGCCGTCCTCGTCGTGCCCCACGCGCTCGGGCAGCTCGTACTCGGCTTCGATGACCAGACGTCCCCGCAGCGGTCCGGTCTCGGCGGCGTGCAGCGCGACGCGTGCGGGCGCCTCGACCACCAGGTCGTGCTGGGGCGGGCACCAGTTGTAGGTGTCGCCGGCGTCGCCGCCGTCGACGAGGCGGCCGAGACCGCGCAGCGAGCCGATCGAGAACGTTCCGTCGTCGGGGTCGACGGTCACGCTGATCAGGCCGTTCGCGAGGGTCGTGTCGCCGGTCGCCGCGACGGGGCGGACCGGTTCGGGTCCGGACCATCGACGCCAGCCGAGCCCGGCGACCGGACCGGACATCGCGAGCGCGGTGGCACGGGGCCGCGCCCGGTGCAGCACGGTGGACACCACGATCTCGGGGTCGTGGTCGCAGCGGCGCCCGACCTCGCCGAGTGCGTCCGTGGGAGCGAGCCCGCCCTCGAGCTCGTCGGGTCGAACGCCTTCGTGCAGCTCGACGCGCAGGTGGTCGTCATCGGTGCCCTCGACGGGGACGAGGCGTGCCGCGCTCACGGCGGGCCGTTCGAACAGCAGCTCCCGTGCGAGCAGCAGCGGTGCCTCGCCAGCACCGCCTCGGTGCAACACCTCGCTGTCGGGTTCGCGGGCGACGACCTGCATCGTCGTCGGGTCGACCGACGACGCATCGACGGTGACGGTGACGAGCTCGTCCCGGGTGTGCTGGGTCGGGTTGACGAGGTAGGTCCCGGGTGTCGCGAAGCTCGCGGCGGCGCGGTCGAGCGCTCGTTCGGCGACTTCGTTCGCGGTGCGTGTGGCCTCGGCGTAGCGGTGCAGCACCGCGTCCACGACCTCGTCGTGACTGCAGGCACAGATGGAGTCGTGCGCCGCGTTGCGGATCACCTCGCGCCACGCGACGCACAGCAGCGGCGCCCAACGGTCGTCGTGCTGCCACAGCGCGTCGAGCGGCTCGGCGAGACGCTCCAGGCTGCGTTCGGCGGTCGCTGCGGCGGCCTTGACGTCGACCCGGTTCGACGCCACCCCCATCAGCAGGTTCGCCCGCGCTCCTGAGCGCAGCTCGCCGTCGTGCACCGGGAGCCCGTCGCGCTCGACGTCGACGAACGCCTCGGTGAGCGGTCCGATGGTGACCACGTCGGGTGTCTCTCGGTCGTCGACGCCAGCGAGGCCGGCGACGGTCGTGGCGAGGTGCGCGGGTGGTACCTCGTGGTCCATCCCGGCGAGCCAGAGCACCCGGTCGCCGACCAGTGGCCCCTGGGACGCCGCGAACAGCGCGACGCGGTCGGCGAGCTCGGCGGGGTCCGCCGGCATGTCGGACCCGTTGAAGTACCCACCGCTGAGGTACTCGGCGCGCACCACCGAGCCGTCGGGGGACCGCCAGGCGAACGCCGGGCTGCGAACGCTCGCCGGTACCCCTCGCCACACCACTGCGTCGCGCATGTCGAACAGTGTGAGCAGCTGCGGCATCGCGGCGATGTGGCCGAACATGTCGGGCAGGTACCCGATGGGCATCGGCGTACCGAGCTCGTCGGCCCGGGCCATGCCCAGCTGGAGGTTCCGCACCAGCGTCTCGCCGGAGACGAGGAACTCGTCGGGGAGCACGTACCACGGCCCCATCGACAGCCGGCCCGCCCCGGCGAGCTGCTGGATGCGGTCACGCTCTGCGGGACGGACCTCGAGGTAGTCGTCGACCATCGCCATCTGCCCGTCGAGCTGGAAGTGCTCGAGCGGGTGGGCGGGGTCGCTGCCGTCGAGGCGGTCGAGCACCTCGTCGAGCAGCTCGACGAGACGGGCGCGGAACACCGGGAACGGCTCGTACCACTCCCGGTCCCAATGGGTGTGGGGCACGACGTGCAGGTGGCGGACCATGTCGGGCTCCAGGGGTCGCGGGGGCCGGGACCGGCCCGATGCTAGGGGCGCGCGAGACTCCTCGGATGGGCAGCGGCGCCGGGTCGAGCAGCGACGAGCGGGTCTGCGTGGTCGGCGCCACGGTGCCCGACGAGGACACGGCCGACCGGCTCGCCGCGACGCTGGTCGACGAGCGTCTCGCTGCGTGCGTCCAGGTGGGTGGTCCGATCCGGTCGAGCTACCGCTGGGGCGGCGACCGCTGCGAGGACCGGGAGTGGACGGTGACCGCCAAGACCCGCGCCGGCGTGGCCGAGGCCCTCGTCGAGCGCCTCGTCCAGCTGCATCCGGCCGAGGTCCCCGAGGTGCTCGTCACCGAGGTCGCCGGTGGTCACCGTCCGTACCTCGACTGGGTGCTCGCGGAGACGGACGCCCCGAGCGACTGAGCGCAGGTCGCACTGCCGCGGTCGCGCAGTGTCCCGATCGCGGTATTGCCCGAGTGCGCCTGCGAGCGGTCGGCTCGTCGGTCAGCGGCGTCGGCGCACCGCGTCGTGGGGGAACCAGGTGGGCAGCAGGCGGCCGTCGGAGAGCCGCCGCAGCCGGTAGCCGCCCTCTCCCGACTCCGCGACGGCGAAGCCGTTGACCCAGTGGTTCTCGAATCGGTTGCGCACCTCGACGTCGTCGCCGTCGGGGATGGTGCCGCGCCGAAGGACGGAGGCCACCTCCGGTGGTCGGCCGACCTCGGGCTGTCGGTGGATGCTCTCGAGCCGGATCTGCATCGTGTTCCCCCTGAGTCGACCCGTCGACGGTCGACACGCTCCCATCGGCAGGTGTGACCGATTCCTCAAGCGCGAAGCTCAAGTCGATCGCCGAGCCGGCCGACGGGGCGCCGCTACGCTCGCCTCGATGGCTCGAACCGACCCGGCCCCGACGCTGCGCCACGAACGCGAGCTGTGGGATGCCGGGCACGACGTCGTGGTCGGGGTCGACGAGGTCGGCCGCGGGGCGTGGGCCGGGCCGCTCAGCGTCGGCGCGGCGATCCTGCCCCGCGGAACGCGCGTCTACGGGGTGCGCGACTCCAAGGCCTTGTCCGAGGCGCGCCGCGAGGAGCTCTTCGGGCGGGTCGCCTCGTGGTGCAGGGGCTGGTCGGTCGGCCACGCCAGTCCCGAGGAGTGCGACCGGCTCGGCATGTCCGCCGCGCAGCGACTCGCCGCAGCTCGGGCGCTCGGGGCGCTCGGTCTCGACGTCGACCATCTCGACGAGGCGGGCCGGTCGAGCGGTGCGGGGCGGTCGGGAGGCGGGGACCTGCCACCGGTGCTCGTGGACGGCAGCTGGGACTTCGTCGGCTGTGGCACGACGCGCACCGTCGTCCGCGGCGACGCGAGCGTCCTGAGCATCGCCGCCGCGTCGATCCTGGCGAAGGTCACCCGCGACCGGATGATGCGTGACGCAGCGGTGGACCACCCGGGCTACGACTTCGAGCGCAACAAGGGCTACCCGTGCCCCCGCCACCAGCTGGCCCTGCTCGGGTACGGACCGACCGCGATCCACCGTCGGTCCTGGGCCTTCATGGACGCTGTGCCCTGGCAGGGGCGCCGCAGGCATCGCCAGCTCACGGCTGTGTAGTTTGCGAACTCTCGCGAGCAGTCGCTTGCGACAGTTCGCAGTCTGTGGCAGCATCGGAGCGGTCGCACGTGGTCGACGGGACCCGTCGGCGGGGTGGCCCGAGGTGGCGCCATGAGCGAGAACCGAACCCGCGGCGTCCAGTTCGGTGCTCCTCGCGGGATCGTGGTTCCCAACGGGACCGGGGTCGAGCCGCCGGTGCCCGAGTGGGTCGACGTCTCTCAGACCCTGGAGCGGTGGTTCGCCTTCATCGACGTGGTCGGCTTCACGGACTTCACCGAGCGCAACGGCACCCCCGCTGCGCTCGAGGTGCTGACGCGCTTCCGGAGTGCCGTGCGCGCGGTGACAGGCCGCCGCGGTGTCCGCGTCCTGAAGTGGCTCGGCGACGGCGCCATGCTCGTCGGGGTTGCACCCGGCCCCGTGATCGCGGCGGTCTGCGAGCTGACGCTGCGGTTCGCGGACGACCCCTTCGAGATCCACGCCGGTATCGCCGGGGGCCACGTCTTGTTGTTCGAGGGCGACGACTACATCGGCCCCGCTGCCAACCACGCGGCACGGCTGTGCGAGGCAGCGGCCCCCGGTGAGGTGCTGGCCATCGGCGCGGCCGGGCACCTGCCCGACTGGGTGCGTGCCGACGAGGACCGCACCGTGCGCGCCCAGGGCGTCGGCGAGATGACCGCCGTGCTGAAGCTGGGCCTGTCGGAGTCCGTGCTGGCCGGCGGCGCGTTCAACTGACCTACCGTGATGTCGTGGCACTCGAAGCGGACCTGAACGCCGGCGACGCGACACGCAGTGCTGCGCCCGCCCGTCGTGATCGTGTCGTGGCCGCGGCGCTGGTTGCCTGGACGCTGTTCGTGTGGGTGGGGCGGATCCGCAACGCACTCGCCGACCCCGACCCTGCGGGAGCGACGGTGCTGTTGTCGCTCAGCCTGGCGGTGCCCGCCGCGATGGTGGGTGTCGCCCTGGTCGTGGGGTGGCGACGGGGGAGCGGCTGGGGGCGTGCCACGGCGTTCGGCCTTGCGGCGCTCGGCGTGTGGACCATCGCCGTGTGGCTCGTCCGGGCCGCCGACATCGCGCTCGGCGGCGACTGGGGAGTGGGCTTCGTGGTGGTCCACCTGGTGCTCGCAGCGGTCTCGATCGGCCTGGCGGTTCCGACGGTCCTGGCCGCCCGCTCGGTGCTGCGCCCGGCGGTGTCCGCGTCCCCGTCCGCGTAGCAGAGACGCCGCTGACTGCCAGTCATCTGGCGATGCCATCAGCCACACCGGGGTGCTGGCGCACGGGGGTCCTCACAGGGCATGATGTCCACGTGGCTCCGGCCACGTTCTGCGTCTCCCTCCCATCCACCCTTCCTCTCCCACGGGTGACGCAGAGCGAGGGTCCTCCCATCACTGGTGGTGATGGGGTCTAGCGTTGGGATGACCCTCTTTCTTCACCTCTCCCTGCGACTCACCGCTGGTTGACGAGGTGGTCCGCCGAGCGGCGCGTGTAGTCGACCATGCGCTCGTGCACCGCGGCGCGCAGGTCGTCGTCGAGGGGGGTCCCGGGCAGCGTGTGCTCCAGTGCGTCGAGCATCGCCACCACCCAGTGGTCGCGTTCGCGCTCGCCGATCGCGAACGGCGCATGGCGCATCCGCAGGCGTGGGTGTCCGCGCCGGTCCGAGTAGGTGGTGGGCCCGCCCCAGTACTGCCCGAGGAACAGCGCGAGTCGCTCGCGTGCCGGTGCGAGGTCGTCGCGGTCCGGGTACAGCGAGAGCAGCACCTCGTCGCGCTCGACGTGGTCGTAGAACCGGTCGACCAGCGTGTCGAAGAACGCCTGACCGCCGACGGCCTGGAACACGGTGACCTGCTGGGTGGGTTCGTCGGCCGGTGCGGCGTCGTCACTGGGTCCCTGCATCGGACCATGGTGGCGGTGATCGTGTCGGACGGTCCACCGGCGGTGAGGGGGTGTCGACGGTGGAGGCCGCCGGGAGTGGGGCGCGGCCGGGGAGGGGGACTACGCTCCGCTCGCTATGGGACAGCCCGTCACCGTCATCGAGAAGCCGTCGAACCAGCCCGGCGTGGTCCGTTTCGAGATCAACCGGACCCTGACGGGGATGGCCCACGAGCGCTACCTCGCCGGCGAGCCGGTGGAGGACGACCGCCCTCCGGATGTCCTGGCGAGACGCCTGTTCGAGCGGGGCGGCATCGACGGCATCCACATCAACTCGAACGTGATCACCGTGCACCTGGCCCGGGGCAGCGACACCGATGGCATCGCCGGGATCATCGAGGATCTGTACACCCACTACCGCCCCGGTGTGCGGGTGCCCACCCCCGAGGACTTCGCCACCCCCGGCGGGGACGGCGACGGGGACTGAGGGTCCAGGCCGCTTGCCAGTATCGAACGTCTGTTCGATACTGGCGGGGTGGGCACACCGACCGCGAGCGACGAGAGCCGGCGCGACGAACTGAGCCGGCGTGACGAGCTGGCCCGGCTGCGCAGCGTCGTCGAGCGGACCCGCCCCGTCAGCACGGCCGATCAGCGGCTCCTGCCCGTACTGGGCGTGTTCGAGGACCTGCTCCCCGGCGGCGGGTTGCAGCGGGGGTCGGTCGTCCGGGTGCGCGGTCCGGTGGCGGCCACCTCGCTCGCGTTCGCACTCGCCGCGGGACCCACCCGGGCCGGGTCCTGGGTCGCCTGCGTGGGGGCCACGGGGCTGGGCTGGGCCGCTGCCGCCGAGTCCGGGATCGAACTGGAGCGGCTGGTGGTGGTCCGCCCCTCCGAGTCGACCCTCGTCGGGGTGCTCGCCACCCTCGTCGACGCGTTCGACGTCGTGGTCTGGGGACTGTCGCAGCGGACGTCGAGCACCGATGCTCGCCGGTTGCGGGCCCGGGCCCGCGAGCGTGGCGCGGTGCTGGTCCTGGTCGACCCGCGGCGTCGGAGTGGGGGTTCGGACCCCTGGCCCGAGGCCGCTGACCTCGAGCTGCGTGGGGTGGGTGCCGACTGGTCGGGTATCGGCCAGGGGTGGGGCCGGCTGACCTCGCGACGCCTCGTGGTCGAGGTCACCGGTCGCCGCGGCGCGACCCGTCCCCGTCGCGGCGAGCTGTTGCTCCCGGGCCCCACCGGCGCCCCGAGCGCCGCTGTCGAGGTGCCCGCTGCGAGCCACGGCCCAGGATCGGTCGCCAGGGTGGTGGTGCTGCGCGGCGAGCGCAGCGCCTGATGGAGGATCGGTCCGCACCCGGGCCGGTCCGCACCTTGGCGTTGCGGTGCGCTGACTGGCCGGTGGTCGCGCTCGGCGACCGCGGCGGCGAACCGGTCGCCGTGCTCGACGCCGAGCGGGTCGTCGCCGCGGACCCAGCAGCCCGAGCGCTCGGAGTCGTCCCCGGTCTCCGTCGTCGTGAGGCCCAGGCGCGCTGCCCGTCGATCCGCCTTGCCGAGCGCGACGAGTCCGGCGAGGCGCGGGCGTTCGAGGTGGTGCTCGCGGAGATGCACCAGTTGGCGCCGCGCCTCGAGGTCCGCGAGCCCGGTGGGTGTTCGCTGCCGACGGTCGGCCCGTCCCGCTATCACGGCGGTGACCGGGCTCTCGCCCGGCTCGTGGTGCAGCAGGTCCGGGCCGCGCTCGCCGCGCAGCTGGGCGACGGTCGGGTGCCGTGCGCGGTGGGGGTCGGGATCGCGGGCGGGCCGCGTGCTGCGGCGATCGCAGCGCTCGAGGATCTGGGCGGCCGGGGCGCAGGGCGGGTGCCACGGTGGTCCCGTCGGGTGCGACGTCGGCGTTCCTGGCTCCGCTGCCGGTCGAGCTGCTCGGTGTCGAGCCGCCGGCGGGAAGCACCGCTTCGGACTGGGACGAGCTGACGTCGTTGCTGCGTCGGCTGGGGTTGCGAACGATCGGCCGCGTCGCCCAGCTCGGCGCCCCCGACATCTCGGCACGCTTCGGTGCCCTCGGCGTCGCCGCCCACCGGCTGGCGACCGGTGCGGAGACCGAGGGCCCGGTACTCGCCGAGGTCCCCGCGGAGCTGCGCGTCAGCGCGGCGGTCGACCCCCGGCGGAGCAGGTCGAGCGCGTCGCGTTCCTCGCGAAGGCCCTCGCAGACACCCTCCATGTCGAGCTCGCGGGCCGCGGGCTGGCCTGCACGCGGGTGCTGGTCAGCGCCGAGACCGAGCTGGGGGACCGCATCGAACGGCTCTGGCGTCACGAGGGGGCCCTGTCGCCGGGCGCCATCGCTCAGCGCACCCGTTGGCAGCTCGAGGGGTGGTTGCGGACCGGTCGAGCGACGAGTCGAGAGCGGGGCGGGATCGTCATGCTGTCGCTGGAGCCCGATCAGGTCATCCCCGACGACGGCGTGCAGCTCGGCTTCTGGGGCGACGACGGGGCGGCACGCGAGCGCGCGGTGCGGGCCCTCGCGCGGGTGCAGGCCCTCGCCGGCGCCGAGGCGGTCCTGGTGCCGGAATGGCAGGGCGGCCGCAGCCCCGGTGAGCAGTACCGGTTGGTCCCCCTCGACACGGTCGATCTCACGGCCCGTGGTCGCAGCGAGGACCGTCCCTGGCCGGGGCGGATCCCGTCGCCCTCGCCAGCGGTCGTCGAGCAACGCCCCCGCCCCGTCGAGCTGGTGGACCGTGACGGGCGTGGGGTCGGGGTGGGGGGCCGGGGGCTGATCAGCGCGTCTCCTGTGCGTTGTCGCATCGACGGGGGAACCTGGGTCGAGGTGCGTGCGTGGGCGGGCCCGTGGTGCACCGATGAACGCTGGTGGGACGCCCTCGCGCATCGTCGTCGCGCCCGGGTCCAGGTCGTGCTGGCACCGGAGGGCCGTGACAGACGCGATGGTGTGGGCCCGTCCTCGATCGAGCCCACGAGCCCCAGCCCGCGCCACCCGAGTCACGGTGTGGCGCATCTGCTCACCCTGGAGGACGGCCGCTGGTGGATCGAGGCGACTTACGACTGACACCGACGGCCAGGGGGTTCACGTCGGCCCTCCGACACCACCAGCAGCGTCTCGTGTCGAGCGTCACCGGCCGGCGTCATGCCGCTGTCCTTGAGCCGCGCATCGTCGGCACATGGTCGACGTCACCAGGGTGCGCACGGTTGTCGCCATCTCGATCGTCAGGTCCACGTCAGCCCAGCGCAGCCTGAGTGCTTCTCCCCGGCGAACACCGGTCGCCCCCCCCAACGTCCATGAAGGGTGCAGACGGTCGCCGTCGCGGTCCGACCGCTCGAGGAACTCTGCAACCGTGTCCGCCGGCCACATCGACTCCTCCGCAACCGGGGCCACCCCCCCCCGGCGTGGGGTACCCCTTCAGCGCCGCCCGCGCCCCGGTCGCAGTTGGGTGCGCTCGTCGGGCTGGCTGGCTCGGTTCGTGACGAAGTGCCCTAGTTCGGACCAGCGTGATTCGGTTGGGATGTTCGTGTTGGGCGTGTGTCCACTTCGCTGGGGCATGTGCCGTGGGTGAATCGCACACGAAGGTAGGAGTCATTGATGAAGAGAGCACTCATGATCCTGGCCGCGGCGGCCCTGCTCGTCGTCGTGACGCCGTCCGGGCCGGTCGGCGCCCAGGCCACGACCGACGTGTACGTGGTCCACGGCCTCAACACCGGCGGGCAGTCGTCACCGGACGATGGCGGTTCGAACGTGACCGTCTGCTCGGGCGACACGGAGCTCCTCCCGGATTTCCAGTTCGGCGAGATCGCCGGCCCCTTGGCGCTCGCCTCCGGGGACGACGTGCCCGTCCAGGTGTACGCCAACGGCGCCGAGGACCCGGACCCGGTCGACTGCGCCGATCCCCAGCAAGAGCCTCTGATCGACCAGACGGTCACGCCCGAAGGTGACGCGGTCGCGCTGGTGGCCACGGGCAACGGCGAGCCGTTCGTCCCCGAGCTGCTGCCGATCCCACTCGACGTGTCCTGCGTCGATGCCGGCTCGGGTCGGGCCGTCGCCGTGCACTCGGCCAACGCCCCCACCGTCGACGTCGTCAACACCGACCTCGGCAGATCGGTCGGCACGTTCTCCTACGGCGAGCAGATCTCGGGGCCGCTGCCGGTGGGGACCTACGGCATCGAGGTCTACGTCGTCGACGGGCCGCCCGATCCGGCGCTGTCGTTCGACTTCACGGTCACCGAGGCCGAGGCCTCGATCGGCTACGCGGTGGGCGGCATCCCCGTCGACGCCCCGGAGCCGGTGGCCTCGCCGTTCCTGCTCATCCCGCAGACCATCGCAGTGGGTACCTGCGCCGCTCCGGCGACGACGGCCCCCCCGACGGCGACGCCGGCCCCGCCGACGACGGCGGTGGCCCCCGCCGCTGCGGCGCAGCCCAGCTTCACCGGCTGACGACCCAGACGTACACCCGTTGAGCGTGGCCCCCGGTGTCGCCGGGGGCCACGTCGCGTCCGCCGCGAGCCCCACGCCGACCCGCGGGCGTGGTCAGTGGTGGTCGTCGGGGGCCGAGGCCTCGTTGATGCAGCTCGGGGCGACGGGTGTCACTCGGTGGAGCCGACCAGCTCGGCGGAAGCGTCCCAGAGCCGGCGGGCGGCGTCTTCGTCCAGGGCGGATTCGCTGGGTTGTTTGGGCTTGCCGGATGCCCAGTAGATGCCGGCATCGAGTTCGTCGGGTTGGGCGGTGGCCAGGTGGACGCTGGTGGCTGCGCCCTTGTCCGGGGTGGCCAAGAAGGGTCTGAGGAGGGTCATGGCGAGGCCCATCCAACGTGGGCTGTTGGTGTCGTTGCCGAAGTTGGTGGCGACGACGCCGGGGTGCAGGGCTCGGGCGGTGACGCCGTCTGGGCCGAGTCGGTTGTCCAGTTCGATGGTGAACAGGATGTTGGCGAGCTTGGAGGCGGCGTAGGCCTTGGACGGGGAGTAGCCGGTCGTCATCTGGAGGTCATCGAAGTCGAGGCCTCGCTTGGCGCTGCGGTGGGTCTCGCTGCTGACGGTGATCACTCGGGATCGGGTGCTGGCGAGGAGCAGCGGGGTGAGGAGGTTGGTGAGCAGGAACGGGCCGAGGTGATTGACGGCAAGGGTCCATTCCAGGCCGTCTGGGGTGGTGCGCCGCTTGCCGGTCATCGTGCCGGCGTTGTTGATCAAGATGTCCAGTCGTTGGTGACGATCACGGTACGACTGGGCGAAGGTTCGCACCGAGTCGAGGGACGACAGGTCGAGCGCCGCTGGCTCGACTGCGGTGCCGGCAGCTGCAGTGAGTTCGTCAGCGACGGTCCGGGCGGTGGTCAGGCTCCGGGACGTGATCGTGACGTTCGCGCCTCGGCTGGCGAGTCGGGCGGCGGTGGCGCGTCCGATGCCGGAGGTTCCACCGGTGATCAGCACGTGCTTGCCGGTGATGTTCCAGGTCATCGTTGAGTCTCCCGTGGGGTGATGGCGGCGAGGAGGGTGGTGGTGCCGCCGAACACGTAGTTGAACAGCACCAAGAAGAACACACCCATCGCAACGCCGAACACGAGCATCTCGGGTTGGCGGGCCGTACGGATGAGGTCGCGCCACATCATGGTCACGGTGTCATCGATCGCTGCGCGCAGGCCACCGACGGGCGGGGCCGGCGTCGCTGACCACCCGAGTACGTCCATGCCGGCCGATCGGGGAAGGAGCCCCGGTCGAACCGCTCGGTCAATTGGTCGATCCGTGCCCGACGCCGGCGTCGGGGGAGCTTGTAGAGCCGACCGAACAGCTCCTGGTTCTCTCGCGCCGTGAGCTTCTCGTCAACGGCCGCCGCTCGGCCAGCCAGACCGACCAGGTGGCGGACAGCTTCCGCCTCGCTCGAGACGTCGAACCCGCCGACACGCGCTGAGCCGCTGTCGATCGACAGCAGGGTCGTCGCCATCCTCACCAGCGTCGACGTGCCCGTGCCATTCGGCCCGAGCAGACCCAACACCGTTCCCCTGCCGACCTCGAACGAGACCCCGACGACCGCGTCAACCGGTCCGAACCGCTTCGTCAGCCCGTCGACCGTGACCACTGCGGGAGTGGACATCATGTATGAACTACTGGACCGAATGACTCGTGTTGACGGAGATCTGGCGACGACCGCTGCTGGTCCCGGCCTCGCCGAGCGTGTCTGAACGTGAGATGCAGAACCGCCGTCGCGAGTCTGTGGTCCGGCGATCCGCGTCGAGTGGCGGCCAGTTCCGCACTCCACGCTGCGCGTACTCGTCGGGTTGAACTCGCCGCTCCGAGCTGAGTCGGGTCGGTCCTCCGACACGAACCGCCGCGAGTCGGTCGACGAGCCAGGATCGTCGCCGAGCACGCTTCACGATCGACCTGGTTCAACGCTCTGCTGGCAGGACTGATTCGGAACCACGATCGGCTGGGTCGACCGAGGTCCCCGGTCGACATCCTGGCGATCCGCTCACGTGGCCCCATACGGTAGGAGCGATCAGCCGAACAGTGACCAGATTCTCCGATCGACCGCCATGGGTGCAGTTCGCCGTGCTGGCCGTACTGTCGACGGTCATGTCACTGGTCGCCACTTGGTGGCGCCGTCGACGCCGTCGAACGCGCTGACTCGACTCGTTGGGTTGTTCGACCCGAGGGGAGAGCCGGACCCGACACCGCAGCACGCGAACAGGCCGTCTCAGATGCCACGGGGCCGGTGCATGGTCGGTTGCACCGTTGAGATGGTTCTCGTGGACCTCGGGGTAGCGGGCGAGCTTGCCGAGCACGGTGCTTCGTTCGAGGCTCTGGCCGACGTGCGCGATCTCGTCGGTGATGCAGGCCCGTTCACGGCTGTGACCTTCCGGACGAGCTACTCCGCGACGGCCCCAGCGGTCTCGACACTCATCGTCCTGAACGCCTCCCAGCCCTCCGGCGAGAGCAGTTGACCCCCGGGTACCACGGTGAGGTCGGCGGTGTAGCCGGCGTCGACGAGCTTTGGCTGGTAGTCGCGGTTGACATCGGTGATCGGCCGCTCGCCGGGCGGAGCGACCGGTCCACCCTGGTCGTCGTCACCGACGAAGAGGTTGACGATCATCGTCGGGCTTTCTCCCACCAGGAGCTCGGGGTCGACTCGGTCGAGTTGCTCCGGCGTCAGTTCGGTCCAGGCGGGGATGGGGAGCTTGCCGTCCCGCGCCCACTCGGCGGCGAACAGCGGGGTACCTCCCACCGCGACGGCAGCAGGCGGACTCATCACCGGGTCGACGCGGCAGTCGGTCACCGGGAGCGGCGGGTCGTCGCCCATGTAGCCATGGATGAGTGCGGTGTACCCGCCGGTGGAGTAGCCGGAGAGCGTCATCGCGTCGGCATCGCCACCGTGGTCGGCCGCCGTCGTCGCCGCTGCAGCCGACCACAGGAAGCGCACCGACCGCCAGACCGGCCGCCCCATGCTTCGTCGCCGAGATCGACATCGTGCCCTTCCCTCCAAGCCGAACCGGCCACGCCGGATGAGCTCGAGCCAACCGAACTCTCGACCACACTCTGTTTTCACTGAAGCGCTCCGGAAAGCGCACCAAGTCCCGCCGACCGATGAGCGGACGAGGTCGCCACTCGGGGATGAGTCGGGTCGGCCCTGCGACACGAACTACGACGGGTCAGGCGACGAGCGTCCAGTCGGCGGTAAGGGCTTGTGCGGGCGGGTCCTCCGGCATCACCGAGTGGGAATCCTTCCACCGACACGGCGCCCTGGAGCTTGGCCCCGTCGGCCTCTCGGCCTCTCGTGCCCGATGCCCGGGCGAGGTCGCGACCGACATCCTCGACAAGCGCCCGGTGCCCGTCACGCCGGAGGAGCGGGCGCGCATGGTCCAGGAGGACGACGTCGGCGAGACGATCCTCTTCGTCGCGCGCATGCCGCCCCATGTCTGCCTGAACGAGATCCAGATCACGCCGACCTGGAACCGCGGCTATATCGGGACGGCGAGCGCCGGCATCAGCCGCGACGACTGAACCGCATCGGCGCGATGCGTCCGGCCGCTTCGCGCTTGCGGCGGCGGCCGATTGGCGACAATCGCCCAGGACGACAATGGGCGATGACAGTGACCCGACGGCGACGACACCGTAGGCGCCCCGCCGGAGGACGCCCTGATGACGAAGCTCGAAGGTCCTGCCGTCTGGCGGGGCGCCGACATCCGCGACCGAAACGACTGGCGTCTGCCCGTCGACCCGGCGCTCGCCAAGGAGATGGCGGCGGCCTCGCGCGCCGCCGCCGCCGACGGCGCGCCGGCAGAGGACGTCGACCGCCGCCGCCTGCCGCTGCCGGGCGCGGAAACGCTTGCGACCAGGGTCCACGACCTCCTGGAGGACGGCCCCGGCTTCGCCGTCCTCTCCGGCCTGCCGGTCGACCGGCTGGCCTATCCGGAGCAGGTCGCGCTCGCGCTCGGCCTTTCGGACCATATCGGCCAGGTCGTGCCGCAGAACTACGAGCTGCAGCGGGTCGTCGACGTCCGCGACGAGGGGATCGAGTACAGCCACCGCTCCCGCGGCTACCGCAGCAGCAAGGCGCTGCCGTTCCACACGGACGGCGCGCATCTCTTCTCGCTGACCTGCCTCGGCGTCGCGGCGGAGGGCGGGGAGACGATCATCGTGAGCGGCCTGGCCGTCTACAACCGCCTCGCGGCCGAAAGCCCCGAGGCGCTGGCCGCCCCTTCGCCCATGGCTTCCGCCACCACCGGCGCGGCCAGCACGACCCCGGCGAGCCGCCGCTGAGCGTGGAGGCCATCCCTGTCTTCGCCTTCAAGAACGGCCTGCTCCACATCTGCTACAACCGCAATCCGATCGAGTGGGCGGAACGGGAGGGCGTCAAGCTCACGACCGCCGAGCGCGCCGCGCTGGACGCGCTCGACGCCGTGCTCGCCGACGAGGCGATGCAGCTTCGCCTGAACCCGCAGCCCGGCGAGGCGGCCTTCATCAACAATTACATCACGCTCCATTCCCGCACCGAATATCAGGACGGACCGGGCCGACGACGCCACATGCTGCGCGTCTGGATGCGCGATCCGGCGAGCCGGCGCAGCGGCTACAGCCTGCTCGACCTCTACGTGCCGAAGTCGGCGCTGGCGGCGCTTTGAAGGAAGCCGGACGATGACGACGCCCAAGCCTGCCGGAGGCCAACGCCTCGCCGCGGACGTCGGCGGGACGTTCACCGACATCGCCGCCTTCGATCCGGCGACCGGAGCCGTTCGCTACGGCAAGACGCTGACGACGCCCGACCGTCTCGTCCGCGGGATCGATGCGGGCGTTTCCAAGGCCGGCCTCGCCTTCGCCGACGCCCGCCTCTTCCTCCACGGCTCGACCATCGCCATAAATACGCTGTTGGAGCGCACCGGCGCCCGGACGGCGCTGCTGACGACGCGCGGCTTTCGCGACATCTACGAGATCGGCCGCGTCAACCGGCCGGACGCCTACAACCTGTTCTTCCGCAAGCACAAACCGCTGATCGACCGCGCCTTCCGGATCGAGATCGACGAGCGCGTCAACGCCGCGGGCGAGGTGCTGACGCCGCTCGACGAGGCCCAGGTCCGCTTCGCCGCGGCCGACCTCGCCGACATGGGCATCGAGGCGATCGCGATCCTCTTCCTCCACTCCTACCGCAATCCGGCGCACGAGATCCGCGCGCTCGAGATCGTGCGCCACACCTGCCCCGGCCTGTTCGTGACCGCCAGCCACGAGCTCAGCCAGGAATACCGGGAGTTCGAGCACCTCGACCGCCTGCACAACGCCTATCTCGGCCCCCGCGTCGCCGCTTACCTGGACGAAGTGGACGGCCGGCTCGGCGAAGCGGGCTTCGACGGCAAGCTCGTCGTCCAGTCGTCGGGCGGCGTCTACGACGTCG
>CALNXV010000036.1:0-9299 GCA_942490665.1 uncultured Microthrixaceae bacterium
CGACCCAGGTGTGGCCCTGTCGGCCGATCTCCTCCTCGAGGCTTGCCCACTCGGGGTTGGCGTCGACCCCGCCGCTCACGTTGAGCCATTCCACGACGACGGTGCCACTCGCCGCCTCGGGGTCCGCTGGCCGGCGGACGAGGACGCGGGTCCGGTAGGGCGCGGTGGTGTCCTCGACGAAGCTCCATCGTCCGTCCTCGCCGAGCTCACCCTCCGCGCGGTACGCAACGGCCTCCCCGGCGGCGACGAACTCCTCCTCCACGTAGCCGGCCGCCTCGAGGTCGGCACCGGCCGCGGCGCCGATGAACGGGTCCGCTCCGCCGGTCAGCTCCTCGGACAGGTCCGCGACTGGCCCGGTCGGCGGGGGAAAAAAAAGGGGGGGGGGGGGGGGGGGGGGGGGGGGGGGGGGGGGGGGCAGCCTCCGCCGCAGTGGTCGGCGCGGATTCCGCGGCGTCGCCGCCGCCGTCGCCGGAGCAGGCCGATGCGAGGATCGCAACGGCGACGAGCGCCCCGATCGCCGCCGTCCCGATCGCGCCTCGCCGTCCGCCCGTCATGTGAAGATGCTGCCCGAAACCGACCCACGAGGACCGCGATGCGCACACAGCAGCTCACCGACGAGCTGGCCGCCCTGCTCGACGCGGGCGCACGCGACGCGACACGAACGCACTGGGAGCGCTACCTCAAGGGCGCCGCAACGTTCCGCGGCACGCCGATGGCGGGGATCCGCCGGGCGGTCGATCGGCTGTGGGCCGAGCACGACCTCGCGGAGGAGCCCGTCGACGAGCTGCTCACGTTGAGCCACGTCTGGTTCGCCGGCCCCCACAGCGAGGACCGGCTCGCCGGGGTGCTGCTCGTCGCGGAGCACCTCGCACCGCGACTCGAGGACCGCCACGACGCCGCGCTCGCCGTGCCCTTCGAGCGCGGCGACGTCGCCGACTGGAACGTGTGCGACTGGTACGCCACCAAGGCGTTGCACGCCTACCTCGTCGGGGGCGACCTCTCGGTGCGAGCGCCGCGGTTGGCGGCGTGGACGCGTGCCGACCCGCTCTGGCAGCGCCGCGGCGGGCTCGTCGCGTTCGTCGGGCTCGCTGCAGATGCCGACGATCAGTACTCGGGCTTCGTCGACCTGGTCCTCGATGCCTGCTCGGCCAACCTCGTCAGCGACGACCGCTTCGCGCACACCGGGCCCGGGTGGGTCCTGCGGGAGCTGTCGCGGTCCGAGCCGGAGCGGGTGGTGGCGTTCGTCGACGAGCACCCGGAGCTGTCGAGCGAGGGCCGACGGATGGCGACCGCGAGGCTCCGGCCGGGCCCGTACCGGCGCCGCTGAGCCGGCGCCGGCATGGCCGGCGCCGGAGCCGCTTCCGCGGGCGGCCCGGCGCGACCGCGCGTAGGGTCCACCCGCATGTCCGAGCTCGTCGCTCTGATCATCGTCGGCGCCGCGCAGACGGCCGGGCTGATCGCCAACCGCTGGGTTCGTCCGTTCGCCGACACCGAGGTGAAGGGGGTCAAGCTCGAGGCGCTCGTCGGACCCATCATGTCGCTGACCGTGCTCCTGGTCGCGTTCACGCTGGTCAACGTCTTCGCCTCGTACAACCGGGGGGTCCAGAGCGTCTCGGACGAAGCCCGCAAGGTCGACTTCCTCTACGAGCTGGGCGGCTATGCGAGCGACGGCCCGGCGCAGGTCGAACTGCGGTCCGCGACCGCCTGCTACGCAGCTGCGGTCGCGGGTCCCGAATGGGAGGTCATGGTCGACGGGCGTGACGTCACCGACCGTGTCGCCGTGGACACGTCAGATCCGCGGGTCGATCGAGCAGCTGGTGCAGGGCGAGGAACCCACTCCGGTCCTGTCCGCGACCCTCGCTGCTGACAAGGAACGTGGCGAGGCCCGGAGCCGGCGACTCACCGAGGCCCGACCTGCCGTCCCGGGCGTGCTCTTCGGGCTCCTGATCGCCTCGGCCTCGATCGGCGTGTTCGCGCTGGCCACCTTCACGCTCCCCTATGTCCACCGGCGGGTGCAGATCGGGGTCCTCGCCCTCCTGGCGGTGCTGTTGTCGCTGTTCGTCGGGATGATCCGCGACCTCGATCGGCCCTACGACGGGTTCATCGCGATCGACTCGACCGACATGACGAGGGTCGCCGGCGATCTCGCCGAGGACTTCGCCGAGGACCACCCGGACGTCCAGCTGCCGTGCGACGCGCAGGGCGCCGAGCTCGAGGAGAGCTGATCGGAGTCGGGGCGCCGAGCCCGCACGACCCCGTCCCGATCGACGAGGCAACCGATCCCTCCCGGGACGCCGGGCGTGCGATCGGACCGACCGGCGTCACCCGGTCCGGTCGCGTGGCTCGAGGACCACGACGGGGGTCTCGGTCCCGCGCCGCCCGGCGTAGTCGTCGAGCTGTGGTTCCACGACACGCCACTGCTCCCACAGCCGGTCGCGTTCGGGCCCGACGGCCTCGCGGGCGTGGACCGGCCGTTCCGGCCCGTGCGACTCCCGAACGGTCGCATCCGGGTGTTCGCGCAGGTTCCACCACCACGACGGATGCCCCTCGCCCCAGCCGTTCATCGCCAACACGATGCGATCCGGGCCGTCCTCGAGATACCCGACGATCACGGCGCGTTGCGTCCCCGAGCGCCGGCCGACGGTGGTGAGCCGCAGCGCGCCCCACCCGCGCTTGTTGGTGGGGGTCCACAGGAAGCGACCGCCGCTGAGGCGGTACAGCGCACGGTGGATGCGCCACGCCACGTGGACGAACCATCGGGGCGGCACCTTCGGCGGCGGTGGTGCGTCGTCGGCCATGTCCCTCCTCGGGGTCGGACCGGCCGAGACCACGCTAGACCTCGACCGGAGGTCGGGCCTCGACCGGAGGTCGGGCCTCGCCGCAGGTCACCCGTCCTCACCAACGACGAGGCGCGCAACGGCCCGACTCGTTGAGTGACACCACAACTAGGGTCCGGCCCGTGGGGCACACAGCAGCGGAGATCCACGGCTCGGTCGACGACGGGTTCGAGTCGGTCGCCGATGCGTTCCGGACGAACTTCGCCGAGCACGGCGACATCGGCGCCGCCGTGTGCGTCTACCACCGCGGGCGCCCGGTCGTGGACCTCTGGGGCGGGGACGCCGATCGGACCGCTGGACGCGCGTGGGAGCAGGACACGATCCAGCTCGTCTTCTCGACGACCAAGGGCATGGCGGCGACGTGCGTGCACCTGCTCGTGGAACGCGGCGAGCTCGTCCTCGACGCCCCGGTCGCGACCTACTGGCCGGAGTTCGCTGCCTCCGGCAAGGCGGACATCCCGCTGCGATGGGTGCTGTCGCACGAGGCCGGGTTGGCCGCGGTGACCGGCGAGGTCACCATGGACGACGTCCTCGGCTGGGACGGTGTGGTCGAGGCCATCGCCGCCCAGGCCCCGGTGTGGGAGCCCGGTACCTCGCACGGCTACCACGCGAGGTCCTACGGCTGGATCCTCGGCGAGGTGGTCCGCCGCGTCACCGGCCGCAGCCTCGGCCGGTTCTTCGCGGACGAGGTGGCCGCGCCGCTCGGCCTGGACTTCCACATCGGGCTGCCGGAGTCCGAGCTTGCACGGGTGGCCCACCTGTACCCACCGGTCGTCGACCCGGACGTCCGCGAGCTGATGGACGAGATCATGGGTCCGGACACGCTCCTGGGGCAGGTGCTGTCCGGTCCGTCGGGCCTGTTCGGCTACGACGACATGTGGAACCGGCCCGACGTGCTCGCGGCCGAGATGCCCTCGTCGAACGGGGTCGGCTCCGCCCGGGCGGTCGCCCGGATGTACGCCGCCCTGATCGGTGAGGTCGACGGGGTGCGGCTGTTGGACCCCGCCACGGTCGAACGAGCCACCGAGGTGCGTGTCAGCGGTCCGGACCGCGTCATCGGGCTCCCGATGTCGTTCGGGCTCGGCTACATGACGCCGCCGCCCGCCGGTCCGGACGGATCGTTCGGCCATGCCGGTGCCGGCGGGTCCCTGGGGATCGCGGACCCCTCGGGCGAGTGGTCGTTGGGCTACGTCATGAACCAGATGCAGTTCGGGGTGACCGGCGACGCCCGCAGCACCGGACTGGTCGACGCGGTCGTCGCCGCCGTGGGCACGGGGGGCTGACCGAGCCGTGGAGTTCAACCTCGCCGACCTGTTCGAGTCCGTGGCGGCCGCCGTCCCCGACCAGACCGCGCTCGTCGCCGGGGATCGGCGCCTGAGCTACGCGCAGCTCGACGAACGAGCCAACCGGCTGGCGGGGGTCCTCGACACCGCGGGGGTCGGGGCGGGTGACTTCGTCGGCGTGCAGCTGCCCAACGGCACGGAGTACCTCGAGACCATGCTCGCCGCGTTCAAGGTGCGGGCGGTCCCGGTGAACATCAACTACCGCTACGTCGGGGCCGAGCTGCGCCACCTGTACGCGGATGCCGGCCTGGTGGCACTGGTCCACCACGAGGACTTCTCCACGACGGTGGCCGACGCCTCGTCGGCGATGCCCGAGCGACGCGCCGTGCTCCGCGTCGGCCGGGACGGCGACTACGAGCCGGCGCTCGCCGGCGCGGCACCCCGCGACGGGTTCCCCGCGCGGTCCGGCACCGACCTGTACTGCGTCTACACGGGTGGCACGACCGGGCTCCCCAAGGGCGTGCTGTGGCGACACGAGGACATCTTCTTCGCGGCCATGGGCGGCGGTGACCCCTACCAGTTCGGCGACCACGTCGAGCGCCCCGAGCAGGTGGCGGAGCGGGTGCTGCGACCGGGGCTCGTCGCGCTGGCGGTCCCGCCGTTCATGCACGCGGCGGCACACTGGCTCGCGTTCTCGATGCTCCTCGGCGGCGGCACGGTCGTCACGCTCCCCGACGGGCACTTCGACCCGGGCACCACCTGGCGCCTCGTCGACGAGGAGCGCGTCAACATCCTCGTCGTCGTCGGCGACGCCATGGCACGTCCGCTGGTCGAGGAGCTCGAGCGTGCACCAGAGGACCACGACACGTCCTCGCTGCTGGCGCTGGGCTCCGGGGGCGCGCTGCTGTCACCGTCGACCAAGGCCCGCTTGCGCCGGATCCGACCCGACCTCGTCGTGCGTGACGCGTTCGGGTCCTCCGAGACCGGCCAGATCGGCGGCGAGCCACCGACGGGCGACCCCGACGGTGCGCCGCGCCTGCGCCTCGACGACCGGACCACGGTCCTCGACACGCAGCTCCGCCCCGTCCGTCCCGGCTCGGGGGAGGTCGGGCACCTCGCCCGCGGAGGGCGGATCCCGTTGCGGTACCACAACGATCCCGTCAAGAGCGCGGCGACCTTCGTCGAGGTCGACGGCGCACGCTGGGCCCTCCCGGGTGACCTGGCGACGGTCGAGGCGGACGGGACGATCGTCGTGCTGGGCCGGGACTCGCAGTGCATCAACACCGGCGGCGAGAAGGTGTACCCCGAGGAGGTCGAAGGGGTCCTCAAGGCCGACCCCGACGTCGGCGACGCGGTGGTGATCGGCGTGCCCGACGACGACTGGGGCGAAGCGGTGTGCGCGGTGGTCGAACCCCGACCCGGGGCGACGCCGACGCTCGACTCGCTGCGCGACGCGGCGCGGGCGTCGCTGTCGGGCTACAAGCTCCCGCGGCGGCTCGTGCTCGTCGAGCACGTCGAACGCTCGCCCAGCGGGAAGCCCGACCACCGTTGGGCCGCCAGGGTCGCGGCGGACGGGACCGCGCCGCCGCCATGACCGTCATGTCGGGGCTCGACGCCCGCTTCCTGTTCTCCGAGACGCCGGCCGCGCACATGCACACGATCAAGGTCGTGGTGGTCGATGTCTCCGGACGCAGCGAGCCGCTCACGCCGGACGGGCTGCCCGCGCTGATCGAGGACCGGCTCCGCCGCATGCCGGTGCTTCGGCGTCGGGTGGTGCCGGTGCCCCACGGCCTGGGCAACCCGGTCGTGATCGACGATCCCGACTTCGAGCTGTCCCGCCACCTCCGCACCGCGACCGCGGCACCGCCCGGCGGCGCGCGTGAGCTCGACGAGGTGGTCGCGACGATCGCCCGGACGCCGCTCCCACGGGACCGGCCGCTGTGGGAGCTGACCGTGGTCGAGGGCATCGGCCCCGACCGGATCGCGTTCGTCATGAAGCTGCACCACGCGCTCGCCGACGGCGTGGCGGCGGTCGAGCTGCTCGAGAACGCGTTCGTGGTGGACGACGACGACGCCGTGGACGAACCCTTCCGTCCCGAGCCGGTCCCCTCGGACCGCGAGCTGTACGCGACCGCGGCCGCCACGACGGCCCGGGCCGTCGCCGAGCTGCCGCTCGTCGCCGGTCGCACCGTCCGGGGCACGGTCCGGGCGCTGCGGGCCCGCCGCGCCGAACCGACCGCGCCACCCGGTCCCTTCGCGGGGCCCCGGACGCCGTTCGACGCCGCGCTCACACCCGACCGGACGTTCGCGACCGTCGCCCTGTCGATGCCGGAGCTGACCACCGTCAAGCGGGCCGCCGGGGCGACGCTCAACGACGCCTTCCTCGCCCTCGTCGGAGGCGCCACCCGGCGCTACCTCGATCGGATCGGCAGCCTGCCGGCGTCGAGCCTCGTCGCCTCGGTCCCGATGTCGACCAGGACCGAGCGCGAGCAGCTCGGCGCGAACCAACTCGGCGGCAACCACGTCGACAACCTGTTCCTGCCGTTGCGCTCGGACCTGGCGGACCCCGGCGATCGCGCCCGGGCGATCCATGACGCCGCCATCACTGCGCCGGGTGCGCAGCGAGTTCGGCCCGGAGCTCTTCGAAGCTCGCGCCGGGGTGCTGCCGCCGGTGGTGCAGTCGCTGGTCCCCCGCGTGTGGAGCGCGACCGGGCTGGCCGGACGGGTGCGACCACCGCTGAACCTGGTGGCGTCGTGCGTGCGCGGCCCGCGATCCCCTCTCGAGCTGGACGGCGGGGTCGTGACCTCGCTGTTCTCCTCGGGACCGATCCTCGAGGGAGTCGGGGTGAACGTGACCGCCTGGAGCTACGTCGACACCCTCTTCGTGTCGATCCTCGGGTGCTCGGCCTCGCTGCCGGACCCGGGCGTCCTCGCCGACGACATGGAGGCCGAGTTGGCGGACTGGACGAACCGCTGCTGAGCCGGCGCTACGGTTGCTGTCACAACCTCCTGGAAGGAGGGCCATGTCGGACATCGCCTCACCCGAGGACACGGGCTCGAACGACGTGATCGAGCAGGGGTCGTCCGGCGCGGCGCCGTGGTGGAGCCCGTCCGCGGCCGCCGACCGCGCGGCGCGCGCCTCCAAGGAGGTCGAGAAGCGCCTGGCCCGCCAACCGCTCGCACGACTCGGCCTGGCGGTCCCACGCACGGCACGGTTCGTCGCACGGGAGCTGATGGGCGATCCGGGGGATCGTCCGTCGGGCATCCCCGCCGTGCGGCTGACCCCGTCGCTGGTGGGACACGTGGTGATGGACGAGTCGATCATGGCGATGGCCGTCGGGCCGAACCGCTTCCCCCGTCGCGCCGACTACCACCGGGTCGGCGACGAGCTCGCCCGGGCCCACGCCCTCTTCACCGAGCGGGGCTGGCTCGAGGACCCGGCGTCGTACCACCAGACCCCCACCCCGCTGGAGGAGCCGGCGGTCACCCGTGGGTGGGCGCTCGGTCGCAGCTACGAGCGCCTCTGGTGGCCCAGCGGCTACGAACCGCACCTCGGGGTGCCGGGGACCGACCGGTGGCTCGCCTTCGACGCCAACCGGACCGCATCGGCGTGGGTGCTCCGCCACCGCGACCGGAGCCGCCCGTGGATCGTCTGCATCCACGGGTTCGGGACCGGTTCGACGTTCATGGACCTGGTCAGCTTCCGGGCCGCTCGCCTGCACGACCGGCTCGGCGTGAACGTGGCGTCCATCGTGCTGCCGGTCCACGGCGCCCGGCGACCGAGCCGCATCAGCGGCGAGGAGTTCCTCGGGTTCGAGCTCATGAACAGCGTGCATGGCCTGACCCAGTCGCTGTGGGACGTACGGCGGTTGCTGACCTGGGTCCGACGCCAGGACCCCGACGGCGTCGGGGTCTTCGGGGTGTCCCTCGGCGGACTGATCACTGCGCTCGTCGCCGGGTTCGAGGACGACCTCGACCTGGCACTCGCCGGGGTCCCGATCGTCGACTTCCCCGGGCTCATCGAGCACCACGCACCGCGGCACCTCCACCTGCGCAGCATCGAGCACAACATCCTGAACGGCACCGCCCAGGACGTGCACCGCGTCGTGTCGCCCCTGGCCCTCCCCACGGCGACGCCGCCGGCGGCACGAGCGATCTTCGCCGGGCTCGGGGACCGGCTCGCGACCACCGACCAGGCGCGACGGCTGTGGGAGCACTGGGACGAACCGGAGACCTGCTGGTTCGGCGGCAACCACGTCGGCTACCTGTGGTCCGACACGGTGTGGCGCTTCGTGGACTCGGTCATCGAGGACCGGGGGCTCACCGCCTGAGACCCAGCCGGTGGGGTCCGAACCAGGCGGGGCTCGCCGATGCATCGGGCTCAGCGGATGCTGGGGCTCAGCCGATGATCGGGCTCAGCCGATGATCGGGAAGCGCCGCTCGGCCGCGAGCCGGTCGAGCGCCGTCTGCATGGTGGAGGTGAGCTCCTCGTAGCACGCGCGCAGCACCGTCTCGTCCTCCGCGTCCTCGGGCCCGTGGCGCGAGGTCCAGTCGATCGGCTCCAGGAGCTCGACGGTGATCTTGGCCGGGAGCGGCCACGTCGGGATCCCACCCGGCACCACGCCGAAGGGCGGGCCCAGCACCAACGGCAGGACCTTGATCCGGAACCGACGGTCGAGGCCCAACAGCTTGGCCAGGCGCTCACCGCGGGCGAGGACCACGACCGTCTCGTGGGCGCCCACCGACACCACCGGCACCACGGGCACCTGCGTGCGGAGCGCCAGCCGGATCGCACCGAGGTGGCCCCCCAGGTCGATCCGGTTCCGTTCGCTCCACGGCCGGAACACCTCCCGGTCACCGCCGGGGTAGTCGATGAGGATCGCTCCGCTGCGCAGGACCGCCTCGGCCTCGGCCCGCCCCGCCTCCACCGCCCCGGCCCGTTCCATCACCGGACCCACACCGGGCAGCCCCAGGAAGAACGAGTGGAACAGCGCGTGGACGCGTTCGTCCTCGCCGCGCTCGCGCCACCACGCGGTGAGCAGCACCGGCAGGTCCGGTGGCATCTGGCCGCCCGAGTGGTTGCCGAGCACCAGCACGGGTCCGTGGTCGGGCACCCGGTCGAACCCGCGCACCTCGGGGCGGAAGTACGACACGTAGCGCTCGAGGACCGGGCGGGCGG
>CALNXV010000037.1:0-42703 GCA_942490665.1 uncultured Microthrixaceae bacterium
ACTCCCCGTCCGCGTTCCTCGCCCTCGACGGGGCCGAGCTCGGGACGACCGACCGGGCCGAGGTCACCCAGGACCAGGTCGGGCTGCTCGCGGAGCATACGGGAGTACCCCAGGGAGGACAGCGCCGGAGGCACCCGACAGGGGGGCGACGGCGGGGGGATCCACGTCGACGTGGCGCGGGCCCGTGCGGAGTCGCCCTTCGGCGGACCGATCGCCCACAGCTTCTCTGACGCTGTCGCTGGTCAACCTGTTCCTGCCGCAGCTGCTCGAGGTGCGGGGGGCGTCGATGGGGGTCAACGTCGGTCTCGACCAGGTGCGGTTCCCCTGCGCCGGTGCCGGTCGGGTCCCGCCTGCAGGGCAGCGGAGGGGTCGGGGCGGCTCGCGGAGGCGAAGGGTGGTGTCCAGGTCACCGTGCGCGTGACCGTCGAGGTCGACGGCTCCGAGAAGCCCGCCTGCGTCGCGGACACCGTGAGTCGCTTCATCCCCTGAGTCGTGCTGGCACCCAGAATCGCTCGGCGGAACGCGGCCTCACCGGCGCCCCGCGCAGTTGGCCCTGCTTGTTACCGTGGGTGACCCCGCCGTGCGGCCGGCACCCGGGCCGTGGACCGCGATCCGAACCGTCCCACGACGGGTCGGAACCACCGAGTCCTGAGGGGGACCTACCCATGACCGAGGCCGTCATCGTCGCCACCGCCCGCACGCCGATCGGCCGGGCCGGCAAGGGATCGCTCAAGGACATGCGTCCCGACGACCTGTCCGCGCTCGCCATCACGGCCGTGCTCGACCAGGTGCCCGCGCTAGACCGGTCCGAGATCGATGACGTCCTGTGGGGCTGTGGGCCAGCCCGCCGGCGAGTCGGGGGCACAAGATCGGCCGCTTCAAGGCCCTGCTCGCCGGGCTCGACGAGACCCCTGGCGTGACCGTCAACCGCTACTGCTCGTCGTCGCTCATGACGATCCGCATGGCCGCCCACGCCATCAAGGCGGGCGACGGTGACGTCTTCGTCGCCGGCGGCGTCGAGACGATCAGCCGCAACATGGTCCACATGCAGCTCGCCGACGGTCCCAAGAACCCCGTCTTCGAGGGCGCCGAGGCCCGCACCGCGAAGCGTGCCGAGGGCGGCGCCCCGACCTGGGAGCCCGCAGCGGGCCTGCCCGATACCTACATCGCGATGGGCCAGACGGCCGAGAACGTCGCCCAAATCACCGGCCGAGCACCGTGAAGAACGCCGAGCAGGACGAGTGGGCGGTGCGGAGCCAGAACCGCGCCGAGGCGAGCGTCGTCAACTTGGCTACCGGGAGTGCCGAGATCACCCGCTTATCACTGCCCGATGGCGAGGTGGGCCGGCGACGTCGGTCCCCGCGCCGGCACCACGTACGACAAGATCGCGGGCCTCGGTCCCGTCTAACGGCCCGACGGCAGTGTCATCGCCGGCAACGCCTGCCCGCTCAACGATGGCGCAGCCGCAGTGGTCGTCATGAGCGAATACAATTCAGCGCCAGCCTCGGCCTCTCGCCGCTGCCGCATCGGGTCCTGCTGCTGAGAGCCTGGGGCTGAACGCCGAGATCATGGGCATGGGGCTGGTCGAGGGCGTGGAGGCCAGGAAGGCATCTGGCTCGTGCCGGCATGAGCATCGACGACATCGACCTCGTCGAGATCAACGAGGCGTTCGCCGCACAGGTGATCCCCTCGGCCAAGCACCTCGGTGTCAGCTGGGACAAGCTCAACACTCGGGCAGGCTCCATCGCACTCGGGCACCCCTTCGGGATGACCGGCGCCCGCATCATGACCACCCTGATCCACAACCTGCAGGAGTCCGACGCCACCTTCGGCGTCGAGACCATGTGCGTCGGCGGCGGCCAGGTACATGGGGATGGTCATTGAACGACTGAACTGAGTCGACCGAACCGGTCCCTCCCTGCCCGGATTTTCAACGGGCCCGCGCTCTGGCGCAGGCCCGCTGGGGGCTGGTGCACGACCGCCGGACCGACACCCACGATCTCGCCCGCCGACAGGCCTCACTTTGACATCGAACGTATGTTCGATGAGGATGAGGGCATGCGAGGAACGACGATGACCGCGGATCGGCCGGACGGCGCGTTGTCGATGCGCGGCATGGCCGATCACGGCACCGTCCTGATGGCGGAGCGACGCCACCGTCACCGCGGGAGAGTCGCCCAACGCCTCGTCGGAGTCGGTCGAGACCCTCACCGACCGGATCCGGACCCTGGCCTCGGCGGTGCACGCCGCCCAGTCCGAGCTCGTCGATCTTCCTCGTCGCCCTCGACGACGAGGACGGCTGGACCGGGGCGGGCATCAACTCGCTCCCGCACTCCGCTCACGCTGACGTGCGCGATGACGCGCGCCGAGGCCGACCGCTACGCAACAGCTGTCCGACGCCGTGACGAGCCCCGGCGCCGTTCTCCGCCTTCCACTCCGGCGCGTTCTCGCCGGACTACCTGCACCTCGCACAGCGGCATGCGACCGCGGACACCGACGAGCAGGTCGCCGACATCGCGACCCGAGCCACTGCGCCGCAGGCGGCCCGCACGTTCTCCGCGTTCGCCACGACCGACGAAGGCCGCGACGCCCAGCGCCGGGCTGCCGGCACCGGGGACTCCGGCAGCGACACGCCCAGCAGCGCGGCCGACGACGCCGAGGCCGTCACGCCGAGGCCGTGCTCACCCGGTGCCGGACTATCCCGACGCCCACGACCCGGTCGACCCCGGCGTCTGGCTGGACGACCTCGCGGGACGCACAACAGCACCTGCGGTTCGACGGCCGACTCGGGCCGACCGACGGTGCCACGTTGATGGCGCTGCTCGACCGGCTCCGCGATCAGGACCCTGCCCAACCTGACCCTGCCCAACCCGGACCGTGCCGACCCGCCCCCGGGACTTCGGCGGCGCAGCCGGCAGCGAACGGTCAGCGGAGCGTCGGCGTTCATCGTCCGACTGGCTCACCCGCCCCGAAGCGTTCTCGTCCCTGCTGCGCCTCGCCGGCGATGCGCTCACACACGCCGGTGTCGCCGGTCGGTGGACCGACCGGTTCATGATCACCGCCACCGTCGATGCCGACGTGCTCACAGGAGCCCGACCCGGCAACGGCCTGCTTCCCGACGGAACGCCGGTCCCCGCCGCGGTGATCCGCAGCTGGCTCGGTGCTGCACGCCTCGAGGCGCTGGTCACGCAGGCTGGGGTTCCTCTGTTCCTCGGTCGAACCGCACGATTCGCGACGCTCAGCCAGCGTCGGGCCCTGCTCGCTCGGGACGGGGGTGCGCCTTCCCAGGCTGCGGCCGGACCACGCACCTGGCGGCCCACCACGCACGCGGCTGGGCCATGGGCGGACCGACCGACATCGACCAGCTGATCCTGTTGTGTCCCCGCCACCACCGCCAACACCACGCAGGCGAGTTCGGCATCGCGATGGTCGACGGTCGACCTCGGATCCACAGCGACGCCGTGCCGGTCCCGCGACCACCGCCCGAGGATCCGCCCCGCCTACCCGAACGCCGCCCGACCGAGCAGGACGGTCCCTCACCCTCGGCGGTGTGGCGGTGCTGTGAGCCGTTGACGCACTACGGCCTCGACGTGTTGGTCGCGCCGCTGCAGGACGCCGTCGCGGCCAGCACGCTTGCGCCGGTCGGCTGAGCTCAGGCGATCAGGCCGATCATCGAGGTGACGGCAGCATCGGCCCGGGGCGCTCGGCGCCGGTGCCGGTGATGCGGTTGCGCTCGTCGACGAAGACCACCTTGGGCTCGTGCCGGCGCGGGCCCACCCGTGGCGCCGGGAGATTCGGGTGATCCTCGCCTCGTTCGGCGAGCTCGAGGAGCACGAGGCACGCCGGCACGAGCCCAAGGTGGTCTTCGTCGACGAGCGCAACCGCATCACCGGCACCGGCGCCGAGCGCCTCGAGCCGATGCTGCCGCGCTACCTCGATGATCCGGCCCTGATCGCCTGAGCTCAGCCGACCGCGCAAGCGTGCGCGACGCGACGGCGTCCTGCAGCGACGCGACCAACACGTCGAGGCCGTAGTGCGTCAACGGCCACAGCACCGCCACACCGCCGAGGGTGAGGAACCGTCCTGCTCGGTCGGGCGGCGTTCGGGTAGGCGGGGCGGATCCTCGGGGGCGTTCTTGCGTGACCGGCACCGGCGTCCTGCTGTGGATCCGAGGTCGACCGTCGACCATCGCGATGCCGAACTCGCCTGCGTGGTGTTGGCGGTGGTGGCGGGGACACAACAGGATCAGCTGGTCGATGTCGGTCGGTCCGCCCATGGCCCAGCGCGGCGTGGTGGGCCGCGTAGGTGGGGTGGTCCGGCCGCAGCCTGGGAAGGCGCACCCCCCGTCCCGAGCGAGCAGGTCCCGACGCTGGCTGAGCGTCGCGAATCGTGCGGTTCGACCGAGGAACAGAGGAGCCCCAGCCTGCGTGACCAGCGCCTCGAGGCGTGCAGCACCGAGCCAGCTGCGGATCACCGCGGCGTGGACCGGCGTTCCGTCGGGAAAGCAGGCCGTTGCCGGGCCGGCTGCAGTGAGCACGTCGGCATCGACGGTGGCGGTGATCATGAACCGGTCGGTCCAGCGACCGGCGACACCGGCGTGTGTGAGCGCATCGCCGGCGAGGCGCAGCAGGGACGAGAACGCTTCGGGCCGGGTGAGCCAGTCGGACGATGAACGCCGACGCTCCGGCTGACCGTTCGCTGCTGGCTGCGCCGCTGCGGTCCCCGGGAGGCGGGTCGGCACGGTCGGGTTGGGCGTCGGTCGGGTTGGG
Source organism: uncultured Microthrixaceae bacterium (assembly GCA_942490665.1). Taxonomy (GTDB): domain Bacteria; phylum Actinomycetota; class Acidimicrobiia; order Acidimicrobiales; family Microtrichaceae; genus SKRR01. The sequence goes on from CALNXV010000037.1 coordinate 4,770, forward strand.
CAGGGTCGGGTTGGGCAGGGTCGGGTTGGGCAGGGTCCTGATCGCGGAGCCGGTCGAGCAGCGCCATCAACGTGGCACCGTCGGTCGGCCCGAGTCGGCCGTCGAACCGCAGGTGCTGTTGTGCGTCCCACCAGGTCGTCAGCCAGACGCCGGGGTCGATCGGGTCGTGAGCGTCGGGATGGTCGGCACCGTGAGCACGGCCTCGGCGTGACGAGCCTCGGCGTCGGCCGCGCCAAGGGGCGTGTCGCTGCCGGAGTCCCCGGTGCCGGCAGCCCGGCGCTGGGCGTCGCGGCCTTCGTCGGTCGTGGCGAACGCGCCGAACGCACGGGCCGCCTGCGGCGCGGTGGCCCGGGTCGCGATGTCGGCGACCTGCTCGTCGGTGTCCGCGGTCGCATGCCGCTGCGCGAGGTGCAGGTAGTCCAGCGAGAGCGCGCCGGAGCGGAAGGCCCCGAACAGCGCCGGGAGCTCGTCACGGCGTCGGACGGCTGTCCCGTAGCGGTCGGCCTCGGGGCGCGTCATCGCGCACGTCAGCGTGAGCCAGTGCGGGAGCGAGTTGATGCCCGCCCCGGTCCAGCCGTCCTCGTCGTCGAGGGCGACGAGGAGATCGACGAGCTCGGACTGGGCGGCGTGCACCGCCGAGGCCAAGGTCCGGATCCGGTCGGTGAGCGTCTCGACCGACTCCGACGAGGCGTTGGGCGACTCCCCGCGGTGACGGTGGCGTCGCTCCGCCATCGGGACGGTGCCGTGATCGGCCATGCCGCGCATCGACAACGCCGTCCGGCCGATCCGCGGTCATCGTCGTTCCTCGCATGAACCCCATCCTCATCGAACATACGTTCGATGTAGAGGGAGTCTGAAGTGAGACGGCGCTGTCGGCGGGCGAGATCGTGGGTGTCGGTCCGGCGGTCGTGCACCGGCGAACTGGCCTGCGCCAGAGGCGCAGGCCCGTTGCGGAATCCGTGGATCAGGCAGCGATCGGTTCGGCCGACTCAGTTCAGTCGTTCGATGACCATCGCCATGCCCTGGCCGCCGCCGACGCACATGGTCTCGAGGCCGAAGGTGGCGTCGGACTCCTGGAGGTTGTGGATCAGGGTGGTCATGATGCGCGCGCCGGTCATCCCGAAGGGGTGGCCGAGTGCGATGGAGCCGCCACGCGTGTTGAGCTTGTCCCAGCTGACACCGAGGTGCTTGGCCGAGGGGATCACCTGTGCGGCGAACGCCTCGTTGATCTCGACGAGGTCGATGTCGTCGATGCTCATGCCGGCGCGAGCGAGCGCCTTGCGGCTCGCCTCGACCGGCCCCATGCCCATGATCTCGGGGTTCAGCCCGGTCGCGGCGGACGAGACGATGCGCGCCAGCGGCGTGAGACCGAGCTGGGCGGCCTTGGTGTCGCTCATGACGACCACGGCGGCTGCGCCGTCGTTGAGCGGGCAGGCGTTGCCGGCGGTGACGGTGCCGTCGGGGCGGAACACAGGACCGAGGCCCGAGATCTTCTCGAGCGTGGTGCCGGCGCGGATGCCATCGTCCTGGCGCACCTCGCCGTCGGGCGTGGTGACGGGGGTGATCTCGGCCTCCCAGTAGCCGCTGTTGAGGCTCGCCTCGGCGCGGTTCTGGCTGAGCACGGCGAACTCGTCCTGCTCGGCGCGACCGACGTCCTCGGCCTGGGCGACGTTCTCGGCGGTCTGGCCCATCGCGATGTAGATGTCGGGCAGGCCCGCTGCGGGCTCCCACGTCGGGGCGCCGCCCTCAGCACGCTTCGCGGTGCGCGCCTCGGCGTCCTCGAAGACGGGGTTCTTCGGGCCGTCGGCGAGCTGCATGTGGACCATGTTGCGGCTGATCGTCTCGACGCCGCCGGCGACGAAGACGTCACCGTCTCCCGCCTTGATCGCATGGGCGGCCATGCGGATCGTCATGAGCGACGACGAGCAGTAGCGGTTCACGGTGACGCCAGGGGTCTCGTCGAGCCCGGCGAGCAGCGCGCTCACGCGGCCGATGTTGTGCCCCGACTCGCCGGCGGGCTGGCCGCAGCCCCACAGGACGTCCTCGATCTCGGACCGGTCGAGGGCCGGGAGCTGGTCGAGCACGGACGTGATGGCGAGCGCGGACAGGTCGTCGGGACGCATGTCCTTGAGCGATCCCTTGCCGGCACGGCCGATCGGCGTGCGGGCGGTGGCGACGATGACGGCCTCGGTCATGGGTGGGTCCCCCTCAGGACTCGGTGGTTCCGACCCGTCGTGGGACGGTACGGATCGCGGTCCGGCCCGGGTGCCGGCCGCCTTGCGAGGTTACCCACCGGTAACAAGCGGGGCCAACTGCGCGGGGTGCCGGTGGGGCTGCGTTGCACCGCGCGACGCCGGGCGCCAGCTGGGCTCAGGGGATGAAGCGACTCACGGTGTCCGCGACGCAGGCGGGCTTCTCGGAGCCCTCGACCTCGACGGTCACGCGCACGGTGACCTGGATGCCGCCCTTCGCCTCCGCGACCGCCACGACCCGTCCGCTGCCGCGCAGGCGGGACCCGACCGGCACCGGCGCAGGGAACCGCACCTGGTCGAGACCGACGTTGACGCCCATCGACGCGCCCCGCACCTCGAGCAGCTGCGGAAGGAACAGGTTGACCAGCGACAGCGTCAGGTAGCCGTGGGCGATCGGTCCGCCGAAGGGCGACTCCGCACGGGCCCGCGCCACGTCGACATGGATCCACTGGTGATCTCCCGTCGCCTCTGCGAACAGCCCGACCTGGTCCTGGGTGACCTCGGCCCAGTCGGTCGTCCCGAGCTCGGCCCCGTCGAGGGCGAGGAGCTCGGACGGGGAGTCGACTTGGGTGCGCGCGTTCATGGCTGCTGGCTCGAGACGGGCACGACCTCTCCGGTCATGTAGCTGGACAGGTCCGACGCGAGGAACACCATCACGTTCGCGACCTCCCAGGGCTCGGCACCGCGGCCGAACGCCTCGGCGGCCTTGAGCTCCTCGAGCAGTCCCGGCGGGGTGACCTTCTCCAGGTTCGGGTGCATCGCCAGGCTCGGTGCCACGGCGTTGATCCGTACCCCGTGCTCGGCTGCCTCGATGGCGCTGCACCGCGTCAGCGCCATGACCCCGGCCTTGGCGGCTGCGTAGTGCGCCTGACGCTCCTGCGCGCGCCAGCCGAGCACCGACGCGTTGTTGACGATCGCGCCGGCACTGCGCTCGTACATGTGCGGCAGCACGGCACGCAGGCACCGGAAGGTGCCGGTCAGGGTGACGTCGAGGACCTTCGACCACTGCTCGTCGGTGAGCTCGGTGACCAGTCCGTTGCCGCCGAGCCCGGCGTTGTTCATCCAGACGTCGATGTGGCCCAGGTCGTCGAGCGCGGTCGACATCAGCGTCTGGACGTCGTCCTCGTCGGTGACGTCGCAGCGCAGCGCGGTCGGGCGGTCGCCGAACTCCGTCGCCCAGGGCGTCAGCGGTCGCTCCGACTCGGCGCTCGTGCGCGTCCGAGATGACCACCCGGGCTCCTTCGAGCAGGCAGCGGCGTGCCAGGGCGCCACCGATGCCGGTGCCGGCCGCGGCGGTGATGACGACGGTGCGTCCGTCGAGCAGGCCGCGTCCCGGCGGCTCGGTGGGTGTGGGTTGGGCCATCGGTGGTTCCTGTCGTCGCACGGGGAGGAGCGTCTCAGCGTGGCTCGCGCGGCAGGCCGAGCGCCCGCTCGCCGATGAGGTTCCGCTGGATCTCGTCGGAGCCGCCGTAGATCGTGTCGGAGCGGCTGAAGAAGAAGAGCTTGTGCGGCGCTCGCATCTCGAGCTCCCCGGCGTCGCCCTCGTGCGCTTCGGAGTACCGGGTGAGCAGCGCCTCGGCGCCGAGCACCTCCATGGCCGCCTCGCCCATGTCGCGGTGCAGGTTCGCCCAGTACAACTTGTTGATCATCGCCTCGCGCGGCAGCGCGACGTTCTCGTCGACGCGCAGTGCGCGGAGCGCGTTCCAGCGCATGATCCGCAGCCGTGACCACAGGTCGGCCAGCCGCTGGCGCACGACCGGGTCCCGGGTACGGCCCCGGGAGCGTGCGAGCTCGGTGATCTCGGTCAGCTCACGCTCGAACGCCATCTGCTGGCCGAGGGTCAGCACCCCGCGTTCGAACGCGAGCGTCCCCATCGCGACCGCCCATCCGTTGCCGGGCTCGCCGACGCACAGCGAGGCGGGGGTGCGAGCCCCGTCGAAGAACACCTCGTTGAACTCCGCGGTACCGGTGATCTGGCGGATCGGGCGGATCTCGATGCCCGGCTGGTCCATCGGGACGAGCAGGTAGGAGAGTCCGTGGTGGCGCTGCGAGCCGACCTCGGTGCGGGCGACGACGAAGCACCAGTCCGACCACTGTGCGAGCGACGTCCAGACCTTCTGGCCGTCGATGACCCACTCGTCGCCCTCGAGGCGCGCACGGGTCGAGACGTTCGCCAGGTCGGAGCCGGCGTTGGGTTCCGAGTAGCCCTGGCACCAGAACTCGGTACCGGCGACGATGCCGGGCAGGAACCGGCGCTGCAGCTCCGGCGTGGCGAAGTGGAAGAGCGTCGGGCCGAGCAGGCCCTCGCCGATCAGTCCGGCGCGACCGGGACCCCCCGCACGTGCGTACTCCTCGTGGAACGCCACCTCGAGGTCCAGCGGCAGGCCACGCCCGCCGTGTTCGACGGGCCATCCGACACAGGTCATCGAGCCGGTCGCGAGCTCGCGCTCCCAGGCCATGCGTTCCTCGACGAAGGCGTGTTCGTCGCCCGGTCCGCCCCGGTGGCGCAGCTGGGCGAACTCGCCGCGGAGGTGCTCTGCCATCCAGTCACGTACCTCGTCGCGGAACTCCGCTTCGGTGGGCACGGCCGCAGGAGCGGCGGCAGCGGGAGTGCTGGCGGTGGCGGGCACGGTCACGAGATCCAAGCTAACGCGAACTGACGACCCGTCAGAAACGCGCTGGGGGGACCGCAACGGCCGGGTTCGGTGCCCGCCCGGGTCGACCGTCGTGCGCCGATGGCGAGGGGCAGCGCCTGCGAGTGATCCGCGCTGGGGCGCCCGTACACTGCTCGGCTGGAGACAGGGTCGGAGGACCGACGGATGGGCCGACAGCCGACGAGGACGACGTGGGCACTGGTCGCAGCCGTCCTCGGAGCGGTCGCGCTCGGCGCGGTGGTGGCGATCGTGGTGGTGGTCGTCGGCGGCGACGACGGGGGGACGCGAGCGGTCCAGAGCACCACGACGACGTCCGAGGTCGTCGCGCCGACCACGAGCTCGTCGCTTCCCGGTGAGGAGCTCCCCGATGAACCCGAGGACGTCGAGGTGACCCGGCGCACCGTCGTGGCGGACGGACTCGACCGCAGCGTCCTCGAGATCGCCCCCGCGACCGGCTCCGTCGGGACCGCTGCCGGCGGTCGTGGTGCTGCACGGCCTGGGTGTGAACGCGCTGGCGATCTCCAACGCGGCGGACTGGCGTGGGGCGGTCGCGCAGGACGGCTTCATCGCAGTGTTCCCCCAGGGCGTCTCGGACTCCTGGAACATGGGTCCGTGCTGCCCCCCGGCGAACCTGCTCGGTGTGGCGGACCGGGCGTTCCTCGGCGATCTGGTGAGCGAGCTCGCGGCGCGGCCCGATGTCGACGCGGAGCGGGTCTACCTGACCGGGTTCTCCAACGGCGCGCTGATGGTCTACGCGCTGGCGTGCGAGCTGCCCGGGTCGTTCGCGGCGGTCGCGCCGATGGCCGGCACCAACCTCACGGGCTGCGCACCCGAGGAGCCGTTCTCGCTGCTGCACCAGCACTCGGACCCCGATCTGGTCGTCCCGTACTCCGGAGGCCTGGCCGTCGGCTCGTTGCTCTCCTCGGCGCCGTTCCCGTCGGTGCCGGACAGCGTCGCTGCGTGGGCTGCCGCCGATGGGTGCGCACCGTCGCCACAGGTCGACGGGAGCGATGGGGTCGAGCGGTTCGACTGGTCGCCGTGCTCGGACGGGACCCGGGTCGAGCTGGTTCGCATCCCCGGAGTCGGCCACGAGTGGCCCCGAACGGACAGCTACGACGGGCTCGACGAGCTGCTGCGGTTCTTCGGGCTGCGTTGAGGAGCGGGTCCGCCGAGCGGGACCGGTCAGTGGCGCAGCCGATGGGGACGACCGGCAGCACCGGCGTCGGCGGGCTCGGCCAGCGGGGTGGCTCGACCGGTCCGCGGTGCGTCGTGTGGAGCGGTCGGTGACAGCGCGTCGCAGATCGGCATGGACGGTCCGACCCGGGTTCGAGCATGCGGTGGGCCGCCAGGTAGCGCAGGTAGGTCGCGAGCGTGGTGGCGAGCTCGCAGGGGTGTTCGGTCCCGTGCACCGCACACCAGATCGAGGCATCGGATCGAAGGACGGTGATGACGTCGTCGGTCGTCCACCGACGGTCGAGCGCTCCATCAGCGGGTCGTGACCGCAGACCGACCAGCACGGCCAACGCGTCGCGGTCGACGGGATGCCCGTGGGCGAGTGACCAGGCGACGACCGTCCGACGGTGGCGCCGGAGGCTGGGGTGCGTGGGGAGGCTGTGGGGCCGGCGGGCCCCGGTGCTGGGGGAGGTCGAGGTGGCCATGTGGGCATCCTCGCCCGAGGGTGTGACAGCGCCGACGGCCCGGTCCACGGGCGGACGCCAGTGCGCCGAGGTCCGGACGCGATGCGGGGGTGCCGGCGGATGCCGCACCCCCGCATCGGTTCACACTGGTCGGACCCATCTCGGTCCGAGGCCCGGGTGGGTCAGCCGACGAAGCCGATGCCCTGGCCGTCGCCGCTGGTCTGCTGGACGCCGCCGACCGAGGTCGACGGATCTGCGCCGCCGGTGGCGACCGGGGTGGCAGTGGTGTCAGTGGTGTCCGCCACCTCGGTGACGGTCACGTCGATGATGCCCTGGGCGCAGAGCTGCGGGGCCGGGGTCGGCTCCTCACCCTGGGTCGAGGTCTCGGCGAACAGCTTCGTCGGGAAGAGCCCGTTGATGAACGCCACGATCTCAGGGACGGCTGCGATGATCGGATCGATGACGCGGATCTGGATCCACGCCTGCCACTCCTCGTCGGTCACCGGCGGGCCGCCGGTGATGCTGGCAGCCAGCTTGTCGCCGATCGCTGCGTCGGCCTGGGCCGGGGTGAAGGTGGTGCCCGGAGGGGCTCCGAGGATCTCCGACGGCGTCGGTCCGGCCGGTCCGCCCTCGCCCTCGCCGCCGATGCTGCCGGCGACGGAGTTGATGGCCTCGCTGATGCTGTCCAGGACTTCCTGGGGGGGCACCGAGTACCACTGGCCGAGGGTGATCTCACCGATGTCCTGCTCGGCGCGCTCGTTGATGTACGTCACCTGGAAGCCGGCGGAGCCGGCCTCGGTCGTGGTGTTCTCGACCAGGACGTTGCCGACGCCGATGCTCGGGATCGCTTCGAGCGCCCGGGTGATGTCGGCGGGTGTCGGGGCCTTGTAGTTGGTGAACAGCGCGTAGTCGTTGACCAGCCCGGCCCGGTTCTGGGGGGCCCAGTTCTCCGCCGTCGGCATGTCGCCGAGGGGGAGTGGCAGGCCGGGGAAGAGCCCGCGTTCTGCGGTCCAGATCAGCGGCGACTCTGCGTCGCCGACCTTCAGCGTGAAGGCGATCGGCCGCGGGCTGAGGAAGTTGCCGCCCCAGTTGTCGCCGAGCGTCAGCTGCTGCACCTCGTTGATGCCGGGTGTACCGCCGTCGGGCTTGGGGGCGCCGCAGACCTCGACCGTGGTCGAGTACACGCCGGGCTCGGTGGGTGCGGTGTAGGAGAACACGCCGTTGCTGATCGTGGCGGAGCCGGCAGTGGGCTGCTCGGCGATGCTCAGCGTCTCGGGCAGCAGCGGGGTCTTGCCCTCGGTGATGACGTCGCCGAGCAGGTCGACCTCGACCGTCTCGCCGGCAGCAGCTTCGAGAGCGATGACCTCGGGGTCGAAGATGGGGGCGTCGGGGTCGCGGACGGAGGTCTTGGCGACGAGGTTGGACCCGACGACCGAGCAGGCGAGCTTGAGGTCGAAGTCACCGACGCCGGAGACCGACAGCTTCGAGTCGAAGTCGAGCTTGCCGACCCGGTAGGTGATGATGCCGCCGCCCGTGGTGGTGATCGGCCCGCCGTAGCTTCCGAGGTTGATGCTCGACTTCTGTCCGGGCGCCGGACGGACCGTCGTGTTCTGGCCGGAGCCGGTGAAGGAGCTCTCCGACGAGGGCCCGCTGAAGTTCATCGATCCACTGATGTTCGTGATCGCGATCTGGGGGATCAGTGCCGCGGCCTGGTCGATCAGGTTCTGGTCGAGCGTGGCGCTCCAGCTGAACTGGGCATCGATCTCCTCCTCGAGCCCGGCGCGCTCGGGGATGTCGGCGGCGGTGACGGTGACGTCGACGCCGATCCGGTTCGAGCCGATGAGCCCGGCCGCGAGGTTGAGGGCGTCGGTGGTCGCAGCGTCGCCGTTGCGGGCTCCGCAGCTGTACTTGACCTGCGTGCTCACCGGCGCGGCCGAGACGGCCGGCCCGGTGAGGGCCACCAGTCCGAGTGACGCGACCGCGGTCGCGAGGACCGCTGCGGTCGTGCGCCGTCGAATCGACGGACGCCTGTGTCCTGCTGCTCTCATGAAGCTGCCTCTCCGTGTTCGCATCGCCTGGGAACGATGACGTCAGGGAGCCGGCATGGCGCCGGCCCGATTCGTGGCGGTGGAACGACCCGGCCGGAACCGGGTGCTCGTACCTCCCCCTCGTGGGTGATGTGGTCGCTGGTCGCCCTGTGACACACCGTGCCCGAGCCCCTAGGTAGCCCCGAATCCGACCGAACCGCAAGGAAAACCTGTGCCCGAGGGGAGGTTTGCCCACGAGATACCACAAGTAGTGACTGGTCGACCACGTTCGGTGCGATAGCGGCCAGCGTCGCCGTCCGGTCGACCCGGCGCGTCGCCATGCGCGACGCGTGGGAGGGCGGGCCGGGAGGACCCCGTCGCGGTCCGGGGCCACTGGTAGCCTCGGCCCATGCTGGGGAGCGACGCAGCGATCGTGGGAGCGGTCGCCCGGGGTGGTCCGCGAGCGGCGGTCGGTGCGCTCGGTCCGTCCCCGCCGGACGTGCGCCCATGACCGGGGGGCCCGGAGCCGACGCCTCCGACTCGGTGCCGCCGGACGACGGCGAGTCGAGCGATGCGCCGTCGCAGGCCGAGCGCCCCGAGGCGCGCGACGAGGTCGTTGCGTTCGCCCCGAGATCCCAACGGAACCCGACGCGCGCGGTGACGCCTGCAGCGGACGAGACCGTGGTGGACCTGCGCACCGTCGCTGGCGACACGTCGACGGAGCCGACGGAGCCGACGGAGCCGACGGAGCCGGCCGCGAGCGGCGATCAGCCGCCGGGACCTGGGGCCGTGGCGCGCCCGGACCCGGCGGACCCGGCGGAGCTGCGTGCACCGACCGCGCCGCGGACCGTGTCGAGCACGGCGCTCGGACCGTCCGGGTCGCCGCAGCGCACTCGCGCGCTCCGGGCGGTGACGCCTTGCCGGTCGCGTGGTGCACTCCTCGTGTCCGTCTCGATCGCGCTCGGCGCGATCTGGGACGCGGGGCGCTCCTCCCGGTCGGCGGACGACCTGGACGCGGCAGCCGAGCGCCAGGAGCGCCTCGCGTCGGAACTCGACTCCGTGTGGTCCTCGACGTTGGCGGTCGTGGCCGGCGGTGTCGGTCAGCAGGTCGGCGATGCCGACACGTTGCGCGAGCGGATCGGCGCAGCACGCGCCACGTTCGATGCTGCATCGCCCGACCGGCCCGACTCCGGCTCCGTCGCCGGGTCCGCCGAGGCGGCACGAGCCGAGCAGCGACGTGCGCTCGAGCTGGTGGACGGCTCGCTCGAGGCCGGAGCCGGCGACCCGGTCGCATTGGGCAACGACCTCGTCGAGCTCGACGAGGCGTTCGGCGCGGCCCGCGAGGCGACGACCGAGCGAGCGGCCTCGTTGCGCACGAGCGCGGACGACGCGGATGCGTCAGCTGCACGGAGCCGAGCGGTCGCCGGCCTCGCGCTGCTCGTGGGCGTCGTCGTCGCCGGCCTCGCTGCGGTCGCGTGGCGCAGATGGGCCCGCGACCTCGACGATCCCGTCGACGACCTGCGGTCGAAGCTCGAGCTCGCCCAGCTCGGCATCGCCGGCGTCGACGGGTCCGGAGCGTCGGCGCCGCTGGACTGGGCACGCGATGCGTCGCGCCGCGCGATCCGCTCCGGCTATCCCGAGTTCGACCAGCTCTCCAGCGCGTTCGACTCCACGCTCGGCGCAGTCGACCGACGTCTCGCCGAGCTCGGTGCCGAGGCGGAGTGGCGTGACCGGAGCCGTCGGATCCTCGAGGCACTCGACCTCGCCGACGACGAGCCCGAGGCGGTCGCCGTGGTGGAGCGGGCCCTCGGCCTGGTCGACGACGGGCACCCGGTCGAGTTCCTCCTGACCGAGCGCGGGTCGACGCGGCTGCGCTCCGTGGCTCACGAGACCGCCCACCCCTCGCCGGCCTGCCCGGTGGACACCACCGACGCGTGCGTCGCGCTTCGGCGCGGGCAGGTCAGCGTGTTCGACAGCTCCGGCTCGATCAACGCCTGTCCCAAGCTGATCGCTCGCCCGGGCGGACCGCTCAGTGCGCTGTGCGTCCCTGTCACCGTGGCCTCACGGCCGGTCGGGGTGCTCCACATGACCGCGCCCGACGGACGACCGCCGGGCCCGGTCGTCGCCGAACAGCTGGTCGATGTCTCCGCGCACATCGGCACCCGCTTCAGCGCGCTGCGGATGCTCGAGAGCTCACGCCAGGAGGCCTCGACCGACGGACTGACCGGGCTCCCCAACCGCCGGGCCCTCGAGGCCGAGGTCGCGGATCTCCTCGACCGGGGACTCCCGTTCATCCTCGTGCTCGCGGACCTGGACAAGTTCAAGCGGCTCAACGACACCTACGGCCACGAGGTCGGCGACCGTGCGCTCCAGCTCTTCGCCGGGGTGTTGCGCGACAACGTCCGAGGCAACGACGTCGTCGCGCGGCTCGGCGGCGAGGAGTTCGTCCTCGTCTACCCGAACATGACCGTCGAGATCTCCGTCGAGGCCATCGGACGGTTGCGCGCCGCCCTGGCCCGAGCGGTCGCCTCGTCGACGCTCCCGCCCTTCACGTGTTCGTTCGGGATCGCTCACTCGAGCGTCGGCGGCGATGGCGACACCATCCTGCGCGTCGCCGACGCCGGGTTGCTCGAGGCCAAGGACCTCGGCGGCGACCAGACGGTCGTCGCCGACGCCGGCCTGGTCGCCAAGGTGTTCGACCCAGGTCGCGTCGAGGGCCACCACGAGGATCCAGGACACGATCGCGGCCCTCGCTGAGCCCGTCCCACGGAGATCGGCCGCTGCGATCGGCTGGTCGGGACGCCACGCAGCGGACCGAACCGGACCGAACCGGACCGAACCGAACCGAACCGGACCGAACCGAACCGGACCGGACCGTCAGTTCCCGTTCGTGCTCCAGTGCCATGGCTCCGACGGCAGGTTGAAGAAGCCGAAGCTCGCGGCGTTGGCCCGCAGCCAGTTGAACCCAGCACTGCCCCGGGTCAGCGTGCGGCCACCCTGGGTGAAGTCGATCGCCAGCCCGCGTTCGTGCATCGACGACCCGGGCCGAGCGGTCGGCGGGCTGCACTGCGAGGACGGCATCTCGTAGATCGCGTAGTTGCTGGATCCGCAGTTGCTCCGGACGGACCGCGATCTGGCCGGCCGGGTCGCGGAACCCGCCGCCGGAGAACTGGATTCCGGCCGATGATGCCGCTGCGAGCAGGCGCTGCAGGTTGCCGGCGATCGACTGGTGCACACGGATGCCGCCGACGCTGACGATGGAGCCGCTCCCGGTGATCGATGGCGGAGCACCACCACCACCGCCGCCACCGCCGCGGCTGGAGCCGCCACGGCTGGAGCCGGACGACGCGGACGAGCTCGGCGCTGGCAGCGCCGGCCGTGCCTGGGCGGCGCGTGCCTCGGCGCGGGCCTTCTCCGCAGCGCGCTGCGCAGCGATCGCCCGGGCGATCTCGGCCTGCTTGGAGCTGATGGAGCTGGACAGCTCGGCGTCGATCGCAGAGAGGGCGTCGGCTTCGGCGAGCGCGGACTCGATGCGCTGTTCCACCTGTGCGGCGAAGGCCTCCTGCTCCTCGGTCGCGTCGGCGAGGTCGGCGAGGCGTGACTCGACGGCCTCCTGCTGGGTGCGAGCCCGCTCCTCCGCCTCGGACGCCGCTGCCCGCTGGATCTCCAGATCCTCCTGGACCGAACGGAATCGTTCCACGAGGTCGACGTTCTCGTTCGCCCGCATGCTGAGCAGCGTCCGCATGTGGACCGTGTCGTTCACGTCGTCGGATCCGAGGGTGGTGAACGAGTCGGAGCTGCCGACGTTGACGTATGCCTCGACCGCGGACTCGCGCATCTCCACCCGGAGTGCATCGAGCTCCTCCTGCTTGGCCGCCTGGGCCTCTTCGGCGGCGACCCGGTCCTCGTTGGCCTGGGTGACGGCGCGCTCGGCCTCCTCGACCCGGTCCTTCTGCGCGCTGACCTGGGCGTTGAGCGCGCTGAGCGCGGCGGTCACCTCGGCGTCGGTCGCCTCGAGTGCGTTGACCTGTGACGCCTGCTCGGCCCGCTCCGAGCGCACCTGGCTCCGGCGCTGCTGGAGCTCCTGGATGCTGTCGTCGTCGTTGGTCGGCGCAGCGCCGGCGACGGTCGGGTTGGACGTCGGCAGGAGCAGGCACGCGATGGCGACTGCGACCGCGGTGACCCACCGTGACCGGTCGGCTGAGCGGCGACGCGTCAGTTCACGAGCGGAGCGGGTGCTGGCACCGTCGAGCGCGAGGGACGGTCGGGCGGGGCGGGAACGGCGGTTCGGAGAGCTCACGTGAAACGGTCGCCTCGGATCGTGGGTGCGGACGGGGAGGCCCCGTGGGGGCAGAGATGTGGGTGTCACGGCGGCGGGATCGACGTCGGCCTCGAAGCGACCGGAACGTCATGAACTTCGTAACGGAATCTGCAATCTAACAGACTGCGTGGACCGTATCCAGCCCCCTCCAAGGAGATGGGGTCCGCCCAGCGACCGGGCGGTTCGGTCGCTGGGGATCACCGGGTCCGGCGCTGACAACCGGCGCACCACGTGGTGGATCGGGCGTCCAGGGTGCCGTGGCGGAGCGGCTCGCCGCAGCGTGGACACGGTTCGCCGGCGCGCCCGTAACACTCGAGGTGGTGCTGGTTGCGCCCGGCGCCACCCGTGGCGTCGCGGTAGTCGCGCAGCGTGGTTCCTCCGTTCGCGAGGCCGAGCTGCAACGCCTCGCGGATCGAGTCGCGCAACGAGGCCGAGGCAGCGCGGGTGAGGCGACGCGACGCCGGGTGCACCCCGGCCCGCCACAACGCCTCATCGGCGTAGATGTTGCCGACGCCGGCGACGATCCGCTGCCCGAGGAGCTGGGTCTTGACCGCTCGGGAGCTCCGGTTCACCTCGCCGCGGAGCATCTCGGGGGTGAACCGGTCGTCGAAGGGCTCGGGTCCCAACGCTGCCAGGGTCGGGAGCCCGGAGTGGTCGCCCCGTGGGACGACCGCGATGCGGCCGAAACGTCGGACGTCGTCGAAGCACAGGGTGCGGCCGTCCTCGAGGCGCCACCGCGCACGCAGATGCGTCGCCGCCTCGGGAGCGCCCAGCGTGGTCGCGGCCCACCCGTCGGCGTTCGGGCGGGAGCTGGCGTGGGCCGTGCCGTCGTCCGCGACGCTGCTCGGCGGACGATCGACGAACAGCCTGCCGGTCATGCCCAGGTGCACCACGAGCTCCCACGGCTCGCCATCCAGGTCGAGGTCGACCAGCAGGTACTTGCCGCGTCGACGCAGCGCCACGATCGTGGCGCCGACGGCGTGGATCGCTTGGGTGAACTTGGCCGACGGGAAGGCCCACGCATCGACCAGCGAGCTGTCCACCAGCAGCGGCTCGAGCTGGGTGCGGATCGTCTCGACCTCGGGCAGCTCGGGCACGGGCCGGAGTGTGTCATCCGGAGTGCGTCTCGGGGGTGGCGCTGGTGCAGACCCCGGCGCGCCGTGGCGCACGGTGACCCCGATGCGGATTGCCGGAGGATCGGGGCGCGGGTTCGCTAGCGTGCGGCCATGGCCGTCACTGCGATCGTCAACCAGAAGGGTGGCGTCGGCAAGACCACCGTGACGCTCGGGCTGGCGGCAGCGATGTCGGCGGCCGAGCTCCGGGTGCTGGTCGTCGACCTGGACCCCCAGGCGAACGCCACCACGGGACTCGGTGTCTTCGACGCAGCTGCCACCATCGAGGCAGCTCTCGCCGAGGAGGTCGCCGGGGCGCTCGGTGACGTCATCGTCCGCTCGCCGTGGTCGGTCGCCGAGGGGGCCCATCCGGTCGACCTCGTGCCGAGCTCGCCGCGACTGGCCCAGCGTGAGCACCAGCTGGCACTCGACGTGATCGGAGCCCAGGAGCGCGTCGCCCTCGCGTTGCGCGGGGTCGCCGAGCGCTACGACGAGGTCCTGATCGACTGCCCGCCGTCCCTGGGGCTGCTGACCGTCAACGCCCTCTTCGCCGCGGACCGGGCGCTGATCGTCGCGGAACCGGCGGCGTGGAGCTCGGACGGGGTCGACCAGATCCGACGCAACATCGCTCGGATCACCGAACGCCGCGGCGGCCGGCCCGAGCTGGCGGGGATCGTCGTGAATCGTCTGGGCCGGACCCGTGACGCCGCGCACTGGCACGAGCAGCTCACCGAGGTGCACCCAGGGGTGCTGCTCGATCCGCCGGTGCGCCTCCGTGCGGCGGTGACCGAGGCGGCAGCTGCGTCGGTGCCGGTGCACGCCCTCCGTCGGGACGGCGCCGCAGCAGCGGTCGCGGAGTTCGACGCACTCGCTGCGCGACTGCGTCGCGGTCCTGCCCCCAGCGGCGCGGCAGCCGAGCGCCCGGATCCTGACCCCGCGGTGCCGGGGGCGGCTGGTGGACCCGGTCCCGGCCAGCGGTCGGGTGGTTCGCCGGCCGTCGGACCGGACGTCGCTCCGGCGAGTCCGGATGCACGCTCGGCTCCGGCGGCATCGGTGGCCGCCGCGTCGATGCCTGCGGCGACGGGTGCGCCAGCGATCGGTGGTCCAGGGGTCGGTGGGCCGGTGGTTCCGCCGTCGGGAGCGCTGACTGATGGCGGGGTACGACCCCAAGCGACCACGTCCCGGCGCGTCGGAGGATCTCGACGGCCCCGCGCCCGTCGAGGCCCTGCTCGACGCCCCGGAGCCCGACGCCCCGGAGCCTGACGCCCCGGAGCCCGATCGTCGAGGCCCGGTCCGACCCCCGACGCGACCGAGCCCGGTCCGACCGACCGGCTCGATCCCGGTCCCGGTGGGTCCGCCGCAGCGGACGACGAGGTCCCCGAGACCACGCCGCTCGCGGATGTCGCCGAGGTCGACCTGCGCGAACCGGCTGCACCGGTCGTCGGTCGCGCCGCCACGCCCGGCTCGGCCATGACCGAGTCGCCGGTCCCGGTGGCGCCGGCACCCGAGGAGGGGACGGCGAACCGCGCCGTCCTCGTGGTCGGGGCTGTGGTCGCCGGCGTGCTCGTGGCAGTGCTCGCGGTCCTGTTGGGCCGTCGCCGCCGGCGGGACTGACCAGCACCGCGACGGGGTCGCCGGGCTGCTCCGGCGGGGGTCGATCGGCCACGCTGCGGTGGGGCCGGTGAGCCACCCCGCCACGAGGTGATCGGCGGGTCGCCGATGGGTGCTGTGGTCGCGGTTGCTCCAGTCCGAGCGGTCCGGTGCCGATGAGCGCATTGTGGATCATGTCGATTGCGTGACAGACTCGATGGCTGTGTCATCCGACGGTCATGTTCGAGCCCGGCGAGTCACGTCGCTGACGGCACCGCCGATCCGGTGGGTCGGTGTCCTGACGCTGATCGCGGCGACCCTGGCGATGGCCGTCGGACCGGCCTCGGCGGCGCCCGACGCGATCACCGAGGCGCGCAGCGCGCTCGCCCGTGCGACCGAGCAGCGTCGCGACGCCGAGGCCGAGGTGGCTGAGCTGGAACGCCGCCGCGTCGGGGTGGCCGACGAGGCAACCCGTCTCGGAGCACTCGACTCGGCGCTGACCGATGAGCTCGCTGCTTCCCGGCGGGCACTGCGGGAGTTCGCCGTCGAGGCCTACATCGACGGCGGGCAGTCGGATCTGCTCCGGGCGTCGCTCAGCGTCGAACAGGCCCAGGCGCTCGCGTGGCAGGCGTCCCTGTCCGGCGGGGCCGCCATGGACGCAGAGCAGGCGTTGCTGCGCTTCGACGAGTTGAAGGACGCCGCCGACCCGGACCGCGTGCGTGTCGCGGCCGAGCTCGACGGCCTGGACGCCGAGCTCGAGGCAGCCCGGTTCGATGCGATCCAGGCCTCGGCGTTCGAGCGCGACGCCGAAGCCGCGCTGGCCCGCGCCGAACAGGCCGCAGCGGATGCGGCGGCCGAGCAGGCAGCGGCCGAGCAGGCGGCATCCGAACGGGCGGCATCCGAACGCGCGGCCGCCGAGCGCGCGGCCGCTCGGCCGGACCCGACCGACGCCCCCCGTGGTTCGGCGCCTGCGCCCCGGTCGACGCAGGCACCGGCCTCGACGGCCCCGACGGCACCGCCGGCGACCGCCGCTCCGGCACCACCACCAGCCCCGGCCCCGGCACCTCCGGCGACCAACGGGGCACCGACGGCCGCCGAGTCCGCGACCCTCGCCAAGATCCGCCGGTGCGAGTCGGGTGGCAACTACTCGATCGTGAGTGGCTCGGGTCGGTATCGCGGTGCCTACCAGTTCGACGTCTCGACCTGGCGCAGCATCGGTGGGTCCGGTGACCCGGCCGCAGCCAGCCCGGCCGAGCAGGACTACCGGGCGCTGCTGCTGCTGCGGCTCCGCGGCACCCGTCCCTGGCCGCACTGCGGGCGCTGAGGGGTGCCGGGCATTTTCCCGAGCATCGGCGCCCACGGCTAGGGTCACACTTCGTCATGTGGCCCGATCCGAGGAATGCCGTGAACGCTCGACTCCGTCTGCCCGTGGTCGTGACTGCCGTCGCACTGCTCGCCCTCGCCTGTGCGAGCGACGACGACGTGCTGCCGGCGTTCAGCGGCGACATCGCCGCCGGCAACCCGGTCACGGCCGAGGCCGAGGCCCCCACCATCAGCGGCGAGGCGCCCGACCCGACACCGCTCGACGACGAGGGCGAGACCGAGCTGCAGGCAGCGCTCGCGACCTCGCCGACCGGGTGCGACACGTTCGACACCCGGTCGTGCCTGCTGCCGTTCCCGAGCGACGAGTACACGGTTGAGGACACCTCCTCCGGCACCGGCCGCCGGGTCGACCTCCCGACCGGCCTGCTCCCGAACGCAGACGGCGCCACGCTCGACCCGACCGCCTGGAACCGCAACGACGGCTTCAGCCCGTCCACGCCGATCCTCGTCCACATCCCGAACTTCGCCCCCGAGAACACCCCGCTGCCGACCGAGGACGAGATCGGCGTGTCCGTCACGGAGGAGTCCGCGACCGTCATCGTGGACCTCGACACCGGCCAGCTGGTTCCCCACTGGGCCGAGATGGACCGCCGTGCCACCTCGGACGAGGACCGCGCCCTCATCCTGCGTCCGGCGATCTCGCTGCCCGAGACCCACCGCTTCGCCGTCGCACTCCGAGACATCCGCGGGCCGCTCGGCGGCCAGCTCACGCCGCCGGTGTCGTTCCGGGTGCTGCGCGACAACAACACGACCAGCTCGGAGGACCCCGAGCTCGAGGAGCGCCGCGAGCACATGGAGCCGATCTTCGCCGAGATGGCGGAGGCGGGCGTCAACCGGGCGGACCTCTACCTGGCATGGCACTTCACCGTCGCCTCGGAGGAGACGCTCGCCTCCAACGTGCTGGCGATGCGCGACGACGCGTTCGGGCGCCTCGCCGGTCAGGCCCCGAGATTCCGTGTCGCCGAGGAGTCCACGGACGACCTCGAGCCCGGCATCGCCAAGGTGGTGCGCGGCACCTTCGAGGTCCCCAACTACCTCACCGGCACCGGCAGCCCCGGCAGCAGCCTCGACATCGATCCCGCAACGAACCTGCCCCAGGCGGTGGGCGTCCTCATCGCCGACTTCACCTGCACCGTGCCATCCACGGCCGTCGAGTCGGGCGAGGCCGCGCCCGTGGTGTACGGCCACGGTCTGCTCGGCTCCGCCGACGAGGTTGCATCGAGCCAGGTCCAGGCGACTGCTGCCGCGAACAACTCGCTGTACTGCGGGACCGATGCGATCGGCATGTCGTCCGAGGACGTCAGCTACGCCATCGAGGCGCTGAGCGACATCAGCGACTTCCCCCCGGTGCCGGACCGGATCCAGCAGGGCATGCTCAACACGCTGTTCCTCGGCCGGTTGATGGTCCACCTCGGTGGGTTCGGCGACGCCCCCGAGTTCCAGACCATCGACGGCGCCAACATGATCAACACCGAGGAGGCGTACTACGACGGCAACAGCCAGGGCGCCATCATCGGCGGTGCGGTCACGGCGATCGCCCAGGACTGGACCAAGGCCGTGCTCGGTGTGGGGGGCATGAACTACTCGACGTTGCTCAACCGCAGCGTCGACTTCGACGAGTACGCAGTGATCCTGCGTGCCGCCTACCCCAACGCCCTGGACCAGCAGCTGGTGTTCGGACTGCTGCAGATGCTGTGGGACCGCGGCGAGACCTCGGGCTACGTCCAGCACCTGACCGACCGGACCTACGAGCTGACGCCGCCCAAGACGGTGCTGATGGCGGTTGCGTTCGGCGATCACCAGGTAGCCCCGATCACGGCGCAGAACATCGCACGCACCCTGGGCATCCCGATCTACCAGCCGGCGCTCCCACCCGGTGCGACCATCGCCCGCCAGCCGTTCTACGGCCTCGACCCGATCCGGTCGTTCCCGCAGATCGGTTCGGCGCTCTACTACTGGGACTCGGGAGCGCTCGCGCCGCCGCTGGGCAACATCACCCCGACGATGTCGGAGCGCTACATCGCGCTGTGCACCGGGGCGAACGAGGACAACCAGGATTCAGCGCCGTGCGAGGATCCCCACGAGGACCCGCGTCGCCAGCCCGAGATGATCGAGCAGAAGCAGGCCTTCTTCCAGCCTGCCGGCGTGATCACCAACGTCTGCGACGGGGCCCCCTGCATCGCGCTTCCCCGTTCCGACTTCGACTACTGACCCAGCGGTCCCAGCGCGCTGTCGCCGACCCCGGAGCCCCGGTCGTCGGCCATCACGACAGCCTGTGTCCGGGTCGGTGCCCCGGTGTGGCGTCGCGTCGGGTTCAGCTCGACTCGACGGAGAAGGCCGCGAGGTCAGCCGCCAGCGCGTCGCGGAGCTGCTCGGCAAGGGCTCCCCGGAACGATCGTGCGGGTCATCCGGAACGGGCCGGAGTGCAGCTGCTCGGCAAGTTCCGTCGCCACTGCACGGGCGCGGCCGACGACGTGGTCGAGGGCGACGATCTCGTCGAAGAACCCTGCCTCGACCGCCGCCGCGGGGTCGTGGTCCTGTGCCAACTGGATCGCCTGGTTGAACGCCCGCGGGCTCAACCGGTCACGGCACAGCTCGACCGCGAACGCCGGGACGGGCATGCCGATGCGCACCTCGGGGAGCCCCAGCTTGAACGGCCCGTCCGCGCCGATGCGCACGTCGGCGCAGCACTGGAGGATGCCGCCCATGGCGAGCGCATGGCCGGTGACCGCGAACACGACAGGGACGGGCAACTCGTAGAAGCGGAGTCCGAGCTCGGCTCCGCGGCCGAGCAGATCGCGAGCCTGGGTCGGGCCAGAGGTCATGACCGCGAGGTCGAAGCCGGCGGAGAACTTGCCGTCACGGCCCTCCGACCACCACCGCCCCCACATCGGACGCCTCGAGCGTCGTCGAGCGCGGACTCGACTCCGTCGAGCACGTCGTGGGTCAGGGCGTTCGCCTTGCCGTCGTCGATCGAGATGGTCGCCACGCCCCCGGTGATGGCAAGGTCACCGGCTGGGTCGTTGCATCGCTGGGGGTCGCTCGTGAGGTGCCGACGCTAGGTCCGGGGAGTCGCTCATCGTCGTCACCGTACGGCGCCGCGTGGCTCAGCGGTCCCGTACACTGCGGTAGGGTTCCGAGATCCTGGAAGCCGAGGATCGGGAGGACGCACATGGGATTTCTCGACAAGGCGAAGGGGCTGGCCGACCAGGCGATGGCGAAGGCCGACGAGGCGATGACCAGCGCGACCGACGGGCGGTTCACCAAGCAGCGGATGCCTACCTCCGCGACCTGGGGGTCCTCGCCTACCTCGAGGCCGTGGGCCGGCCGCCGGCGGACATCGACGAGCAGCGCCAGCGCTGTCTGACGTCGCTCGGACAGCTCGAGGCGCAGGGACCGCTGGACCTGCAGATGACGTCGATCGCGCCGCCTCCGCCGGGTGCGGCCGGAGGGGACCGCGCCGCCCCCGCCCGGCGCAGCGGCAGCGGCCCCGCCCCCGGCCCTGCGTCGGCTCCGCCGCCGCCCAGTGCCCCGCCGGCTCCGCCGTCGGGCTGTGCCGTTGCACCGCCGCCTCCCCCGGGTCGGTGGCGCCCCCACCGCCGCCCGGCAGCGTCTGAGAACGCCCCCGCCGCCCAGCGACGGATCGCGACGGTGCACCGAGGCGGTCCGCGTCCCGGTCGTGGTCCGCGCCCGGTCCCGATCGTGTGGTCGGGGTCGACACGGTCCCCCGGTTGCGGTGTTGGCCGCGGATCCGTCCTGTCCTAGCGGGGCACCGGTCGAATGCTCGAGGGGCTGGCGGCGGCGCAGGGACCAGATCCGAGGGGCCTGGACATGCGGTGCGACCGCGCCTGGCGCGTGTCATGGGGCCGGCGCTCGTGCTCGATCGCACTGCTGGCAGGTGCCTGCACGTTCGTTCCCGGTCACCGCACCGAGCGGGAGCTGCGGATGGCCCCCGACCGGCCCTGCGCGCTGGCAGTCGGATCCTGTGCGCTGCCCTATCCGTCCCACCGACGAGTTCTCGGTCGCCGATCCGACCAGCGCCACGGGTCGGCGCATCGAGATGCCGCCGGACGGGGTGATCGGCCGAGCTGCTCCCAGCTCGGACCCGGGGCGACCATCGGTGACGCATTCGAGGGCGCGGACGGCTTCTCTGCGATCACGCCGATCGTCTTCGAGTTCGACCGCTCGGTCATCCCGTGGACGCTCCCCGATGACGGGGGCGACGTCCTGGCGGTGTTCGACGCGCAGAGCGGCGAGCGCGTGCCGATCCGCGCCGAGGTGCCGGCGGAAGCGGTGCGTCACGGCGACCTCGACACCATGGTCGTCGCCTGGCCACGCACCCGCTACGAGTACGGCCGGACCTACGTCGCGCGGCTGACGCGGGGTGTGCGGCCAGCCGTCGGCGACCGACTCCAGCAGGCGCCCGGCATGCCGACGCCGAGCTCGGCGGTACGCGCACGGTCGACCTCGCTCCGCCGGCGACCTCGCCCGGCTCGAGGGCGCCGATCGGTGGTCGGAGACGCTGAGCGCCACCCGCTTCACGGTGCGGGAGCCGACAGGACGCCACCGGCGAGCTGGACGCCATGAACCAGGTCGTCCGCTCGAGCGATCACCCGGTCCGCGGAACCTGCGGGTCGACGCCGCACTGTTGATCGAGGTGACGTCGGCGGTGGTGACCGGCGAGGTGCTGGTGTCGGACTTCCGCGATGCCGACGGTGTTGCCCGGCGGCCAACGGCGCGCTCGGGGATGGGAGACGTTCGTGCTGGTGCTGCCCGAGCGACCCGCCGGACCCGACGGGTGCGCCGGTGGCGATCTACGGGCACGGCATCACCGATCGCCAAGGAGACGATGCTGTTCACCGCGGGCACGAATGCCGCCTCGGCATGGCGACCATCGGGATCGACGTGCCGAACCACGGCGACCGCCAGTGGGGCGAGGGCGGCTACGTGTTCGACATCGCGCCGGTCCCGACCTCGGCCGCCTGGCGTCGATGCCGCTGCAGGGTATCGTCGACCACGTCTCGCTGCTCGGGGCGGTGCAGCAGCACCTGGGTGCGCTTCGGTCACGCTCCGCAGTTCTTCGACCGCCCGGCGCAGTCGCCGACATCGGTCTCGACACCGACACGGTCCTCTACCAGGGCACCTCCATGGGCGGCGTGCTCGGCGCTGCGTTCGTCGCTCTCGCTCCCGAGGTCGATGGCGCCTTCCTGCAGGTCACCGGGGTCGGGCATCGCGGACATCATCATGCACTCGCTCCTGTGGCCGCTGTTCATGGGTATCGTGCCCGCCGGAGCCTCGACCGGCGATGCGTACGCACTCTGATGGGTGCTGCGTCCATGCTGCTGGACCGCACCGATACCACCAACCTGCTCGACCGCATGCGCGACCGGGGCACGCCGCTGTTCGTCCTGTCCGGCGTCCGTGACGGGATCGTCCCCAATGTGATGACCGATCGGCTGACCGCGCTCGCGGATGCCCCTCTGGTCGGCGAGCAGCGTGGCCCGATCACCGTGCCGATCCGCCGCACCGGGAGCGATGAGCTCCCTGCCGACGGACGCGGCCTGATCCAGGTGCTGCCCTCGTCACCCGCCGAGCTCGAGTCGGTCTTCGGCCATCTCGTGTTCGCCGACTCCGCCGGGCGCGACGTGCTCGTCGAGTGGACCGCTGACCGTCTTGCCGACTCGGGGCTCGCTGTCGACCGCGACTGACCGCCGTTGTCGGCAGTCGACCGCCGACGCCGGTTCCGCCGATCCGGCGACGCGGTCCGGGTCGCATAGCGTCGTCACGTGATCCTGGTCGATGCAGACGCTGTCGGAGCGAGTCGGCCGGGGCGGCCGCTGTTCGACGAGGTGTCGCTCACCCTCGCCGATGACGACCGCCTCGGGATCGTCGGGCTGAACGGCTGCGGCAAGTCGACGCTGTTGCGGATCCTCGCCGGGGTGGACGAACCCGAGACCGGCACGGTCCGTCGCGGACGTGACGTGCGCATCGCGCTCCTCGATCAGCACCCACGGCTCGAGGGGACCACGGTTCGCGAGGCGGTCGAGTCCGGCCACGACGAGCGCGCCTGGGAGGCCCGAGCCGTTGCGGACCGACTCGGACTCGCGCCGGTGTTCGATCGGCCGCTCGACGCCCTGTCGGGCGGACAGGCCAAGCGTGTCGCACTCGCGAGGGCGCTCGTGGTCGAGAGCGACCTCCTCGTCCTCGACGAGCCGACCAACCACCTCGACATCGACGCGATCGCCTGGCTGGAGGACCGGTTGTCGGCCCGACGCGGCGCCCTCGTCCTGGTGACCCACGACCGCCACTTCCTCGACCGCATCACGACGCGGGTCCTGGAGCTCGACCGGGGCCGTTCCCATCTGCACGAGGGCGGGTACGACGCCTACCTCGAGGGCAGGGCGCGCCGCGAGGAGGCCGCCGCCAAGGCCGAGGACCGTCGACGCAACCTGGCCCGCACCGAGCTCGCCTGCTTGCGTCGTGGGGCGCCGGCGCGAACCTCCAAGCCGAAGGCCCGCATCGCGTCGGCGACCGAGAACGTCACGGGTCGACCCCAGGCGGCCGCACGATCCGGCGAACTGCCGCTGCACGTCGGGACGCCGCGCCTGGGCGACCGCGTGGTCGAGCTGCAGGGTGTCGGGCACACCCGGGGCGGGAGCGAGCCCCTCTTCAGCGGCGTGGACCTGCTGCTCGACCCCCGCGAGCGGCTCGGCATCGTCGGCGCCAACGGCGCCGGGAAGTCCACGCTGCTCGACATCATCGCTCGGCGGCTCGAGCCCGACGCCGGCACGGTCGAGTGGGGCTCCACGGTCCGCCTCGGGTACTACGACCAGACCGGCCGACAGCTCGATCCCGCCCAGCGCGTCCGTGATGCGGTGACCGGAGGGGAGCGCGAGGCCGACTGGTCCGACGCTGCGCTGATGGAGGCGTTCTGGTTCGACGGCGACGCCCAGTGGGCGCCGATCGGTCTGCTGTCCGGCGGGGAGCGGCGCCGGCTGCAGCTGCTCCTGACCCTCGCGGAGCGCCCGAACGTGCTGCTGCTCGACGAGCCGACCAACGACCTCGATCTGGACACGCTCCGTCAGCTCGAGGACTTCCTCGACGAGTGGCCCGGCGCGCTGGTGGTGGTCAGCCACGATCGTGCGTTCCTCGAGCGCACGGTGGCGGACGTGATCGTGCTCGACGGGGTGGGCAGCGCCGAGCGCCGACCCGGTGGCTACGCCGCCTATGAGGCGGAGCGTCGGTTCGGGACGCCGCGGTGGACGAGTGGCCGCGGCGCCCCGACGTCGAGCCCCGGACGCCGCCACCGTCGCCGGCCGGCAGACCGGGGGGCCGGGCAGCAGCGATGCACCGGCGGCGTCGCCGGGAGCATGCGGCGGACGCGGTCGCCCGGGCGGTCACCCTCGACGTTGCGCCACCAGCTGCGCGAGGCGGAGCGGACGGTCGCGGACCTGACCGAACGCCGCGACGCCACGACCGTCGAGCTGGGATCTGTCGACGCGGCGATCGGGCACCGGCGGCTCGGCGAGCTCGGTGAGCAGCTCGCCCGACTCGAGCAGGCGCTGGCTGCGGCGGAGGAGCGCTGGCTCGAGCTCGCGTCCGAGGTCGAGGAGCGGGGCCTGGCCCCGTAGCTCCGAGCTCAGGCGCCGAGGCGACCCAAGGGCCCAGTCTTCGGCCGGAACGCACCCTGGATCTGCTCGGCGTCGAAGCCCGGCGAGGCCTCGCCGTGGACCGCGTAGCGATACAGGGCGGTCTGGAACACGCCGGTGAGCGCGGCGCTGAACACCGACACGACGATCAGCCAGATCACCAGCAGCGCGATCGCAGCGATCGCGAGCACGGCGATGTCGTTGACGAACCCGACCACTGCGAGGGGGACGAGCAGTCCGGCGCCGGCCAGGACGGCCAGGACCGAGACGATCCCGATGCCGGCGTTGCCGACCACGTTCTCTCCCCAGGTGTGCTTGAACGACGAGACCGATCGGCTGAGCGCGTCCTTCAGCCCGGCGCCCTCGATCACGACGATCGGGAGCACGAGGAACGTCACGAGGGTCCAGGCCATGCCGACCAGCCCGATCACGATGCGCCCGAGGACGCCACTGCGCTCCTGGAGACTGCGCAGGATCACCGACACGGTCGCGCTCAGGAGCGCCCAGGGGAGGATCTTGCCGGCCCGCTCACCCGCGCCGGCGAGGGCTGAGCCCAGGGTGGGGTTGCCGCCCTCGAGCCGGTCGTTGGCCGCGTGGATCAGCGCCGCCTGGAAGAAGATCGCGACGTAGGCGCTGACCAGGTAGCCGATGAACATGAGCACGTAGCCCACCGGTCCGATCTGGAGGCCCTCGTTGCCCCCCGTGCCCGTGGTGGAGGCCGTCAGGAACGCGCCGGCGAAGAACGGGGCGGCCCCCACGAGCGACGCAACAGCGGAGATCGCCGGGAGCGCGATCAGTTCCTTGTCGTCGCGCAGCACCCCCCACGACGACGTGGCGAGCGACCAGGAACGAGAGAGCTTGCCCATCGAGACAGTGTGCCCCGGGTCTCAGCGGATTCCACCCGGAGTGCGGCCGCCCGGATGCTCGGCGGGAGTTTCCCCTACTACCATGGTGGAAATATGGCGCTGGATTCCGACACCACCGACCCCGTGACCACCGACCCCGTGACGGCGTCGAGTGACACGGAGGGGAGCGAGCCCGAGGTCGTGATGACCGTCTCCGATGCCGCCATGGAGTCCGTGCTGGGCATCCGAGGTCAGGAGCCCGACCCCGAGGCGTTGGCGCTGCGCGTCGAGATCACCGGGACCAACGGCACCGAGTTCACCTACGACCTGTGCTTCCACGAGTTGGACGCGCTCGCTCAGGACGACCTGCGCTACGAGGTCGGCGAGCTGAGCGTCGTCATCCCGGCGTCCTCGGTGGACCGCATGCGTGGCGCCGAGCTCGACCTCCCCCGGGCCTCGGGACAGGGCGGGCTGGTCATCCGCAACCCGAACCGCTCCGATCCCCTCGCGGGGATCGAGATCGAGCTCAGCGGCGACATCGCCGAGAAGGTCGTGCAGCTGCTCGAGGGATCGGTGAACCCTGCCCTCGCGGCGCACGGCGGGTACGCCACCCTCATCGGCGTGGACGAGGACGACAACGTCTACGTCACCATGGGCGGCGGCTGTCAGGGGTGCGCCGCGAGCGCAGCGACCCTGCGCGACGGGATCCGCCGATCGATCATGGAGGCGATCCCCGAGGTGCGCGAGGTCGTCGACGCCACCGACCACGCGGCCGGCGAGAACCCCTTCTACAGCTGAGCGGTGCGCTGACCGCGCGTCGCGACCGGAGCGAGCGCCGGGCTCAGGACGTGCGGTCGATCGCCGTGCGGACCCAGGCCCGCACCTCGTCGAGCACGCCGTCCGCGTCGAGGCCGAGATTCGCGAGGATCGCGTCGGGCTTGCCCTGTGGCAGGTGCACCGTCGGGACGCCGAGCACGCGGACCTGGGGTCCGTCGACCGGTGCCAGCTTCGACAGCGAGTCAGCGATCGCCGCGCCGACGCCGCCGTCGCGCAGCCCGTCCTCGATGGTGACCACCAGGCGGTGACCGGCCGCGTCGGCGAGCATCTCGGCGTCGAGCGGCTTCACGACGCGCGGATCCCAGACGGTCACCTCGTGGCCGTCCTCGGCCAGCCGAGCAGCAGCTTCCTCGGCGGCGGCGAGCATCTTGCCGACGCCGATCAGGCAGATCTCGGACCCGGCGCGGATCTGGCGTGCCGACAGGCCCGGTTCCGGTCTCGGTCTCCCCGGCCGGCGGCATCGTCTTGGGGAATCGGATCGCCGACGGGCCGTCGGTGCACAACTCGAGCGCATCGTGGAGCATCCGGGTGACCTCGGCGGCGTTCGACGGGGCGAACAGCGTCATGTCGGGCACCTTCGACAACAGCACCATGTCGAGCACGCCGTGGTGCGATGCGCCGTCGTCGCCGGTGATGCCGGCGCGGTCGAGCACGAACACGACGGGCTGGTGGTGCAGACCCACGTCGAGGTTCACCTGGTCCATGGCGCGGGTGAGGAAGGTGGCGTAGACGGCCACCACCGGCCGCAGCCCGCCCATCGCCATGCCGGCGGCGGAGGTGACGGCGTGCTGCTCGGCGATGCCCATGTCGAAGGTCCGGTCCCCGAAGCGGGCGGCGAACGGGAGCAGGCCGGTCGAGTCGGGCATCGCCGCGGTGATCGCGACGAGCTCGGGGCGCGCCTCGCCCTCGGCGACGATGGCCTCCGAGAACGCCGCCGTGTACGAGCCGTCCTTCAGCTCGCTCATGTCGTGCATGTTCTTGATCGGGTCGTTCTCCGCCGGTGCGTACCCGCGCCCCTTCTGGGTGAGACAGTGGACGACCACGGGGCCCTCGACCTGGCTGGCGTTGGCGAACGCCTCCTCGAGCGTGGCGAGGTCATGGCCGTCGTAGGGGCCGAGGTACTTCACGCCGAGCTGCTCGAAGAACGCCGGTGGCTCGAACATCTCTCGGATGGCGGCCTTCGCGCCGTCGACGCCCTTCTCGAGGTAGTTGCCCAACGGCAGCTCCGCCATGATGCGTTCGACGCGGGCACTCTGGCGTCGGTAGGCACTCGAAGAACGCAGCTTCGACAGCGACTCACCGAGACTCGATGCCGTCGGCGCGTAGGACCGCCCGTTGTCGTTGAGGATGATGATCGCCTTGCGACCGGAGTGGCCGAGGTTGTTGAGACCTTCGTAGGCCATGCCGCCGGTGAGCGCGCCGTCGCCGAGCACGCCGACGATCTGGCGGTCGTGCTCGCCGCGCAGGTGCAGCGCTGTCGCCAGGCCGTGGGCGTAGGAGACCACGGTCGACGCATGGCTGTTCTCGACCCAGTCGTGGTCGGACTCGGCGCGACTCGGATACCCCGACAGTCCGCCTTCCTGGCGGAGGGTGCCGAAGTCGTCGCGGCGACCGGTCAGCAGCTTGTGGACGTATGCCTGGTGGCCCGTGTCCCACAGGATGATGTCGTGGGGCGATCGGAACACCCGGTGCAGCGCCAGGGTGATCTCGACCGCACCGAGGTTCGATCCGAGGTGTCCGCCGTGTGTGTTGACCGCGTCGACGACGAACTGGCGGATCTCGGTGGCGAGGGAGGCGAGCTGGTCCTCGTCGAGGAGCTGCAGGTCGGCGGGGCTCTGGATCGTCTCCAGCAGGGGTGTCGATGGCTCACTCATGGGCGACGTCAAAGCTACCCCCGGTGCCGGTCATCGTCAGGTCTCCCCGCGTCCGCCGACGGCTCGTGTGGCCTCCCGTCGACGCCCGAACGCGAAGCTCGGCGCGCCGGCGAGGCTGGCCAGCACGAACACGATGTAGACGAGCAGACCGAGGGCGATGGCGTCCGCGTCGGCGACGCCGAGCGCCCCGAAGAAGATGACGAACGCCGCTTCCCGGACGCCGAGCCCACCCAGGGCGAACGGCAGGTTCTGCGCGATCGCCGTCGGCGGGAAGAACGCGAACGCTGCGAGCAGCGTGACCTGCCCGATCCCGAGGGCCCGGGCAGCGGCCCAGACCGAGACGCACTGCAGGATCTGGAACCCGAGCCCCGCAGCGAGCACCCCGAGGACCCGTCGTGGTCGGTGCCGGAAGGCGATGATGCCGAGGTGGACCGTCGCCAGGTAGCGCTGCCACCCCTCGCGCCCGAGGAGCCGTCCGCCGCCGCGTTCGTGTCCGGCCACCCACAGGACCGCGCCGAGCGCCAGGAGCGTGCCGACCCCGATCGCCACGGCCAACGCTGTGGCAGCCCCGAGCGATCGGAAGTCCGGCTGGACGAGGAGGGCGAGGAGCGACAGCAGGGGGAGCACGATCCACCCCGTGAGCCGCTCGAGCGCGGTCGCTGCGAAGGCGTCCGCGTAGTCGCCGGAGTCGCGACCCTGGCGCATCACGCGCACGATGTCCCCGCCGAACGACGTCGGCAGTGCGTTCGACACGAACTCGCCGGCGAGCAGGTGTGACAGCAGTCGCCGGAACGGCAACGAGACGCCGAGGGTCTCGGACACCACCGACCAGCGGACCGTCTGCAGTCCGTAGGCGACGAGGTGGACCACCACCGCGATCAGGACCCAGCCGGCTGCGGCAGCGGTGAGCTCGGGCACGATGTCGGAGAGGGAGACCTCCGGGAGTCGCCAGATCAGCACCGCGAGGAACACGACGCTGACGCCGAGGCGGAGCCCGATCCACCGCCAGTCGTTGTGCGGGAGACGCCGCGGCAGGTCCTCGGCGTGCAGTTCCCGGATCACCTCGTCCCGCTCGGCGAGGTCGTCGCCCGGCGTGTCGGGATCTGGGTCGCTCATCGCTGGCGGGAACTGTACCGGCCCACGCTGGGTCGAGGATGTCCGGTTCCGTTCGGTCCGGTGCCGGCCTCGCTCAGCGGGTCTTGTCGAGGAACTTGTCGACGTCGACGACCACGCGGGTGACCTTGCCGGCGGCGACGAGGCCGCGTTCGTCCCGGGCCGAGACGTGGAAGGTCAGGCGTCGCCCCTCGACCTTCTCGAGGTTCGCCTCTGCGGTGACGACCCCGCCGACCGGGGTCGGCGAGATGTGTTCGATCTGCACCCGGACGCCGACGGTGGAGCAGCCGGGTTCGAGACGCGTGGGTGGCCCGGACCGCCGCCTCCTCCACGAGCGCGACGATGCGCGGGGTCGCGAGCACGGGGACCTCGCCGGAGCGGAGCGCGATCGCCGTGTCGGCGTCGGTCACGGTCAGTTCGATCGTTGCCGACAGGCCGGCGCTCAGGGGCACGGTCGATACAGTAAGCACCGCCGGGCGGGTGGTCACATCCGCAACGGAGCGCCGTTGCACCACTGCAGCGGGATGGGATCCGCCCGGACCGTGTTCCACTGTCGGCGGTCGGACGACGACGTCGCTCGACATCTCCACGGAACGACCCCCCGAAAGGCTCCGCCGTGCCCCTCGACTCCACCCCGCTGCTCGACGAGGCGACGGTCGAGCGGGTGCTCGCCGGCGGCATGGCGCGAGGTGCGGACTTCGCGGAGGTCTTCGTCGAGGACCGCCGCTCCTCCTCCGCCCAGCTCGACGACGGGCGGGTCGAGGACCTCAGCTCCGGTCGGGACCGAGGTGCGCGGGATCCGGGTGGTGGTCGGCGGTTCCACCGGGTTCGCACACACCTCGGACCTGAGCGAGGCGGGCCTGCTCGCCGCGGCTCGGACCGCGGCCGAGGCGGCGGGCGCCGTCGAGGGCGGCACGGCGGTGGTTCCCCTCGAGCGGGTCGAGGCGCAGAACCCGAACCGGATCGAGCAGGCCCCCGGGGACGTGGCCAAGGCGCGCAAGGTCGAGCTGCTGCTCGCCGCCAACGAGACGGCCCGCAGCGCGGGTGGTGAGATCACCCAGGTCTCCGCCCGGTACGCGGACT
This sequence comes from uncultured Microthrixaceae bacterium, assembly GCA_942490665.1. GTDB lineage: Bacteria > Actinomycetota > Acidimicrobiia > Acidimicrobiales > Microtrichaceae > SKRR01. The sequence continues at coordinate 35,147 of CALNXV010000037.1, forward strand.
CGCGTCGACGGTTCCTGGTCGCCAACAGCGACGGCGTGCTCGCTGGCGACGACCAGGTGCGCACGCTGTTCTCCGTGTCGTGCGTCGCCACCGGCGACAGCGGCATGCAGACCGGTCGCGAGTCGATCGGGCGCACCGTCGGCTTCGAGCTCTTCGACGACCATCCGGTGGAGGAGCTGGCCGCCGCCGCGGCCAAGCGGGCCATCGTGAAGCTCGGGGCACGTCCTGCGCCGTCGGGCGAGATGACCGTCGTGATCGGCCCGGGCGGCGGCGGCGTCATGTTCCACGAGGCGTGCGGGCACGGCCTCGAGGCGGACCTGGTGAACAAGGGGGCCTCGGTGTTCGCCGGCCGGATCGGCGATCAGGTCGCGTCACCGTTGGTGACCCTCGTCGACGACGGCACCGTCGGTGGCGAGTGGGGGTGCTTCGCCGTCGACGACGAGGGCCGACCGGCGCAGCGCAACGTGCTGATCCGCGACGGGGTCCTCGTCGACTACATGTGGGACGGCCTGCGCGCACGCTCCGAGGGTCGGGCGTCCTCGGGCAACGGTCGGCGCCAGAGCTACCAGCACCTGCCGATGGTGCGCATGACCAACACCTACCTCCTCGGGGGCACCTCGCGCCCCGAGGACATCGTCGCCGACACGCCCGACGGCGTGTTCATCGCCCACCTCGGCGGCGGCCAGGTGAACACCGCGACCGGCGACTTCGTCTTCGGGATGACCGAGGCGTACCTGATCGAGGACGGGCGCATCACCGAGCCGCTGCGCGAGGGCAACCTCATCGGCAACGGCCCCGGTGTGCTGGCGGCCATCGATGCCGTCGGCGACGACTTCGCCATGGGGGCGCCCGGTACGTGCGGCAAGGACGGCCAAGGGGTCCCCGTGGGGGACGGCGTCCCGACGTTGCGGGTCGCGAGCGGGCTCACCATCGGCGGCACCGCGGCCTGATCGGTCAGCTCAGCCAGCGGGGGACCGGGAGCCGGCCGACGAGCTCGGCGCCCCGTCCGTGCCGGAAGTACGTCGCCGCCAGCGATGCGGCGAACGGGAAGCCGACCCATGCGAATCGCGGCGACAGATCCGCGGCGAGGGAGACCCAGGCGCACAGTCCGGCGGTGAGCAGGACCCCGACCACGGCGGGCTCGGTGAGGGCCGTCGCGAACCCGTCGGTGCGGACGCGGTCGCGCGTCGCGAGCAGCGCTGGGAGGAACAGTGGCACCGTCGCGACGAGGAACGACGCGATCCCCACGGGGCCGAACAGGTTGTTGGTGAACGCGGAGATGCTCGGGCCGAGGTTCCAGGTGGCCTCCCCCTCGAGGAACCACGCCCTGGCGATGGCGACCGAGGCGAGTGCTGCCGCGCGACCGCCGCCGCGAACGGGGCGAGGATCGCAGCGGTGGACCGATGGGCGGAACCCGGGTCGGGCCCTCGCCGCCCGCAGTTCGGTGAGGGTCCAGGCCGCGACGACCCCGAGCACCACGACCGCAGCCGTCTCGCGTACCGGGTAGGACACGAGCAGCACGGGCCAGACCCACCAGGGCCGTCGCATGCACAGCGCCAACCAGGACACCGCCACCAGGGCGAGGCCGCCTGCGTCGGTCAGCAGCGCTCCACCGAAGAAGAAGGTGTTCCACCCGATGGCGAACAGCGCACCGACCACAGCGATGACGCGGGGGTGGTGCCGCTGGGCGCGCAGCGCGAAGACCGTGGCCCACGTGGCCACGAGCACCGACAGCAGGTTGACGACGCCGAGTGCGACGCCCTCGTCGCCCGGCAGGAGGTGGGCGATCCACGGGGTGGCACCACGGCGCACGAACGGGTCCAGTTGGCAGGTGACCGCGAGCTCGTCGGCGGGGGTGCCGCGGAAGAACGCCACCATGGAGAGGTACTGCTCCTCGTCGACGGTCACGGGCGAGATCGTCCGCCCGGAGCTCGTCTCGTAGGGCTCGATCCGTTCGACGCAGTCGTCGCTCACCTCTCGCACGACGGTCGTCGGTTGGCGGTCGAGCGGGAGCCCCGACCAGTCGAATCGCGCGAACCGCACGCTCGCGAGGAGGATGATCAGCAGCGACAGCACCACGGCGATGCGCACCGCGACGGCGACCCCCGTTGGCGCATCGGTGCCGCGCTCTGCCATGTCGCTCCTCGGCTCCCCGCCAGATGTGCCCCGTGCCGCGACGGACCCCCCGGGCACGTCACCAGCCGGGAGTCCACTACCTGGGGTCGGCCGGGTCAAGGTCATCGACGGTCGACGGTCGACGTCGACGGTCGACGTCGACCGTCGGGGGCACGGCACCGCCACGCCTATGGCACACTGCGGCCGATGCACCCGGAGCAGTTGCTGGAGATCGCTGATCGGGTCGTGTCGATGGCCCGCCCGGGCGAGCAGGTCGAAGCGGTGGTGGCCTGGAGCCGCGACACCGAGGTCCGCGCCTACGACAGCGAGGTCGAGCACTTCGTGTCCGCGGAGTCCGCCGGGCTCGGGGTGCGCGTCGTGTCGGGCCACCGCCAGGGCATCGCCTGGGCGGGGGTGCTCGACGAGGCGGCCATCGCCGAGACACTCGGGGATGCCCGGGACAACGCTGCGTGCGCGAGCGAGGACCCCGATGCCGGTCTCGCCGAGCCCGATGGTGTCACTCCGGTCGAGCTGGCGCTGTACGACGAACGGCTCGAGGCGGTCCCCACCGAGCACAAGATCGCGCTGGCGCTCGAGTTGGAGCGGGCAGGTCCTCGCCGGTGACCCCAGTATGACGGGGCGTGGAGTCCGCCGACTACGCCGACACGCTGGCTGCGAGCGCGATCGACCAGCACCGGGATCCGCTCCGCAGGACGTGAATCGTCGGTGTACCTGGGGACCGACGTGCTCGCGGAGTCGGGCGACGACACGACCACCGGCTTCGGGTTCAGCGTGGCTCGCGGCATCGACGGCCTCGATCCGCAGCGCGCCGGGGCGGACGCGGTCGAACGGGCGCTGCGCATGCTGGGCGCTGCGTCGGCCCCGAGCGAGCGCCTGACGGTGGTGTTCGACCCCTACGTGACCTCGCAGCTCCTCGGGGTGATCGCGGAGATGCTGTCGGGCGATGCCGTGCTACGCGGTCGGTCGCCCTTCGCCGGTCGGGTGGGGGAGGTCGTCGCCGCCCCGGGTGTCACCTTGCTCGACGACGCGACCCGCGCCGCGTCGCCCGCTGCGTCCGACATCGACGGGGAGGGCCTGGCGTGTCGGCCCGTGCCGCTGATCGAGGACGGCGTGCTGAGCGGGTTCCTCCACAACGCGTACACCGCACGTGCCAGCGGCACGGTCTCGACCGGCTCGGCGCAGCGGCCGAGTCACCGGGGTGGACCGTGGGTGGGGCCGCACGTGGCCACCGTCGTGCCGGGCGACCTGACGTCGCCGAGGCGCTCCTCGCCGGCGTCGGCGACGGCCTCCTGGTCGTGGATCTCGCAGGACTCCACTCGGGGGTCAACCCTGTCTCGGGTGATCTCTCGGTCGGTGTCGAGGGGCTGCGGATCCGCGGCGGCGAGCTCGCCGAACCCGTGCGTGCGGTCACCATCGCCTCCACCCTGCAGCGGCTGTTGAGCCACGTCGTCGCGATCGGTGACGACCTGACCTTCTTCCCGTGGGAGTCGACCGGCGTCACCCTGGCGATCGCCGATGTGACGATGTCGGGCCGATGAGTGCCGGGCGACCGCGGCGATGCCGGCGGGGCCGGTCGGCGGGGCAGCGGGGGTGACGGCGAGGACCTCATCGCATCTCGGCCGAGCCGTGGTCGAGGGCGCAGGTTGCCGGGCGATCAGGCGGAGGTGCTGCTGGGCCGAGCGACGACGACACTCGGTGCAGCGTCTACGAGGGTGAGGTCGAGTCGTTCGACCTCCGCCGACACCTCGGGCGCGGGCATGCGGGTCATCCGTGACGGCCGGGTCGGGTTCGCCCACTGCGGCTCGCTCGATCCCGACGGTGCTCGCCGACACGCTGGTCGAGGCCCCCGACAACTGCGGCGTTCGGTGAGGTCGACGAGTTCGCCGGGCTGGCGGAGCCCGACGGTGTCCCGCTGGTGGCCCGCGACGCGTGGTCCCTGGCGGTGGTCGCCAACCCGGTCGAGCACAAGATCGACGCCGCGCTCGAGCTGGAGCGTCGGGTGCTCGGCATCGACCCGAGGGTCACCGGGGCGCGGAGCACCGTGTTCTCCGACGGGGTGGGCCGAGTCGGCGATCGTGTCCAGCGCAGGTATCGCCGCTGCGGATCGGAGCGCTTCGTGCTCGGTCGCGACCCAGCCGCTCGCCCGACACGACGGCGCGACCCAGACGGGGTTCGCCCACGACGCCGGGCGCGATCCGTCGTCGCTCGACCTGGAGCGGGTCGCGACCGAGGCCGTGGACCGGGCGACCCGACTGCTCGGAGCCACCAAGCCCGGTTCCGGACGTCTGACCATCGTGTTGGAGCCGCGCCTGGCCCTCACCCTGCTCGGCATCGTGTCGGGGATGCTCTCGGGCGACGTGGTGGTGAAGGGACGTTCGCCCTTCGGTGATCGGGTCGGCGAGCAGATCGCGTCGCCGCTGCTGCACCTGACCGACGATCCGACCCGCTCGGAATCCCTCGGGTCGAGGAGATCGACGGCGAGGGTCTGGCCTGTCGTGCAACGTACTGATCGTCGGTGGAGTGCTGGTGGGGTTCCTGCGTGACAGCTACATCGGTCGGCGCACCGGGAGCCGGTCGACCGGCTCGGCGGTCCGGGGCGCAGCCTGCCGGTCCCGGGGCCCAGGTGCTGGTCATGGAGCCGGGGCGCGGGCTCGACGAGTTGATCGCATCCACCGATCTCGGACTGTTCGTCAACAGCTTCGCTGGTCTGCACTCAGGGGTGAACGCCGTCTCGGGGGACTTCTCGGTCGGCGCCGACGGGCTGATGATCCGCGACGGAGCGCTGGCCGAACCGGTACGTGAGCTCACGCTCGCCTCCACGATCCAGCGGCTGCTGCTCGACATCTCCGAGGTCGGCGGCGATCTGGGGTGGCTGACGTCCGGGCCACGCGGCGGCATCGCTGGTGATCCCCGACGTCGCGGTGTCCGGCTCCTGAGCCCGACCCGCCCGGGCAACCGCTGACCGACAGGCCTCCAGCTGATCGCCGACGCACCACCAGCGTCGACCGCCCCGGACAGCGCAGCGCACCGGCGGCGTCCGCTCCGCCTGGGCCCGGCGGACCGCCAGGCTGACCCAGTCGTCGTCGTTGCTGATCACCCTGGCGTCGGACGCCACGACCTCGACCTGGGCATCGGAGCGATCCCCGTCGGGTCCACGCCAGCCACGTCGGCCGGTGCGACGAGATCGATCCGGTCGGCCCCCGGGGCCACGTTCGGAGCGGTCTCCGACGGGGAGCTGGACCGCGACCTCGCCCGGCGCCAGCCCTGGGAAAGCTCGCCCGGTGCGCCGTCGGCGAGCCGCAGGTCCACCAACACCTCGCCGTCGACGACCGCGGCGGCCAGGCGCCGGCGGTCGGGCAGACGATCTCGCAGGGCGTCGGTGGGGCACCAGTGCTGCGGGGCCAGCTCGATCCAGGTGTGCATCGTCGGTGTCGTCGATGCCACCGGCGGGGCCGACCTCGTCATGACGGCGACCATGACCTCCGCTCGCTGGCACCCGGGCACGGTCCGCCGCTCCGACGCGGCGCGGACCATCGCCCCGGCGACCACCACGGCCACCGCACCTGCGACGAGCAACGCCAGCGCCCGTCGGCCCGGACGGCACGGACAGGGGCATCCCGAGCTGATCGGCGGCCCGGCGCCCCAGCGCGAGCGCACGGCCGATGCGAGGCGGAGACGGCGATGCTCGTCGCCGGGCTGCCGAGACGGGTGGGGCCGGTGACCGACCGCAGTGCGGTGCCACCCCACGTCGCTGACCGCCGCGCAGCCGTCCCCGGGTGCGGCTCGGTGTCGTCGACCGACCCGCCCGTGGGGCGTCCTCGTCCGGTCGAAGCGTCGAGGCGTTCCTCCGGTGGTCTGCCGTGGGGGACGTGGGTGCGGCGATGCTCCGATGCTCGCAGCGATGCTCGGGCGTGTGGCGAGGAGCCTGCCGCCGGCGGTCGCTGGGTGAACCGTGCCGGCGCCGCGAGTGGGCCATGCTGAGAAGCGGGGACGGGCCTCTGCGGGGACGCCGTCGGCGGGCACGGTCAGCAACTCGAACCCGTCGGCGGTGACCAGGATGGTGTGCTCGAACTGCGCGGTGCGTTGCAGGTCGCGGGTCGCCACGGTCCACCCGTCGTCCCACATCTCGAGCCGGTTGGTACCCAGGTTGATCATCGGTTCGATGGTGAACGTCATGCCCTCGAGCAACACGCCGTCGTTGCGGGGGTCGTAGTAGTGGGGGATCTGCAGGCTCGTGTGGAACTGGTCGCCGATGCCGTGGCCGATGAACTCGCGCACGACGCTGTAGCCGTAGGGGGCGACGCTCTGCTCGATCGCCCGGCCGATCTCGTGGATGCGTGCCTCTGGACGGACCACCGAGATGCCGGCGTGCATGGCCTGCCGAGTCCGTTCGACCAGCAGTCGGCCGACGCCTCGTCCACCTCCCCGACCAGGAACGTGCAGGAGGTGTCGCCGTGGACGCCGCCGATGAAGGCGGTCACGTCGACGTTGACGATGTCGCCCTCGCGCAGGCGTCGCGAGTCGGGGATGCCGTGGCAGACGATCTCGTTCACCGAGGTGCACAGCGACTTGGGGAAGTTCCGGTAGTTGAGCGTCGAGGGGTAGGCGCCGGATGCGCATCGCCTCGATCTCGTCGGCGGTGATGTGCAATGCAGGCGACGCATGATCCGGACGGCTTGCCCCGTGGCGGCGTCCTCGGGTCGGGCAGATGCCTGTGACCGTGCGCATCGGCCCCACCAGTCCGGCGGTCTGAGGGTGCGGAGATCGGGATTCTGGTGCGGCTCGCGCCTGCTTGCGGTTCCTGCCATCGGAGTCCATGCTATGCAGCTGGCCGAGGTCGGCGTCCGTCGTCGCCTGCCGGGTCGCTCGCCCAGGTCGGAACTGATCATTTGCTCCACCCGGGCCCAAGGCGTCGATCCCTGCTCCGATGGCAGGGCACCGAGGAATAATGACATGTCGGCCCGACGGTTCCGGGATCAGTGCTGCTCAGCTGCTCGGCCTGCTGGCGATCTACCTGTTCGAACCGCCTGGGCTGCTGGAGGTCACTGGCTGGGGCGTGGTGAACGGCGCCGCGCAGGCCGGTGACGCCACCGAGCTGCAGCGCGAGACCGACCTGGCGGTCGCCGCGTACGACCTGATCGACGAGCTGCAGGTGGAGCGCTCGACGTTGGTGATCGACAGCACGTCGACCCCCGAGCAGCGGGCCGCGATCGACGCAGCGTCGGAGGATCTGGCGGCGACCGCAGCGGCGGTGGGCGGCAGCCTCGAGAACCAGGTGGAGAGCGCGTTGCGACGCGTCGACACCCTCCAGACGGTCTCCGTCCGCGAGCTCGGCGGCCGCGTTGCGTTCAACGCGTACTCGGCGACGATCGAGGACCTGCTCGACCTGGCGAGCCTCGCGATGGACCCCGGGCGCGCTTG
>CALNXV010000038.1:0-41822 GCA_942490665.1 uncultured Microthrixaceae bacterium
CTTCTTATCAAGGAGCTTCAATGGCAGACGAGCCATCAAGAAAATTTTTTCGCCGAGCGTTCGTCAAGGCGATGCTGCGCCGGACCCTCGCGCTGATCACCGTGGCCGGTATCGTCTACGGCGTGGTGGCTATGATCTATGCCACGCGCACAATTTTTAAGGTCAAAATGAATTATGCCGTGGTGCTGGAGCGGTTCGGGGGCAAACGGGAAGCGGTCACCGCTGTCGGGTGGCATGCGCGGCTGCCCTATTTCACCCGAATCGAACAAGAGGTTCCGCTGATGAACCAGCGGCTGTTCCTGGGTGGGACGACCGAGCCGATGCGGATCATTTCAAAGGAAAACGTCGCCTTATGGACATCAGCCGTGTTGACGTACCGGATCCGAGACCTCCGGACCTGGGCCATAGAAAACCTTGATCCCTTGAGTCTGCTGCAGGCAGACTACGACGGGATCGTCAAGGACAACCTTCAGGCCCAGCGGGTCAATGAACTGATCAGCGACCGGGAAAGCATCAAAGAGAAGATCTTCAGCGCTTTGAAGTCACGTCCGATCAATGAAGGCGGGCCGACTCTGGAGGAAAAATACGGCATCGATGTGGTCAGCTTCGTCCTCAAGGATACCCTGACCTCGAGGACGGTGTGGCGCCGGAGGCCCGAACCGCTGCGCGCCGCGAGGTGGGTGCGTTCCTCGCCCAGTGGCCGGACAGATCTCGACGTCCGGCACTCGCCGTTCGGGTGCACCGGGACTCGCTGCGCGAGGACGTCGCGGTTGCGGTGTCCGGTGGCGCCACGACGGTGTACCTCCCCAAGGCGGACCTCGCCGCGATCCAGCGATGCTCGGCGTTCCTGGCCGAGCTCTGCGGCGCCACCGACGGCCCGAGCGACGGCGCCCCGCGGATCGTGGCGCTCGTCAAGGTCGGCGATGGTTGTCGCGCGAGGTCGCGGCGTCGCCGTGGGTGGAGGGACTCGCGCTCGGCGAGTCGGACCTGCTCGCGGACCTGGGCTGCGCGCCCGACCTCGACGCGGACGAGCGGCGCCCGTTGCGCATGGCGATGGTCGTGGCCAGCGCGGCTGCGGGCCGCCGCGGGCCCACCGCTCCGGCCTCGACCGACTACCGGGACCTCGACGGGTTCCGCGACTCGTGTCGCACCCTTCGTCGGTTGGGCTACGCAGCCCGTTCGGCCGTGCACCCGGCGCAGGTCCCGGTCATCAACGAGGAGTTCGCACCGACCGCCGACGAGGTCGCTCGCGCACGCGCGTTGATCGACGAGTTCGACGCCGCGATCGCCGCTGGACGCGGCGTCGTCGTCGGTACGGACGGCACGATGATCGACGAGGCGGTCGTGCGTTCGGCGCGTCGTCTGCTGGGCTGAACACCCGGAAGGGTTCCGCTGAGCGGGACACTGTTCCAAGTCGCTACTGTCGGACGATGCCCAGCCTCCCACCGATCCCCACCCAGCTCGTCGGATCGTGGTGCAAGCCCCGATGGCTCTGCGACCACGACCGGGTCTACGGCCCGGAGGGCACCTGGTGGCGCATCGACGGGGCCGAGCGCGACGAGGCGATCGACGACGCGACCCGGCTCGCGATCTGCGACCAGCACCGGGCCGGGTTGAGCATCGTCGGCGACGGGGAGCAACGACGCCAGACGTTCTCGGGGCACTTCTACGCGATCGAGGGGATCGACACCGACGAGCCGGGTGAGGTGACGAACTTCACGAACGACGTGGGCGAGTACCTCACGATGAAGCAGCGGACGGCGGCACCGGACACCGTGGACGAGACGGGAGAGCCCACTCCTCCGCCGAGGTTCACCCAGCCCCGCGTGGTCGCGCCGTTGCGCTGGACGTCGCCGATCCTGGCGGGCGACGTCGAGTTCCTGCGTGCCCGGACGAGCCAGCTGACGAAGGTGACCGTCATCGGCCCGACCACGCTCGCGCTCCGCCTGGTCGACGAGCACTACGGCTCGCTGGAGCAGGTGGCGTTCGCGCTTGGCCGACGTGTTGAACGCCGAGGCCCGTGCGCTCGCCGCCGCCGGGGCCGACGTGGTGCAGTTCGACGAGCCCGAAGTGCACTTCCGCCACAGCCAGGTCGAGGGCTTCGCCAGCCGAGGCGCTCGACCGCGCCCTGGCCGGTGTCGACGCGCACACCGTGGTCCACGTCTGCTACGGCTACTCGAAGAACATCGCCGAGAAGCGATCGACCCCGGTGTACGCGAGCGCCGTCGAGCTGCTGGCGTCCACCACGGTGGACGATCTCTCCCTCGAGTACGAACAGCCGGGCCACACCCCGGAGCTGCTCGAGCGCACCGGCGACAAGGGCGTGGCGCTGGGCGTGTTGGACCTGGACACCGAGGCGCCCGTGGAGACGGTGGAGCACATCGTGGGAGCGCGCCGGGGGCGCGATCTCGGTGATCGGTTCCCGAGCGGCTCCGACTCACCCCGGACACCCCGGCATGTGGTTCCTGCCACGCGACCACGCCACCGCGAAGATCACCGCGATGGAAGGTGCGGCCCGGAACCTCCGCACACCACTGCTGAGTCCCGCTCGACCCTCCCGCGCTGACGTCATCGGGACGGCCGGCCCCGGACCGGCAGCCGGGTGGCTGGCGGTCCGCGACACTGGTCGGCGTATGAAACTCCACCGGATCACGTTCCCCCGCTCCGAAGCCCCGACGCTGGGGCAGGACGAGGTGTCGTTCACGCTCTGGACCGAGCACGGTGAGGAGCAGATCCGGTTCCACGACTACGAGGCGATCTACCGCCATCCAGGGCTGTACGAGCAGCTCTTCTACGACCGCCTCAAGTGCCAGTCGCCGGCCCGGGTGGCGGGCATCCTGCGCTCGGCGGTGGAGCAGGCCGGAGAGGCCCCGACGACCCTGCGGGTCCTGGACCTGGGAGCCGGCAACGGCATCATGGGCGAGGAGCTCCGACGCCTCGGAGTCGCTCGCGTCATCGGCGCCGACATCATCGACGGCGCGCGATGCCTACCTGCGGGACCGCCCCGGGCTGTACGACGACTTCCTGGTGTGTGACTTCACGGACCTCGACCCCGCGACGGCGGCGGATCTCGAGGACTGGTCGTTCGACTGCCTGACCACGGTGGCGGCGCTGGGGTTCGGCGACATCCCGCCGCGCGCCTTCGTGAACGCGTTCAACCTGGTCGCGGACGGGGGCTGGGTCGCGTTCAACATCCGCGACACGTTCCTCGACCAGCGCGAGACGACCGAGTTCACCCGCACGGTGCGCGAGCTCGTGTTCACCGACTACCTGGAGATCCACCACCTCGAGCGCTACCGCCACCGACTCTCGATCGACGGTGAGCCGCTGCACTACTACGCGATCGCCGGCCGCAAGACCGCCGACGTCCCCGCGGCGTTGTTCGACGGGGCCGAGGCGACAGCGGACGGGTCCGTCTGAGCCGACCGGAGGGGCACGGCTGCGGATGCGACTCGGGGTCGTCAGGCGACGAGCAGCTCCACGACACCGACCGGGTCGAGCACCGGTGCGTCGTGGAACCCGTCGGCCACGACATGGGCGATGCCCTCGGCCTCGCAGCGCCGCCGGGCGGAGCCGGCCGGGAACCCGTCGGGGGTGCGCTCGAAGAACACGATCGTCGTGGCGGCCGGGCGTGCGGTCCCGTCGGGCGCCTTGTCGAGCTGGGGTCCCATCGGGACGGGCCGGAGCCGTGCGTTGGCCCACCCTGCCACCGCGGCGTCGACGAACCCCTGATCGAGGCCGACCGGGCTGGCGGGCACCAGGAACTCGCGGTGCGGCAGCAGGGAGTCGTCCGGCGGGGTCGGAGCGGACACGTCGACGGCGCGTTGGCCGGCCTCGATGAGCGGCGAGTCCAGCAGCACGAGTCGCCCCACGCTCGACGGGAGTGAGGCCATCGCCGCCTGGGCGACCACGCCCCCCATCGAATGGCCCACCAGGACCACCGGTTCCGAACCGCATTGGGCGACGACCTGTTCGACGCAGTCGACCCACGCCGCCAGCGAGTCGCCGGTCAGGTCGACGGCGTGCAGCGCGTGGCCTCGCTCGGCGAGCACCGCGGCCAGCGGGCTCCCAGTACCACGGCCCGCGGAACGCGCCGTGGATCGCGACGAACCGGGTCACCCCGGTCCCGCCGGGTCGGGGTGGTCGAGCTCGACCACGTAGGTGACCTTCTGCGGGTCGCGGGCCTCGACGTGCTCGCTCAGCCGGGCGATCCAGCCGGGGTAGTCCGGGTCGGCGACCATCGCGGCGTAGTCGTCGGCGTGGTCCCACCACCGCAGGTTGACGAAGTGCCGCGGGTCGGCCGTGTCGCGGACCAGGCGGCGCCCGCGGAACCCGCGCTGCGCCCGGTGGAACGCCTCGAACTCGTCGGTGATGCGCACGTACGCGTCGCGGTGCTCGCCCTCGTCCAGCGTCCAGGCGTGGCTCAGCACGAGGTGCACGAGGGAGCTCAGCCCGGCTCGACGAGCACGAGGCGGACCCCGCCGAGCGTGGTCCCGGCGACGCCGGTCCCACCGACCGGCAGCTCCACCGGTGCGCCGAAGCCCGCGCCGCCGCCCCAGCGGTCGACCGCCTTCGCTGAGCGAGTCGACCCGAACGAGCAGCGACGCGACCGCCGAACGCGGATCGGGCGTCACGGGCGACGGGTGCTCGTCGAAGCTCAACAGCTCGACGCGCACCGCCGCGACGTCGGGGTCGGACAGCATCGTCATCGTGATCGGCGTGGGACGCTCGGGCAGGGCGAGCTCGTCGGACACCGTCGGCTCGGAGAACGAGATGGTCGCGCCGGCGGTCCACCCGGCGGCGGTCCAACGTGCCAGCTCGTCGGCGTGGTCGGGGACGCACCAGACCACCGAGTGCGGCTCGGAGTGCAGCGGCGCCTCGGGCTCGTCGCAGACCGACGAGCGTCGGTGGGTGCTGTCGACCAGCACGACGCCGAGCCCTTCGGGGCCGCCGACCAACACCCTGACGCATCCGCATCGGTCCCCCGGCCAACACCGCCTCGGGCGAGGCCGCCAGCCCTGCGTCATCCACCGCCGCGAGGCTGAGGTCCAGATCCGAGCTGTACAGGTCGAGCGCACGCGGGCCCGTCGCCCAGCCGGTCACGGGTTCCGACGACGTGGCGGTGGGAACGACCAGGACCGTCGCCCGGTCGCGGGCGTGCGGCGACGCAAGTCGCAGCGCCGCGCCGGTGCCGGCCGATCGACCGGTCAGCAGCTGCGCCTGCTCGGCGCCGAGGGGCACCTGGTCGAGGAGCCCGAGGCCGAACGTCGACAGGAACGGGACCAGCGCCGGCGGGTCGGCCACCCCGATCACGACCTCGGCGACGGGCCCGGCCGGCGACACCGCTCCGCTCACGCGCTCAGCTGTCCGGGGTCCACGCGAGGACGCCGAAGAGCACCGTCGAGAGCCGGTCGCCGTCGAACAGCTTCCAGTTGGCCGACAGCGAACGCTGGTCGTCGAAGAGGAAGTCGCGGTTGGTCATCTTCTCGGCCTGGCCCATGACGTGCAGCGAGCTGTAGGCGGCTCGGCCATAGGCGATCGCGTTGCCGTACAGGTCAGGCCCGTCGTAGGTGTGGCGGTTTCCGTCGTGGTAGCGCTCGAAGGTCCAGCTCCGCTGGAGGTCCCCGGTGATCTCGATGGTCTGGCGCGCCCGCAGCAACGACAGGGGCTCGTGACGGACGCTGAGGTGCGCAGTGCCCGACGGCTGCTGGTCGGCGCCGTACAGCGCGACGTCGCCCGACCAGGTGCCCGCCTGCTTGGCCGGCAGGTCGTGCGGCTTGCGACCGACCACCCGTTCGCCAGCACAGAACGCGTCGATCCGGGTCCGGGTCTCGTCGTTCGACTCGTAGTCGAAGGCGACCTCGTAGACCCCGTTGAACACGGCGAACAACGTCGGGCCGTCGAACAGCAGCGAGCTGTAGACCTCGAGCCCCTGGTCGGGCAGCACGTGGACCATCGTGCGCAGGTCCGCGCGCCAGGCTGGCGAGTAGTAGTGCGCGTCGACCAGGTTGCCGTACGGATGGCCCGCACCGATGAAGTCCAGGCCCGGGAGGTAGATGTGGTCCTGGTCGCTGTCGAGCAGCTCGAACGCGAACTCGGTGAACTCGAAGCGGTTGCGCAACGGTCCGTCGTTGTCGAACAGCGTGTGCATGTAGTACGTGGTCGTGCCGTCGTCGAAGACCGACGAGCGGTTCACCTTGATGTAGCCGGTGTGGTTGCCCTCAGCGTCGAACACCGACGGGTTGCCGAACCACTCCCCCTCGATCGACTGCTGCCACTTGCTCGGGCCCGGCTCGCCGGACTCGCCGGACCCGTCAGCCCCGCTGTCGGCCGTCGGGCGATCGGTCACGCTCATGACGCCACCGCCTCTCGTCCGGCGCCGGCGAGCAGCAGGCGCGTCGCCTCGGACTGCTGGGGGCCGACGAGCCGCTCGACGTTGGCCCAGACGCGGTCCACGTCGGGGTTGAAGATCGCTGCGCGGTTGGCCTCGTCACGGCGCTCGAGCAGCTCAGTGCTGACGTCGTCGACCAGCGCGGCGGGGATGCCGGCCTCGAGGAGGCCGAACCACTGCTCACGGTAGGCGTCGACGGTCGGTGTGATGGACCGGAAGGTGGCCTCGTCGCAGTGGTTGGCGAGCATCCACTCGCTCATGAGAGCCCACTGCCGGGGAGCGAGGTCGGCCGGGGTGAGCCCGCCACGTGCGAAGGTCTCGGCACGCACGTCGGTCAACGGTCCGTAGCAGTGGTCCATGTAGCCGAGGTGCGACCCGAGGTCGACCCTGGGGATCATGTCCAGGTGGAAGGCGTAGGCGTCGGCGTTCTGCACCGAGTCCACGGTGTAGTGCGGGACCGCCGAGCCAGGGTCGGTGAACGCGAACATCATGTGGCTGTCGAGACCGATCATCGGCACGGTCATGCCCACGTAGACCAGCGACACCGCGCCGTGGAACACGCGCACCGAGCCGACCGGCTCGGGCATCATCTCGCTCGTGAGCGTCGAGTAGGCCCCGTCGTCACCGCTGCCGTGGACCTCGCTCAGTGCCAGGCGATCGGCGACCGCGAGCACGTTCGACCAGCACAGCTCCTGGGACAGGCTCATCGGATGCCACCCTGATCGAGCTCGCGGACGTCGAGCGCGCCCTCGTTCTCGAGCTCCTTGAGCACCCACGCGTTCGCGAGCTCCTCGTTCTCCCGTCGAGCCGGAGAGGCGACGACGCGCACTGCGCTGTGGGCGCCGTCGCCCGGCTCGTGGTCGGGGATCCCCCAACCGCGATCCAACCCCGCCTGCCGCCAGCGCCGGTAGGCCAGCTGGTTGGCGTCGCTCTTGACGTGCAGCTCGGCGCTGAGGTCGACGGGGACGAGCTCGGGACGCTGGCCCTCCACGGTGGGCTGGTCCTCGAGGAAGATCTTGTCGGTACGCCGGCGCGAGTCCTTGTCCGCCCACTTGCCGGTGAAGAAGCTGCGCATCATCGTCCACTTGGAGACGCTGCGTGTCGCGCTGATCGGCACCACGGCGGTGAAGATCCGCATGGTGCCGAGCGGCAGGTTGACCTCGAGCATCGTCAGGTTCGGGAAGTAGATGCCGGTCCGGGTCTTGATCGGAGGCCGCTCGGCGGACTTCTTCGAGATGACCTTCCAGATGCCCGACGGCTGGGGCGGGTCGAGGTGCACCGTCGAGACGTTGCCGATCACGGTCTCGCCGTGGAGGATCTCCTCGACGTCGTAGTCCTCGACCATCGGCGAGTCGGGGTTGCCGAACGACCCTGCGTGCACGAAGGGTGCGTGTGCGATGTCGACCGCGTTCTCGAGCACCCGCTCGTAGTTGGCCGCCCACGCGAACTCGCCGGTGATCGCCCGGAACCCCTCGGTCTGCGCCATCGGGACCTCGTCGAGCACATCGACACGAGGCATGGGCGGACGCTCCGCCTCGGGCAGGTCGCCGAGGAAGACGAACACGTAGCCGTAGCGCTCGACGCACGGGTAGGTGTCGATGCGGGCCTTGCGCGGGACCGGGATGCCGTCGCGGTTGGCGGGGATCTTCGTGCAGTGCCCCGACGAGTCGAACTGCCAGCCGTGGTAGGGGCACTCGATGCAGCCGTTGCGGACCTTGCCGCCAGCGAGCGACCCGCCGCGGTGGATGCAGATGTCGGACTGCGCCTGGATCGTCCCGCCCGGGTCGCGCCACAGCACCAGCTGTTGACCCATCAGCTCGACGTGGTGGGGGGCCTCCCCGATCACGTGGCCGAACTCGACGGCGTACCACTGGTTCTTCAGCATCGGTGTTCCTCCGTGTCAGCCGGACGTGCCGGGACGTTCGATCGATCGGTCTTCGCCCCACAGCGAGCCAACCAGGCGCTCGGTCAGCTCCGCACCGTAGAACCGCTCGGCCAGCGAGTTCGCCGGATCGCGCTGGGCGATGTTGCGGCGCATCGCGAGGTCACGCTCGGCGAGTGCGTGGCGCTCACCCGGCGGCGTGGGGGGTGCGTCGTCCAGGTAGGACAACCACTGGTCGACGCGCAGGTTCGCCATCTCGCTCATCTGATCGATCCAGCGGTCCGTGGTGGGCACGACGATGCACAGCGCGGACTGCGACACGCCGACGCGGGTGAAGGTGTCCTGGCTGATGAACGGGGAGGTCTCGGGGTCCTCCTTGAGCGCCATGTAGGTGTCGTTGATGGGCTCGTAGTAGCGGTCGACGTAGTCGAGGTCCACGAACAGGTCGGCCCGGGGCAACAGGTCGATGAAGCACCACAGCGTCGGCAGCGTGCCCCAGGCCATGCCCAGGTGCGGCACGTTCGTGTCGGGCCCGAGCCAGCAGGTCAGGTGCATGTTGGTGAACCCGGCCTCGGGGTCACCCAGCCACGAGTTGATCATCCAGTCCATCTTCGGGCCGGTCCAGGCGTGCAGCTCGCCCCGGGGGCCGGTCGGCCCGCCGAAGGAGGCGAGGTCGGCGACCGAGGGGTCCTCGGTCAGCTCGAAGCGCGCCTGGATGCGGTCGCGGATGGCGCCCATGTTCGACCAGAGCCGGGTGAAGACCTCGGTGGAATCGGTGTCGGGCGAGTCGTCGAAGATCTCGGTGACGCTCTTCGTGGTCTCCATGCATCCCCCCGATGACCGCCGTCGCGATCGGTCTGATCCAGTTGTGTTCCGTCCAGCGGAACGGCGTTACCGTACCACCGGCGCGCAGTCGGTTTCACCAGCGGCGGGACCGGGAGCTGCGCCGCTCGCGGACGGGTCGCTGGTGGGCTGGGTCGCGACCGCCGACCGATTCGCCTCGCGCTGCGGGCGACCCGGGTACCATCGGCCCGGGATCAGGACGTGACAGCGGAGAGGGGCACTGGCGCTGGTGAACGGTCCGAACGCCGCCGCTCCGACCGACGACGCACTCGTCATCGCACGAGGCGTTGCCTCGGCGGTCGCGCCCGACGGGGGTCTCGCCGCCGTGCAGGTGAGCCTGCTCGGGGCGATCCACGTCGCACTGACCGGGTCGGCCGTCGACTACGCCCACCTCGACCCGCTCGGTCCCGAGGAACTCGCGGAGTCCCTGGCCGAGCGGCCGCCATGGTTCCGGCACCGGGTCGTGCAGGACATGGTGCTCGGCGAACTGGTGCTGCGACCGATCCCACCCGCTGTGGCCCGCCGCGTCGAGGACTACGCCGCGGCGCTCGGGATCGACGACCGATTCGTCCGGATCGCCCGTCGATACGCCCAGGGCGCGTTCGGCCTCGCGTGGCTCGACCTGCGCCGAAGCGGCTTCGCCGAGCACTGGGAACGCGCGCGCATGGAACAGCTGAAGACCACCGTCCGCCTCGAGGACCAGCTCGCGGCGGGCGTCGAGGACGAGGTGCTCGCGAACCGCTGGATGGGCTTCGCCGACCTCGGCCCGGGCACGCTCGGCCGGGGAGTCTGGGACATGTATCGCAGCCGCGGCTTCGGGCTGCCGGGATCGATCGGCGGCGCCTCTGCCTACCTCGCGCAGCACGATTTCGTGCACGTGCTCGCCGACTACGGCACGAATCTGAACGGCGAGCTCGAGGTGTTCGCCATGATCGGTCGTGCGGATCCGGATCCCAAGGGCTTCGCCTGGTTGGCGACGCTCATCGGGCTGTTCGGGACCGGGTACGTCGCGGACGCCGGCTTCTTCTCCGGTGACCTGAAGGAGCGGCGGCTCGACAGCGCCGAGATGCACATCCGGATCGCTGATGCGATCCGGAGGGGCCGGAACCTGTGTGAGCAGCTCGGGGTCGACCTGCTCGACATCGACTACCACGAGTTCGTCGCCGAGCCGATCACACGGGTCAGAGACCATCTCGGCATCGACCCGAAGAGCCTCGCTGCCTCGTCGGCCGGATCGGCGGGGGCGTTCGACCTCGCAGGCATGTCGCACATCCAGCAGGAGTACGCAGCATCGATCGACCGAGGAGTCCCGTCATGAGGTTCGC
This sequence comes from uncultured Microthrixaceae bacterium, assembly GCA_942490665.1. Taxonomy (GTDB): domain Bacteria; phylum Actinomycetota; class Acidimicrobiia; order Acidimicrobiales; family Microtrichaceae; genus SKRR01. The sequence continues at coordinate 10,442 of CALNXV010000038.1, forward strand.
GCAGGGAATCAGGGTGCGGTGCGACGACGCAGCAGCGCTCATGGAGCTGCTCGCCGAGTGGGACGACGCCCAGGCGTCCTCCGAGGTCATGGGCTACATCGGGACCCGCCTGCTCGCCGACCGCGACGAACCCGACTCCTACATGATCCTGGCGGAGTTCGCGGAGGTCGACGGTGACCTCACTCCTGCGGAGGAGGCCGAACGGAACAACCGGCGGGAGGAGACCGAACGGTGGGCGGAGAAGCTGCGTGCGCTCGTCGGAAGCGAGCCCGAGTGGATCCACTTCGACGAGCTGTACCGCACCGGCATCACTGGCAACCTGCGCACCGGCTGACCTGGACCGGGGGCGTCCCACGCCCGGTCGCCATCCCCAGCACACCCCCGTGACGCGACCGCCTCAGGTCGGGTAGGCACTCCCACTGGGTCCGCGACCGTCGGCATCTCGCACAGCTCCAGGCAGGTGCAGGGCGTGGGTCTGGGTGAACTCGGCGATGCCCTCGTCGCCGAACTCGCGACCGAAGCCCGAGCGCTTGACCCCGCCGAACGGCACCCGCAGCGACATCCCGGCGCGGTTGTGGCAGTTGATGAACGTCATGCCCGCCTCGAGGCGGCGGCCGACCTGGAAGGCCCGGTCGACGTCGTCGGACCACACCGACGAGGCGAGACCCGAGTCACTGTCGTTCGCCTGACGGATCGCGTCGTCCAGATCCGGATAGCCGAGCACCGGCACCGTGGGGCCGAACTGCTCCTCGGTCACGATCGGCGATTCCGCGGACGCGCCGAGCACCAGCGTCGGCCGGACGAACCAGCCGTTGCCCGCGTCCCACTCCGCCGTGGTCCGTCCGAGTGGAACGACCGTCGCACCACGGCGGACAGCCTCGTCGAGCAGCCCCGCGATGCGCTGCGCCGCGGCGGCGTTCACGACCGGGCCGATGGTGACCGACGGGTCCAGGGGATCACCGCAGACCAGCACCCGGGCCGCTGCTGCGGTGAACGCCGTGACGAACTCGTCGAGGCGCGCCTCGGGAACGTAGATGCGCTTGGCCGCCATGCAGACCTGGCCCGAGGTGAGCAGCGCGCCGAACACCATGCGCTCCATCACGTCGTCGGAGAACGTCAGGTCCTCCAGCACGACCGCGGCGTCGTTGCCGCCGAGCTCCAGCACCGCCGGGGTCAGCTGCTCGGCGCACCCCTCCAGCACGTGGTGAGCCACCGCCGAGCCGCCGGTGAACGCGACCTTGCGCACCCGCGGGTCGGTCACCATGGCGTTGCCGACCTCGGCCTCGCCGTGCACCACCGAGAGGACGCCCGGCGGCAGGTGCTCGGCCAGGCGACGCAGCGCCTCGGTCACCGCGAACGGGGCGAGCGGGGACGGCTTGACCACGATCACGTTGCCGGTCGCCAACGCCGGTGCCACCTTGAGCGACGAGAGGATGAGTGGCGCGTTCCACGGCACGATCGCGCTGATCACCCCGTAGGGCACGCGCTGCACCACCACCCTGCCGGCGTCGTCGTCGATCACCCGATCCGCGCACACGTCGCCGACCCGGTCACAGACCCAGCCCAGGAACGCCGCGGCGAACCCCATCTCGCCCGCGCTGTCGGCCACCGGCTTGCCCAGCTCGCTGGCCAGCAGCGGCGCGAGCCCGTCGGCCGAGTCGGCCACCGCTCGAGCACCGCTGCGCAACCGCTCGACCCGTTCCTCGAGCGGGGTCGCCGCCCACGCACCGCTCGCCGCGGCGGCACCGGCGATCACACGTCCGACGCCGTCGGCGTCGGCGGTGAGCAGCGTGCCGACGACCTCGCCGTGTCGTGCGGGGTTCTCGCGGACGATCTCCGGGCCGCCCTCGACCGAGCCGTCGGCGCCGAAGCCCGCGAGCTTCTGCCGACCTTCATCGGAGCCGATCCTTCATCCGGCGGCACCAGGCCGTGACGACCTCGTCCACGGTCAGCACGGGCGCGACCGATCCGAGCGAGATCACGGTGGCGTCGTGCACCGCCGGATCGAAGGCCGCGCAGCCGTCCCCGACCACCGCCACCTCGTAGTCGCGCACGTGCGCCTCGCGCACCGTGGACGCCACCCCGCCGTTGGTCACGATGCCGCACACCACCAGCGAGCTGACGCCGACCCGCTTCAGCCACCAGTCCAGTCGGGTGTGGGCGAACGCCGAGTAGGCCACCTTCTCCACCACCAGGTCGGCCGGGCCGAGCGCCGCGACGGTCCGCTGCCCCCACGATCCCGGGGCGAAGTCGCCCGGCTCCAGAAAGGGCCGAAGGCGCCGCAGGTGCTCGGCGACCAGCGGTGCACCGCCGCGGCCGGCGACGAGGGTGAACTGGCTGTACACGACCGGGACGGACGCGGCGCGCGCCGCCGCCAGCAACGGCGCGACCCGCTCGACCAGATCGTCGGCGCCCAGGTCCGCCACGCCACCGCGGGCGTAGGCACCGTCCGCGTCGAGGAAGTCGTTCTGCAGGTCGACGACGAGCACCGCGCTCCGAGCGGGATCCGGCACCCCGCCGGCACTCACGGTCCGTCCCCGCGTCGCGTGACCACGAGGTTGCCGAGCTCGTCGACGACGCCGTCCCAGCCGGGCGGGAGCACCGTGGTGGCGTCGGGCTGCTCGAGCACGGCCGGCCCGGCGACCTCGTCGCCGGGGGCGAGCACGCCCCGCTCCATCACCGCAGCGTCGACCGTCGCGCCGCCGATGACGAGTCCGCGGGTCCCGAGGGTGGGCCCCCCGTCACGATCCGGTGTTCCCAGCGCGCGCAGGTCGACCTCGGGTCGCACGCCGGTGATGGTGCTGCGCAGCGTGGCGACGTGCACCCCGACGTCGTCGAGCAGCCGGCCGTAGACCGAGCGGTAGGTCGACTCGAAGGCGTGACGCACCGCGGCCGCGTCGAGGTCCTGGGGGCGCAGCGGCTCGCCACCCGCGTCGACCAGCGGCGCGGTCACCGCATGGGTCTGGCCGACGTAGCTCATGTCCAGTTCGTGACGGACCGTCGTGCCCACGAGCGCCGCGCCGGAGCGGCCGACCAGATCGCGACCGGCGGACTCCGCAGCCGCCATCCGCTCCGCGAGGGCACTGACGTCGAGCACGTCGAGACCGACCCCGATCGTTCGGACCATGTCGTGGCGCAGGTCCGCCATCACACAGCCGAGCGCCGAGATCACCCCCGGGTGACGGGGCACCAGCGCACCGGCGAGCCCGATGTCCTCGACCAGCTCGCAGCAGTTCAGCCCGCCGCCGCCACCGAAGGGCACCAGGCGGAAGCGCGACGGGTCGTGGCCGCGCTCGATGGACACGAGTCGCAGGGCGCCGGCCATCGCCGAGGTGGCCACGGCGAACACGGCCTCGGCGGCCTCCTCGACCTCGAGCCCCAACGGCTGCCCGACATGGCGCTCGAGCGCGGCACGCGCCGCGTCCACGTCGAGCGCGCCGCGGTCGCCGATCGGGCGGTCGGGGTTGATCCGGCCGAGCACCAGGTGCGCGTCGGTGACCGTCGGCCGTTCGTTGCCCATCCCGTAGCAGGCGGGACCGGGCACGCCGCCGGCCGACTCGGGTCCGATGCGCAGGAGTCCCGAGCGGTCGATCCACGCGATCGAGCCGCCGCCGGCACCGATCGTCGAGACCTCGACCATCGGCGTCCGGATGACGAGGCCGAAGTCGATGGTGGTCTGCGGCGCGATCACCGGCCGCCCACCGGACACGACGGCGACGTCGAAGCTGGTCCCCCCGACGTCGCCGGTGATGACGTCGTCGAGCCCGACCGCGGCGGCGATCGACGCAGCCGCGCCGACTCCGGCCGCCGGACCCGACAGCGCGGTCCGCACCGGGAACCGTCGGGCCGCCTCGACGGTCATGACCCCGCCGTTGGACGCGACGATGAGGAGCTCGCCGGCGAACCCGGCGGCGGCGAGGTCGGCCTCGATCTGCGCGAGGTAGCCGCCGACCACGGGCTGCAGGTAGGCGTTGAGCGTCGTGGTCGAGGTCCGCTCGAACTCGCGGATCTCCGGGAGGATCTCCGAGGAGACCGACACCGAGTCGTTCGGCCACATCGCACGCAGCGCCGCAGCCGCGGCCGCCTCGTTGGAGGGATCCGCGTAGCTGTGCAGGAACGTGACCGCGATCGCGACCGCGCCACGGTCGAGCAGCTCCGTCGCCGCCGCGACCACCTCGTCGGGGTCGACCGTTGCGACCACCGTGCCGTCGGCGAGGGTGCGCTCCGCGACGCCGAGGCGCAGGTCGCGAGGCGACACGGGCTCGAAGTCGCCCCACAGGCCCCATGTGCTGGGGCGGTCGCGGCGGCGCATCTCGAGCACGTCGGCGAACCCGTCGGTCGCGAGCACTGCGGTCCGCGCGCCGGTTCGCTCCAGGAGGGCGTTCGTCCCGACGGTCGTGCCGTGGACGATCGCGCCGAGTCGACCCAGATCCGCCACGACGCTACGGACCCCGGCGACGAACCCTGCCGACTCCCGGGTCCGCGTCGACGGCACCTTGCCGATGCGGACGTGCCCGTCGGCCTCGTCGAGCGCGACGACGTCGGTGAACGTGCCGCCCACGTCGATGCCGACGATCGTGTCCCGCTCGGAGTGCGGTGACGTCTCAGCCATGGCGGCGCTTCCGCTCGTCCGTGGTCGCCGCCTCGTCGACGATGCCGGCGCCGTCGAGCACCACTCCGTAGTCCTGCTGGGCGGCGGCGGTGCTCACGTAGCCCAGCGCGACGTCGCGTGCGACCGCGTCGAGGTCGCGCTCGAGCGGGTCGCCGTACCCACCGCCACCCGGTGAGTCGATGCGGACCCGCTGTCCGCGGCGGAGCCGCATCCCGGTCGACTTCGCGCCGAGCTCGGGCACGATCTCGCCCTCGTCGCTGTCGAACGCGACCCGGTTCGCCGCTGCGGGACCGCCGCCGACGACGCCCGGTGGAGCGAAGCGCGCACGGTCCCCGAACGCGAACGCTGCCGCAGAATCCGCCAGCAGCTCGATCTCGTAGCTCGCGCCCAGACCGCCGCGGTGCTCGCCCGCTCCTGCGGAGTCGGTGCGCAGCGACCAGTCGGTGTAGCGGATCGGGTAGCGCGACTCCATGATCTCCAGTGGCGGCATGGTGGCCGTCGACAGCGGAGCGTTGCCGTGGTTCAGGCCGTCCGATTCGGGCGAGCCACCGAGCCCCCCGCCGTGGAAGCCGAACATGACCCAGTCACCGCTGTCGCCGGAGCCGCTGATCGACAGCGCGTTGATCGTCCCGTAGGAGCAGCCGTTGGACCGGGACGGGTCGGCCTCGGCGAGGCACTGGAAGATCAGATCCATGATCCGCAGGATCGTCTCGGTGTAGCCGCCGACGGGCCGCGGGCGCGTCGCCGCCAGGATCGACCCCTCGGGCAGCGTGATCTGCACCGGCTCGAGGCAGCCGGCGTTCGCCGGGACCTCACGGAACAGGTGCTTGAGCGCCACGTAGCACGCGGCGCGTGCGGTCACCTCGGAGATGTTCACCGGGCCCGACACGGCCGGCGAGCTGCCGGAGAAGTCCAGGTGCAGCTCGTCGCCGTCGATGCGCAGCTCGAGGCGCAGCTCGATGGGCTCGGGCGAGCTGCCGTCGTTGTCGAGGTGGTCGACGGACGACCAGACCCCGTCGGGCAGCTCGGCGAGGTGGCTGCGCATGAGCGGGCGCCACGTGCGGACAGCTCGGCGATGGCCCGGCGACGAGGTCGTCGCCGTAGTCGTCGAGCAGCTCGTCGAGGCGTGTGACGCCGAGGTCGAGCGCATTGAGCTGACCGTTCAGGTCGCCGTACGCGGAGGTCGGCGACCGGCCGATGGAGCGGACCACATCGACCACGTCCTCATCGAGCACCCCGCCCCGACGAACTCGGACCGGCGGGAGGCAGACGCCCTCTGCGTGGATGTCGGTCGCGGCAGGGTTGTAGTTGCCCGCGACCGCACCGCCGACGTCGGTGAAGTGCCCGACCGAGGCCAGGTGGCACCAGACCCGACCGCCACGCACGTAGGGGCGCACCAGCTTCATGTCGTTCAGGTGGGTGCCGCCGCCATAGGGGTCGTTGGTCAGGAAGACATCCCCGTCGACCAGCGTGCCGCCGTCGAGAGCTCCCTGGACCGAGTCGTCGACGCCGGCGCGCCGTGCATCTCGACGGATCCGCTCGACGACGAGCGACACCGCACCGGACATCGAACCGATGAACACCGGGAGGCCCGCTGCACCCTGCACGAGGGTGTCGCCGGAATCGGCGTGGTACATCCCGTGGGAGGCGTCATGGGCCTCGGCGATGATCGGGTTGAACGCCGAGCGGAACAGCGTGGCGTCCATCTCGTCGGCGATCTGGGCGAGCCGTCCCGCCAGGACGGCGAGGGTGACGGGATCGAGCGGCGTCGGGCGTCGCACTCCGTCGCCACCCGTGGCAGCGCTCACCCGACCACCACCGGCGAGACCTCGAGACAGCGGGTCGGATCGAGCAGCGCGGATCACCGCGCCGGCTCCCCGCGGGCGCCGCGGCGAGACGTTCGACCGCGACCGACGATGGCTGCGTCGTCGGGCGACAGCGCACCGGCGACGTTGTCATCGAACTTGGCGCGCAGCTCCGCGGCGCTGAGCGGGTCGAGGTCGCCGCCGCGGTTCGCCAGCACCTCGGCGCGCAGCTGGCGGCCGTCGGTCGTGCGCACCTCGAGCACCGCTGGTAACTGGTGCGTGTAGATCGAGTCGCACAGCTCGGAGCCGCCGACGGTGACGCGCTCAATCACCGAGCGAATCTGCGGGTCGACCGCCGCAGCATCGGTCACGTCACGCAGCGACAGGCCGAGGCCGCCGCCACCGTGGAGCGCGGCTGCGACCACGAACGGTCCGGAGAACTGGGCCTGGTAGCCGGTGAGGGGCCGCTGCTTCAGCTCGATGGGCTCACCGATGGTCCGCACCGTCGCGGACGCCACCGACAGGTGCGCGGACTCGACGTGTTCGGGACGCAGTCCGTCGGCGCGGAGGCGCAGCGCCGCATCGATCGCCGCGTGGGTGAAGTGGTTCGCGGGGTACGGCTTGTAGAAGATGCCCGCCGCCTCCCAGCGATCACCGAGCCCGTCGGTGAGCGGCCCTGCCTGCCACTCGTCGCGCAGCAGCGCCTGGAAGAGCCCGAAGCGACCCTCGAGCGCGGTCGGCGCGCCGGTGATGCCGCGCTCGACGAGCATCGCCGCTGTCACGCCCGCCTGTGCCGCCCAGCCGCAGTGCAGCCGCTTCACCGTCCCGCCGGTGCGGTTCGCCTCGATGATGCCCGACGCCATCGACGCGGCGACCGCCATCGAGTTCGCGACACCGGTCGCATCGAGCCCGCCGAGGCGTGCTGCGGCCGCGGCGGAGCCCAGCGCGCCGCAGATGCTCGTGGCGTGCTGGCCGTGCTCGAAGTAGATCGACTGTCCTGCCACGCCCTCGCTCGCGGGTCGGTAGCCGGCCATGCCGAGCCGGACCGTGATCTCGAGGCCGACGGCGACCGCGGCGAGCAGCTCGGCGCCCGACGCATCGGCGGCCTGCGCTGCAGCGAGCGCGGCGGGCACGACCGACGCCGAGGGGTGCACGATCGACGGGAGGTGGGTGTCGTCGAAGTCGAGGGAGTGCGCGAGCACGCCGTTGACGAACGCAGCCGTCGGGGCCGAGGTCGGCTCGTGCATCGAGATGGCGGTGGCGGCGGGCGCACCACCGAGGGCGCGGGCGAAGTCGAGGACCGAGGCCGACGTGTCGAGGCGGGCGGCGGCGACCGCCAGACCGACGATGTCGAGCACCCGCTCGGGCAGCGCGTCGCGAAGGCCGGCCGGCAGATCGTCCAGGCGGACGGTGGCGCCGAGGTGCCCGAGTCGGTGGACGAGCGGGGTGTCGCTCGCCATCAGGGCTCCGAGGATCGCGAGCGGGCGGACCGGGGAACCGGTGGCACCGACCAGGTGCAGCGGCGCCACGACCAGCGTGGCGGTCGTCTCACCGGTGGCGGCGAGCTCGTCGAGTGCGAGGGTCTCGATGATGTAGATGCCCTCCTCGACGAGCAGCACCCGGTGCGCAGGAAGCAGCGCGTGACCGGCGGCCGGTGCGATGCGCTCGAACGCGATCGTGTCGGCGCCGACGGCGACCGGACGGTGCGCCGCACACCAGCGCGCACCGGCCTCGCCGACACCGGGCACGCCCGACTCGCGCCCCAGGTAGGCGGTCGCGTCGTCCCAGTGGGTCCCCCAGCCGGATCGGATCAGCAGGACGTCACCGGGTTCGGGTGCCACGCCGGTGCGCTCCAGCGCGCCGTCGAGGTCCTCGGGGGTGATCTCCTCGCCGCCCGCGAGTGCGTCGACGCCCGCGCCGCGCAGACGTCGAGCAGGATCGACCGGGCGAGGATCGGCGGGATCTCATCGACTCCGTGGACGCTGAGCCGACCGGCGCGCTGGGCCTCGGCGGCGTCGACCTCGCCGTGGAGCTGCCCGCAGTGCGAGACGTGTCCGAGCGCATCGATGTGGGTGCCGACGTGGGTGCCCGAGACGAGCAGGTCGTTCGCCGCGGATCCACCGTCGTCGCGCACGGCGTCGCCGTGGCGTCGGGGCATCGTCAGGCGGAACTGCGGGTGGTTCGGCGACTGCGGCATGCCGAGCACCATCGGTCGCGACAGGTCCACGACGCGACTGCCGGGACGGACGAACGTGGCCGGATCGACCGAGGTGCCGGTGACGCTCACGCGAGCACTCCGGTGGCGCGGAGCCCGGCGGTGCGGTCCGGATCGACCCCGGCTTCGGCGAGCACCGCGTCGGTGTCCGCCCCGAGCGCCCGTCCCGTGTGACGGATCGACCCCGGGGGTCGCCGACATCCGGAACAGCACGTTCTGCATGCGCAGCCGGCCCAGCTCGTCGTCCTCGACGCTGGTCAGCACGTCGAGTGCCTCGATCTGTGGGTCGGCGAGCACGTCGGCCGCGGTGTACACCGGAGCGACCGCTGCGTCGGCCGCCTCGAACGCGGCGACGACCTCGTCCGCGGGCCGCTCGGCGACCCAGTCGGCGACGTAGCCGTCGAGCAGGTCGACGTGCTCGGCCCGGCCCGCAGCGGAGGCGAACCAGGGCTCGTCGACCACTTCGGGGTGCCCGACCAGGCGGAGGACGCGCTGCGCGATCGACGTGGCCGAGGTCGACACGGCGAGCCACCGTCCGTCGGAACTGCGGTAGACGTTGCGCGGCGCGTTGGACGAGGAGCGGTTGCCGGTCCGCTGCTGCAGCTTGCCGGTCTGGTCATAGACGGTCGGGCCGGGACCGACCGCGCACAGCATGGGCTCGAGCAGCGAGAGGTCCACGACCTGGCCCTCGCCCGAGCCGCCGGGGCGGTCGCGGTGCCACAGCGCCATCATCACCGCGCCGACGCCGGTCAACCCGCAGAGCGTGTCGGCGAGGCCCATCGGTGGCAGCGTCGGCGGGCCGTCGGGCTCGCCGGTGACCGCCGCGAACCCCGACATGGCCTCGGCCAGCGTGCCGAAGCCCGGCCGGTCACGGTACGGGCCGTCCTGGCCGAACCCGGTGACCCGCACGAGCACCGTGCGGGGGTTGGCCGCGTGGATCGCGTCCCAGCCGACGCCCCACCGCTCCAGGGTGCCCGGACGGAAGTTCTCGATGACCACGTCAGCTGATTCGACGAGGCGCAGCAGCAGCTCGGCCCCGTCGGGGGACTTCAGGTCGATCGCGACGCACCGCTTGTTGCGCGACACGATCTTCCACCAGAGCCCGACGCCACGGTGCTGCACCCCGTGGGTCCGGAACGAGTCACCACGACTCGGGTGCTCGACCTTGATGACGTCCGCGCCGTAGTCACCGAGCACCTGTGCGGTCAGCGGCCCGGCGAGCACGGTCGACAGGTCGAGCACCCGGAGGCCGTCGAGCGGTCCGGGTCGCACAGCCGCTGCCTGCGAGGAGTCGGGCGCCGTCGGGTCGCCGGTCGTCGCAGCGTGCGTGCTCACTGCGACGTCGTCCACCACGTGGTCCTCCCCATCGGGCCGTCCCGTGGGACCGGCCTGTTTCGTCCAGCGGAACGCTATTCCATTTTGGCGGGTGCGCCGCAGCGGTCAAGGCCGACCGGCACTCCCGGCCACACCCTCACGAGCGACCGGGCGACGGACGACGATCGCTCCCACACCGTTCGCTACCATGCGTTCCGCTGAGCGGAACGAGGAACCAGATGGCGAAGAAGTCCACCGAGACGGCGGGTGACGACAACGGCGACGCAGGTCGCCGAGTGGCCACGATCGAGCGGGCAGCCGACGTGCTGTTCCTCTTCGCCGGCGACCGCGCCCACCTCGGCGTGACCGAGATCGCCGAGGAGCTGTCGATCTCCAAGGCGGTGGTGCACCGCATCCTGACCTCGCTGCGCGACCGGGACCTGGTCACATCGGACCCGGTCTCGCGCAAGTACTCCCTCGGCCCCGCCGTGCTCGAGCTCGCGGCGCGCTACCGCGACAACCTCGATGTCCGCCCGTTCGCACTCGAAGCGATGGAGCGCCTGTCCGAGGCGACCAACGAGACCGCGACGTTGTCCATCCGCAGCGGCTGGCAGCGGATCTACATCGACCAGGTCACTCCACCCCTCGAGGTGAAGATGACCGTGAAGCTGGGCGTGCACCACCCGCTGCACGCCGGGTCCTCCTCGAAGGCGTTCCTCGCGTTCCTGCCAGCCGAGGAGCAGGACGCCTTCTTCGCATCGTCCGAGCTCGAGGCCGTCACATCGGCGACAGTCACCAGCGCGACCTCACTGCGCAAGGAGCTGCGGCGGGTTCGGGAGCAGGGCTACGCGCTCTCGCTCGGCGAACGCCAGGCGGGTGCCGGGTCGGTCGCCGCACCGATCCTGGACGGCGACGAGCCGGTCGCCGTCATCAGCGTGTGCGGCCCCCTGGACCGCTTCGAGCCGATCTCGGCACGCGCAGCGGAGCTGGTGGTCGCCGAGACCTCCGCGATCTCCGACCGCCTCGGCCTCCGCCGCTGACCCGACCAGGCCCGGACAGCCACCGCCGGGGCGGGTCCGGCGACCCGTGTGGTTCGCCCAGCGGAACGTGTTCCGCAGTTGTAGCGTCGGCGACATGCGTGACCTGATCCGCTCCGCGATCCAACTCCCGTTCTTCTCGCTGCCCGACGTCGAGGACGCCGAGCTGTTCGAACACACCGCCTCGGTCGCGGCGTGCGCGGACGACACCGGCTACGACGCCGTGTTCGTGATGGACCACTTCTTCCAGCTGCCGTTCCTGGGCGGCGCCGACCAGCCGATGCTCGAGGGGTACTCGCTGCTCGCCGCGCTCGCCGCGCGCACCGAGCGGGTGCGCCTCGGCACGCTCGTCACCGGCGTCACCTACCGGAACCCCGCACTGCTCGCGAAGATGCTCACCACGCTCGACGTGATCTCGTCGGGTCGCGCGATCGCCGGGCTCGGGGCCGCCTGGTACGCCGAGGAACACGCGGCGTTCGGCTACGACTTCCCAGCGCTGCGCGACCGGTTCACGCTGCTCGAGGAGACCATCGAGATCCTCACTGCGATGTTCACCCAGCCGTCGCCCACGGTCACCGGCACCGTCGCGAGCATCACCGACGCCCACAACATCCCGGCGCCGATCACCCCCGGCGGGCCACCGATCCTGATCGGCGGCGCCGGGGAGCGACGCACGCTGCCACTCGCGGCACGCCACGCCGCGGCGTCCAACCTCAACTGCACCGTCGACGAGGTGCCCGGCAAGCTCGAGGTCCTGCGCGCAGCGCTCGAGGCCGAGGGGCGCACGCGCGACGACATCAACGTCACGTTGCTGTGCTCGGTGGTCTGCGCCGACGACGACGCCGCGGCCGAGGAGAAGCTGCTCGGACTCGTGGCGAGTCGGGGCATGGATCCGGCTGCGCTCGCAGACCCGTCGGTGCGTTCGATGATGGAGGCGAGGATGCTCGTCGGTGGCGTGGACACCGTCGCCGAGAAGCTCGACGCGCTGTGCGGGCCCGATGGTCTCGACGGCGTGGTCGCGATGCTGCCCGCCGATGCCGGCGACCCGCAGGGGCCGGCCGTGGTGGCACCCGCGTTCCGTGCCGCCGGACTGCTCGACTGACCCAAGAGGTTCCCCCTAGCGGAACAGTGTTCCGTTCACTACGCTGCGGCGGAGCAGCCGGGTCGGCCCGGCGCGATGCACCCTGGGGGACAGGACATGGCAGACACCCGACGTCGGACCCATCGATCACGGAACGGTCTGGTCGCCGCGATCGGCCTGGCCGTGGCGCTCGCAGCGACGGCGTGCGTGCCCGGCGCCCCGACCGCACCGAACCCGCTCGGCGGTCAACTGAGCACGCGGACGGTCGACGTGAGCGTCACCGGATCGGTCAGCTATTCGGCGGTCGATGCCGCAGCGGTCGCCCCCGACTCACCCGGCGGCATCGCGCTCGGCTACAACAGCTCGAGCGAGGTCATGTCGGTCACCGGCACCCTCGGCTTCGACGCCGGCGACGGCCCCGGGCCCTCGCTGACCTTGGACCTCACCCCGACGCTGTTCGGCATGTCGGGCACCGCCCGGGTCACCGACCCGGGCGCCGGCATCGACGTGACCGTGGACGGGGTCGCGGCGGGCTTCACCGCCGACGACCGCGGCAACGTCGCCGGCACGATCAGCTCGGCCGGGCGCACCGTGGCGTTCTCGACCGCCTCGGTGGCGCTCGCGGCCGGCACCGACCCGGCGCTCGAGACGCTGCTCGCGGCCGAGGCGGACTTCTGCGCCGACGCCCAACAGCGCCTCGCCGGGCTCGACCCCGCCGAGGTGCCGCTCAGTTCGATCACCAACGTCCGCGAGGCGAACCGCGACGACTTCGCCGGCTCGAAGGCGGCACTGGACCCGATCACCACCCGCACCTGGACCGACGCGGTCGACGTCACCGCTGAGGGCGGCGGCCACGCCACGGTCTCCCAGCGCATCAGCTGCAAGACCCGGGCCGCGGACCACGTGGCCACCACAGGGGTGACGACCGCAGCGGTCGACGCCGAGTGCTCGGTGCTCAACCAGCGCTCGATCGACCTGGCGCTCGCCGAGATGACACCCGCCGAGCAGGCGGCCGTCACCGTGCCGGCGCTCGGTGCCGACGTCGTGCGCCAGACCGGGGTCGACTGGACCACACCGCTGGCTCCCTCGATCGAGTTCTCCGGCACGACGCTCCGGGCGCACGCACTGCTGACGCGCTGGACCGACCCGGCGTTCGCCATCTTCCCGGACACCATCCGCGGCGTGCACTACTGCACCGTGTGGAGCCCGGCCTTCGCCTACGCCCACCTGCTCGACACCCTCCCCGCCTGAGCGGTCACCCGCGGCAGCCGGATCCGACACACCCGCCCCCGAGAACAGGAGCCACGATGCGGCCCCACGTCGAACTGATCGATACCGAAGACCTCATCTGGCACGTCGCCGAGTTCCCCCACGCCACGGGCGAGGCTCGCCAGCAGCACCTCGCCTACGACGAGGAGGACGGGTCGCTCTCCGCGAAGGTGCGCTTCGACACGGACTGGAGCCGCCCCGCCGGCGTGCACGACGCCGAGACCGAGTGGTTCGTGCTCTCCGGCGAGGTCCGCCTCGGCGACGAGGTCCTGCGCGACGGCGGCTACTGGATGGCGCCGACCGGAGTGCACACCCCCGAGCTGTCGGTGACCGCGGGAACCGAGATCCTCTTCTTCCGTGAGTACGGGGACTGGGCCTTCCATCCCGGCGAGGGGACCCGACCCGACGTCCGTCCCGACCAGGTGCTCGTCACCGCGAACACCGCCGAGATGGACTGGATCCCCGTCGAGATCGGCAGCCCGATGCGCTTCGATCTCGGCGGCACGCCCGTGCCCGGGTTGTTCATCAAGATGCTGCACCGCGACGAGAAGACCGGGTTCTACACCCGGCTGATCCGCGCCGAGGAGGGCTGGCACGAGCACCCGCTCGCCCACCACCCCGTGTACGAGGAGGCGTACTGCCTCGAGGGCGGCTTCGAGTACAACTTCGGCACCATGTGGCCGGGGACCTACTTCTTCCGCCCCGCGCTCATCCGCCACGGCGACTTCACCGCGGGCATCGAGTCGGGCTGCACCTGGCTGCTGCGCTGCGACGGCGACCTGGTCGACTGGTACACCGAGGACGCCCGCATCGAGATGCACGGCACGGCGACGAACTGGGGACCGGACCTCCCCCACACGATCGCCCCGGTGCTCCCCCAGCCGGTGCGATCCCGCTCGGTGGGCGACATGCCCGACCGCGCTTATCAGTAGTCCGGCGCTCAGCGCATCGGGCCCGTGGCTCAGCGGTGGAACTCGATCCGACTCCGGGGTGAACGGAGTGCCCTGCGGCCCGCAGCCGTCCGCGGGCTCCACATGGTGGCGCCCGCACCCTCGACGCCGAGTTCGCGATGACCATCGAGTCGCCGACCTCACCATCCTGACCGACCACGAGGGGGGGTGCCCGACGCCCCACCTCGTCCACGAAAGGCTGATCGACCGCCTCACGAGCAGGGTCACCACCGCCCGACGGGGGGGGGACGCGGGGGGGGGGGGGGGGAGAGGGGGGGGGGAGGGGGGGAAGGGGGGGGGGCGCGGGCGGGCCCGGGAGGGGGGGGGGGAGGGGGGAGGGGGGGGGGGGGGGGGGGGAAGCACGCCCCAGACGCCATCGGCGACGCGGTGCGCGGTCCGCAGCAGGCCCGCCGGCACCGTGTCGGCGTCGAAGTCGTCGGTACGTCGTTGGAGGCTGAGCCCCTCGGGGAGCTGTCCGTGGTCGATCGCCGGACCGTACCAGCCGTGATCGACCGGCCATCCGGGGATGCGCCGACCACCGGGCGACGCCCGGTGAGGTCAGATCGTGATGGCGAGGTTCGATCCGAGGCGTCGGGCGAGCTCCGCGTCGCCGAGCAGCTCGACCTCGCCACCGAGCAGCGGCTCGGGGTCGACGCGGCCGCCGGTGAGGCGGAGCCACGTCATGGCCGGCAGCCGGATGCCGACGGTGGGCTCGCCGTCGAGTGCATCGACGACCTTCGCGCGGCCGTCGACCACCAGGTCGTAGGTGGTCGGGACCGGTCCGGTGAGCTCGATGCGGACCTGCGAGCCGTCCGGGAGCGCCGCCTTGCGCCCGACGATGTAGCCGAGGCCCGGTTCGGTCTCGGTGAGCGCGCTGGCGACGTCGGCCGCCTCCGCGCGGTCCGGTGCGCCGAGCGCGTCGCGCATGTCGTGCTCGTGCAGGTACATGTCGTAGTGACGGATCCGCATGAAACGGCCGAAGGTCTCGTCCGCTCCCACGGGGGTCCAGGACGGCGCATCGAACTCCTCCTGGGTCATCGCGCGCAGCTTCGCGACGCGCGCCGCGGTCACGGCACGGAACCGCTCCCGCACCTCTGCGCCGCTGGCGGGTCGCTGGTCCTCGACCCAGACCTCGATCATCTGGTTGAACTCGGCGCGCAGGTGCGGCAGGTGGGCGACCTCCACGGTGGGCGCCGGTTCCCCCTCGAGCATGCGCTCGGTGCCCATCACGTGGGCGAGCTGGTCCTTGACCGTCCAGCCCGGCAGGCACGTCGGTCGGGCGAACTGCTCCTCGTCGAGGTCCGCGACGAGCGCGTCGATCGCGGCGAACTCGCCGGCGAGCAGGTCGACCATCGGGCCGATCGCGACGGTGGTGGGCATCAGGGTGTCTCCTTCGCCATCGAGATCCAGTCACGGGCCTCGAGATAGGGCCGGAACGCCTCCGCGATCGCGGCGAGGTCCTCGGGGCGCTTGGGGCGCTGCAGCTCGTACAGGTGGGGGAACTCGAGCCAGGCGGTCACCGCCCGCCACAACGCGACCGCCGGCTCGCCCGTCGGCGGGTCGATCAGGACCGGGCCGAACAGCGCCTGGGGTCCGGTCGGGGCCCGGTCGAACACGAGGGTCGGGACCCCCCACCCGCCGAGAGCGAGCACCGCAGCGTGCTCGGCGTGCACCTCGTCACCGGTCGAGGGGTCCTCGATCGCCTCGTCCACGAGCGCCGGGTCGAGATCGAGCGAGGACAGGAGCTCGCGTGCCACCTCGGGTCGGTGCGGCTTGCGACCGTCGACGTGCAGCGCGGTGCCCGCAGCCAGGTACCAGCGGTCCAGGAGCTCTGGGTCCTCGCGACGCAGTCGCGCACCGATGCGCATCATCGACCACCCGTAGGACCAGGGCCGCTCCCACGGGTGCTTCTGGTGCGGCTCGCGGTTGACCTCCTCGAGGCTGAAGAAGCGCCAGTGGACCGTCAGCCCCAGCTGGTCGCGCACGTCGCGCATCCACAGCGACGTCTGGTAGGCGTAGGGGCACATCACGTCGAAGTGGAAGGCCACCTCGTCGGGTTCGTTGCTCACCATCAGGCCCCTCTGGTCGTCGCGGCGGTGTGGCTCACCGGCACGCCCCTGCAGCGCGCACTCCGGCACGCACTGCCGCACTCACCACTGCGTTCACTGCTCACTGCTCGTTCACTGCTGCGTTCACTGCTGCGACATGGTCGAGCGCTCCTCCGCGCGGGCCGCGTCGTGGTCCTCGGATGCTCGCGCACGACCGAGTTGCACGTCGACCCGCTCCACGGTGCCCTCGAAGGCGAACGGTGCGTCGTAGCGGTCCGATACGGCGGACCCGTGGTCGTGACCGACGCTCGCTCCCGTGCTCGAGATGACGAACATCGCGATTGGCAGGTGGATCGACCCGACGGGCTCGTCGTCGACGACCAGCGTGGCGGTGGCACCCGCACCCTCGGCGTCACGCCGGAACGACACCCCCAGGGTGGCCGGGCCCACCGGCAGCGGGACCTCGGACTCCACCACCCGGTGGTCACCGAAGCAGTTGTAGTCGAACACCAGCCGCTCGCCGCGCCCGCCGTCCGGCGCGACGAACAGGCTGAGCCCGGAGTTGGCGGTGCCGGTGGCGAAGATCACCCCGCACTGGCCCGCGGCGCGCTCCACGGTGCCCCACAGATCCCAGCTCCGACCGCCGAGTCCCGGACCCACCTGTGCGGGCATCGGCGTGACCGGCGGGAGGTAGGTGTAGTGCCGGTCCGGTCGGTGCGGCGAGTGGTCGCGGAACCGAGTGCCGAACAACTCGATCGTGCGGTCGTCGAGCGGCAGGACGCCCTCGCGCTCGGCCTCGTGCCACCACAGTTCGATGAGCTCGTCGAGCAGCTCCGGATGCTCGGACGCGAGGTCGTGGCACTCGGAGCGATCGACGCGCAGGTCGTAGAGCTCCCAGCGGTCCTCGTCGAACGACGTGCCCGGCCGGTGGCGGGTCACGGCCTTCCAGCCGTCACGGTGGATCGCGCGGTGGCCCATCATCTCGAAGTACTGCACCGACTTGTCGCTCGGCCGCTGCGGGTCGTCGAAGGTCGGGGTCATCGCGACCCCGGTCACCGGCAGCTGCGTGCGGCCCCGGTACTCCTCCGGCGGCTCGACCCCGATGGCCGCATAGATCGTGGGCGCCAGGTCGTTGACGTGGTGGAACTGGTCGCGCAGCGACCCGGCGTCGCTGATCCTCGCGGGCCAGTTGACGATGAGCGGTACGTGGACGCCACCCTCGTGGGTGTTCTGCTTGTACCACTTGAAGGGGGTGTTGCCGGCCTGGGCCCACCCCCAGGGGTAGTTGGCGTGGCTGTCGGGGCCGCCGATGTCGTCGAGGCGGTCGACGGCCTCGGCGGGGCTCTCGGCGATGAAGTTGAAGTACTTCATCTCGTGCAGCACGCCGAACGGGCCGCCCTCCTGGCTGGCGCCGTTGTCCGACAGCAGCACCACGAGGGTGTTGTCGAGCCGCCCGAGTCGCTCGAGCTCGTCGAGGTAGCGGCCGATCTGCGCGTCGGTGTGCTCGAGGAACGCGGCGAACGCCTCCTGCAGACGCGCCGCGAGGGCTCGGGCGTCGTCGTCGAGGTCGTCCCAGGCCTCGACGCCCGGGTTGCGGGGCGCCAGGTCGGTGCCGGCGGGGATCACGCCGAGCTCGAGCTGGCGGGCGTGCCACCGCTCGCGCAGGACGTCCCAGCCCTCGTCGAAGCGGCCGCGCCACCGGGCGAGGTACTCCTCGGGAGCCTGGTGCGGCGCGTGGGTCGCACCGAAGGACAGGTAGGTCAGACACGGCCGGTCGGGGCGGACCGAGACGCTGTCGTGGAGGAACCCGATCGCTCGGTCCACCAGGTCCTCGGACAGGTGGTAGCCGTCCTCGGGCCCTGCGGAGGCGTCGACACGGTGGTTGTCGTAGGTGAGCTCGGGATGGAACTGGTCGGTCTCGCCCTCGAGGAACCCGTAGTAGCGGTCGAAGCCGCGTTGTGTGGGCCACTGCGCGAAGGGACCCGCGGCGGACGCCTGCTCCATCGGGCACAGGTGCCACTTGCCGACCGCGAACGTGGCGTAGCCGGCGTCGCGCAACACCTCGCCGATGGTCGCGGCGTGGTCGCTGATGTGGCCGCGCATGTGCGGGTAGCCGCTGTCGAAGTTCGACAGGGCCCGCATGCCCACCGCGTGGTGGTTGCGGCCGGTCAGCAGCGCGGCGCGGGTCGGCGAGCACAGTGGCGTGACGTGGAAGTTCGTGTAGCGCAACCCGCTGGCGGCGAGACGGTCGATGTGGGGGGTGGCGAGGTCCGAGCCGTAGCAGCCGAGGTGGGCGAAGCCGAGGTCGTCGAGCAGGATCACCACCACGTCGGGTGCGTCGTCGCCCGGGTGCGCGGGAGTCGGCCACCACGGCGTCGACTCCGCCTGGGTGCGAGCGATGTGCCCGGGGGTCGTCGTGTCGTTCATCAGGTGGCTCCGGTCGTGGTTCGGGCGTCGAGCGCGGGGGCGTCGACGAGGCGGTGCTCGAAATCGGCGTCGATCGCCGCGCACCGCAGCGAGATCCCGGACCGAGCCGCGTCGTTGGCCATGCCGATCCCCCTTGTTCTGACGTGCAGCGTGTCAGATTCCCGTGCGGTCGTCCTGTCGTTCGAGCAGGCCCTGGCCGCGTTGACGAGCGTGCGTGCGGTGACGGGTCGCGACCGTCAGCGGCGGGGAGCGAGCACCATGACCGACATCGGCGGAACGGCGAGCGCAAGGTGCCACTCCAGTCCGTGGGACTCGCCGGGCTCCGCGGCGACCGACGCGGCCGAACGGAACCCACTCCCGCCGTAGGCCAGGTCGTCGCTGTCGGCGAGCACCGTCCAGTCGCCGCCGACCGGTACGCCGACGCGGTAGTGGTCCGCCGGCGTCGGGGTGGCGTTCACCACGACGAGCGCCGGCCGGTCCGACCCGACACCGGCCCCGGGACGTCGACGCAGGTAGGCGAACACGCTGTTCTGCGCGTCGTCGTTCACGACCCAGGCGAAGCCCGCCGGATCGCAGTCGCCCTCGTGCAGCGAGGGAAGCTCGCGGTACAGCTCGTTGAGACGGGCCAGCCAGCGGCGAACACCCTCGTTCCCGGGCTCGTCGTGCAGCGACCAGTCGAGGGTGCGCTCGTGGGACCAGTCCCGTTCGGGGGCGAGCTCGCCGCCCATGAACAGCAGCTTCTTGCCGGGCTGGGTCCACTGGTAGCCGTAGAGCACCTTGAGGTTCGCGAGCTGCTGCCACCGGTCGCCCGGCATCTGGTCGAGCAGCGAGCCCTTCCCGTGCACGACCTCGTCGTGGGACAGCGGCAGCAGGTAGTTCTCGCTGAACGCGTACACGGAGCGGAACGTCAGCTCGTCGTGGTGCCACCGGCGGTGGATCGGATCGCGGCGCAGATAGGCGAGGGTGTCGTGCATCCACCCCATGTCCCACTTGTAGCCGAAGCCGAGCCCGCCGGCGTCGGTGGGTCGACTCACCCCGGGGAACGCGGTCGACTCCTCGGCGAAGGTCGCGACATCGGGGAACTCCGCGTACACCGCTTCGTTGAACTGGCGGAGGAAGGCGATCGCCTCGAGGTTCTCGCGGCCGCCGTAGCGGTTCGGGGTCCATTCACCCTCCGCCCGCGAGTAGTCGCGGTACAGCATCGACGCGACGGCATCCACGCGCAGGCCGTCGACGTGGTAGCGGTCGAGCCAGCTGATCGCGCTCGAGATCAGGAAGCTGCGGACCTCGTTGCGGCCGTAGTTGAAGATCGAGCTGTCCCAGTCCGGGTGATGTCCCTCGCGGGGGTCCTGGTGCTCGAACAGGTGGGTGCCGTCGAAGCGCGACAGCGCGAAGGCGTCGTCGGGGAAGTGCGAGGGCACCCAGTCGAGGAGCACCCCGATCCCGGCGCGGTGCAACGTGTCGACCATGGCCATCATGTCCGACGGCGAGCCGTACCGGGCCGTCGGGGCGAAGTACCCGGTGCTCTGGTAGCCCCAGGACCCGTAGAACGGGTGCTCCATCACCGGGAGCAGCTCGACATGGGTGAAGCCATGGGCGGCGACGTGGGCGGCGAGAGCCTCGCCCAGCTCGCGGTAGTTCGGGAACCTGCCCTGCTCGGCGACGGTGCGACCCCACGAGCCGAGGTGGACCTCGTAGATCGAGATCGGCCGGTCGATGGTCGCCTTCCGGGTCGCCATCCAGTCGCCGTCGGTCCACTCGTGGTGGGGGGCGTCGACGACCGAGGCCGTCGCGGGGGGTTCCTCGGTGCGCACAGCGAACGGGTCGGCCTTGTCGAGGAGTCCACCGTCGCGGGTGGTGATGCGGAACTTGTAGCGGTCGCCGACGCCGGCGCGTGCCACGTCGCCGGCCCACACGCCCGAGCGGCCCTGGCCCTCGAGGCGGTCGTCGCGGCGACCCCAGTCGTTGAAGTCGCCGATCACCGACACCGCGGTGGCGTTGGGCGCCCACACGGCGAAGCGGGTGCCGGACTCGTCCGGGTGCGCACCGAGATGGTCGTGCGCACGGCGGTCGGTTCCCTCGTTGAAGTACCAGTAGCGGTCCATGCGGGCCTCCGGTCAGGCGTCGTGGTGTCGGCGCAGCAGCGAACCCAGCGGGATCGACAGCCACGTCGGCCGGTAGCGAAGCTCGTAGCGCACCTCGTAGGCCGCCTTCTCGAGCAGGTGGGCGACCAGGAGCGCGCGGATCTGATCGGACTCGTCGGGCAGCAGCCCGGCATCGATGTCTGAGCTCTCGTCGAGGTAGCCCCGCAGGTACGTGCTGCCGGCGGCGTGACGCCACCAGCGCGCCCACTGCTCGCCGGGCGCGTCGCTCGACGCCTCGGACTCGCTGAGCAGGCCACGATCGACCTGGTCGCGCACTGCGGTGTGCGCGACGTAGTCGAAGGACCGGACCATGCCGGCGACGTCCGCGAGTGGTGAGCGGCGGATCCGCCGCTCACTGATCGGTCGGGCGGGCTCGCCCTCGAAGTCGACCACGACGAAGTCGCGGCCGGTCCAGAGCACCTGGCCGAGGTGGAAGTCGCCGTGGATGCGGATGCGACGGCCGCCGAGGCGGTCACCGCGCAGCGGCTCGAGCAGCTCGATGAGCGAGCTGCCGCCGTCGAGGACCTCGTCGACGAGCTCACGCTCGGCGGCCTCGAGCGACGACCGGGACCGCCGCAGCTCCGACAGCGTCGAGCGAACCTGACTCCGGATCCCCTGGTAGAGCGAGCGTTGGCTCATCGCGCTGTAGCGCTCGGGAACGAGATCGGGGTCGGTGCTGTCGGCCAGGGCGGCGTGCAGCTGTGCGGTGCGGCGACCGAGCAGCTCGAGGGACGCCTGGAAGGGCGCGAACTCCTCGCCGGGTGATCGGCGGGTGGTGCCCCGGATCACCGTCGGGTCGGTGGGCACCGACGCGGTCGGCGCCGTCGCGCCCGCGGCGAGCAGGTCCTCGAAGGTCCGCCCCACGTCCGCCAGGTAGTGGGTCCAGGCGTCGCCCTCGTTGGGCACGAACTCGCTCAGCACGGCGAGGGTCCGCGGTGCGCCCTGCGACGGCGTCCATGTCACCGACCCCTGGACCGGCGCCACCTGGGCGAACCCGCCCTGGCCGGTCAGGTGACGGCCGAGTTCGAGGTCGGGGTTCTCGCCCTCGTGCAGCTGGCGGATCATCTTGAGGATCGACCCCGGCCGCTCGACCGTCGCGGTGCGGTCCGCTCCCGGCGGCGCGATGACGATCGAGCTGTTGGACTGCTCGGCGCCGAGGACGCGGACCTCGAGGCCGTCGTCGTCGGCGCGCAACGCCCGTCGCAGCGGCGCGGGCAGGTCGATGCTCACCGCCGCGGAACCGGCGGAGACCTGGCGCCGAGCGGCCAACGAACGCACGAACGCGTCGGCGGCGTCGGGGTCGGCCATCGCGTCGACGAGCAGCGCGGCGTCGTCGCCGTCGGTGACCGCGGAGCGGGCGATGACGGCATCAGGGTGCAGCACCAGGACATCAGCGGCACGGGGTCCGCTGAGGGGCAGGACCGGCACCGAGTAGACCTGTGAGTCGCCATCGGCGTAGTCGAGCTGCAACACGACGAGCGTCGGCGACGGTTGGCGACCGAGGGGGACGACGTCGAGCAGCCGACGACGCACGATCGCGCGGTCCTTGCCGCCGAACCAGCGGCGGGTCCGCACGTACTGCGTGACGGCGCTGGTGAGCTCGCTGCGGTGCTTCGCGATCACGGTGGCCGGCGCGGTCGACAACGCCGCGGGCACGTAGTCGGCCCCGTCGACCTGCTCGGAGCGGGGTTCGAGATCGAACCAGTAGAAGCCGTAGGGCTGCAGCGTCAGGTAGTAGGGCAGCTCACCGATCGGGGCGAAGCGGGTGTGGCCGAACGCCTCGACGGGGGTCGCGCCGATGTGGTCGCGCAGGTCGAGCTCGACCTGCTGGGCGAGGCGCGACAGGTTCGCGACGACGAGGAAGGTCGGTTCGTCGGAATCGGGGTCGTCGCGCAGGAACGCGAGGACGTGGGGGTTGTCGGGATCGAGGAACTCGATCGCTCCACGCCCGAGCACCGGGTGCTTCTTGCGCAGCGCGAGGAGCTGGCGGGTCCAGCTGAGCAGCGAGTTGGGCTTGGCCCGCTGCGTCTCCACGTTGAGGCCGCCGAAGTGGTACTCGGGCTCGATCACCGCCGGCAGGAACAGCTGGTGGGGGTTCGCCGTGGAGAACCCGGCGTTGCGGTCCGGGGTCCACTGCATCGGCGTGCGCACCGCATCGCGGTCGCCGAGGTAGACGTTGTCGCCCATGCCGATCTCGTCGCCGTAGTACAACACCGGCGTGCCGGGCAGCGAGAACAGCAACCCGTTGAGCAGCTCGATCTTGCGTCGGTCGTTGCCGAGCAACGGTGCGAGGCGCCGGCGGATGCCGAGGTTGACCCGCATCTGCGGATCGCTGGCGTACGCGCGGTACATGTAGTCGCGCTCCTCGTCGGTGACCATCTCGAGGGTCAGCTCGTCGTGGTTGCGCAGGAACATCGCCCACTGCGCGCCATCGGGCAGGTCGGGCGTCTGGTCGAGGATGTCGATGATCGGCAGGCGGTCCTCCTGCTGCACCGACATGAACAGGCGCGGCATCACCGGGAAGTGGAAGTTCATGTGGCACTCGTCGCCGTCACCGAAGTACTCCGCCGCGTCCTCGGGCCACTGGTTGGCCTCGGCGAGCAGCATGCGGTCCTCGTAGCGCTCGTCGATGTGGGTGCGCAGGGCCTTGAGGAAGTCGTGGGTCTCGGGGAGGTTCTCGCAGTTGGTGCCGTCGCGCTCGAACAGGTACGGCACCGCGTCGAGGCGGACCCCGTCGACGCCGAGGTCCATCCAGTGCTCCATCACCTTGTACACCGCGGCGGTGACCGCCGGGTTGTCGTAGTTCAGGTCCGGCTGGTGGGAGTAGAACCGGTGCCAGTAGTAGGCGCCGGCGACCGGGTCCCAGGTCCAGTTCGAGGTCTCGAAGTCCTCGAAGATGATCCGGGCCTCGGACCACTGCTCGGGGTCGTCGCTCCAGACGTAGAAGTCGCGCTCCGCCGAGCCCGGTTCAGCCCGCCGGGCACGCTGGAACCAGGCGTGCTGGTCGGAGGTGTGGTTCAGCACCAGCTCGGTGATCACCCGGAGCCCCCGACGGTGGGCCTCGGACAGCACCTTCTTGAAGCTGCGGAGGTCGCCGTAGGACGGGTGCACGCCGGTGAAGTCCGAGATGTCGTAGCCGTCGTCGCGCAGCGGCGAGGGATAGAACGGCAGCAGCCAGATCGCCGTGACACCGAGGTCGACGAGGTAGTCGAGCTTGGTGAGCAGCCCCGCGAAGTCTCCGATCCCGTCGCCGTTGCCGTCAGCGAAGGCTCGCACGTGCAGCTCGTAGATGATCGCGTCGCGGTACCACTGCGGATCGCCGCCCGCTCGGTTGGGGCTCGTCATGTCAGGCTCGCCGGGGGTCGAGGGCAGGACGCGCCGACCCTATCGGTGTGCTGTGCTGGGACCGTGACGACCCGGTACTGGCACCCGTTCGCCGACATGGCGGCCGTGGCCCGCGACGGCGAGCTGGTGCTCGTCGACGAGGTGCGCGCCGGGGTCGCCGAGGTCAGCCAGGTCGACAGCGCATGACCGCCCCCCGGGGCGAGTACCTCCACGGCCATCACGCCTCGGTCCTCGCCTCCCACGAGTGGCGCACCGCCGAGAACTCGGCGCCGCACCTCCTCGAGCTGCTCGAGGCGGGCTGCTCGGTGCTCGACGTGGGCTGCGGTCCCGGGACGATCACCGCCAACCTCGCCCGGCGGGTGTCGCCGGGCCCGGTGCTCGGCATCGACGCCAGCCCGGCGGCGATCGCGGTCGCAGCGGACCGGGCGGCGGGCATCGACAACCTCGAGGTGCGCGTCGGTGATGTGGCTGCCCTCGACGTCGCCGACGACAGCTTCGACGT
Source organism: uncultured Microthrixaceae bacterium (assembly GCA_942490665.1). Lineage (GTDB taxonomy): Bacteria > Actinomycetota > Acidimicrobiia > Acidimicrobiales > Microtrichaceae > SKRR01. The sequence continues at coordinate 35,191 of CALNXV010000038.1, forward strand.
GGTGCACGCCCACCAGGTGCTCCAGCACCTCACCGACCCGGTCGCCGCACTACGTGAACTGCGCCGGGTCTGTCGGGCCGACGGCGTCGTCGCCGTGCGCGATGCGGACTACGCAGCGTTCGCGTGGGCGCCGGCGGATCCGCGGCTCGACCGGTGGCTGGAGCTCTACCGAGACGAGGCGCGACGACTCGGCGCCGAGCCGGACGCGGGACGGCACCTCCACCGGTGGGCACTCGACGCGGGGTTCGGCGAGGTGCGGTCCGGAGCGGACATCTGGTGCTTCTCGACACCCGCTGACCGTGCGTGGTGGGCGAGGACGTGGGCGCAGCGCATCCGCGAGTCGGACCTGGCGCAGCGGGCCCTCGCCGGCGGCCGCACCGACGCCGCCGAGCTCGCGACGCTCGCCGAGGCCTTCCTCGCCTGGGCCGACGACCCGGCGGCGTGGTTCGCGGTGCCCCACGGCTACGTGCTGGCCCGACCGTGAGCCGACCGGCACCGCGCCTCTAGCGCCAGCCGATGCGCTTCAGCACCCGCAGCCCGACGGTCAACGCAGCGGCGAGACCCTCGTCACCGAGCTGGTCGATCGGCGGCGCCAGGTTGAACAGCCGTTGACGGGCGACGGTCTGCGACTCGGTGTACTTGAGCAGGCCGCCGACGCCGTGGCGACGACCGAGGCCCGAATCGCCCATGCCGCCCATCGGCGCGTCGATGCTGCCCCATGCGGCGGCGAACGCCTCGTTGACGTTCACGGTGCCGGTGCGGATGCGCGACGCCACCTCGAACCCACGTGAGGCGGAGCGGCTCCACACGCTCGAGCTCAACCCGTAGCGGGTGGCGTTCGCCGCCTCGATCACCTCGTCGTCACCGGACACCCGGTACACCGACACGACCGGCCCGAAGGTCTCCTCGGCGAAGCAGTCCATGTCGGGCGTGACGCCGACGAGCACGGTCGGCTCGTAGAAGTACGGCCCGAGGTCGGGCCGGTGCCGGCCCCCGGTCAGGACCGTCGCCCCCTTGGCGCGCGCGTCCTCGACGTGGCGCTGCACCGTCTCGAGCTGCTCGTCGGACGTGAGCGTGCCCATGACGTTGTCGAAGTCGAAGCCCGGCCCCATCGTCATCTCCGAGACGGCCTCGAGGAACCCGGCGAGGAACTCGTCGTAGACACCGTCCGCGACATAGAGCCGTTCCACCGAGATGCACAGCTGGCCGCTCGAGGAGAAGCACGCACGAACACCGCCCTCGATGGCGCGATCCAGGTCCGCATCGTCGAGCACCAGCATCGGGTTCTTGCCGCCGAGCTCGAGCGAACAGCCGACGAGCCGCTCCCCCGCCCCGGCGGCGATGCGCCGACCCGACTCGGTCGAACCGGTGAACATCACGTAGTCAGCGATGTCCAACAGCGTGTCCCCGATCGAGCTGCCCCGGCCGAGCACCACCTGCCACAGGTCCTCGGGCACACCGGCGCGCCGCGCCAGGTCCAGCACGTACAAGGCGGTGAGCGCCGTCTGGTTGTCGGGCTTCTGGACCACGGCGTTGCCCGCGAGCAGCGCCGGGATCGTGTCACCCGCGGCGAGGCTGAGGGGGTAGTTCCACGGCGAGATGATCGTCACCAGCCCCTTGGGGTGGTGCAGCTCGCGGGCCTCGGTGAGGCCCGGCAACATCCCGCGCCGGGTCCGGGTCCGAAGGGCCGATGGCGCGGTGCGGGCGTAGTAGCGACAGGTGATCGCGATGTCCGCGACCTCGAGGAACGCATCACGGCGCGACTTGCCGTTCTCCAGCTGGATCAGGTCGCAGAGATCGTCGCGCGCGTCGAGCACCAGGTCGTGCAGCCGCAGGAACACCTGGGCGCGCTCGGCGACGCTGCGACGGGCCCACGCCCGCTGAGCGTCGCGGCCTCGCTCGGCGGCCGCGGTGACGTCCTCGGGGGTGCACTGGGGCAGCTCGACGATCTCGCGGCCGTTGAACGGCGCCGTCGTCGACACCCGCGGCGCGTCGGGCGCAGCAGCGACCTGGGCGACGAGCAGGGCGCGCAGCTCCTCGGTGACCGCTGCGGGGAACGACGGACCCGGCTGGGTCACATCGACGGTTCCGGCGGGGGTCTCCGGTCGTCGTGGTCGGTGGTCGCGTCGTCGGTGCTGATGGCCATGGACCAATGATCGCGCCCGACGGGCCTCGGCGTCGTCTCCGCTAGTCGGCGAGGGGCGCGGGCCCATCCGTCGGAGGACCGGCGAAGACCTGGGCGAACGCCATCCACTCGGCCGCTGCGGCGCCCCGGACGACCAGCGCGGTGTCGTCGTGGTGACGGCGCTGGGCGACCACCAGGCAGAAGTCCTCCATCGGACCGCTGATCACGTCGTCGGCGTCCGCAGGGCCGTGCTCGACCGCTGCTCCCGACGGAGCGACGAGCTCGACGCGGACCTCGGCGTCGGGCGCCTCGAGGCCGCGGTTCGCGTACGACCACCCGCGGGTGATCAGGCCGAGTCGGGCGATGTGACCGAGGCGGTCGCTCGGCGCGCGGCTGATGCCGGTCGCATCGACGACGTCCTGGCCGTGGGCCCAGGTCTCCATCAGCCGTGCCGTCAGGAACGACATCGCACTCATCGGCGGTCCGTACCACGGGAGGCGACGCCGCATCGAGGCCGCGACCAGCGGTGACGAGGTCCCGGGCTCCGTCGCGCCAGCCCGCATGCAGCTCCGCGGGTTCGAGCTCGGCCGCCCACCCGAGGGTCAGCGCGTCGACGGCCCCGGCGCCGTCGCCCGCCGAGGCCCACAGCGCCTCGAACGACTCGGCGAACGCCTCCGGGTCACCGATGGCGAGCACCGCGGTGCGATCGAAGTAGCCGAGGTGCGCGATCTGGTCCGCGACGCTCCACCCGGGACTCGAGGTCGGCGTCCGCCACGCGGCGTCGTCGAGCTGGACGAGCACCTGGTCGAGCGCAGCGTGCTCCGCTGCGAGGTCGTCGAGAAGGGTCGGGACATCCATGGCCGGGGAGCCTAGGGTCGTGCGCTGTGACGCCGTCGGGTCGCTCCCCACACGCCCCATCGCCCGCACGCCGGCGCACGTCCGCCGGACCCGGGGCGATGCACTGCGACCCGACCTCGTGATGCTCGCCGCCGGCGCCGGAGCGCCCGGCGTGGTGCTCGCCATCGCGGCGATCCTGGTGGTCGGGGTCATCGCCCAATGGGTCGGCTGGCGTCTCGGGGTCCCCGCGATCGTGTTCCTCCTCGCCGCCGGGCTGGTCGTGGGTCCCTTCACCGGACTCCTGGACCCGGACGAGCTGTTCGGTGACCTGCTCTTCCCCTTCGTGAACCTCGCGGTGGCGGTCATCCTCTTCGAGGGCGCCATGGGGCTGGGCACCTCGCGCATCAAGGAGGCCGGACGGACGGTGTGGATGTTGCTGACGGTCGGCGCGGCCATCACGCTCGGTCTCACCGCCCTCGCCGCGCGGGCCGTGCTCGACGTCCCGTGGTCGCTCGCCTGGCTGCTCTCCGCCGTGCTGGTGGTGACGGGGCCGACCGTGATCGGCCCGCTCGTGCGCTCGATCGGCCTGCGGGGTCGGGTCGCGTCGATCCTCGAGGCCGAGGGCACGCTCATCGACCCCATCGGGGCGATCCTGACCGTCGTGCTGTTCCAGGCCTTCTACGAGGCGGGATCGGGATGGGCCATCCCCGGCGAGATCGCCTGGACGCTGCTGGTCGGCACGGTGATCGGCCTGGCCGGCGCCGCGGTCCTCACCGTGGCGCTGGCGCGGTTCCTGGTGCCCGACGAGCTCCACAACGTCACCACGCTGGCCATGGTGATCCTCGCGTTCGCGGCCGCCGACGCGATCCAGTCCGAGGGCGGACTGGTGGCCGTCACCGTGATGGGCGTGGCACTGCGCGGCCAACGCCGGGTCGAGGTCCACCACGTCCTCGAGTTCAACGAGACCCTGCGCACGCTGTTCATCTCGGGGCTCTTCATCCTGCTGGGTGCCCGCATCGAGGCCGAGACGCTGCGCACGCTCGAGTGGCGCAACCTCGGGTTCCTCGTCGTGCTCGTCCTGGCGATCCGCCCCCTGAGCGTGCTCGGCTCGACGATCCGGTCGGGACTGGCGCGCAACGAGCGGACGTTCCTCGCCGCGACCGCGCCACGCGGGATCATCGCCGCCGCCATCGCCTCGATCTTCTCGCTGCGCCTCGCCGAACAGGAGGCGGTCGGCTCCCAGGTCCTCGTCTCGGCGACGTTCACCGTGATCGCCGGCACGGTGCTGCTGTCCGGGTTCGGGTCCCGGCCGCTCGCCCGACGGCTGTCGCTGATCGGGGACGACCGACCGCCCCTGGTGATCCTCGGCACGAACCCCGTCGCAGTGGCGCTCGCCGAGGCACTCGACACCCGAGGGGTCCCCGCCGAGCTGATCAGCCTCGACCGCAAGGAGGTGTCCTCCGCGAAGCTCTCGGGGCTGTCGGCACGCCATGGGTCCGTGCTGGACGAGGGCCTCTGGGACCAGGTCGCGGACTCCGGCGCCTCCACGTTCCTGGCGCTCACCTCGAACGACGAGGCGAACGTCATCGCCTGTCGACGCGTGGCGCCGCTGGTCGGGAGCCGCAACGTGTTCCGCGTCGCCTCGGACCGCAAGGAGCACGCCACGCTGATGGGCTCGGCCAGCACGCCCGGGCGGCTCCTGATCGACGGCGAGGTGACCTACCCCGTGCTGAGCGAGCGACTCGAGGCGGGCTGGCGCTTCCGCGCGACCCCGTTGACCGAGGAGTTCGACGCCGAGGCCTACCGAGACGACCGGCCATCCGACACGTTGCCGATCGGCGTGGTCCGTCGCGGCGGCCTCGACCTCGCCGCAGCCGGCGAGACCCTGCCGCTGCGCCCCGGCGACGTCGTCATCGCGCTCGTCCCCGACGACGAGACCGACCCCAGTCCCCCAGCGCGGCAGCGGTGCGCCGACGGACCGCCCGCGGGACGAGCTGCCTGACCAGTCCCGCCACGCACGGGCTCGTCGCGGACTCCACTCGAACGTCTCCCCTCCCGACGGCCGGGCGATCTGACTCTCGTCTTGACAGTCGAACATGTGTTCGACTAGGGTGTCGGTCATGGAGGGGACCGCAACGACGACCGGCGCGGCTGCAGAGGACGCGCAGCGCGTCCACCAACAGCGGCGCCGTGACGTGTTGGGCTCTGCCGAGGGTGGTGCAGTGCCGATGGGCGAACGTGCGCACCGTGGTCGAGCCCACGCCCCGGACCGGGTCGTCGACGCCTCCGACGAGCTGCGCAGCCAGATCTGCTCGCTCGCCTCGTCGATCCACGCAGCCGAGGCCGAGCTCGTCGAGCTGCTGGTCCGCCTCGACGACGCCGACGGATGGACCGGTGCGGGGATCCGTTCACTGGCCCACTGGCTCACCCTCACCTGCGGCTTCACCACGACCGAGGCGAACCAACGCGCCCGTCTCACCCACCGACACGGCGAGCTCCCGGCGCTGTTCGCTGCGTTCGACGCCGGTGCCCTGTCGGTCGGTGCCACGCATGCAGCCCAACGCGTGGCGACGCCCGACAACGACGTCGACATCACCGACATCGCCACCCGGGCGACCGCGCCCCAAGCCGCCACGACCTTCGCCGCGTACGCCCGCGCTGATGCCGACCAGGACCTCGACCGCCCCGCCGACCCACCCCCGGCCGAACCTGGCGCGGACGACCCCGGCGTTTTCCCCGACCGACCCCGACCTCTGGCTCCGCACCTGGTGGGAGACGAACGGCCAGCACCTCCGACTCGACGCACGCCTCGACCTCACCGACGGCGCCACGCTGCTCGCCCTCCTCGACCGCCTCCGTGACACCAGCTCGGACACCACGGGCTGTGCTGGCCACACCGACGGGGACCGCGACTGCGATTGCGGCACCGCCACCACGGTCGGACGACGCGACGGCGTGACGCCGCCGCGCCTCGCGACCCGACCCGAGGCCTTCTCCGATCTGCTCCGACACGCCGGAGATGCCCTGACCGACCGGAACGTCGCAGGGCGATGGACGGACCGCTTCGCCATCACCGTCACCATCGACGCCGCCGCGCTGACCGGGTACACCCCTGGCAACGGCACCCTTGCGGACGGCACGCCCGTCGACCCGGGCACGGTCCGCGCCTGGGCAGACCAGGGCTGGCTCCAGGGACTCCTCACCGAGCGCCGGCGCCCCCTCTTCCTCGGCCGACGGACCCGCACCGCGACGCCGGCACAGCGGCGGGCGCTCCTCGCACGCGACCGTGGCTGCGCCTTCCCCGGCTGCGGCCACACGCTGCACCTCATCGCCCACCACGTCCGCCACTGGGAACACGGCGGCGGAACCGACATCGACAACCTGGTCCTGCTCTGCCGCCGACATCACAAGCTCCTCCACGACGGCGAGTACACGATCTCCATCGACGACGGCCGCCCCCACATCCACTCCCCGCGCTCGAACACGTCCACCAACGCCCGCCACCCACCGACCTCCTGCGACGTCGCCGAACCCACCCCGACCCGACCCCGCGGACCACCCCGACGGCGGACCCGGTGTGGCGCTGCTGCGAGCCGCTCACCCGCTTCGCCCTCGACACCTTCATCACCAACCTCCTCGCCACGCCTCGTTCAGGCGCCCAGGCCGCCTG
>CALNXV010000039.1:0-81012 GCA_942490665.1 uncultured Microthrixaceae bacterium
TGCGCTCGCCGAAGCGGTCGACGAGAGCTGCGACGCACGCGCTGCGCTCGGTGCGCTCGACGCCGTCACGGCAGGACTCGTCGCCCGTGCGCGTTCGGCGGGCGGGGCAGCCACGTCGGCCGGGTCCGGCGGTGCGGTGCTCGTGGCGCCCCGCGACGCATCGGCGGAGGCGATCCGCTCGGCGTTCGACACGGCGGGCCTGCCGTCCCTGGTGTTCCGCCCCGGGTCCTCCACCCGCTGACCGCCCGGGGCCGACCCGTCAGTCCAGCGGCACCGACGGCGCTGCGGCGTCGCTGTGCACGCCCATCTCGGCGAACGCCAGCTTGGCGCCGACCGTGGCGTAGCGGCCGTGCAGGAACGCAGACCACCCCGGCGCCGTCGGCGTCGACCGTCGTGCCCGACAGGTAGGTCGCCGCGCTCTTCGCTGCGCAGCGCGACGACCTCGGCGATGTCGTCGGGTGTCACGGCGCTGCGCAGGGGGTGGGTCTCGCGCTCGAGGGTCATGCCGGCGTCGTAGAACGGGCCGAGCATCGTCTGCATCGAGTCGCCGTCGAGCCAGCCCGGCGAGACGCCCTACCACTGATGCCGCGTTCGCCGAGCCCTCGACCGCCAGGTAGGTCACCTTCGTCTCGAGCGCCGACTTCGCTGCGCAGGAGGCCGCTGAGCGGGGATCCAGGTGCGCACGTCGGCACCCGAGATGGCAACCACCCGCCCGCCGCGCTCGCCCATCAGCGGCACGGCTCGCTGCACGCACTGCAGCGATGAGAACACCGAGATCGCGAACGTCCGCTCCAGGTGCCGGCGCTCCGCGTCGAGCAGCGCACGGAAGCTCGTCGCGGCGGCGTTGAGCACCAGCAGGTCCAGTTGCGCCGGCTCGGCCGCCACCGCGTCGAAGAGCTCGTCGACCGACGCATCGTCGCCCAGGTCGACCTGGTGGACCCAGGCCCGCCGCCCCGTGGCGCGCACGTCGGCCGCGACCGACTCGGCCGCTTCGGCGTTGCGGCGATGGGTCACCACGACATCCGCGCCGCAGCGCGCGAGCCGCCGTGCGGTCGCCGCAACCATCCCCCGCGACGAGCCGGTCACCAGGGCGACCCGGCCGGTGAGGTCGGGGAGCTGGCGGCTCCCGGGCTCCTGGGTGGTGGACGGGTCCTGCTGGTCGGTCATGGCCGCTCCCCGGGTGGTGTCGAGGGTCACCGTACGCGGGTGGAACCGGCGCCGCTGCTCGATACCGTCGACGACGAACACTGCCGATCGGCCGAGCACGGGCTCGAGCCTCGACACCCCGGAGCACGCCATGCGCACCTACAGCGAGACCGATCTGATCGCGGATGCCACCGCCGTGCTCGGTGCCGACGTCGAGGTCCTGGCGGCCGGAGTGTTCGGTCTGCAGGACCTGGTGCTCGCCGCCACGGCCGGCATGGTCGCCGGTGGCGTCGCGTCCGACGCGCTCGGCGGCACGGCGGACGTCGCGTCGAGCGTCCTCGGCGGCATGGTCGCCAAGAAGGCGTACGCCGAGTCGCAGGGCATGACCGTGCAACTCGTGGTGGCGGTGACCGCGGACGAGATCGTCGTGCTGAACCGAGACACCGACGGCCGCCTCCCCGACGTCGTCACCCGGTTCGACCGCGCCAGCTGCGAGGTCACGATCAAGAAGATGGGGTTGTCGCGGATCATCACGCTGCACGACCCCGCCTCGGAGTGCGGAGCTGAAGCTCACCGGCACCGTCGCACCGTTCAGCATGCTCGCCAAGGCCGACAAGGTCGTGCTGCACCTCCTGTCCGCCTGAGCGGGCGGTCCGGCTGTCGGAGACGCTCCCCGACGGCGTTCGCGGAGCGTCGGTACGATTCGGCGATGCCGCTCTCGTCGGACCGTTCGCTGCGACTGCTTCCTGCCTCGGTGCGCGACCACCGCGAGCGTGCACGGCGCCGGTTGCCCCGCCAGCTGTTCGACTACATCGACGGCGGCGCGTACGAGGAGTCGACGATGCGCGCCAACGAGCGCGACCTGGGTGGCATCGAGCTGCGCCAACGCGTCCTGCGCGACGTGTCCGACATCACGTTGTCGACCAGCGTGCTCGGCGCCGAGCAGCGGATCCCGGTGCTGCTCGGTCCGGTCGGCCTCGGCGGCATGTTCGCCCGACGCGCCGAGGTCCAGGCGGCGCGGGCCGCGGAGCGGTTCGGGGTGACGTTCTGTGAGTCCACGGTGTCGATCTGCTCCATCGAGGAGGTCGCCGCCGCCACGACCCGACCGTTCTGGTTCCAGCTCTACGTGATGCGTGACCGGGCCTACGCCGAGGACCTCATGGCCCGCGCCGCCGCGGCCGGGGTCGAGGTGCTGGTGCTGACCGTCGACTTCCCGGTGGTGGGGGAGCGCTACCGCGACGTCCGCAACGGCATGACCGTGCCGGTGGGCCCGCTGGGGAAGGTGACCAAGGCCGTCGACCTGGTGCGTCACGTCGGGTGGCTGCGTGACGTGCCCCTGGGCGGCACACCGCTCACGTTCGGCAACCTCGAGAAGGCCGTGCCCGGCGCCACGACCCCGGAGGCGTTCAAGGGCTGGGTGGACTCCCAGTTCGACCCGTCGGTCACCTGGGACGACCTGGCCTGGGTGCGCGAGCACTGGAGCGGCCCCGTCGTGCTGAAGGGCGTGCTCGATCCCGAGGACGCCCGTCGTGCCGCCGAGGTCGGCGTCGACGCGGTCGTCGTGTCGAACCACGGGGGACGCCAGCTCGACGACACGACCTCGACCGTCCGGGCGCTGCCCCGCGTCGTCGAGGCGGTCGGCGGGCGCACCGAGGTGCTGTTCGACGGCGGTGTGCGCAGCGGGACTCGACGTGGTCAAGGCACTGGCGCTCGCGCGCGGGCGGTGCTGCTCGGGCGTGCGTGGGCCTGGGCGGTCGCCGGTGGGGGCGATGCGGCGGTGACCCAGGTGCTCGAGACCATCGAGAACGAGCTGCACGTCGCCATGGCCCTGTGCGGAGCGACGGACGTGAACGACCTGGATCCCTCGGTGCTGTTGGGTGGGGTCCGGCCGATCGGGAGCGTGGGAACGGGGGCGAGGATGAGCTGGGATGAGCACGCCGCGACCTGGGACGACGACGAGGCGGTCCGGGCCTACGCCCACGCGGCCGCAGCTTCGTTGCGCGACGAGCTCGCGCGTCGCGGCCGCCGGCTCGGTGGTGCTCGAGCGTGTGACTTCGGGTGCGGGACCGGCCTGCTCACCGAGCAGCTCGTCGAGGCCTACGACCACGTGGATGCGATCGACGCCTCGCCGGCGATGCTCGAGGTCCTGGACGCGAAGATCGCCCGGTTCGGCTGGCGGAACGTCGAGACGGCGACCGAGCTGCCCGCCGAGGGCCCGACGTACGACCTCATCGTGGGGTCGTCGGTGTTTGCCTTCGTCGAGGACTACCCCGGTGTCGTGCGACAGCTGGCCGACCGGCTGCAGCCCGGCGGCCTGTTCGTCCAGTGGGACTGGGAGCTCGATGTGGACGCCGACGAGCCGTTCGGCCTGAGCCGAGCGGCGATCGAATCGGCGCTGGGCTCGGCGGGGCTGACGTCGGTCCGGGTCGGGGTGGCGTTCAGCGTCCCGATCGGCGAGGAGACGATGCGCCCACTCATGGGTGCGGCCCAGCGGCCCGGCTGACGCGTCAGGTCGGTCGGCGTCCCGCCCGGACGTGCTCGAGGAATCGATCCATGAACGCCGACACCGCGCCGCGGGCCTCGTCGTCACGGAGCACCGGGTCACCGGTGCTGTCCACGACGACCTTGTCGCGGCCACCGGCGAGCGACAGGGGTGGGGGGGGTCGAGCAGTTGGGCGCCGCAGAGCACGAGGGTCTCGCGGGTGGCCTCGATCGAACGATCCGGTGCCCCGCGCCCCGAGCCGATGCCCATCACCGCGGCGGGTGTCATGAGCAGCGGGCCCTCGAGCAATGGGCGTGACGCCCAGTCCAGGGCGTTCTTCAGCAGGCCCGGCATGCTGTGGTTGTACTCGGGCGTCGCCACGAGCAGTCCGTCGGCATCGGCGAGCGCGGCCCGCATCGTCCGTTCGGCGTCGTCGCCCTCGCCGCGCTCCAGGTCCTCGTCGTAGGGCGGCAGCGCGCGGATCGCCACCTCGACGAACTCGACGCCCGCCGGTGCCGCGTCGATCGCAGCGCCGAGCAACGCCCGGTTGAACGAGCCTCGCCGCAGACTGCCGCACAGGGTCGCGATCCGGAGCACTCCGTCGTCGGTCATCTGCGGCAAGCTACTGCCCGGCCCGTGAACCGACCGGGCGCACCCTCGACCCACCAGGAGCTCCGTGCCAGCATCCAGGACCACCGCCGCGACGGAGCGGACCCGCTGGTACGCCCTCGGCTCCGACGACGTGCTGGCTCGCCTCGACGTCGACGCCGCTCGCGGACTGGACGCCGCCGAGGCCGCACGGCGGCGGACCGAGCACGGCCCGAACGAGCTCGACCAGACCGCCGAGGTCCCCGCGTGGCGCGTGTTCCTCGCGCAGTACGGCGACTTCATGCAGCTGCTGCTGCTCGGCGCAGCGGTCGTCAGCTTCGTGATCGACCAACCGTCGACCGGTGCGCTGCTGTTCGTGCTGACCCTGTTCAACGCTGCGATGGGCTACCGCCAGCAGACCAAGGCCGAGGCGGCGGTCGCGGCGCTCGCCGACATGATGCAGGTGACCGCCCGGGTGCGCCGCGGTGGAGAGATCGTTGAGGTCGACGCCCGCGACCTGGTCCCGGGCGACGTGGTCTCGCTCGAAGCGGGCGACCTCGTGCCCGCCGACGGTCGCGTGCTGAACGCGGCCACGCTCGAGATCGAGGAGTCCGCGCTCACCGGCGAGAGCCAGCCGGCGGCCAAGGACCCTGCGCCCGTCGCGGCGGAGTCCGACGACCGCGCCATCGCCGACGACGAGGTGCCGCTCGGTGACCGCCTGTGCATGGCGTACATGAACACCCAGGTCACCCGCGGGACCGGGACGTTCGTGGTGACCGAGACGGGCATGGCGACCCAGATGGGGCGCATCGCCGGCATGCTCACCGACGTCACCGCCGAGCTGTCGCCGCTGCAGCGCCAGATGAACCAGCTGGCCAAGGTCTTCGCCTGGCTCGCCGCCGGCACGATCTTCGTGATGGTCGTGGCCGGCTCCGCCCGCGGCCTGCCCCGCGACGACCTGTTCCTGCTCGCCGTCACGGTGGCGATCGGCGCGATCCCGACCGGCCTGCCGACGGTGGTCACCACGCTGTTGTCCATCGGCACGCGGGACCTGGCGGAGCACAACGCGGTCGTGAAGGACCTCAGCTCGACCGAGACGCTCGGGTCCACCTCGGCGATCTGCTCGGACAAGACCGGCACCCTGACGCTGAACCAGATGACGACCCGGCGGATCGCGACCGCGGGGGTCGTGTCGAGCGTCGAGGGCGAGGGGTACCGCCCGCTCGGCGCCATCACCCACCCCGGCGGCAACGCGCCCGCCGGCCTCGCCGACATGCTCACCGCAACGGCGTTGTGCAGCGACGCCACGGTCCGCGGCGGTGCACTCATCGGCGATCCCACCGAGGGAGCGCTCGTCACCGTCGCTGCGAAGGGTGGCGTCGACGTCGGCGCCACCCGCGAGGAGCACCCGCGCGTCGGCGAGGTGCCCTTCGACTCGGCCTACAAGTTCATGGCGACCTTCCACGACTGGACCGACGCGGACGGCACCGCGGTCGTGCGCTGCTTCGTCAAGGGTGCGCCCGACGTGGTGCTCGGCCGCTCGAACAGCGTGCTCGGCCCCGGCGGCCGGGTCGTGACCACGGGCCCCGGCACCGAGGGCGACGAGGGCGTGCAGCTCGTCAACGCGGCCTTCGCCCGGCAGGGGCTCCGCGTGCTCGCGGTCGCCACCCGGGACATCCCGGCTGCGGACTTCGACCCCGACGCCACCCTGATCGACCTCGTCGCCGACCTCGAGCTGCTCGGCCTCTTCGGGATCGTCGATCCGCCACGACCCGAGGCCCGCGAGGCCATCGCGACGGCTCGCGAGGCGGGCGTCCGGGTGCGGATGATCACCGGCGACCATGCGGTGACCGCCGCTGCGATCGCCGGCGAGCTCGGCATCGAGGGCGAGGCCGTCACCGGCGCAGATCTCGATCGCATGGACGACACGGAGCTCTCGCGGCGCGTCGAGGACATCGGCGTCTTCGGGCGCGTCGCCCCCGAGCACAAGGTCCGCCTCGTCACGACGCTGCGCGACCAGGGCAAGATCGTCGCCATGACCGGCGACGGCGTGAACGACGCCCCGGCGCTGAAGGCGGCCGACATCGGCGTGGCGATGGGCATCACCGGCACCGAGGTCTCCAAGCAGGCCGCGCGGATGGTCCTCACCGACGACAACTTCGCGACGATCGTGGAGTCCGTCGGCCTCGGCCGGCGGATCTACGACAACCTGATGAAGTACGTGCGGTTCCAGACGGCGTCGCTGGTCAGCTTCGTCACCCTGTTCGTCGGAGCGACGTTGTTCGACATCGCCGACGGCGCGCCGCTCAACCCGCTGCAGATCCTGTGGGTGAACTTCGTGATCACCTCCGTGCTCGCGATCGCGCTCGGGTTCGACACCGCGTCGCCCGACCTGATGCGCCGTCGACCACGCAACCCCAGCGAACCGGTCCTGACCCGCCCGCGCGTCGCGCACCTGACGCTGCAGGGCGCGGCGATGGGGGTGGTGACGCTGCTCGCGGTGGTGCTGTCGCCCGGTGCGGCGTCGCTCGGTGCGGCCACCACGGCCGGCACGATGGCGCTGGTGACCCTGTCGCTCGGGACGATCGTCGCCGCGGTGGTCAACCGCGTCGAGCACCGCTCGGTGTTCAGCATCGAGACGCTCTCGAACCCCCGATTCAACCGGTCGTTGATCGTCGCGACGCTCGCGACGATCCTCTCCGCCGAGCTCGGCATGCTCCAGCGCTTCCTCGACACCGTCGGACTCACCGCCCGTCAGTGGATGTGGGCGCTGCTCGGAGCGGTCGTGGTGCTGGCCGTCGACGAGATCCGCAAGGTCGTCGAGCGGATGCTGGAGCGGCGCTAGAGCTCGGGGTCGCCCGGCTGGCCCGCAGCAGCCGCCTCGACGCCGTCGGTCGTGAGCGGTCGCCGCAACGGCACCCTCATCATCGAGAAGTCCGCCGTGGCGATCACGTGCTCGTCGCCGTCGCGGACCTTGCACTCGACGACGATGAGCTGGCTGCCGACGCGGATCACCTCGGCATGGGCGGTCACCTCGTCGGTTCGGGGCCGACCCAGGTACCGCACGTGCATGTCGGCGGTGACCAGCGACTCGCGGGTCGGGTCGAACCCGGTCCGGCGGGCCGCGGCGAGCGCGCAGGCCAGGTCGACGAGCGTCGCGATCGCGCCGCCGTGCAGGTTCGCGGTGAACCCGAACGCCTCGGGACGCACCGGCATGCGGACCTCGGCGGTGCTCGATCCGGGCTCCGGTGAGACGAACTCGAAGCCCAGCAGGTCGTGCAGCGGGATGCCGGAGCTCATGTGCCGCGACTGCCCTCGTAGAACTGCTCGTACCAGCGGCGGAAGTCGTTGACCGGGCCGTCGTCGCGGATGAGCAGCGGCCGCTCCAGGAACACCTTGTCGCGCCAGATCGGTGCGTCCGCACCCAGCCCGTGCTCGCCGACGACCCCCGCGATGATCTCATCCGCGAGCGGCTCGATCCCGGGTGCGAAGTAGAAGTGCCACAGCAGCCGGACGTGTCGGCGGTCGATGGGCGTCGTGGTCGTGAGCACCGTCGCCAGATCGGGGATGCGCAGCAGCGCGACGCCCGGGCCGTAGGTGTGGCGGGTGAAGGTCAGGCCCTGGTCCTCGAAGTGCTCGACCACGGTCGAGAACGGACCGTCGGTGCTGAAGCGGGACGTGGACTCGTCGAGCGCGTCGCGGCCGTGGACGAAGTAGAAGTGCCGGTAGTCGACGTTGTTCTCGGCCATGTCCTGCAGCGACGCGACCATCTCGTCGCGGTACACGTGCGGCTCGGACCACGCGGGGTCGGACGCCTCGTGGGTGCTCGGCACCCGGTAGGTGGGCTCAGCGCCCGAGGCGTGGTACCAGAACAGGACCAGCCCGTCCTGCTCGTGCACCGGGTAGCTGCGCACCCGGGCACGCGAGGGGATCCGCCCGTCGCTGTAGGGGATCGCGACGCACCCACCGTCGCCGGCGAAGCGCCACCCGTGGTACGGGCACTGCAACGTCTCGCCCGCGACGCTGCCGCCGCCGAGGTGGGCGCCCATGTGCGGGCAGTGCGCGGCGGTGACGTGCGCCGAGCCGCCCTCGTCGCGGAACACGACCAGCTCCCGCTCGGCGGCGACGAAGGACTCGACCTGACCGGGCCCCAGCGACGCGCTGGTGGTCGCGGCGTACCAGCCGTTGGGAATCGGAGGAGGAGCCGGGCGGTCCACCAGCTCGTAGCCGAGGTCCTCGGGGGCGGGACGCTGCACCGCGCCCGAGCGCGACGCATCGGTGCTGCGCCGCGGCAGCACCATGCTCCACGCCGTGGTCGCCGGCACCGGTTCGTCGTCGCGGGTCGTGTCGGTCACGGGGTACCTCCCGGTGCGGTGGGTGGACGTCGGGGTGCGCCGCGGTCGCCGGGCCAGCGCGACCCGCCGATCGAGTCGCTGTAGGGCAGGAACCCCTCGGGGTCGAGCGTGCCAGCGGCGACGATCGACCGGCCGGTGTGGCGTGTCGTGACCAGTTCGGCGGTCGCGACGCCGAGCTGGGGGAGCAGTGCCGTGTAGGGGTCCCAGTCGCTGTCCCGCAGCACCAGCTCGCCGTCGAGCAGCTCGGTGTGGGTCCGCACGCCCGAGGTGGTCACCTGCACCACGCGGGGCTCGAGGTCGTAGCCGTCGCCGCCGCCGGCCGCCCGACTGAACTTGATCCACCACTCGTGCTCGGTGAACTCCGCGTCGTCGGGGCCGAGCGTCCCCCGCGGCGTGCCCCGATAGCTGAAGAAGTTCGTCCCCTGGTGCGTCGCGCTCGCCTGGACCTCGTCCCCGAGTCGGTCGAAGCGCACCGCGCACGGGAACTTCGGTTGCCCGTTGGTCGCCTGGCTCACGAAGATCGCGGATTCCTGGTCGATGCCGATGCCGAGGCAGTAGCTGCCGTCGATGCCGTCGAAGCGTGCGGGGACCTTGGTGCTGATCCCGTGCTCGGGCTCGCCGTGGACCGGCACGCAGTAGACGTTGATCTGCACGACCGGCTCGCCGCACGGCTCCAGCCCCGGTGGCAGCAGCGCAGCGATCGCGGAGGCCGCGGTCGGGTAGCGCAGCACGAGCTTGGGCATGCCGATCACATCACCCGGTCGGGACATCGGCGTGGCGTCGGTGACATCGCTCATCGGTCGGTTCTCCGGTCGGGGTCGTGTCGGTGGTCGGTGCCGGCGAGGAGCCCGTCGACCACGGCGGCGACGGTGGTGCGGAACAGCCGGTCCAGGTCGGCCGGGCGTCCGAGCTCCGCCAACGTCTCGTCGCTCAGCCGGTCGTCCTCGACCGAGGCCCACAGGGCGGCGGGTCGGAGCTCGTCGGGGACGTGGGCGTCGCGTCGCCACGCCATGACCAGGAATCCAGCGACGCAGCCGAGCACCGCTCGCAGGCCGTCGCGTGCGGCCGACCCGCGGACGCCGGCGGCCTCGAGCTCGGCGACGAGCGCGACCTCGAGGGGGAGCTCCAGCAGGGTGGTGGCACCCGCTTGGCTGGCCAGCGCGGTGACGTTGCGGTTGGCCAGCGCGTGTCGCCAGATGTTGTGTGCTGCGCCGCAGATGCGCTCCGACGGCGTGTCGCCGCGCACGCGGGTCGCGGCCTGGCGCTCGGCCTGGCGGGCCACCAGCGCGAACACCAGCTCGTCGCGGTTGCCGACGTGCCAGTAGATCGTCGTCGTGGACACCCCGAGCTCGGCGGCGAGCTTGCGCATCGTCAGCGCGTCGCCGCCACCGGACTCCACCAGCGCCAGGGCCGCGTCGACCACGTCGTCGCGGTCGATGCCAGCGTGACGCGTCGAACCGGCTGTCGTGGCGTCGCCCGGTCCGACGGGCCGGGTCGCGGTGGCGGGTCTGGTCGGCATGGCAGGTCCCTTGCGGGTACGGTCCGTCTCTGTAACAGTGTGCAAGACTCTTGCACACTGTTACAGAGCTTGCCAGCGTCGGGGCATCCCGGGCGTCCGGCGAGCCCGGGGGGAACCATGGCCAACCCGCTCGACGGCGTCGACACCAGCGACGCTCCCTACGTGATCGTCTCGTCGGACACCCACGCCGGGCTGCAGGTCGAGGAGTACCGCGACTACCTCGACCAGCGGTTCCACCCGCAGTTCGACGAGTGGGTGGTCGAACGGCACCGCCATCGCCGACTCGTCGAGGAGGTCAACGGGGAGTACGTCGAGCGCTGGGAACGCGAGAACGCGACCGGGCTGCGTGGCGCCTTCGACCCCGAGGTGCGCGACAAGGAGATGGACGCGGACGGCATCGCAGGGGAGATCATCTTCGCCGACGGCGACTCGGTCACCGGACAGGAGTCGCCGCCCTTCGGTGCCGGGCTCTCGGCCGGCCAGATCACCGACCCCGACCTGGCGTTCGCCGGTGCGCGCGCGCACAACCGCTGGCTCGTGGAGTTCTGCGCGTCCGACCCCGCACGGCGCAACGGCGTCGCCCTCGTCCCGATCATCCACGACGTCGAGACCGCGGTGCGCGACATCGAGGGGCTGGCCGGCACCCCCGGCATCGTCGGCATCATGATCCCGACGATGTGGCACGACCACCCCTCCTACGGCCACCCCAGCTACGACCCCGTGTGGGCCGCCTGTGCCGAGGCGGGCCTCGTGGTCCACACCCACTCCGGTGAGGGTGACTGGCCCAGCTACAACGACAACATCGCCCAGTTCGTGCTCGAGGTGCCCTTCTGGACCCACCGGCCGCTGTGGCAGCTCCTGTTGTCGGGCAAGTTCGACCGCTTCCCCGACCTGCGCTACGTGGTGGTCGAGAGCGGGTCGTACTGGTTGGGCGACCTGCTGTGGAAGGCCGACACCACCTTCGGGGCGAACTCGAAGGTCAAGAAGCTCAACTCGCGCACCAAGGGCCTGATCCAACGGCTGCCGTCGGAGTACGTCGGGACGAACGTCTTCATCGGTGCCTCCACGATGAGCCGCGAGGAGTTGCGACGTCGCCACGTGAACGGCATCGACGCGCTCATGTGGGGGACCGACTACCCGCACCCCGAGGGGTCCTGGCCCCACACCTCCGAGCGTCTCGCCACGGACTTCCGCGAGATCTCCATCGAGGACACCCGCCGGCTGCTCGGGCTCAACGCCATCGAGTGCTACCGGCTGGACGTGGCGGCGCTCGAGTCGGTCGCCGAGCGGGTCGCACCGCGGCCCTCGCAGCTGCACCAGGACCCGGACCTGCGCACCCCGCCCGACGCGATCCGCAGCGCCCGCTGGTGGTTCGACGACTACGGCATGGAGTGGCCCGGATGAGCGCCGGTGCGGCCGAACCGGACCCTGCCCCCGCCCCCGCACCGATCGATCCGGCGGGCGCGGTCGGTGTCGTCACGGGCGGCGCGGGCGGGATCGGCCGAGCGATCGCCGTGTCGCTGCTGGGTCATGGGGCGAGCGTGGTGCTCGCCGACATCGAGGAGCCGGTGCTCGAACGCACCGTCGCCGAGCTGTCGACCCTCGGGGCGGTCGAGGGGGTCCGCACCGATGTGAGCGACGAGGACTCGGTCGCGTCGCTGGCGGAGCACGTCCATGAGCGCCACGGCGGGGTCGACCTGCTGTTCCTCAACGCCGGGGTCACCTCGGGCGGCGGCGGGCTGCCCTGGCAGCAGGAGCCGAACGACTGGCGGTGGTGCTTCGGGGTCAACGTGTTCGGTGTCGGCATCGGCGTGGCCGCGTTCGTGCCGCACATGCTCGAACGCGGTCGCCCTGCGCAGGTGGTCATCACCTCGTCGGGCGACGGTGGGTTCGCTCCTGTCCCGACGGCCTCGGTCTACGCAGCGTCGAAGGCGGCGATCAGCTGTTTCGCCGAGGCGGTGCAGCTCAACCTGATCTCGTCGGGCGACGACGTCCGCGCGTCGGTGTTCTACCCGTCCGGCGGCCTGATGGACACCGGGCTGTACTCGGCCACGCGCAACCGGCCCGAGCACCTGGCGCGCCGCGGCGCGGGTACCGGTCGGCGGTCGATGACCTTCGACGAGCTTCGTCAGCGGGTCGCCGACGCGACGGGCTCGGAGCCGGCCGTCGCCGACCTCGCGGAGCTCGGCGAGTTCGCCGTGCAGGGCGCCATCGAGCGCCGCTACGTGATCGCCCGGGACCTGGACGACACGGCGGAGCTGTTGCACCGACGCGCCGATGCGATCGGCAGGGCCGAGCTGCCCCCGGCGCACCGCATGGGTGTCTGAGCCAGACTGACGGCCATGAGTGCGACGTGGCGCGGGGACGCGTGCAGCCTGGTCGACGCCTACCGCAGCGGCGATCACACGCCGCTCGACGAGCTCGACGCCACCCTTGACGCGATCGCTGCGTCGGAGCTCAACGCGTTCAGCTTCCTCGACCCGGAACCCGCCCGCGACGCCGCGCGTGGCGCCGACCTTTCGCGCCCGTTCGGGGGCGTGCCCCTCGGGGTCAAGGAGCTCGACCAGGTCGAGGGCTGGCCCGACACCGCAGCGTGCGTGGTGCACGCCGGTCGGATCGCCGAGCACACCACGACGCACGTCGAGCGGCTCGTCGACGCCGGCGTCGTGCCGGTCGGGCTCACGGCCGCGTCGGAGTTCGGCGGCGTCAACCTGACCCGCACCGTGCTGAACGGCACCACCCACAACCCCTGGCTGCACGGCCGGACACCGGGCGGCTCGTCGGGCGGGACCGCGGCCGCGGTCGTCGGTGGCCTCGTGCCGCTCGGCACCGGCGGCGACGGAGGCGGCTCCATCCGCATCCCCGCCGGATTCTGCGGCCTCGTCGGGCTCAAGGCGACCTACGGGCGCATCCCGCGTGGGCCGCAGTTCCGGATCGGTGCGCTCACGGTCGTGGTCGGCGGTCTCACGCGGTCGGTGCGCGACACCGCCCGCTGGCTGGACGTCGCCAACGGCGCGGATCGCCATGACCCGCACTCGCTCCCGAGGGTGCAGGGCTGGGAGGCCGGCCTCGGCACCCACCTCGACGAGCTGCGCGGACTGCGCGTCGTGGTGATCGACGACTTCGCCGGCGCCGTCGTCGCCCCTGCGACCGCCGCCGTGGTGCGGGACGCGGCAGACGCACTCATCGCGGATCTCGGTCTGCGCCGGGTCGAGGCCGAGGTCGCGATCCCCTCGGTCGGCACCGCGTGGTCGCTGGCGAACATGGCGTCCACCTTCGCCGAGCTCGGCGACGCCTGGCCGGCCTGCGCGGACGACCTCACTCCCGAGATCCGCTTCGGATGCGAGTGGGCGGAGTCGAAGGGGCTGGGGTTCGACGCGCTCATCGCGCTCGAGGCCCGTCGCACTGCGCTGTTCGAGGCGATGGCGGCGCTGTTCGAGCAGGCCGATCTGGTCATCACCTCGTCGAACCCCGACGTCGCGTTCGACGCCGGGGGACCGCTGCCCTCGGTCTTCGGGGGCGTGGCGGACTCGGCGGCGAACAACGGCCGGCTGACGATCCCGGCGAACCTGTACGGCAACCCGGCGATCTCGATCCCGGTCGCGCACGTCGACGGGCTGCCGGTGGGCATGCAGGTCCTCGCGCCGCACCACCGAGACGCGTGGCTGCTCGACGCCGCCCGGGTCGTCGAGCGCGAACGGCCCTGGCCGCTCGTCGCCGCCTGAGCCGTGCGCTGGACCGTCCACGGCGAACGGACCCTCTACGACAGCGACTGGGTGCGCCTCGCCCTCGTGGACGTCGAGATCCCCGGCGAGCGTCGCTTCGAGCACCACGTCGTGCGGCTGCCCCGCGATGCGGTCGGCGTCGTCGTGCACGACCCCGACCGCGGCGTGCTGTTGCTGTGGCGCCACCGGTTCATCACCGACACGTGGGGGTGGGAGGTGCCCGCTGGCGGCGTCGACGATGGCGAGACGGTGCTCACTGCAGCGGCCCGGGAGACCCTCGAGGAGACCGGCTGGCGTGCCGGCCCGCTCACCGAGCTGTGCACCTACCACCCGAGCAACGGGCTGTCGGACCAGCGGTTCCACGTGGTCGCTGCCGACGGCGCAGCGCACGTCGGCGAGCCGTCGGATCCCTCGGAGTCGGAGCGGATCGAGTGGGTCGGACTCGACCGGGTCCGCTCGCTGGTGCGCGAGGGCGCCGTCCTCGACGGCCTGTCGCTGACCGCGCTGTCCTACGCGTTCGCGTTCGGTCCGCTCGACGGTTCGGACGCCTGATCGGGCGTCGGGCCCAGGTCGAGGCCCGCGAGCGCCTCGTGGGCGAGACGGCGACCGAGGTCGATCATCTCGGCGGCGCGGTGCAGGTCCAAGGTGCGCGCCGCGTGCTTGGGAACCGAGATGAGCACGTCGGGCGGGTAGCCCGCGAGACGGTGACGGGTCAGTGCGCCCTGCATCGCCTCGATCGACATCTGCATGACCTCGATGTTGCCGATCGGGTCGGGTCGGGCAGCTCGTTCCGAGCGGGCAGAGCGGTCGCTCTCCAAACGTGATCGGACGCTGTCCTCGAACTCGTCGGGGATCCGGCGACGGACGCTCGCGAGCAGATCGCTGTCGAGCCAGCGGGCCGCCGTCCCGCGGAACCGGTCGGACCACTCGCTCTCGTCGCGCTCCACGGCGGACTCCGCGATCGGCCGGCCCCCGTCCCCGCGGCCGTTGAGGGTGACGGCGATGACACGGTCCGCACGCGCTGCGGCGACCGGCGCGACCGGGACGGGGTCGAGGACGCCGCCGTCGACGAGCACCATCCCGTTGAGGTGCACGGGGGTGATGAACGACGGGATCGCCGTCGATGCCCGCAGCGCGATCTCGAGCGGTCCCCGCTGGAACCACACCTCGCGCGACCTGAGCAGGACGACCGCCACGGCGGTGAACTCGATCGGCAGATCCTCGATGGAGGTGTCACCGAGCAGGTCGCCGATGATCCGGAACACCTTCTCGCCCCGGATCGCGCCCTTCGACGCGAGCGAGACGTCCATCAGCCGCAGCACCTCGAACTGGCCGAGCCCGACGGCCCAGTCGGTGAACTCGTCGAGCTTCCCCGCTGCGTGCATCCCACCGACGACCGCGCCCATCGACGATCCGGCGACGGCGACGATGTCGACACCCCGCTCTGCCAGCACCTGCAGCACGCCGATGTGCGCGTAGCCGCGCGCGCCGCCGCTGCCCAGCACCACCGCGGCGGTCGGTCGTCGTCGCTCGTCGCGCTCAGCGGCGTTCGGCCCGTCGGACATGGTGGCGACCCTATGTGGCCCGCCCGCTACGGTGCCGCCCATGATCCGAGTGATCCAATGGGCCACCGGGGGCGTGGGCCGCGCCGCGATCGCCGGGATCGCCGCGCACCCCGAGCTCGAGCTCGTCGGGTGCTGGGTGCATTCGGCGGACAAGGTGGGCCGCGACGCCGGGGAGCTCGCGGGGATCGGCCCGATCGGCGTCGCCGCGACCGACGACGTCGACGCCCTGCTCGCGCTCGGTGCGGACTGCGTGCTCTACAGCCCCGTGATGGCCGACCCGTCGGTCGTCGAGCGGCTCCTGCGCTCGGGCGCCGACGTCGTGACGCCGCTCGGCTGGTTCTACGCCGGCGGTCGCGACGAGTCGCGCCTCGACGCCGCGTGCGTCGACGGCGCGTCGACCCTGCACGGCACCGGCATCCACCCCGGCGGGGTGACCGAACGCCTGCCGATGGTGCTCTCCGCCCTGTCGCAGTCGATCACCCACGTCCGCGCCGAGGAGTGGAGCGACCTGCGCACCTACGACGCCCCCGACGTCGTGCGCCACATCATGCTCTTCGGCGCCACCCCCGAGGAGGCAGCCGCGAGCAGCATGCCAGCGATCCTCGGTGACGGATTCGGCCAGTCGATCCACCTCGTGGCGGACCAGCTCGGCTTCCGACTCGACCCCGACCTGCGCAGCACCCACCAGGTCGCCGTCGCGACCGCGGAGATCGACTCGCCCATCGGAGCGATCGAGCCCGGACAGGTCGCTGCGCAGACGTTCACCTGGGAAGGCACCGTCGACGGCGAGGCCGTCGTCACGGTCCGCACCAACTGGTTCATGGGCACCGAGCACCTCGACCCGCCCTGGAGCTTCGGGCCCGAGGGCGAACGCTTCGAGGTCGCCATCACCGGTGACCCGTCGACGCGCACGACGATCCACGGCTGGCACCCCGAGTCGATCGCCGCGGGCCTGGTCCGCAACCCCGGCATCGTCGCGACCGCCACGCACTGCGTGAGCGCGATCCCGGCCGTCGTCGCGGCGGCGCCGGGCATCGCCAGCTACGCGGAGCTGCCGCCCTACACGGGCAGGGCGGCGGACACGCTGCGCTGAGCGCGCGTCGCGGGTGGGGTTCCCCCCAGCCCGGCGACCGCGGCGCGCACGTGGTCCGCGAAGCAGTCGGCCCAGATGGCATGCCCTGCGGCGCTGGGGTGGAACAGGTCCGCTGCGAACAGCGACGGGTCCCGCGTCGCGAAGTGCGGTGCCGACAGCTCCCGGGCGGGGATCCGCTGCACGCGCCCGCGATCGGCGCACACCCGCTGGTGGAGTCGGTCGATGACGGCGCAGCGATGTGCCACGCCAGTCCGCAACGACCGCGGGACCCGGGGCACCACCGACAGGTCGCCGATTCCGGTGGTCACCACCGGCGCGGCCGGGGCGAGGCGGTCGAACACCTCGCCCAGCGCCCGGACGAAGCGGCGGCGCGGGGTGCAGTGGATCGCGTCGTTCGCGCCGACGGCCACGACGAAGAGGTCGGCGCCCGACCCGAGCGCCGCCGGGACCTGCTCGGTGAGCACGTCGGCTGCACGCGAGCCGCCCCGGGCGTGACCGACGAGCTCGACGGGCCGCTGGAGCGCCGCGGCGATCCGGGCGACCCAGATCTCCGCCGGGTCGTCGAGGCCGGGACCGGTGCAGGAGCTGTCACCGAGGACGCCGATGCGCAGCGGCTGGCCCGATCCGGATCCGTAGCGTCCGCTGGGATCCAGGTCCTCGAAGTGGGGGAGCGGAGCGTTGGCGGCGCGACGCAGCTCGGTCCAGAGTCCTCCCGCGGCGGCGAGTGCCACCCCGGGAGCGGCGACCGCAACCGCCCGGTGCATGGATGTCACGGTGCCGGGTCCGAGCGTCGAGGTCAACCCCCGCTAGCTTCATCCCCGATGCAGACCGCCTCGACCGTTCACAGTCCCGCTGGAGACGACCTGGCCGTCCCCGTCGACATGTCTGCACGTCGCGGGGCGGGGCTGGAGCTCGGGGTGTCGCTCGGTGGCGGTGGAGCGTTCTTCGTCGCGTGGCAGATCACCTACCTCCACGAACTCGCCCGGCGGGGCGTCGACCTGGCCGGCTCGGACCGGGTGGTCGGGACGTCGGCCGGTTCGGTCGTCGCGACCGTGCTCGAGGCCGGTTCCCTGCCCCGGCTCTGGACCGAGCTTCGAGGTCTGGCGCGCCTACCGAAGCTGCTGGGCGCGCTGGCGCCCACCGGCGAGCTCCGGCCCAGCCAGGAGCGGGCGCTCGATCTGTTCCGCGGTGCCGCCGACTCGGATCCGCAGACCATCCGCGAGATCGGCCGGGCCGCGCTCGCGGCGCAGACCCCCCGCGTGTCGGTCATGCCCCGCAACCTGAGCGTGCTGCTCGGTCGCCGGTCCTGGCCGTCGCCGCGCCTGCACATCACCTGCGTCGACACCTACACCGGGGAGCGCTGCGTGGCGGTGCCGTCGAGCGGGGTGTCGCTGACGCGTGCGGTGGCGGCGAGCAGCGCGGTGCCCGGACTGTTCGCTCCCCAGCCGGTCGGCGACCGACACTGCATGGACGGCGGTGTGAGCGGCTCGGGGCTGCACACCGACCTGCTCGCCGGCGCCCGTCGCGTGGTGGTGCTGGCGCTCACCGATGGGGCCGGCGTCACCGAGGGCCGGATGACGATGGCGCCGGGAACGATCGAAGCCGAGCTCGACGCACTGCGCGACTCGGGCAGCGAGGTCCTGATCCGCATGCCCGAGACGATCGACCTCGAGACGTTGATGGACCCGGCCGCCATCCCTGACGCCATCACGATGGCGCGCCGCCAGGCGTCCGCGGATGCCGAGGAGCTACGCGCCTTCCTGGCGTGAATCGCGACGAGCCCGGGTTGCTCGGGGTCGGTCAGGATCCGCGGAGCCAGCCCCGCCACGCGAGCTCGGTGCGCAGCTCCGCCATGCCACGGGCGAGCTCGGTCTGGCGGTCCGCGCCGATCCAGGCGAGCTTGCGCTCCCGCAGCCCGTCGAGGACGCCGAGGCGACGTGCGAGGTGCTCAGCGAACACGCTCCCCGCCGGAGTGCGGGTGAAGCTCACCCGTCCGAGGACCGTTCGGGCGTGGTCGTCGTCCCCCTCGGCCCGGCTGAGCGCCGCGAGCAGCGCGAGGCTGTCGCTGGTCTCGCCCGGGAACCGACCCGATGCGGCGTGTTCGGCGTGGGCACGGATGTCGGCCGTTGCGGCCCCGACGTCCCCCATCTCGAGGTGCGCCGCCGCACGGATCGCGTCGCCGCGCGCCTGGGGGAGCTCGAACGCCTCGATGCGCGAGATCGTCTCGAGTCCGCCCTCGGGGTCGCCGGTCAGGATCTGGCACACAGCGCTCCCGGCGGTGCCGCTGGCGAGGTTGATCCCGACCACGTACCCGTCGGTGTCTCCCGCCGCGACGCGGAACCAGGTCGACGCAGCATCGAGGTCGCCGTCCGCCGAAGCCGCCACCGCTCGAGCCAACGCGAGCGTGGCGAGGGCGTTGGCGAACGACGGGGTCCGGTGCTCGTCGGGGGTCGCGTCGACCTCGATCTGCGCCGCCGCGATGGCCGGCTCCGGGTCGAGGCCGAACATCGCTGCGATCGTCCCGCCGACGGCGAGCACCACGGCACGCACCGGCGCCGAGGGCGACCCGGCGAGCTCGACGAGGTGGTCGGCGAGCTGTGGGTCGAACGCACCGACCCGCAACGCGAGCGCGACCGCGCGCAGCTCCTCGGCGAGGTCCGGCGCGGCGGCCCGACAGCCCTCCACGGCGCGATCGATCAACGCCAGCCCGTCGACCCAGGCGAGTTCGAGGTCGAAGACTCCGGCGGCCCCGCCGATGAGCTCGCCCGCGGTGACCCAGCGGCCGGTGGCAGCCGCCCACTCGACCGCCGCGGTGATGTCCTGGCGATCGGCTCGGAGCCGCAGGCTCGTGCGTACGTCGCCGAACACGCCCGGCCCTGCCTCGGTCGCGAGGCCGTGGAGGTGCGCCAAGTGGCGGTCCCGAACCGCTCCGGCCTCGTCCGCCCTGACGAGGCGGTCCTCTGCGTAGGCCTTGACCGTCTCGAGGAGTCGGAAGCGGACGCGACCGTCGTCGTCCGCGCGCACGACCATCGACTTGCGGACCAGGGCGTCGACCACGTCGAGGGCATCCGTTCGGGTGACCTCCGCGACGGCCGAGACCGCAGCGAGGTCGAATCCGTCGGCGAACACCCCGAGTGCTCGCAGCACGCGGCGCTCCTCGGTGACGAGCAGCTCGTAGGACCAGTCGAGCGTCGCTTCCAGCGTGCGTTGTCGCTGTCGGCGACGACCACCCGAGAGCAGCGCGAAGCGTCGGTCGAGCCCGTCGAGCAACTCCGCAGGGGTCATCACCGGGACGCGAGCCGCGGCGAGTTCGATCGCCAGCGGCATCCCGTCGAGACGTCCGCAGATCTCGGCGATGGTCGACATCGCCCGGTCATCGGGGTCGAATGTCGGGTCGAGCGGCTCGCCCGTTCCACGAACAGGCGGACCGCGGGGGCGGTGGCGCCGTCGGTCGCCAGCGACGTCAGCACCACCGTGTGCTCCCCGTCCACGTCGAGTGCCTCGCGGCTCGTGGCGAGCAGCACCGCCTCACCCCGTGCCGACAGGAAGCGGTCGGCGAGCTTCGCGCACTCGTCGACGACGTGCTCGCAGTTGTCGAGGATCACCAGCGCCGCCTTGTCGGCCAGGAACTCCACGACCTGGGTGACCGGGTCGCCCGGCATGAGGCTCAGCCCGACGGCGCGGGCGACCGCGCCGGGGACCTCGGTCCCGGCGGTGACCGCGGTCAGGTCGACGAACCAGACGCCGTCCGCTCGACTCGGCAGCTCGGCCTCACCGACCGCAACGGCGAGATGTGTCTTGCCCGCGCCACCGGCTGCGGTCAGCGTCACGAGCCGGGCGTCGGCGAGGAGGCGACGGACGTGGGACAGCACGTCGTCGCGTCCGATCAGGCGCGTCGGCGCGCTGGCAGGTTCGACAACTCCGGGTCGACCACCCGCAGCGGAGGGAAGTCCCCGGCACCGACCTGGAACAGCCGGATCGGCTCGGGGACGTCGCGCAGCGATCGCACGCCGAGGTCCACGACGTCGGGGACCGCCGCGGCAGCGCAGACGAGCTCGGTGATCAGGATCTGGCCGCCGTGCCCGGCAGCCTCGACGCGGGCCGCCGTGTTCACCACGGGTCCGAAGTAGTCGCCGCCGCGCTCCTCGGACTCGCCGAGGTGCACCCCCATCCGCACCCGCAACGGCGGGCCCGGCCACTCGGCCGAGCCGAGCTCCGCCTGGGCGTGCACCGCTGCTCGCACCGCGTCGGAGGCGCGGTGGAACGCCACGGCGAACGAGTCGCCAGCGGTGCTGAAGACGTACCCGTCCTGCTCCTCGATGGCACGCCGAAGCAGCTCGTCGTGCACCGCCAACGATGCGGACATCGCGTCGCTGTCGCCCGCCCAGAGCGCCGTGGAGCCCTCGACGTCGGTGAAGAGGAACGTCACGGTCCCGGTCGGAGCGGCTCCCGGCGGCGGCACCGGCGGATCATGGCACAGGTCACCGTCGGCCCCGTCGCGCACGAACGCCCCGTCCACGCACGGGTGGTCCGGCCGCGCGGGGAGCTCAGGCCCGACCGACCGACGCGTTCGTGTCGGTGTCGGTGTCGGTGTCGAGGGCGTACAGGCGCGCTGCGTTGTCGTGCAGCACCGCCCGGCGCAGCTCCGGCGCCCCGTCGGTGGCGATCAACACCCGGGCCAGGGTCAGGGCCTGGTGGTAGAAGGGCCAGTCCGTGCCGTAGAGGATGCGGTCGGGGGGAACCTGCTCGAGCACCCGGCGCAGCGCCGACAGGCCGAGGCACGACAGCTCGAAGTAGGTGTTCGGGTAGCGCCGCGCGAACGCGAGCGCCTGCTCGCTCTGGAGCGCCCCCGAGTGACCCAGGACGAACGTCGTCTGCGGGTGCTCCGCGATGGCCGCCTCGTAGCGCGCGACCTGGGAGCGACGGCGCGCTGCGGCGGGCTCGATCCCGACGGGCCCGCAGTGGAACAGCACCGGGAGGCCACGATCCCCGCAGCAGCCGCAGAGCCGCACCGTGCGCGGGTGGTCCGGGGCGATGAACTGCCCGTTCGGGTGCAGCTTCACGCCGTGAGCGCCCTGCGCCCGGTACCGGTCGAGCCGAGCCTCGACGTCGCGGTGGTACGGGTGCACCGAGCAGAACGGGACGAGCCCGGGGTGCGGCTCGCAGGCCGCCATGATCGACTCGGTGTTCTGCGCGCCGACCGGCAGGTCGAAGGGCAGCACGATCGACCGGGTGATCCCGAGCGCCGCCATGTCGCGCAGCAGGTTCGGCGCGGTGTGGGTCCGCCGCATGCCCTGGGCGGTGAACCCGAGCGCGGCCAGGTCCAGCTTCATCGCGAACATCGCGGCGTCGTCGAGGTTCTCGTTGGAGTAGCGGTCGAGGTCCACCGGGAGGGTGACGGGCAGGTAGTAGGCCGTGGCCGGGGTCTCGGCCTGCAGGTCCACCCGCAGGCGCCGCAGGAAGCCCATGGCGAGATGGGTGTGGCTGTCGATGACGGGGCCGACCGAGTCGTCGACGACCTCCAGTCGGGTTCCTCCGACGAGGTCGAACCACGGAAGCCGGGCGAGGTCGAGCGTGGAGGCGAACCGGGTCGGCAGGTCGGTCATCGCCGCAGCGTAGGAGCGAGCGGCCCGAGCCGTCCGGCTAGGCTCTCGCAACGTACGGACTTTCGACCCTGTCGACCCGCCGGGTCGGGCCGTACGGTGTCCCGGCGACGACGCACGGAGGACGAGTGACGCATCGGATCGTGATCCTGGGCGCCGGGACCGGCGGCACCCTCACCGCCAACCGGCTCCGCAAGGCCTACGCCAAGGGGGAGGCCACGATCACCGTCGTCGACCGCGACGACGCCCACGTCTACCAACCGGGCCTGTTGTTCGTGCCCTTCGGGTTGACCCACGGCGAGGACATCATCCGGCCACGTCAGCGCCAGCTGCACCGTGGCATCGACTACCACCAGAGCGAGATCGACCGGGTCGACCTCGACGCGGCGACCGTCCGGCTCGCCGACGGCACCGAGCTGGGCTACGACGTCCTGGTCGTGGCGACCGGCGCCCGGCTGGCACCGGAGGAGACGCCCGGACTCGACGTCGACCCGTGGCCAGAGGGTGTGCACACCTTCTACACCGTCGACGGTGCGGAGCGCCTCGCCTCGGCGCTCGACGACTTCGACGAGGGACGACTCGTCGTCAACGTCGTGGACCTGCCCATCAAGTGCCCCGTCGCCCCCCTCGAGTTCTGCTTCCTCGCGGACTGGTTCCTCACCGAGCGGGGTGTGCGCGACCGGGTCGAGCTCACCTACGTCACGCCGCTCGACGCCGCCTTCACCAAGCCGGTCGCCGCCGCGACGCTGGGCGGCATGCTCGCCGAACGGGGCATCGCCCTCGAGACCGAGTTCAACACCGGTGAGGTCGACGGCGAGGGGCACCGGCTGGTGTCCTTCGACGAGCGGGAGGTGCCCTTCGACCTGGCGGTGGTGATCCCCGCACACGGCGGTCAGGAGTACGTCGAGCGCTCCGACGGCCTCGGCGACCCGCTCGGCTTCGTCCCGACCGACCCGGCGACCCTGCAGTCGACGGTCCGCCCCGAGGTGTTCGCCATCGGCGACGCAACATCGCTCCCGGCGTCCAAGGCCGGGTCGGTGACCCATTTCGAGGGCGACGTGCTCGTCGAGAACCTCCAGCGGTTCCTCGCCGGGCGCGAGCTCGACGCGAGCTACGACGGCCACGCCAACTGCTTCATCGAGACCGGCTTCCACAAGGCGATGCTGATCGACTTCAACTACGACCAGGAACCGGTGCCCGGCCACTACCCGGGCCCGGTCGGGCTGCCGTTGTTGAAGGAGTCGCGCATGAACCACCTCGGCAAGCTGATGTTCCAGTGGTTCTACTGGCACAGCCTGCTGCCGGGGCGGGACATCCCCGGTGTCGGCGCCGACATGCCCTCGAGCGGCAAGCGCCTCCCCAGCGGCTGATCGAGCCCGTCGAGCACCATCCCGTCCAGTACCCGCACCACCAAGGAGCAGCCATGCCCACCACGACCGTGAACGGGACGACCGTCGAGGTCACCGACGACGGCTTCTTCGTCGACCCCGACCAGTGGTCCGAGGAGATGGCGCCCGCGCTCGCCGCAGCCGAGGGGATCGACCCCCTCACCGACCAGCACTGGACCGTGCTGCGGTTCATGCGGTCGGAGTACGCCGAGAAGGGCACCGGCCCCACCGTCCGCGTGCTCGGCAAGACATCCGGGGTGACCGTGAAGGAGCTGTACCAGCTGTTCCCCAAGGGTCCCGCCAAGATCGCAGCTCGCGTCGCCGGCATCCCCAAGCCCCGCGGCTGCATCTGAGCCCGGACGGCCGAGCGCCACCCGACCGACCACCACCCGACCGACCACCACCCGACCGAGACCCGAGGAGACCACCCATGAGCGACGAACCGATCGAAAAGGTGTCGATCATCATCTCGAAGGGATCCCTCGACGGGATCTACCCGGGGCTGATCATGGCCAACGGCGCGCGCGCCGAGGGCATCGAGGCGAACCTGTTCTTCACGTTCTTCGGCCTCGACGCCATCCACGCCAAGCGCCACGAGCACATCAAGGTCGCGACGGTCGGCAACCCGGGCCTGCACGTCGCCACCTGGCTCGGTGGCCTGCCCGGCATGAGCTCGGTGATGACCCACGTGATGGAGAAGCAGATCGCCGAGCTCGACATCCCCTCGATCCCCGAGTTCGTCGAGATGATCGCCGACACCGGCGCCGGGATGTACGCGTGCAAGGCATCCGTGGACCTGTTCAAGATGGAGAAGAGCGACTTCATCGACGAGGTGCACGACATCATCACCGTCGGCGAGTTCTACGAGTACGCCGCAGGCGGGCACATCATCTTCACCTGATCCCGTCCGCCGGCGAGGCTCAGATCACCCCGAAGGCCTCCATCGCCGAGCTCACCTTCATGAACCCGCAGATGTTGGCACCGGTCACGTAGTTGCCGGGTTCGCCGTACTCCTCGGCAGCGGCCAGGCAGTCGGCGTGGATGCAGGTCATCACCTCGTCGAGGCGCGCCTCGGTGTGCTCGAAGCTCCACGAGTCGCGGCTGGCGTTCTGTTGCATCTCGAGCGCCGAGGTGGCGACGCCGCCGGCGTTCGCCGCCTTGCCCGGCCCGAACGCCACGTCCGCCGCCGCGAAGGCGGCGATCGCGTCGGGGGTGCACGGCATGTTGGCCCCCTCGACCACCGCGACGACGCCGTTGGCGACGAGTGTCGCCGCGTCGTCGGCGTCGAGCTCGTTCTGGGTGGCGCACGGCATCGCGACCTCACAGGGGACGTTCCAGATGCCGTCACCCTCGTGGTGGGTGGCGTCGGGTCGCCGCCGGGCGTACTCCGACAGCCGGCCCCGCTCGGCCAGCTTCACCTCCTTGAGCAGCCGCAGGTCGATGCCGCCGGGGTCGACGACGTAGCCACCCGAGTCCGAGCAGGCGACGACGTTGCCGCCGAGCTGGTGGACCTTCTCGATCGCGAAGATCGCGACGTTGCCCGACCCCGACACCACACAGGTCCGGCCGTAGAGGCCCGTGTCGATCCGCCGGAGCATCTCACGGGCGAAGAACGCAACGCCGTACCCCGTCGCCTCGGTGCGGACGAGCGCCCCGCCCCAGCCGAGCCCCTTGCCGGTCAGCACGCCCGACTCGTAGCGGTTCGTGATCCGCTTGTACTGGCCGAACAGGTACCCGATCTCCCGGACGCCGACGCCGATGTCCCCCGCAGGGACGTCCGTCTCCTCGCCCAGGTGCCGGTACAGCTCGGTCATGAAGCTCTGGCAGAACCGCATGACCTCGCCGTCGCTGCGACCCTTCGGATCGAAGTCCGCGCCGCCCTTGCCGCCCCCGATGGGCATGCCGGTCAGCGCGTTCTTGAAGATCTGCTCGAAGCCGAGGAACTTGACGATGCCGAGGTCGACCGACGGGTGGAACCGCAGCCCGCCCTTGTAGGGACCGAGCGCGCTGTTGAACTCGACGCGGTAGCCGCGGTTCACCTGCACGTCGCCGGCGTCGTCGACCCACGGCACCCGGAAGATGATCTGACGCTCGGGTTCGCAGAGCCGCTCGAGCACGGCACCGGCGGTCATCTCGGGATGTCGCTCGACCGCTGGGCGGATCGATTCGAGCACCTCGCGCACGGACTGGTGGAACTCGGGTTCACCGGGGCTGCGCTGGATCACCTGATCGATGATCGCCTCGAGTGGGTGGTGCACGGCGTCGCTCCGTTCGGTGGGTTCGGGTGGCTGGGTGGGCGCTGGCGCCGCCTGCGCAGGACCGCCCCGCCCGCGTCGGCCGACCGGCACCCTGACCGTAGAGTCTCGGTCATCACCGGCCTGCGGAGTTGCACGTGACCGAACGTGAGGGTGCCGTCTCCGACGAGACCCGGTTCCTCGTCGAGTGCTTCGCTCAGGTCCTCGACGAGATCGGCCAGGCCGACGTGGCCGCGTCGCTGCCCTGGATCCGACGGGCCGACCCCGCACGGGACGCCGTCGACGCAGGGTCGTTCGACGACCGCATGATCCGGGCGCGCTCGGTGGCGTTCCGTCTGCTGAACCTCGCCGAGGAGCGCGCCGCCGCAGCGGCGCGCCGAGCAGGTGACGCCGAGGCGGTCCGGGGCACCTGGGCCCAGGTGCTCGGCGACCTCGCCGAAGCCGGCATGCGCCCCGATGAGGTCGCCGCGGCGCTCGGCACCGTGCACGTCGAGCCGGTGCTCACCGCGCACCCGACCGAGTCCAAGCGGGCGACGGTGTTGGCGCACTACCGGCGGCTCCACGAGCTGCTCGACCACCAGGACCGCTCCGACCGGGCCGGGAGCGACGACCCACGTCGCCGCGCCGAGGTCGCCGTCGAGCTCGAGCGGATCTGGCTCACCGGCGACGTGTTCCTCCACAAGGCCGACGTCCGCTCCGAGCTGCGACACGTCGTGCGCTACCTGCGTGAGGTGTTCCCCGACGCGGTGCGGGGTGTGCACGACCGTCTCGAGCGCACCTGGTCCGCGCTCGGCTGGGCCGACGAAGTAGCACCGGGGCCCCTGGCGCTGCCGCGGGTCACCTTCGGGACCTGGGTGGGCGGGGACCGCGACGGCCACCCGCTGGTCACCGCCGAGGTGACCCGTTCGACCCTCGCGCTGCTGCGCGCCGAGGCGCTCGCGCTGGTGCGCGTCGAGCTCGAACGGCTCGGCGCGGACGAGAGCCTCTCCGCGCACGTGGCCGACCCGCCCGAGCAGCTCACGCGCCGCATCGTGGCGCTCGCCCGGGAGCTCGGCGACGACGGTGCCGCCGCCCTGCAGCGCAACCCGCAGGAGCCCTGGCGTCAGCTGGTCTCCCTCCTCGTCGCCGCGCTCCCCGGCGACGCCGACGCTCCGGCGGACGCGTCGGGGGATCCCCCTTCGCTCTCCCCGGCTGAGCTGGCCGCTGATCTCCGGCTGATGCGGTCGTCGCTCGTCGAGGTGGGCGCCGGACGCCTCGCACGAGCGGACGTCGACCCGGTGCTCCGCCTGGTCGAGAGCGTCGGGTTCCACCTCGCGGTGCTCGACGTCCGCCAGAACAGTGCGATGCACGACCGTGCGGTGCAGCAGCTCGCCACGGCCGCCGGGGTCGATGCGACCGACTTCGCCGACTGGGACGAGCCCCGCCGACGGACGTTCCTCGACGCCGAGCTCGAGGTGCTCCGTCCCTTCAGCGGACCGGGCACCGAGCTCGGACCGGAGGCAGAGGCGGTCGTCGAGAGCCACCGGGTGCTCGCGGAGCACCACCGTCGCTGGGGGCCCGACGGGCTCGGCTCGCTGATCGTCTCGATGACCCGGTCGGTCTCGGACCTGCTCGTGGTCCACCTGCTGGCCCGTGAGGCAGGTCTCCTCGTCAGCGATGACGACGGGCCGCGGAACCTGCTCCCGGTGGTGCCGCTGTTCGAGACCATCGACGATCTGGAGCGGGCGCCAACGATCCTCGCCGGGTTCCTCGACCATCCCGTCACCCGCCGCAGCCTGGAGGCGAGCCATGGCGAGCCGGTGCAGCAGGTGATGGTCGGCTACAGCGACTCCAACAAGGACGGCGGGCTGTGCGCCAGCCTGTGGTCGGTGCACAACGCGCAGCGCAAGCTCGCCGCGATCGGCGCCGAGCGCGGCGTGCGCATCCGGTTCTTCCACGGTCGCGGCGGCACCCTCGGCCGCGGCGCCGGCCCGACCGGTCGGTTCATCCGTGCGCTGCCGAGCGAGGCGCTCGCCGGCGATCTGCGTCTCACCGAGCAGGGCGAGACCATCAGCCAGAAGTACGACCATCCCGAGGGCGCGATCCACCACCTCGAACTGCTCGTGGCCGGGGTCGCGGGCGTCGAGGCAGGACGACGTGCGCACCGCGACGCACCCCACCCCCACGAAGCGATCCTCGAGCGGGTCGCTCACGACAGCCGTATGGCCTACGCCGAGCTGCTCGAGGCCCCGGGGTTCCTCGAGTTCTTCCGCGCCGCGACGCCGATCGACGTGATCGAACGAACCCGGATCGGGTCCCGCCCGGCGCGACGGACCGGCACGCCGACGTTGGCGGACCTCCGCGCGATCCCGTGGGTGTTCTCCTGGGGTCAGGCCCGCTACTCGCTGTCGGGCTGGTACGGACTGGGGACCGCCCTCGAGCGGTTGCGCACCGAGGACCCGGCGGGGTTCGAGGCGCTGGCCGGCGACCATGTCCGATGGACCACGCTGCACTACATCGTCGCCAACGCCGCGACGAGCGTCGCGACCGCGGATCCCGGAATCATGACGGCGTACGCCCAACTCGTGCCCGACCCGTCGGTGCGCGATCCGATCCTCGACCGGTTCCTCGACGAGCATCGCCGGACCACCGAGCTGCTCGGGGCGCTCTACGGCGGCCCGCTGCCCGAACGGCGACCCGCCGTACAGCACAACCTCGAGCTGCGCGCCGAGGCGCTCGCCGATCTGCACCATCACCAGATCGCGCTGCTGCGCAACTGGCGTCGGTCCATGGAGGCGGGCGAGGAGGTCGGGGCGGAGATGCTGCTCGAACGGCTGCTGCTGAGCGTCAACGCCATCGCCAGCGGGCTCCGCACGACCGGCTAGCCGTCCGGCGACGCAGCGACCTGCGCACCGACCCGGACCCACGGGCGGTCCGGGTCGAAGAGGTGCATCCCGAACTCGGCGGAGAGCTCCTCGAACACCGCCAGCCCGCGCACGCTGTTCCCGTAGGCGTCCAGGCGCGGCGAGAAGGTCGCGATCCCGCCGGCGCCCGGCACGATGCCGAGGATGCCGCCCGACACCCCGCTCTTCGCCGGGATCCCCACCGAGTAGGCCCATTCGCCGGCGTAGTCGTACATGCCGCACGTCAACGCGACCGTGAGCAGATCGCGGGTCAGCTCGGCCGGCAGCACCTGCTCGCCCGAGATGGGGTGCACACCGCGGTTCGCCAGCGTCGCGCCGATCAGCGCGAGGTCGTCCACGGTGACGAGCAGGGAGCACTGTGCGAAGTACAGATCGAGGGTCTCCTCCACGCGGTCCGCGACGATGCCGCGGCTCAGCAGCAGATAGGCGATCGCACGGTTGCGGTTGCCGGTCGCCCGCTCGGACGACCACACCGCCTCGTCGATCGCCGGGCGCCGGCCGAGGAACCGCGCGAACCCGTCGAGGATCGAGACCAGGCGGCCCTCGGCTCCGTCCGCGCCGGCACCACCGTCGATCAGGTCGGTCACGGCGATCGCTCCGGCGTTGACCATCGGGTTCGGCGCGCGCGGCCGGTCCTCGTCCAGTTCGACCGAGTTGAACCGCTCGCCGGTGGGCGCCACGCCGACCCGGGCGAGCACCGCGTCGCGACCGTGGCGCTCCAGCGCGAGCCCGTACACGACGAGCTTGGAGATCGACTGCACGGTGAACCACTCGTCGGAGTCGCCGACATCGGCACGACGGCCGTCGATCGTGACGGCCCCGACGGCGAAATGGTCCGGGTCGACCCGGCTCAGTTCGGGGATGTAGTCGGCGACAGCACCCTCGTCGACGTCCCGGTAGCGGCGGTGCAGCGTCTCGCAGCTGTCACGGAACCACCCGAGGCGGCGCTCGCGCTCGACATCGGACGGTTCCATCGCACTCATGTGGCCGACGCTACCGGCGGCGATCTGCCGGTCGGTGCGCGAAGCTGGGCCGCCATGGAGCTCACCAGGACCCACCGCTACGACGTCACGCCGGACGACGTGATCGACATGTTCGCCGACCCCGCCGCCGTCCGTGCCCGCTACGAGGGGATGGGCCACCGCGAGGTCGAGATCCTCGATTGCGACCGTTCCGACGCCGCACTCGAGGTGCGGAGCCGCCGCGTCGTCGACATCGACCTGCCGAGCTTCGCCCGCAAGGCGCTGTCGCCGAGCAACACGATGGTGCAGACCGACCACTGGGCCCGGGGCGACGACGGCGGCTGGGACGGCACCTTCGACGTCGACGTGGAGGGCGCCCCGATCGAGATGTCGGGCACGATGCAGCTCGCTCCCGACGGCGACGGCGCGGCGTACAGCGTGACGATCCGGATGGCGGTCAAGGTGCCGCTCGTCGGCGGGAAGATCGCCGACGTGGTGGGCAAGAAGGAGGCGGCGTCGACGCTCGAGGCCGAGTTCGCCGCCGGTGAGGCCTGGCTGGCGGAGCATCCGCCGAGCTGACGGACCGGCGGAGCGCTGAGCGGACCACTGACAGCGAGAGGATCGACGTGTCGGAACGACTGGTGGTGGTCGGCGGTGACGCCGGCGGGATGAGTGCCGCGGCACAGGCCCGGCGGATGCGTCCGCGCGACGAGTTCGAGATCGTCGTGTTCGAACGCGGCGAGTTCACCTCGTACGCCGCGTGCGGTCTGCCGTACCTCGTGGCCGGCGAGGTGGGCGATCCCGACGACCTCGTCGCTCGCACTCCCGAGGCGTTCCGTGCGTCGGGCATCGACGTCCACACCGGGACCGAGGTCGTCTCGGTCGACACCGACCGGTGCACCGTCGAGGTCCGCGGACCCGACGGCTCGCTGCGCACCGAAGGCTACGACGATCTCCTGATCGCGACCGGCGCCAACCCGGTTCGCCCACCGCTTCCGGGGATCGAGGCCGACGGCGTCGTGGACCTGCGGAGCATCCCCGACGCGCTCGCACTCGACGAGGCGGTACGCCATGCGGAGCGAGCAGTCGTGGTCGGGGCGGGCTACATCGGCCTCGAGGTCGCCGAGGCGTTCTGTGCGCGGGGCCTGCAGGTGAGCGTGGTCGAGCTCGCCGAGCAGCCGATGGTCACCCTGGATCCGGACATGGCCCACCACGTCGTCGAGGCGCTCGACCGCCTCGGGGTGGATCTGCACCTCGGCGAGGGGGTGACGGGCTTCGACGTGGCCGACGGGCGTGTGACCGGGGTGCGGACCGCGTCCGGGGTCCTCCCCGCCGACGTCGTCGTGGTCGGACTCGGCGTCCGCCCCAACACGGGGCTCGCCGACGCAGCGGGCATCCCCGTCGGGCCCTCGGGTGGGATCGCCGTCGATCGTCGTATGCGGACCCGGGTCGAACGTGTGTGGGCGGCGGGGGACTGCGTCGAGTCGTTCCACCGGGTCTCACGACAGCCGGTGGTGATCGCGCTCGGCACGCATGCGAACAAGCAGGGTCGTACCGCAGGGATCAACCTCGGCGGGGGCTACGCCGCATTCGGCGGTGTGCTCGGCACGGCGATCACGCGGGTCGGCGACCTCGAGGTGGCCCGGACCGGCCTCAACGAGCGCGAGGCGACGGCCGTCGGCTTCGAGTACGTGACCGCCACGAACACCGCACCGAGCCGGGCGCACTACTACCCGGGCGGGTCCGAGGTGACGGTGAAGCTGCTGGCGGAGCGTGGCTCGGGTCGGCTGCTCGGCGGACAGATCGCCGGCGGCGCCGACGCTGCGAAGCGCATCGATGTGATCGCCACCGCGCTGTGGAACGAGATGACGGTCGCCGAGCTCGGCGGCGTCGACCTGGCCTACGCCCCGCCGTTCTCGCCGGTGTGGGACCCGGTGCTGCTCGCCGCTGGGCGAGCTGCAGCAGCGATCGAGCGCGCCTGAGCAGCACCTGTAGCGTCGCTGCGATGTCCACCGGTCCGCAGCCATCGCGCTCCCACCCGTACCGTGCCGTCGCGACGGACCTCGACGGCACGCTGCTGCGCTCCGACAAGACCGTGTCCGAGCGCACCCGGGGGGCGGTGCTCGGGGTCGAGGCGGCGGGCCTCCGGGTCGTGATCGCGACCGGGCGGCCACCGCGCTGGATCGCTCCGGTCGTCGAAGCGCTCGGTGAGCGAGGCCTCGTGGTGTGTGCGAACGGTGCTGCCGTCTACGACCCCGCCACCCACGAGCTCGTGGAGCGGACCGAGCTCGAGGCGGACGTCGCCGGGTCGATCACCGACGACTTGCTCGCGGCGTATCCCGACGCGGTCATCGGCGTCGAGCAGGGGTTCCGATTCGCGATCGACGAGTCGGTCGAGACCAGCGGTGCCGAGCTGCTCGGCAGCTGGCGCCTCGACGGACTGCGGGTCGGTCCCATCCGATCGTTCCTGGATCAGCCGGTGCTCAAGCTCATCGTGCGCCTGGACCCGTCGTCGCCGCCCGGGACCGCCGACGACGTGCAGGCGATCGTCGGGGAGCGGGCACTGGTGACCCACTCGATGTCGGAGTGGTTCCTCGAGCTGTCGCACCCGTCCGTGCACAAGGCGGCCACCGTCGAGCGCCTGCTCGTCGAGGGAGGTGTCGGACCCGACGAGGTCGTGGCCTTCGGGGACATGCCCAACGATCTGGAGCTGATCCGCTGGGCGGGCCTGGGTGTGGCGGTGGCCAACGCCGACCCACGGCTGATCGAGGCAGCTGACGAGGTGACCGCCTCGAACGACGACGACGGGGTCGCGCTGGTGCTCGAACGGCTCCTCGGGCCCCGCTGATCGCGGACCCCGGACCGGCCTCCGCGTCAGGTGGGGTCGCGCCCGGGCAGCTGCTCGACCGGACCGGTCTCGCCCGATGGCCGTTGCTCCAGCGATTCGACCTCGTCGGCGATGCGGCGGAGCCGAGCAGCGATGGTGGCCGTCGGCTCCGCGTCGTGTCGCCCGAAGAGCCGGGACCGGACCGAGAACAGCGGGTCCAGCGGACCGTCCCGGTCGCGGAGGTCCACCCAGTCGCTCGGGTCGTGGTCCGGAGCATCGCGTTCCAGAGCAGCCAGCGCGGCCCAGACCACGTCCATCGCGCGAGCGAGCTCTCCGACCGACACGGTGTCATCCTCCTGCGTCACCGCAGCCCGCTCACGCAGGTCCACAGCGAGGGCGCGCACAGCGTCGATCTCTACGATCCTTCCCACGGTCGCAGGCTATCCCTCGAGGGGTCCGCAATCTTCCAGGCCCGGGTCCTGGCGGCCATGTCCTGCACGGCGGATCGTGGCCGCTGGTTGTGGCCGGTCGCACGGCCGCCGTAGCTTCGACGCGTGGCTGGTGAGCGCTTCGACGTCGTGGTGGTGGGAGCGGGTCTCGCCGGGCTGGTGGCGGCACGAACACTGGTCGACGCAGGCCGCTCGGTGGTGGTCCTCGAGTCGTCCGACGGAGTGGGGGGCCGTGTCCGGACCGACGACGTCGACGGGTTCCACCTGGACCGCGGGTTCCAGGTGCTGCTCACGGCGTACCCCGAGCTCGATCGCCAGCTCGATCTGGACGCACTGCACCTGCGCCACTTCGACCCGGGGGCGCTCGTGTTCACCGGTGGCCGTCTGCGCCGCGTCGGTGATCCGCTGCGGCAACCGGGCTCGCTGTTCTCCTCGGCGGTCGCGCCCGTGGGGTCACTCGCCGACAAGGGACGTCTCGCCCGCCTGCTGCTGCGTCTGCGTCGCTCCGACCCCCGAGAGCTGTTGCGCGGGCCCGACGTGGACACCGTCACCGCGCTGCGCGAGGACGGCTTCAGCGAGGCGATCATCGACCGGTTCTTCCGCCCGCTCGTCGGGGGCATCCAACTCGACGCGCAGCTGAGCGCCAGTCGTCGGATGTTCGACGTCGTGCTGCACTGCCTCGCGGTCGGGTCCTCCGCCGTTCCGGCCGCCGGCATGGGGGCGATCCCGGCCCAACTCGCCGCCCGGCTCCCCGATGGTGCGCTGCGGCTCGCCACGCCGGTCGACTCGATCGGCCCGGGCTGCGTGCGCATCGCGTCGGGGGACGAGCTCCTCGCCGACGCCGTGGTCGTCGCGACCGACGGTCCCGCCGCCGCAGAGCTCCTCGGGCTGGCGCCGGTCGCGTCGAGGCCCGTGTCGTGCGTGTGGTTCGCCGCGCCCCACCCCCCGTTCCGCCAGCCGCTCATCGCCCTCGACGGGGCCGGCAGCGGCCCGGCGCTCAACGTCGCGGTGATGACCAACGTCGCCCCCGAGTACTCCTCGGACGGCCGTGCGGTCGTCGCAGCAGCCTGCCCGGGCATCGGCCCCGGCGAGACCGGCGACGAGCTCGTCGCCCCGGTCCGTCGACAGCTCACCGGGTGGTTCGGTGGCGAGGTCGGCGGGTGGAGCCACCTGCGCACCGACGTGATCGCCCACGGCCAACCCGACTCGAGCCCGGCCTTCTCGCCCAAGCGCCGGGTCGCGCTCGGCGAGGGTCGGTTCGTGTGCGGCGACCACCGCGACACGCCGTCGATCCAGGGTGCGATGTACTCGGGTCGTCGGTGCGCCGACGCCGTGCTCGCCGCGTCGTGACCGCCGGCGGTCCCGCCCTCGCGGTGCTCGACACCGGGGTCACCGTCGACGACGAGGGCACGGCGTATCCGACGGTCGTGCTCGACGTCGGGGATCGACCCGACGTCGCCGACCTGCCCCGCGTCCACGCAGTGGAGGGCGTCGGTGACCTGACCACGACCCTCGAGATGACCGACCGTGGTGTGGACCTGGTGGTCGCGATGACCTCGCCGGTGCGCGCTGGCTTCAGCGTCGCGTTCGAGCTGCCCGCGCACCGCGGCGTGCTCGCCGCTGCGGCCCGGTCGAACCAGCTGCTGCTGGCCACGACCACCCCGAACGCCTCGGATGCGCACCCCGCATGGCTGGCGATCGACCTGGACGGCGTTCGACTCGCCGGGGTGCTCGCTCGCCTCGACCCGCCGGGCGGCCCCGTCCCCGGCGACCCGGGATGATGTCGCCCGACACCGCGTGGCGCCGCGCGACGCGGCACCGGTGGGTGACGGCCGAGCTGGCCGTCCCCGCCGAGGACGCCTGGTGGCTGCTGGTGGACACCCGCCGATGGCCCGACTGGGGCCCGAGCGTGGCGAGGGTCGAGCTCGACCCGGCGCCCGGGGTCGACCCGGCGACGTCGCAGCTCATCCAGGCCGGTTCGACCGGGTCGGTGCTGACCGCCGTTCGTCTCCGGCTCCCGTTCCGCGTCACCGCGTTCACCCCGGGTCGATCGTGGTCCTGGCAGGTCGCCGGGGTGGCGGCGACCGACCACCGGGTCGAGCCGCTCGGACCCGAGCGCTGTCGTGTCGGCTTCGGCGTGCCCGTCGCGGCGGTTGCGTACCTCGGCGTCTGTCGCGTCGCGCTGCAGCGGATCGGGGCGATCCTCGACGAGCGTTCGGTTCAGTAGCTGGTGACCGCTCGGCCGAGCCGGTCGAGGCGACGCAGCGCTCCCGGGTTGCGCGCCACCCGGTGGTAGAAGCGCTCGGTCAACTCGCCGTCGTCGCGCGCCGCGAGCGCATCGCCGAGCTCCGCGCTGAAGCGCTCGCGGATCTCCGCGACCTTCGCGAGCTCCTCCGGCGACGGCGGCGCGTCCGGCAGGTCCTCGGGCAGCACGTCGAGCTCGCCGGCATCGAACCAGATGAACTGGTTCTCGAGGTCGACGTCGACTTCGACCGTCCCCAGATCAGGACCGTCGCCCGGCTCGCCCTCGGGGACCTCGTCGTCGTCGTAGCCGAAGCTGAACCGCACCATCGGTCGTCCGTCGAACGGGCTGGGGAGCGGCCCGGCGGGCGCCCTCCGGGCGGTCTGCCACAGCAGTGCGATCTCGTCCTCCTGGAGCCGCTCGTAGCTCTCGGTGAGGGTCATCGCGAGACCGTGCCCGGCGGCGCAGGACCAGTGGTCGAGCGTCCCGTGCGACCCGAGCTGGAGCTCCGTCGCGCAGATCGGGCACGACGGTGCGGTGACGGCGTTGAAGTCCGGCGTGATCGACATCCGGCCACGGTATCGGCGTGCCCCGGGTTTCCCACCCGCTCGGATCAGGCGGCGCGGTCGTCGCGGCGCTGCACCTCGTCCGCGCAGCGGATCGCGGCGGTGCCGATCTCGGCGATGCGGAGGTCCCCCACGGGCGTACCCGCGCCGCGGCTGCACACCATGGCGACCGACAGCTCGCGCGACGGGTCGGCCCAGCCCCCGGAACCGCCGAACCCGAAGTGGCCGAACGCGTCGGGGGGTGTGCCGCGGGTGGTGAACACGCGGTGGTAGCCGAGGCGCCACTGCATGGGGACGACGAGGACCAGGTCCGGGCCGCTGCCGTTGATCTCGCTCAGCGTCGCGACCGTCTGCTCCGACAGCAGCCGGACGCCGTCCACCTCGCCCCCGCCGGCGATGGCCGCGTACATCCGCCCCAGGGAACGTGCGGTGAAGAACCCGTTGGCTGCGGGGATCTCGGCATCCATGACCTCGCTGCCCCAGAGGACGTCCTCGACCCCCCGCGGTGCGAGGGCGTTCGCGATCCGGCGGGTGTTGAGCGCACCCGGCAGCGCGGACACGACCTGGCCCATCCGCCGACCGACCTCCTTCTCGACACGTCGCAGCGGCTCCCAGCCGGGGCGGGGCAGCCCCATCGGCTCGAGCGTCGCGACGCGGTGGCGTTGGTCCTCGGCCAGCCCGAGGTACAGCCCGTCGAGGCCCAGGGGATCGCTGATCTCGGTGCGGACGACCGCACCGATCGACCGCCCGGAGACGCGTCGCACGATCTCGCCGACCAGCCAGCCGTAGGTGAGCGCGTGGTAGCCGTGGCGGGTGCCGGGCTCGTACGCCGGACGCGCCGCGGCCAGCGCGTCGCACATGTGCTCCCAGTCGAGCATGCGGTCCGCGTTGTCGACGAGGCTCCGCAGGCGGTGGAGCCCGGCGGAGTGGGTCAGGACGTGGCGGACGGTCACCGCCGCCTTGCCGTTCTGGGCGAACTCGGGCCAGTAGGTCGCGACCGGCTCGTCGTAGTCGATCTCGCCGCGGTCCGCGAGCACGTGCAGCGCCGTGGACGTCACGCCCTTGGTGGTGCTGAAGCACATCGTGAGCGTGTCCGACGCCCACGGGTCGTCGCCGTCGCGTGTGCCGCCCCAGAGGTCCACCACCGGTTGGCCACGGTGGTACACCGACACGGCCGCCCCGCCCCCGGTGCGGCGCAGCTGACGTCGGAACACCGTGGCAACGGCGCGGAACTCGTCGGTCGCTCGTCCGTCCATGTGCTCAGCCTTCCCGGTCGGTCGGGTCGACGCCACCGTGTGCGGTCACCGCCAGCGCCTCGAGACCGCTGTAGCGGGGCGTCCAACCGAGTCGCGTGCGGGCACGGGACGTGTCGATGATGGACGGGTGGCTCATCGCCTCGATCCATTCGGTCACGGGCGGCAGCGCCGCCGGGGTCGGGAGCGACGCCACCGCTCGGCTCAGGCGTTGCGTGGCGCCGAGGGGCAACGGGAGCGGGACGATCCCGAGCTCACGAGCGACGTCGTGCAGCGTGACGATCCCGTCCCCGGCGATGTTGTAGGTGCCGGGTGGCCCGTCGCCCGCGATGCACGCCACGAACGCGGTGCCGACGTCGTGTTCGTGGATGAGTTGACCGGGGAGCGCCGGCAACGGGATCGGCACGCCGACGGGCACGGCGTCGATCGCCCGTCCGACGGCCCGGGCGACCGGCAGCAGCACGGCGGGCAGCAGGTCCTTCGCCCCGAGCGCGTGCGGTCCCAGCACGATCGGGGGCCGGAGGAGGTACAGCCCGAGCTCGGGGTGCACCTCGGCCTCGTCGGCCAGCAGCTGCTCGAGCTCGGCCTTCTCCTGCGCATAGAAGAGTCGTCGGGCGGGACGAGCCGGCCAGTTCTCGTCCATTCCGATCGGGTTGTCGGCGTGGAACCCGTAGGCCGCGACCGATGACGCGTAGACGAACCGGCGGGCGCCGGCGTCCGCAGCCGCGCGGAAGGTGTTGAGGGTGCCGTCGACGTTGATCGCCCGGGTGGTTCCGCGTCCCGCGGTGCCGGTGATGAGGAATGCGAGGTGCACCACGACGTCTGCGCCGTCGAACGCCTCGGCGAGTGCGTCGGGGTCGCGGACGTCGCCCCGGCGGTAGGTCATCTTCGACCAGCCGAACTCGTCGGGGTCGAACGCTGAGCGTGCGATGCCCACGATGCGACCGACGCGGTCGTCGGCCTCGAGCAGCGGGACCAAGCCGTGCCCGAAGGTGCCGGTCGGGCCGGTGACCGCCACGGTGAGCGTTGCCCCGCCCGGTCGGTCGCCCGGTCCGTGGTCGGGTCCGGTGGCCTCGTCGGAACTCCCCGCCATCCGGCGATGCTACCCCGGCCCCCGACCCTGCCCGCCGCAATCAACCAGGCGGCCGTGGGAACCACGCTCGGTTGCTGGAGAGGCGTCGCCGGACTACTGGCCCTCGGCCGCCCGGTCGCTCGCGAGGTGTCCGACCCGGTGCCCCCCGCTCCAGTCCTCGACGATCGGCGCAGTTGCGTCGTCGGACGCGCCGAGCAGCTGGAGGTGCGGCATCTCGCGCAAGCTGCGTTTGAGCTCGGCGAAGCCGTCGAATGCAGCGAGCGTCGTGACGGCGTCCCAGAGCCGCACGGCGTCGTCGTCGTGGGGGACCCGCGAGATCACCGGACCGAAGAACGACAGTCCG
Source organism: uncultured Microthrixaceae bacterium (assembly GCA_942490665.1). GTDB lineage: Bacteria > Actinomycetota > Acidimicrobiia > Acidimicrobiales > Microtrichaceae > SKRR01. The sequence continues at coordinate 38,358 of CALNXV010000039.1, forward strand.
TCGGGGGGACGGAAGGTGATGATCGGTGTCCCCACGTCGCGCCCGGTGCGCTCGAGGGCCAGCTCGGTCTCGTCGTCGAGCTCGGCGTCCCAGGACGTGTCGTCGAGCGAGTCGGCGAAGCGTTCGGGAACTCCCGCCTCGCGAAGCACGGCACGGGCGTGTTCAGGGGTGCTGAGCATCGACATGGCGTCGTCCTGGGGCGGTCGGTCCCAGACGCTGTGGCCGTAGGCGGCGACGATGGCACCGAGCGGCGCGTCGCCGAGCTCCGCACGGATCGCAGCGCAGACCCGGAGCATGCGCAGGCCGGCGGTGTGTCCCTGCTCGTACTCCGGTGGGAACTCGGTGGCGTAGTCCTTGTCCTTGTTCAGCAGCCGCAGCGAGATGAACCGCCACCGCACGGAGTAGCCGGTCGCCCGGGACACCTGCTCGACCCAGCGCGAGGTGATCCAGGCGAACGGGCACACCGGGTCCCAGAAGAACTCGATGTCGGCTCCGGCAGTGTCGCTGCCGGTGCTCATCGGCGAGCGGGGGAGTGCTTGGACGGCGGCGTCGGCGCGTTCTTCATCACGAACCGGTGGTCCTCGACCAGGGTGAGCAGGTCGAACGCGCTGACGATCCCGATCACGCGCTTGTTGTCCACCACCGGCAGGTGGTGCAGCCGGTGGTTGCGCATGATGCGCGCCGCGACGTGCGGCTGGTCGCCAGGGTGGACCGACAGCACCGCCTTGTGGGCGAAGGAGCCGACCGGCGCTCCGTCGGGGTGGTCGTCGATCAGGTCGGAGGCGGTGACGATCCCGACCAGCTCGCCGTCGGGGTCGACCAGCGGGAGTGCCGAGACCCGCTTGTCGCGCATCAGCTCCTTGGCGTGTGCGGCGCTCTGGTGTGACGTGAGGGTCATCACCGGGCTCTGCATGATGTCTGCGATCGTTGCGTTCACGTCCTCCACCGTACGCCGACGCCCGGTCTAGCGTGCGCTGCGACGACGAGGGGGCCGCTTGGAGGGCGACGACCGAGCGGGACCCGGTCCCGATGGCTCAGGGCGCGATCGACGGCCTCCCGATCGACCGGTCGACCTCGACTCGCCGGCCGGGCGGGTCGTGATCGCGACGACGGTGCTCGGTTCCTCGGTCGCCATGCTCACCGCGACGGTCGTCAACGTCGCGCTCCCATCGATGGCAGCAGACCTCGGAGCGAGCTCCTCCGAGCAGCAGTGGGTCGTCAACGCCTACCTGCTGACCCTCGCCTCGCTGATCCTGATCGGTGGTTCCCTCGGCGATCGCTTCGGGCGCCTCCGGGTGTACCGGATCGGGGTCGCGGCGTTCGCTCTCGCCTCGCTCGGCTGCGCGCTGGCTCCGAACACCGGCGCGCTCATCGCGCTGCGACTGGCCCAGGGTGTCGGCGGGGCGTTGCTGACCCCGGGGAGCCTGGCGATCATCCAGTCCACGCTGCGGCGTGAGGACCGCGGCCGCGGGGTGGGGTGGTGGTCGGGCCTCGGCGGCATCGCCGGCGCCGTCGGGCCGCTCCTCGGTGGACTGCTCGTCGACGTCTCCTGGCGGTGGGTGTTCGTCATCAACCTGCCGATCGCCATGGCGGCGCTGCTGCTGAGCCGTTGGGTGCCCGAACGCCGTGGCCCGGTGAGTGTCGACGCACCCCTCGACGTGGTCGGCGCTGGGCTCATCGTGGTGACCCTCGGCGGCCTGTCGTACGCGCTGATCCAGGGGCCTGCGACCGGGATCGGGTCGCCCACGGTGCTGATCGCCGGAGTCGGCGCGGCCCTCGCCGGCGCTGCACTGGTGTCCCACGAGCGAGGCCGGCCCGATGCGATCGTCCCGGTCGACCTGCTGTCCAACCGTCCGTTCGTCACCGCGAACACGGTGACGCTCCTCGTCTACGGGGGCATGGGGCTCGTGTTCTTCCTGCTGTCGATCCAGCTGCAGGTGACTGCCGGGTGGTCCCCGCTCGAGTCCGGCCTCGCCCTGTTGCCGGTGACCGTCATCATGTTGGTGCTCTCCTCGCGAGCGGGAGGGCTGGCCCAACGGGTCGGTCCCCGCTGGCCGCTGACGTTCGGGCCGCTGACCATGGCCGTCGGGATCGTCGGGATGTCACGCGTCAGCGCCGACACCACCTACCTGACCGACCTGTTGCCCTCGGTCGTCGTGTTCGGCCTCGGGCTCGCAGCATCGGTCGCACCGGTGACGTCGACCGCCCTGGGGACCGTCCCCGACGAGCGTTCCGGTGCCGCGTCGGGAGCCAACAACGCGGTCGCCCGGACCGGTCAGCTGCTCGCCGTCGCAGCAATCCCGGCAGCAGTCGGACTCGGGGGCAACGCCCTGTCGGTGCCGGCAGAGCTCGACGCCGGCTTCGGCCCGGCGCTCTCGCTGGGCGCGGTCCTCGTCGCGACCGGCGGGGTGGTCGCGGGCGTCTTCCTGCGCAGCGACGACCTCTGCGTGGTCGCGGCCGGCGACGTCGAGCCACCCGCCGGCTGCGCCGTGGACGGCCCGCCGCCGCTGCTGGAGTCGGTCGACCGTCGCTGAGCCGCCGGCTCCGCCGATGTGCGAAGCTCGACGCCAACGTCGAGCACCGACAGGAAGGGCCCCGCCGTGCCGGATCTGAACCTCGGAGACCTCACCATCACCTCGTCCTCGTTCGGCGAGCGCGACGCGATCCCGGGTCGCCACGCCCACGACGGAGACAACAGGTCGCCAGCGCTGCACTGGTCGAACGTGCCCGACGGCACCGTCGAGTTGGCCCTCGTCGTGCACGACCCCGACGCACCACTCACCGACGGCTTCACCCACTGGGTCGTGGTCGGCATCGACCCGTCGAGCGACGGACTGCCCGAGAGCGTCGCCGATGGCGTCACGATGGGCATCAACAGCGTCGGAGATGCGCAGTGGATGGGTCCGGCGCCGCCGCCCGGGCACGGCACCCACCACTACTTCTTCCACCTCTACGCACTCGATCGCGCCGTGGACACCGCCGTGCTGCCGACGCGCGAGGCGCTGCTCGAGCAGATCGACGGGCACATCATCGAACAGGCCCGGGTGGTCGGCACGTACCGCAACGACTGAGCACGTCGGCGCCACAGGAACATCGCCTCAGGAACTCTGGGTGGCACTGCGCCCGCTCACCGTCCTGGCGCCACCCAGAGATGTGCCGGCGGGTCCCCTGGCCCCGCCGCTGACGACTTGTTGCACACTGCCGCAGAATCTGTAACATTAATCGGGTGAGCGGCAACGCACCTGTGGTGGATCCTCCGGGAACTGCGACCGAGCCCCGGCGGCTCGGTCGACCGCAGAGCGTCGACACCGACGCGATCCTCGATGCCACCGCCACTGCGGTGATCGAGGGCGGCTTCCGTTCGGTCACGCTCGCGGACGTCGCTGCGCGTGCCGGGGTGTCCCGTCGGACGGTGTACCGGTACTTCGGCGACCGCGACGGCCTCGCCGAGGCGCTCGTGCAGCGCGAGCGCGACCGGTTCGTGGCCGGGGCGCTCCTGGCCGCGGACCGAGCCGGTCGCGTCGACGACGATCGCCACGGTCGGAGTGCGCTGCGACCGGCTGCCGAGGCGGCGCTGACCGCGGTGCTCGAGCGGGCGAGCACCGATGAGCTGCTCGTCGCGCTGCGACGGTCCGACCCCGAGCTGCTGTTCCCGGTGTTGACCTCGCGCACCGGGGCCGAGATCGACGTCGTCACACCGGCGGTCGCCGCGTTCGTGAGCGCGCACCTCGACGACCTCGCACCGGGCGCCGCGCAGATCGCGGTCGACATCATCGCCCGCCTGCTCGTCTCCTACGTCGCTGATCCGCCGCCGGGTCCACCCGGTCCGACGGCCATCACGCTGGCGGACCTGCTCGTGGCGGTACTCGAGCGCGCGCAGCAGGGCAGCGCTCACGGGTCCGACCCCACCATCCGGCGAAGCGGAGCAGACGCATGAACCCACACGATCCGACCCTGGACGGGACCTCCGGTCACACCGACGCGCCGGTCGGTGCCGCTCCCGTCGATGCTGCTCCTGTCAACGCAGCCGCCGCCGAGCGACTGGCGGCGCTGTCGCGTCGGCGCAGCGGCTCGCCGTCACGTGACCGCCTGGCGCCGCCCGAGCAGTACCGCGGAGTTCCCGACGTCGCGTGGTACCGCAACCCCACGATGTGGCTGGGAGTGGCGACGCTGCTCGGCTGGAGCGTCGGGTGGGTCGGCTACTTGTCGGGTGTGCTGCCCGCCGCGGTGGCGATCCTCGTGAATGCGACCGCCACCTACCTCGGGTTCACCGTGTTCCACGAGAGCGTGCACCGGGCCGCCCACGTCGACCGGCGGGTCAACGACCTCATCGGCTGGGTGCCCGCCGCGATGCTGACCTTCGCCTATCCGGTCTTCCGGATCTGCCATCTCAACCACCACGCGCACACCAACGACCCCGAGCGCGACCCCGACCACTACGTCTCGCACCGACCCCGATGGCTGCTCCCGCTGTGGCTGCTGGGCACCGCCGTGCACTACCGCATCCTCTGTCACCGCCACGAGTGGGGGACCCTGGCCCAGCGTCGGGCGCAGAAGGCCGTCGACACCGTCCTCGTGGGGGGCACGCTGCTCGCCGCCGTGACGGGACACCTGGTCCCGGTGGTCGTGCTGTTCTGGGCGCCCTCGGTGCTCGCCGGGATGGTGTTGTTCTGGGCGTTCGACTTCCTGCCGCACACCCCCTTCGACAGCACCGAGCGCTACCACGACACGCGCATCCAGCCGGGACGGATCCGTCATGCGGTGCTGCTCGGTCAGAACTACCACCTGATCCACCACCTGTGGGTCAGCGTCCCGTGGTTCCACTACCGCGACGTGTTCGCCGAGCTCGAGCCGGAGTTGCGTGAGCGCGGCGCCCGCATCGAGTGAGCGGCCAGCGGCTCCCCAGGTCCATCTGCTCTCCCCGGGCCCGACGCACCCAGTACCCCCGGGGGGTCTACCGTGGCGCCGTGGACGCACACGCATGGGACGAGCGGTATCGCGACGCCGAGTTCGTGTGGACCACCGAGCCGAACCGGTTCCTCCCCGGACTCGTCGCAGGACTGACACCGGGACGTGCCGTGGACCTCGCCTGCGGTGAGGGACGCAACGCGGTCTGGCTCGCGACCGAGGGCTGGTCCGTGACCGGCGTCGACATCTCACGGGTGGGCCTCGAGAAGGCCGCCCGACTGGCCTCGGCCAGGAGCGCCGAGGTCGACTGGGTGCTGGGAGATGTCACCACGTGGGTCGCCGACGAGCCCGTCGATCTGGTCGTGGCGTTCTACCTGCAACTCCCGGCGGCGGAGCGTTCCTCCGCCGTCGCCTGTGCCGCGCGGGCACTCGCCCCGGGCGGCACTGTCGTCGTCGTCGCCCACGACACCGACAACCTCGCCGACGGGGTCGGCGGCCCCCAGGACCTCGCCGTGCTCTACAGCGCCGAGGACGTCCTCGCCGACCTCGAACGCGTCGTCGACGTCGACCTGGTCGTCGAGCGGGCCGAGCAGCTCCACCGACCGGTCGCGGCCGACTCGGGTGAGCGCTCGGCGATCGACTGCTGCGTCGTCGCGCGTCGGCGAGGCTGACACGAACACGCCAACGACACGAACACGCCAACGACACGAACACGCCAACGACACGAAGGACGGGGACACATGGATTCCATCGAGACGACGGTCGACATGTCCATGCAGGACGCAGAGGCCGCCGTGCGCGCCGCGCTGGCCGAGGAGGGGTTCGGCGTCCTGACCGAGATCGACGTCGCGGCCACGCTGCGCGCCAAGATCGGTGTCGAGCGCGACGAGCTCAAGATCCTCGGAGCCTGCAATCCGACCTTCGCCCACCGCGCGCTCGAGCTGGACCCATCGGCCAGCCTGGTCATGCCCTGCAACGTGGTGCTCGAGCCCGCGGTGGGCGGCGGAACGCGCATCTCGGCGGTCGACCCGCTCGCGCTCATGCCGGGCGATCGGTTCGCCGAGCTCGCCGGCGAGGCGACCACGCGCCTACGCGCAGCGGTCGAACGGGTCGCGGTCTGATCGATGCGCTTCCCCGAGGAAGCCGCAGAGGACGTCCTCACCCGGCTGCGGCGGGTCGAGGGTCAGGTCCGGGGCGTGCAGCGACTGATCGACGAGGGGGCGGACTGCCGCGCCGTGGTGGTCCAGCTCAGTGCCGCGCAGGCGGCACTGCGGAGCGCCGGGCTGCGCCTGGTCGCTTCGGGGATGCATCACTGTCTCGCGGACCCGGATGTGGCCGCTGCGGAGGGCATGACGACCGAAGAGATGGAGGAGCTCTTCCTCTCGTTGCGCTGAGCCCGCCGTGGCTCAGTCCGAGCTGCGCAGCTCCCGTCCGCCGTCCTCGGCCCATGAGCTGCGCAGCGACTGCATCCGTCGGTCGCTGTCGCGTGACTGGACCACCACGCCGGCGATCGCGATGGCGAGGTACAGCAGGTACCACCACCAGTCGTCGTTGAGCGCCTCGGTCGTCCCCGCCCGTGTCAGGTCGGCGTCGGTGATCGTCCCGACGACGAGCATCACGCCCCCGACGATCGCCGAGGCTCCCGCCATCGCGGTGAGCACGGTGAGCAGCACCATCGGCAGGTCCCCGACGATCGCCGCCACGGCGAGGAGCGCGCCCGCGAGCACGCCGATGACGACGATCAGCCAGGACCAGGTGACCCCGATCGCCACCATCAGGCTGGTGCCGAGCGCGAACCCGATCGCCGACATCGCCAGCACGACCGACACCTCGTAGTACAGGTAGGCGAGCAGCCCGAAGAGCAGCGCCACCACCAGGCCGACCAGCCAGGACGCCGCGGAGGCCAGAAAGCGTTCCGAGCCCAGGTTCGAGACCAATCCAGCGCCGAGCAGGAAGCCGGCGAGTGCACCCCAGATCGGGATGATGATGCGCATGGCGAGGTAGCCACGAAGTGCGAACAGGGCACCGACGGCGATGAGCAGGAGCCCGAACACGATCTCGTTCACGTGGGCACGCTATCGCTGGCGGTCGTGGGGCACGGTGAAGCGGCCGCCCTGGGCCGGACCACGAGGTGAACGACGTTCAGTCAGTAGTTCTCTCGGTAAGCTGCGTCCGTGCGAGTGATGATCGTCGACGACCACGAGCTCTTCGCCCGGAGCGTCGCGCGGCTCTTGGCCGATGAGCCCGGTGTCGAGGTCGTGGCCGTCGAGACCGCGGTGACCGGCCTCGAGGAGCGCGCACGTGCACATCGTCCTGACGTGGCGCTGGTCGACTGGAACCTGCCCGACGGCTCGGGGGCCGGCGCGATCGACCAGCTGCGTCGTGGCGCCCCGGGCGTCCGCACCGTCGTGCTCACCGGTGAGCACGAGGGAGCGGTCGTGCGGGCGGCGCTCGCCGCCGGCTGCGACGGGTTCATCACCAAGGACCGCCCGCCCGAGGAGCTCGTCGACGCGCTCCGCGCCGCCGCGAAGGGGTCGGGCCAGCTCTCCGCCGACGCGGTCCGTTCGTTGCTCGAGGCCGATCGGTCGGCGGCCGATCTCGGGCTCACCGAACGCGAGCTCGAGGTGGTCCGGTTGTTGGCCACCTCGGCCACCAACGCCCAGATCGGCGAGGAGTTGTTCCTCAGCGCCAACACCGTACGGAACCACGTCGCCCGGATCGCCAAGAAGCTCGGCGTGGGCAGCCGCCTCGAGATCGTCCTGGTCGCCGGCCGAGCCGGCATCGTCGATCTGGCCGAGTGATCCCGACACGGCACGCTCGGTCAGGGCGCCCCGTCAACCAGCGGCGGTCAGCGCCGGCGCGACGGCGGCGAGCAGATCGTCGATCGCGACGGGCTTGCCCAGCACCCTCCGGTCGGTCGGCAGTTCGACACGGGCAGCGTCGGCGTAGCCGGTCATCAACACCACGTGCACGTCCGGTCGCGAGCTGCGCAGCTGCTCGTCCAACTCGACCCCGCTCCGGCCGGGCATCACGACATCGCTGATCACGCAGTGCACCGTCGCGTCGGCCTCGAGCGCAGCCTCTGCCTCGTCGGCGGACCCTGCGGGATGCACCCGGATGCCATGGGCCTCCAGGAGGCGCGTCAGCGAGGCGAGCCCGGCGGGGTCGTCGTCGACCACGACGACGCCGGGAGCCGACACCGACACCTCGTGCGAGGCCCGCTGGGCGTCGCCCGAACGCTGATCTCGCCCACCTGTGTGCTGCGCGTCGGTCTCCGGGAGCACCAGTCGGATCACGGCCCCGCCACCCTCGCGGTCCTCGATCTGCAACCGGCCGCCGGCCTCCTCGACCACCCCGTGGACCACGGAGAGCCCGAGTCCGGTGCCCCGACCGGGATCCTTGGTGGTGAAGAACGGTTCGACGACGCGGTCGCGCAGCTCCGTCGGGATGCCGGGGCCACGATCCGACACCGTGACCCACACCTCGCCGGTCGGCGCAGCGGGGTCCGACGGATCCTCGCCGCGGCTGACCCGGACGACGACCTCGCCCCCCGAGGGCGACGCATCCACGGCGTTCATGATGAGGTTGACCACCGCCTGTTCGAGCTGCGGGCGGTCCACGGTGACGTGACATGCGGGCCCGTCGGACTCGATGCGGACCGAGACGTCGGTCCGTGCGGTCCGGGTCACCATCGCGCCGATGCCGGCCACCACCGCGCCGGCGTCCACCGATTCGGGAGACGCCTCGGTGGTGCGGCCGAAGCGGAGCAGCCGGCGCGTGAGCTCCGAACCGTGCCGGACCGCCTCCTCGATCCCCTCGACGTCGGCCAGCAGACCGGGATCGGACGTGGTGCGGCCGATCACGGTGGCGTAGTTGCCGATCACCCCGAGCAGGTTGTTGACGTCATGGGCCACCCCTCCCGACAGGCGACCCAGCGCGTCGAGGCGGGCTGCGGTCTGGAGTCGGCGGTCCAGCTCGGCCCGTCGTTCCGCGTCCTCGCGGCGGTGGCGTTCGAGCGCCCACTCGACCCGTGTCTGCTCGGCCTGTCGCAGCTCGGTGATGTCGCGCACGATCGCCACGACGGAGTCGGGTCCACTGGCGGCCATCCTGACGTGGAACTGCGTCGGTCCCGCTGGCAGCTCGAGCTCGATGTCGAAGTCCTGGGCGACGCCCTCGCGCAGCGTCCGACGGATCCCCGCAGCGACGAGGGCGGCGGGCCCCGGCGCCATCACCTCGTGGATCGTCCGGCCGATCAGCTGCTCCGGCGGTGCGAGCAGCTGCTCCACCTGGGTGGTGCTGGCGTCCAGGCAGGTGCCGTCGGCGCCGAGCTGGAAGAACAGGTCCGGAAGCGCATCGAGCATGGCGCGCAGGTGGGCGCGGTCACGATCGCGTCGCCGGCTCTCGTCGACCTGCTCGGTCACGTCCGTGACCACCGCGACCGACCCGACGTAGGGGCCGTTCGTTCCGATGGGCCCGGTGCGCATCTGGGTCCAGACGGCGTGGCCCTCGCGATGGCGGAGCTTGAAGGCGTGCGCCTCGGAGACGCCCTGCTTGCGTCGTTCCACGTTCGCCTCGGCGATCGCCACGCCGTCGCCGTCCATGAACTCGAAGATCGTCCGACCGAGCATCTCGGCGGGCGTGACGCCCAGCATCTGCGCCATCGGTTCGCTCGCGAACGTGGTTCGGCTCTCCTCGTCGATGATCCACACGCCGTCGGCGATCAGCTCGACGATCTGGCGGTACAGCTCGCTGCGGTCGGCGAGCATCTCCTCGAAGCCCAACTCGCCGGTCCGGTCACGGACGCTGAGCACGACCATGCCCGGCGGATCGTCCAGGCTGTTCGCGACGACCTCGACGGGTCGCCACCGGCCGTCGCCGTCGATCGCTCGACAGCGCAGCGGCTCTCGACGCCCCCCGGCCGCCACCGTCTGGGACAGCGATGCGAGCGCAGCGCGCTGATCCTCAGGGTGGATCAGGTCGACGATCGATGAACCGACGAGCGCTTCCGGCTCGATGGAGTAGGCGAACCTCAGCGACGGCGAGGCGGCGTGCACGATGCCGGCCGAGTCCATGACGATGCAGGAGTCGACGCTGTGGTGCAGCAGTTCGTTCGGGTCCGAGCTCATCGACGACCCATCGGCACCTGGGACTGCTTCGTGAGCGCCGGCTTCGGGGGGGTCGGCGGCGTCGTCTCAGGAGCCCGCGCCGAACAGCCGGGCGATCGTGGCGCCGTCGAGTCGGGTCGGGTAGACCGAGACCTCGTCGATCACACCCTCGAACCCGGCCCCGGACGAGACGCCGTCGTGGAACCGGGTGGATCCGGGCTGGCCACCGATGGCCGTTGCGCCCGGGTGCGACGGGATGGCGCCCCGTGGCGTCGCCACGACCGAGTCGACGAGCTCGCCGTCCACGAACAACCCGGCGGCTCCGTCGCTCGTGCTGAACGCGAACGTGAGCATGGCACGACCGCTCGGCAGCGCCCCGCTCAGCTCCAGGTCGTCCGGCCACCCGGGCGCCCACGCTCGACCCCACAGCGTCGTTCCGTCGCGGTAGAGCACGACGCCCTGGGTGGCGTCGCCCTCGGTCCACACGACGCCGCGTCCGACGGTGGCCGTCGGGTCGACCCATGCGTTGACGGTTCGAGCGGGGACCGCACCGTCGAGCGTGCCGCGGGAGGGCACAGCCAGGCGGCTGTCGCCGTCGAGGTCGATCGCCGGGTCGGGGTCGGCGACGAGGAGCCCGGCGGACGTCATCGGTGATGTTCCGGCGCCGACCGCCGGGCCCGCGCCGGTCTGGTCGGCGAAGGTCGGTGGCGAGGTGGTGACCTCGAGGTCGTCCAGGTAGTAGTCCCGGCCGCCGCGCACCGCCACGGTGTCGAACGTCGAGTGGACGCCGTCGGTGTCGGACACCGTGGCCAACAGCGTGCCCGCGCCGTCGAACGCGGACGCGGTGATCGAGGTCCCCTCGCGAACGAGCTCGAGCCGGTACCACTCGTTCTTCGGCGCCGCGTAGTTCGTGGTCGCCAACGTGGCGCCGCTCGCGTTCGTGCGGCGCTCGATCTGGAGCCGGTTCGTGCCGTTGTGGATCGACCGGACCCCGTAGCCGTTCCCGGAGGAGTCCTCGACGGAGATCCGGTCCTGTGCGCCCCCGGACCAGGGGTCGGGGCGGTACACCCAGGTCGACATCCGCCAGTCGTTGCCGACGGCGCGGGACAACGTGGTGGACCCGCCGTTGGGGTCGTTGTTGGCGGTCTTGCGCAACGAGCCGGTTCCGCTGCGCGTCGGCGATGACGCGGCCTGGACCGAACCGTTTCGCTCCTGTGACCAGCCGTTGAACGTCTCGAAGTCGTCGTCCAGCAGGACGGGGTCGAGGACCGGATCCCCGAGACGCCAGTAGCCCACCGGTCCGGGACCGTTCGCAGCGTCGACGTAGGGGGGATGCAGCGGCATCGCACCGCCCAGGGTCGCGTCGGCGGCGGTCGACCCCGAGAAGGCCGCCAGCGCGCGATCCGCCGAGACGGTCACGGATCCGGCGAGGAGGACCACCATGCCCAGCGTCGCGACCGTCGCGCCGCGTCGCCGTCGTGAGCGGCGCCGGGACAACATCGCCTGGAACCCGGGCCGCCGAGCGCGGTCGTTCGTGCGCCGTCGGGTGATCTGCGGCCCCGCACGGCGTCCACCCGACCCGCCTGTCGGGGGTCGCAGCGAGGTCACCCAGCTGCCGAGCCCGGCCCGCGCCGCGATCAGCGTCAGCGCGACCCAGGCACCCAGCAGCTCCCAGCGACCGCCGTCCGCCCACACCGCGGGGAGCCCGGCGAACGGGACGACCAACCGGGCTCGGCCGATGACGTCGTCACGGGCGACCGGCTCGTCCGGCACGGTGTTCGCGTCCCCGCGGGTGCGGATCGTCGAGTCGTCGACGAGCTCGTCGACCCGGTGGGTGACGAGCTGATCCGACGTGCGGTCGGGCTGCGTCGCGACGATGTCGCCCCGCTCGATCGCCGAGGGTTCGACGGACCGGGTCACCACGATCATTCCGGGGGACAGCGCCGGGAGCATCGAGCCCGAGGTGACGGTCAGCGACTGGAACCCGAACACCACCGGCACCGCCGTCCAGGCGACCAGGACGACGAGGAACCAGAGGTAGGACCTGGCGACGAGTGCCCCGACCCGCCGCCAGGTCCGCTCCGGGTCACCGGGCGCTGCCCCGGCGTCCGGACCGGCCCCGGGCCCCGTGGACATCAGGCGCTGAAGACTTCCCAGGTCAGGGTCGTCCCGGCGGTGCTGCCCTGGGCCGAGTTCGGGGTGTCCGCACCCAGGGTCGCGGTGACGCGGTAGGTGCGATCGGGCGAGCCGGCGTCAGGCGTGTAGGCCGAGATGCCGTTGGGGTGGTCGGGGTGCGTCGAGCCCAGCGATGCGAGGTCGCCGGTGAACAGCGTCGAGGTGGCCGAGAACCCGGCGCAGTCGGCGAAGTCACCGCCCGTGCCTTCCTCGACGACGAGGTCCACGTGTGCGGCGAGACCGGTGTCGGTGACTGCGGCGTGCAGCCGGACCGGGTCGAGATCGAACGACGAGCCGGTGTAGGCGACCTCGATGCAGCGCTGTTCGACGTCGCCGGGCACCATGTCCGAGGCGTCGAACATCGCGACACCGGCGTCGTCATCGGTGAGCTGGACCGTGCCGGCGGAGAAGGAGCTCGGTCCGTTCGAGGTCGCGCCGTTGAACGCCGCGGTGGTCGACTGGTAGATCAGCCCGCAGGCGAGTGCCAGGCCGACCACGTAGGGGACGGCGCCGAGTCCGCGGCGTGCTCGAACCGGTCCGTTCGGTGCGGTGTCGGGGGTGTGCATCAGTGCTCCTCGTGGCGTCTCCGCCCGGCGGATCGGTCCCGTCGTGGCGATGGGTACCGCAACGGCTGGATCGACGACGCACTTGCGCGCATCGTGACTCGTGCACCAACACCAGGGCGCGTCCGGACCCCTGCGTTGGTACGTCCGTACCCACCCAGGTTGACGGGAGCCGCGGTCGCGGACTCCGCTGGCGGCGTGCACGTCTCGATGACCGTTCCGACCGAGGACCCCGCAGACGCCCGGACGATCTTCCCGGTGCTCGAGGGGCTCGGCTATGACCGGGCGTTCTCGTTCGAGGCTCGCCACGACCCGTTCCTGCCGCTCGCCGTTGCTGCGGAGCACACGCGGTCGATCGAGCTCGGCACCGCCGTCGCGATCGCCTTCGCCCGGACGCCGATGACGCTCGCCAACCTCGGGTGGGACCTCCAGGCGCTCACGGGCGGCCGCTTCACCCTGGGACTCGGGTCGCAGATCCGCCCACACGTCGAACAGCGGTTCTCGATGCCGTGGAGCGAGCCGGCGCGGCGCATGCGCGAGCTCGTGCTCGCCGTGCGCGCCATCTGGTCGACCTGGCAGGACGGGGTGCCGCTCGACTTCGCCGGCGAGTTCTACACCCACACCCGGATGGTCCCGGCGTTCGACCCCGGGCCGCTGGAGTGTGGCCCGCCACCGATCCTCCTGGGCGGGGTCGGGCCACGGATGACCGAGGTCGCCGGCGAGGTGGCCGACGGGCTCCTCGTGCACCCCGTGAACAGCCGGGACTCCCTGGAGCGCATCACGCTGCCCGCGATCCGCGCCGGAGCACAGCGGGCAGGCCGGGACCCGGTCGACGTCGAGCTGGTGTGCGTCACCATCGTGGTGACCGGACGGGACGAGGAGGAGTTCGTCCGCAGCCGCGAAGCGGTTCGGCGCCAGCTCGCCTTCTACGCCACGACACCGGCGTACCGGCCGGTGTTCGAGCTGCACGCCGACCGCGAGCTCCACCCTCGCTGCGCCCAGCTGGCCCGCGACGGCCGTTGGGACGACATGGCAGCGCTGATCGACGACGAGCTCCTCGAGACGATCGCGGTCGTCGGAGCGCCCCACGAGATCGGCTCGCTGGTGCGCTCCCGGCTCGCCGGGATCTCGGACCGGGTCAGCCTCGTCAACAACCGGGCGCCCGACCCCCAGCACCTCGCCGAGGTCGTGGCCGACCTGCAGGGCATCTGAAGGAGGAGGTCCCGTGGCCCGCGTGCGCACCCCAGCAGCCGCACCCCCCGGGTGGGCCGTCGCAGCGATGACGAGACCCTGGCGGTACCTCGTGGCCGTGGTCGTGTTCGTCAACGGTTTCGCGCATCTCGCCGGCACGACCGAGGCGCTCGGAGCGGCCGAGGACGGCACCTCGCTCGACTACCTCGGCGGGGCCTGGGTGGTCTCGGACCCGACGACGCTGCGTGTGGCGGCCGCGGGGTGGGCGCTGCTGGCCGCGCTGTTCGCTGTGTGTGCGGTGTTGATCTGGATCGCCGACCCACGGTGGCGGGTGACGACGATCGGGGTTGCTGCGATCTCCGTGCTCGCCTGCGTCGTGGGGCTGTGGGCGACGGTGACGGGCGTGGTCGTCGGGTCGGGCATCCTCGTGCTCGCGATCGCCGCACCTGCACCGGCCGGGAACGACCAGTGAGCCGGGGGTCGGTCGCGAACGAGGTGCGCGCCGAGCTCGGCTTCTCGTGGCAGGTCGAGGTCGGCCGGGCACCGCTCGGGTTCGTCGGCGCGGACCTGCTCGGACCTGCGGTGGCGCGCATGGACATCCGGCTGGCCGGGCTGGTGCCGGTGGTTCGTGCTTCCGGTGACGACTAGGCCCGCAGCGCAGCAGGGCGACTCGCCGGTGAGACGGTGCTCTGGGTTCCCCAGGCGCTGACGCCCGCCGCCGGCGCCCGCTGGCACCCGGTCGACGACCATCGGGCGACGGTCGTGCTGGACGGCCCGTCGGGCGCGATCCCCGTCGAGGTGACCGTCGCCGAGGACGGCCGACTCGAGTCGGTGGCGTTCCAGCGCTGGCAGGACTCCGTCGACCCCCCGGCTCCGACGTCCTTCGGCGGACCGGTGCACGACGAGCTCGTCACCCGGGACGGGGTCCGCATCGCTCGCAGCGGTTCCGGCGGGTGGCATCTGGAGTGGGAGGTCGGATGGGAGGACGGCGAGATTCCACCGGTACGGGTCACCGACGTCCGGCACCGTCGCTGACCGCTCGCCCGCGGCGCCGCCGCGACGTCTGGGAATTCTTCACTTCGCCGCCGCTCAGGACGATCACGCGGGTGGCCGGCCACCGAGGACACCCATGGCAGCGGAACTGGATGACACGTGGCGGTCGGGGCTCGACGTGCTCGTCGCGCAGCTCCCTGTCGGCGTGGTGATCCTCGCCGACGACGGTTCCCTGGTCTACGCCAGCGAGCGGTTCCGGGCGATCACCGGCATCGGCGCCGATGGGGGGTCGGCCCGGCCCGGCGGCGGCACCGAGGCGCTGGTCGCCGCCGTGCACCCGCAGGACCGCGACGAGCTGCGCCTCGCGCTGCCCGAGCTGCTCGCGGGAGCGTCGGTCGAGCTGACCCTCCGGTGGCTCCACGCGGACGGCACCGTCCGCTGGGCGACCACCCGGACCGGTGCGGCCCGGGGACCGGCCGGTGGGGTGCAGGCGGTGATCGGCGTGGTCGAGGACGTCACCGACCTCCGAGAGCTGACCCGCACCTGGGGGGACCGCCAGCTCATGTTCGACGCGGTCCTCGCCAACTCGTCGGACCTGGTGGTCGTCGTCGACCCCGTGGGTCGTCTGAGCTTCGTGAGCGCCGCCGCCCGGCGCATCCTCGGGCGGGACCCGCAGGCGTGGATCGGGCGTGACGTGTTCGACCTGCTGCACCCCGACGACCTCGGGTACGCGGCCGAGGCGCTCGGTGGCAGCGTCGAGAGCGGCCCCGGCGTCAAGGACCCGATCGTGGTGCGGGTCCGCCACGCGGACGGTTCGTGGCGCGAGGTCGAGATCGTGGCGAACAACCTGATCGACGTCGAGCACGTCGGCGGGCTCGTCGTCACCGCCCGCGACATCACCGAACGCGTCGCTGCCGAGGCGGTCGCGACCGCAGGCGCGGGACCGCTTCGAACGTGCCTTCGACGGAGCTCCCATCGGTATGGCGCTCACCTCGATCGACGGCACGCTGGTCCGGGTGAACGCAGCGATGTCCGAGATCGTCGGACGGCCTCGGCACGCGCTGACGGGCCGCTCGCTGTTCCGGTTCGTCCTCGATGAGGACCGGGAGCACATCATCGAACGCGCCACGCATCTGCTCTCGGACGACGAAGCCCTGCGGGGGGTCGAGCTGCGCTTCGTGCGCAACGACGGCGAGGTCGCGTGGGCCCGCGCGTCCGCGACGATGCTGCGCGATGACGCCGGCACGGCGTTGCACGCGATCGTGCACCTCGAGGACGTCACCGAGCAGCGGCTCCTGCGGGAACGGCTGGAGCACGCCGCGACCCACGACCCACTGACCGGTCTGCTCAATCGAGCGGGGTTCTCGTCGCGGTTCGCCGCGGCGTTCGCCGTCGCGGGCGGGGCCGGGTCGGTGCTGCTGGTCGACCTCGACGGGTTCAAGGCGGTCAACGACGCCCACGGCCACGCCGCTGGCGACGAGCTGTTGCAGCGCGTCGCGGCGCGGCTCCGGGGCGGTGTCCGTGCCGAGGACCTCGTCGGCCGGTTCGGTGGAGACGAGTTCTCGCTCTACGCACCTGAGCTGCGCGACGCCGGACGGGCGATCGCGCTCGGGGAGGCGACCCGTGAAGCGCTCGGCGCTCCCTACGTGCTGCAGGCGGGCACGGTGCGGATCGCCGCGAGCGTCGGTGTCGCACTGCTCGACGGGTCCGTCGAGCTCGCCGATGCGCTCGCAGCTGCCGATGCGGCTGCGTACCGTGCGAAGCGATCCGGCGGGGATCGTGTGGAGTTGAGCTGGCACACCGAGCTCGGTGCACCCAACTGAGCACAGGCGTGCCGCCGGCACCGGCGCCGTCGTGGGGTCGGGACCTCTGGCAACCTGCATCCATGGCTCACCGCTTCCACCTCTCCGGCGCGCTCCAGCTCATCGACGGCGATCGGCGAGCCGGCAGCGGCGACACCGTGCAGGACCACGACCCGGCGACCTCCGAACTGCTCGTGGCGTTCGCATCCGCGACCGCGGCAGATGTCCACGACGCGGTCACCGCAGCGAGGCGGGCGCAGCCGGGCTGGGCGGCGCGGACGCCGGTCGAGCGTGGCCGTGTCCTCCGTCGGGTCGCAGATCTGCTGCGTGAGCACAACGAGGAACTGGCGCACCACGAGGTGCTCGACACCGGCAAGCCGGTCCGTGAGTCGATCGCCGTCGACGCACTCTCCGGCGCCGAGTGCTTCGAGTTCTACGGTGGGATCGTCGCCGGGATGGCCGGCGAGCACCATCAGCTCGGAACGCTGCTGGCCTACACCCGCCGGGAGCCGCTCGGCGTGATCGGCGCGATCGGCGCGTGGAACTACCCCCTGCAGATCGCGTGCTGGAAGGCGGCGCCGGCGCTCGCCGCTGGCAACGCCGTGGTGTTCAAGCCCTCCGAGCTGACACCGGTGACCGCGGTGGCGCTCGGGGAGCTGCTCCTCGAGGCCGGCCTGCCGCCGGGGGTCTTCTCGGTGGTCCAGGGCGGCGCCGCAACCGGCGAGGCGCTCGCTGCGCACCCGGACATCGACGCGCTGTCGCTCACCGGGTCGGTCCCGACCGGGCGGGCGGTCATGCGGGCTGCCGCGACCGGGCCCAAGCCGGTCATCCTCGAGCTCGGTGGCAAGTCGCCGGTCATCGTCCGCGCCGATGCGGACCTCGACCGTGCCGTCACCGCGGCGGTGCTTGCGAACTTCGCGACCCAGGGCGAGGTCTGCACCAACGGCACCCGCGTCTTCGTGCACCGCGACCTGCACGACGAGTTCCTCGAACGCTTCGCCGCAGCGGCCGAGGAGCTCGTCATCGGTGACCCGCTCGACCCGTCGACCCAGGTCGGCTCGCTCATCTCCGACCACCACCTGGCCAAGGTGCTGGACGCGATCGACGCGGGTGTTGCCGGCGGGGCGCGTCTGGTGGTCGGCGGGCGGCGCCGCAGCGACGGGTCGCTGGCTCGGGGCCGGTTCGTCGAGCCCACCGTGTTCGCCGAGGTGGCGGACGACTCCCGCTTGGCGTGCGAGGAGATCTTCGGCCCGGTCGCGTCGGTCATGCGTGTCGAGGACGACGACGAAGCGCTGCGACGAGCCAACGCCACCCCGTACGGGCTCGCGGCCGGTGTGGTGACGGCGGACCTCGACGCGGCGCACCGACTCGCGGCGCAGCTCCACGCCGGGCTGGTGTGGGTCAACACCTACAACGTCACCCCGGTCGAGGTGCCCTTCGGCGGGATCCGGGCCTCGGGGCTCGGACGTGAGAACGGCTGGGCGGGGCTCCACGATGTCACCCGCACGAAGACGGTCATGATCGAGTCCGGTCCGCTCGAGGGGCTCTGAGGCGGTCCCCCGCGCTAGGTTGCCCAGCGGCCCGTCGATGGTGACGGGTCCTGACCCCAGGAGATCAGAATGCTCGCCGCCGACTACCCGCTGCTGAACGTCTTCCTCAGCATCCTCTACGTCTTCTTGTTCGTGATCTGGTTCTGGATCCTGATCAGCGTCATCATCGACATCTTCCGCAGCGAGGATCTCGGAGGCTGGGGCAAGGCGTTCTGGACGCTCTTCGTGGTCGCGTTGCCGTACCTGGGGGTGTTCATCTACCTGATCGTGCGCGGTGGCGGCATGCAGGAACGCCGGATCGCGGACGCCCGAGCCTCCCAGGAGGCGATGGCGCAGTACGTCCGTGAGACCGCCGGCGGTGCGGCTGCCGGCGCAAGCGTCCCCGAGCAGCTCGAGAAGCTCGCCGGTCTGCGTGACCGTGGCGTGATCAGCGACGAGGAGTTCGCGGCCCAGAAGGCCAAGCTGCTCGGCTGAGCGGTCGTCGCCCGACCCACGGGTCACGGGCGTGATCCGTGGGATCGACGCACCGGCGATGCAGACGGGCCGCCCATGCCCCCGCACCTGCGCCATACGCGGCACGCCTGGAGGCGACGATGACGCTCGAGACCGACGTCGTCCCGCCGACGGGCTCCGGGTTCGACCCCTCACCCCGACCGCCCGCGGGCGCCTCGGCCTCGGTGGTCGCCTCGGCGTTCGATGCCGACTCGCACGTCGGCGGCTACAGCCGTTCCCCGGCCGACATCCTGCGGGTGGTGGTGCTCGCCTCGCCACGCTGCTGGTGTTCGCGATCACGCGCTGGGGTCGCGATGCGATCACGGGGGTCGAACAGGACCTCCTCGCGCTGGCTGGGTTCCTGACACCGACCTGGGAGCGCATCCTCTCGGGGTGTTGCAGCTCGCCGTGATCCTGGCGCTCGCCACCACCTGGTTGCTCCCGCTGCTGGCCCGGCGGTTCCGCCTGGCCTCCTACGTCGTGCGGTCAGCGTCCTCGCCGGTGCGCTGGCCAGCGCTGCTCGATGCCGCAGCGAGCCTCGACGACCATCCGCTGATCCGCAACGAGCTCGCCCAGCGTGCCGGGATCGACAGCGTGTTCCCCACCCGTGGGTCGTCGCAGCGCTCGCTGGCGCGTTCGTCGCAGCATCGCCGTTCGTCACGGCTCGCTGGCGTCGATTCGGCGCCGGGACGATCGCTGCGCTCGTGGCGGTGCGGCTGCTCGTCTCCGCGCACCTGCCGGCGGACGTGTTCCTCGCCCTCGCGTGGGGGGCACCTGCGGGGCGTCGGTGCTGGCGCTCCTCGGTCGGCCGAACACCCGACCGACCGCCGCGCGGTGGGCGCCTCCCTGGTGCACAGCGGCCTGGCGGTCGCAGAGATCCGGACCGGCGTCGGTCGACGCCCGTGGCTCGACGCCCTACTTCGCCACGCTCGACGGCGGCGACTCGGTGTTCGTCAAGGTCATGGGCACCGACGAGCGCGGCGCCGACCTGCTCTTCCGCGCCTACCGCTGGTTGCGGCTCCGCGATGTCGGGGACCAGCTGCCGTTCTCCACCCTTCGGCGTGGGGTCGAGCACGAGGCCTTCGTCTCGCTGCGGGCCCGTGACGTCGGCGTGCGCACCCCGCGCCTGCGAGCAGCGACCGAGGTCGGCTCGGACTCCTGGGTCCTCGCCTACGACCTGATCGACGGGCGCTCGCTCGACTCGGTCGATCCGGACCGACTCACCGACGCAGTGGTCGACGACCTGTGGGAGCAGGTCGCGACGCTCCGCGCGAACCGGATCGCGCACCGGGACCTGCGGCTCGCGAACCTGTTCCTGGACGACGACGCACGCATCTGGGTCATCGACTTCGGGTTCAGCGAGGTCGCCGCGGACGACGCTCCGCTGCGGACCGACCTCGCCCAGCTGCTCGTGTCGTGCAGCCTGACCCTCGGTGTCGACCGCACCGTCGACGCGGCGGTCCGGGCGCTCGGCGCCGACGCGGTCGCCTCGGCGCTGGGCCGGCTCCAACGACAGACGTTGAGCGGTGCGACGTCGACCGCGCTCAAGGGCCGGCCGGGGCTCCTCGAGGAGCTGCGCACGACGGTCGCGGACCGCTGCGGCGTCGAGGTGCCACCGCTCGAGCCGATCGAGCGGTTGAGCGCCCGCTCGGTCTTCACCGTCGTCATGCTCGGGGCGATCACCTACTTCCTCGTCCCGCAGCTGGCCGACCTCCCCGGCGTCGTCGGCCAGGTCCGCGGCGCCGACTGGTCGTGGGCCCTGCCCACGGTCGCCGCCTCGGCCGCGACCTACGTCGGTGCGGCCATCAGCCTGGCCGGCTGCGCGCCCGGCCGCCTGCCGATGGGTCCGACGTTCGTCGCCCAGGTGGCGTCGTCCTACGCCAGCAAGCTGGCGCCGGCCGGGCTCGGCGGCATGGCGCTCAACGTCCGGTTCCTGCAGAAGGTCGGCGTCGACGGTCCCGTCGCCACGTCGGCGGTGGGCCTCAACACCGTCGGCGGGTTCGGCGGCCACCTGCTGCTGCTCGTCGTGTTCGCCGTCTGGGCCGGGCGCTCCGCGTTCGACTCCGTCCGGCTCCCCGACCCGCAGGTCGTGCTCGTCGGGCTCGCGGTCGTGGCCGGGTTCGTGCTGATCGGGATGGCGGTCGGCCCGGTGCGTCGGTCGGTGCTCGGACGGCTGGTGCCGATCCTGCGGCGCGCCGGGGCGGGTCTGCGTGACGTGCTGTCGCGTCCCGCCAAGCTCGCGCTGATGCTCGGCGGCTCGACGTTCGTCACGCTCTCGTACATCGCGGCGGTCTGGTTCTCCTCCAAGGCGTTCGGCGGCGGTCTCGACCTGGCGCAGATCGGCGCGATCTACCTGGCGGGCTCCGCGGTCGCGACCGCTGCACCGACCCCCGGTGGACTGGGAGCGCTCGAGGCAGCGCTCATCGCCGGGTTCGTCGCCGCGGGCATGGACCGCGACGTCGCGATCCCGACGGTGTTCTTCTTCCGCCTCGCGACGTTCTGGCTGCCGATCGCGCCGGGCGCGGTGAGCTTCTCGTGGCTGCGGCGCCACGAGTACCTGTGAGCGAGCGCAGCCCCGCGGGGTCCTCGTCGGAGCCGTCGGCGGGAATCGTCCGCCGCGCCCAGGAGCTCCCCAAGATCGCCGCAGCGCTCGCCGTGCTCGGCGGCACGACCGCGATCGCCGCCGGCAGCGTCCCCGCCTGGGAGGAGCGGGTGTTCGAGCGCGTCAACGCCCTGCCGGAGCCGCTCGCCGTCGCGCTCTGGGCGCCGATGCAGCTCGGGAGCCTGTTCGGCCCGGCGATCGTCGGGATCGGCGCGTGGGTGACCTGGCGGCGTTGGCGTCCTGCGGTCGGCGCCGCGGTCTGCGGCGTCGTGGCCTGGCAGCTCGCCAAGGTCGTCAAGAACGCCGTCGAACGGGGTCGGCCGACCACCGAGCTGGAGCAGTTCCTGGCTCGCATCGGCACCCCGACCGACGGGCTCGGATTCGTCTCCGGGCACAGCGCCGTGGCGTTCGCGCTCGCCGGGGTGCTCTCGCCCTACCTGACCCGGCCATGGCGCTGGACCGCCTACGGCATCGCTGCGCTGGTCGCGGTCGCACGCATCCACATCGCGGCGCACCTGCCCCTCGACACCGTCGGCGGCGCAGCGCTCGGCCTGGCGGTCGCCTGGGCGTACCACGCCGCTGTCGGCATCCCCGGCGACACCCCTGGGGTGGCGCCCGCCGGCGTGCGCCACCCCCCACCCATCGCGTAGACCCGCCGGTGATACCCCGCGACCACGTCCTCAAGGTGATGACCTTCGCCCTCCGGGTCGGCGAGGAGATGCTCGAGTCGAGCGTGTCGACCTCCGACGTGGAACGCGCGGTGCGTCGCGTCACCGAGTCGTTCGGTCTGGGTCGTTGCGAGGTGTCGGTGACCCTGAACGTCATCACCCTCAGCTACCTCGACCCCTCGCTGGACACGCCGATCACGCTCGTCAAGGTCGTCGACCTCGGCGACCCGCGACTCGACCGCCTCGTCGCGCTCGACGACCTGACCCGGCGGGTCGAGCGCGAAGAGATCTCCATCGACGCTGCCGTCGAGGAGATCGACGAGCTCGACCGATCCGGTTCGCCGCACCGCTGGTGGGTGACGTCCCTGGCGGGACTCGTGTCGGTCGCAGGATGGATCGTCTTCGCCGGCGGTGGGTGGATCGGCGCCGCTGCCGGGGTCTGCGCGGCGATCGTCATCCAAGCGGTGGTGCCACCGCTCGCGCGCACGCGTGTACCGGCCGCGTTCGCCGGGATCCTCGCCGCATCGCTCGTCGTCGGATTCCCCTCGCTCTTCGCCTGGCTCGGGGTGCCGATCGCGCTCTCGCCGGCGATCATCGGCGGGCTGTTCCCGCTCCTGCCGGGCGGTGCGCTGGTCTCCAGTGTCACCGATGGCCTCTCCGGCGCGCCGGTGTCGGCGATCGCCAAGGGGCTCCAGGCAGGGATCTCGGCGCTCGCCATCGCGCTCGGTGCGATCACCGCGCTGGCAGTCGCCGAACGCTTCGATGCGGTCTCGGACGTCGTCGCGCAGCCGCCCTCCACAGCGGTCGTCCTCGTGGCCGGCACGATCGCGACCGGTGGGCTGACGCTGAACCGGTCAGCGCCGTTGCGACTGATACCCGCGACGATGCTCGTGGCGCTGCTCGCCAGCGCGATCGCGCAGTTCGACCCCCGACCCACCGAAGGCATCGCGGTCACGACCTTCGCTGCGGCGGTCGTGATCGGACTGGGTGGCCAGGTTCTCGCCCGGGTGCAGCGGACCACGGCGACGGTCCACACGACGAGCGCCGTGTACGTCCTGGTGCCCGGCGTGGCCTTCTACCTGTCGATGGTGGCGTTCTCCGCCGGAGCGACCGACGCCGGTGTGGACCTGTTGGTGCGGACCCTCGGTGTCGCCGTGGCCATCGCAGCGGGGATCGCGTTCGGTGTCGCGGTGGGCGGCTCCGTACCCGCCCCGCGCCCGCGGGTGGCGCTGTGGCGGCGCAGCTCGCCCCGCACGGGTCGCCGCGTGCCGAGACCGCCGGCCTGACCCGGCGAACGTCCCGGTCGTCGTCCTCCGCCTCAGCGATTCAGCGCCGCTGGACCTGCACCGCCGCGACCGCGAGGTCCGTCGAGTGCCAGAGGCGCAGCCCCACCGCACCGGCTTCGGTGCGCTCGAAGCGACTTCCCACCCGATCGGCTGCGGCGGCCAGGTCGCCGACGTCCATCGCCGGCACGCCGTCGACGGTCGCCACCAGATGCTGTCCGTCGACCTCGACCACGACGTCGTGGGTCGCCCGCCAGTCGAACCCATCGGGTGGCTCGGTGACGGCCAGCGGTCGCGTCTCGCCACCGGGGCCGCGGTGGCGCAACACGAATCGACCCCCTGCGTAGCCGGGGTCCATCTGGAACACGTACCCGGTCATCCGGCCGCGATCATCGGTCACACCGTGCACGACCACACCCCAGCCGTTGCCGGCAACCATCCGCGTGCCGAGCAGCTCGATCCGCCCCGTTCCCATAGGGTCCATCTCGGCGATCGCCTGGCGTTCCCCGGATCCCCCGACGCGGATCGCTCCGTCAGCGTCGAAGGCGAAGGATCCCGCGCCGCGGACGCCGAGCCAGCTCGTCAGCAGCGTGGGTGGGCCGACTCGGTCGGTGCCGCAGTCGCCGGTGGGGACGACTGCGTAGGTTCCGTCGAGCAGCTCGACGTCGTTCAGCTCGGACTCCGCGTCGATGAGCCCCGATGCGACCAGCGTGGACTCGTCGGCGTAGGCCCCGTGCTCGAGGCGGTGCACCTCCTGGGCGGTGCGCAGGGTCCGCCCGTCGCTGGCGCAGGCTGCCTCCTGCGAGCTGTTGCCGAGCGCGCCGACGCCGAGGACCACGGCCCCGGCGACGACCCCGAGGATCGCGACCACGGTGAGCAGCTCCAGCAGCGTGAACCCGCCCTGTGAGCCGATCCGCTTCCATCCCATCCACCGGTCATCGACCGGGCACCGACGACCCCTGAGAACTCGTGCGGGTCGAGCTCAGCGAGCGGGCCGCAGCGGCCGCGCCGTCGACGAACCCGCGTCCGTCGTCGACCTGCCGTCGTCCCAGAGGTCCGCGAGGAAGTCGCTGATCTCCTCGGTGAGGCGATCGGGCCGCAACCGGAGCTCCGCGGGGGAGTGTGCCTGCACCAACCGTGCGTCGGGGAGCTGGGCCGCCAGGTTGCGCGCATCGTTGAACGGGTGGATGAGATCGTTCGAATGGGCGAGCACGAGGGTCGGCACCTCGATCGCTCCGCGTTGCTCCTGGGTCGGCACGACCGGCCCGACGAGCACGCCGTGCAGCACCGCCGAGATGATCTCGGGGGGCATCGAACCGGCGTCGAGGAAGCTGTTGAGCGGACCGAACGGCGTGCGCGGCACGCGCTCCACGAGCGAGGTCAGCGCACCGAGGACCGGCCGGCCGTAGTGCGCGCCGAGCAGCATCGGCACGAACAGCATCGCCGCTGCGGGCACCGCCCACTCCATGACCGGCATCTCGAGGACCAGCCCGCGGATCCGGTCGGGGTGGGCGCTCGCGGCGAAGATGCTGGCGTTCGCTCCGAGCGACAGACCGCCGAGTGCCGCCTTCTCCACACCGAGGTGGTCCAGGAGCGCGATCACCTGCTCCGCGTAGCTGTCGATGCGGTACTCCGAGGCGTGCGCCGGTCGGTCGCTGCGGCCGTGGCCCAACAGATCCAACAGCACGACGTTCGATCCGCGGTCGGCGAGCGCCTGGGCGATCCCCCGATTCAGCTCCGAGTCCAGCAGCAGGCCATGGAGGTACACGATGACCCGGCCCCCACGGTCGAGCTCGCCGCCGTCCTCGGCGCAGTAGACGTCGTAGACCAAGCGGTGCCCGCGGTGCTCGAAGGAGTCGGTCCGGAAAGCGGGCGCGTCACGCTGCGTCGTGGAGGGACTCATGCCCGCAGCCAACCACGATCGATTGGTCCGGACAAGGGCCGAAGGTCCCTCCCGTCCGGTCCCTCCGCGCTCAGGTCCGCCCTGCGGCGTTCAGCCGAGCTGCTCATCGGCGGCGGCGTAGGCCCCGATGATGTCGCGGGCCGAGACGATGCCGGTCAGCAGGCCGTCCGAGCCCACCAACAGGTGGCGGACCCAGCTGTTCATCATCTCCGCCGCCACCTCGGCCACCGTCGCCTCGGGCGCGACCCAGCGAAGGTCCGTCGCGGCGATCTCCGCTGCGGTGGTGCGGGCCGGATCCTTGCGCTCCGCCAGGGCGCGGACCAGGTCGCGCTCGGACACCAGGCCGCTCGGGCGGGCGCCGTCGCCGAGGACGACCGCGCCGAAGCCCCCGTCGCACAGCACGTCCGCCACCTCGGAGAGCGTGGCATCGGGCGCCACGCTCGCCACGGCGTCGCCGACGAGCTGGGTCATGGTCAGTGCGCTGGGGTCGAACGGGCCGTTCATCGCAACATCGTGGGTGCTCGGGGGTTCCTGCGGCAAACGCAGCGGCGAGGCCGAGGCGGGTGTTCCGTCCGGCGCCGACGGCGTTCCCGGTACGATCGGCCCATGGCCGGTCGAGCAGCGCAGGGGCGAGACGCCGGTGCAGGGCTCGAGTACCGCGTGGAGGCCGTGCACTGGGACGGGCGCGATCGCGGCGCCGCCCACCTGCAGGAGCTGCTGAACGACTGGGCGGCGGACGGCTGGACGTTGGTCGAGATGGTTCCCACCCGAGCGGCCACGTCGCTGCGCTCGGTCGTGGGTGGCTCCGCATCCGCGGACACCACCGAGCTCGCCCTCGTCCTGGTGCGCTGACCGCCGGGGCGCATGCGGTGGTTCAGTCGCCGGCGGGTTCCTGCACCCGGATGACCGCCGCACCGTCGACGCGGTCGGCCGCGAGGTCCGCGAGTGCGTCGTCGACCCGGTCGAAGCCGTAGGGGGTGACCGTCGGGCGCAGCGGCATCCCGGCCGCGAGCTCGAGGAACTCCTCGCCCTCGGTCCGGGTGTTGGCCGTCACGCTGCGCACCTCGCGTTCGAAGAAGAGGTCTCGCTGGTAGTTGAGCGGCGGCACGTCGCTCAGGTGGATCCCGGCGATGGAGAGCACGCCGCCGCGGTCGAGGGCCTCGAGTGCCGGCGGAACCAGCTCGCCGACGGGAGCGAACAGGATCGCTGCGTCGAGGAGCACCGGCGGCCGGTCGTACGCCCCTCCCACCGATGCGGCCCCCAGCTGTGTCGCCAGCTCGCGTGCCTCCTCGCTGCGGGTGAGCACGTGCACCTCTGCTCCCTGGTGCATCGCCACCTGCGCCGCGAGATGCGCCGACGCACCGAAGCCGTAGATGCCCAGCCGAGCACCGGCACGCGGCGTCGCCCCGAAGAGCCCGGTGCGCCGCAGGGACCGGTAGCCGATGATGCCGGCGCAGAGCAGCGGGGCCGCCTCGAGGTCGTCGAAGCTCTCGGGGAGCCGGTACGCGAACGCCTCGGGCACCACCGCCAACTCGGCGAACCCGCCGTCGGCGTCCCACCCCGTGAACTCGGGGGACACGCAGAGGTTCTCGTCGCCGCGACGACAGAACCGGCACACGCCGCAGGTCCGGCGCAGCCAGGCGACACCGATCCGTTCGCCGATCGAGAAGCGCGCGGCGTCCTCACCGAGGCGGTCCACGATGCCGACGACCTCGTGGCCCGGCACCGTGTTCGGCCGGTGCGGGGCGAGGTCGCCCTCGGCGAGGTGCAGGTCGGTCCGACACACCCCGCAGGCGACGACGCGCACGCGCACCTCGCCGGGGCCCGGCTCGGGATCATCGAGCTCCGCGAGGCGGAGCGGCTGCTGCGCCATCGGCGCAGGATCGCGGACCTGCCAGGCGCGCATGGCCCGAGCGTAGCTCCCGCCCGTCGAGCTGGTCGCGCCGTCGTGACCGCTGTGTGAAGCCTGTCTCGACGGCACGGGGACCGGGGTCGGCCCAGTTAGCGTGGCCGGGTGTCGCCGTGGCCCGAACCCCAGCCCGCCGAGGCCGTGCTCGGCCACGTCGGGCCGGGCGCGGATCTGGTCGTCCCACTGGCCGCAGGTGAGCCCGTCGGCCTACTCGACGCCATCGAGGACCACGCGGACGACCTCGACGAGGTCCGGGTCCACCAGATGCACGCGCTCATCGAGCGCGACTACCTCGACGGCCGCCACGGCGAGCGACTCCGCCACGTGTCCTACTTCCTGTCGCGGGTGACCCGACCGCACCTGTACGACGGCGGAATCGACTTCATCCCGGCGCACTTCAGCGAGGTGCCCCTGCTGCTCCGGTCGGAGCTGCGACCGCCCGCTGATCCTCGCTGCCGCCTCACCCCCGGACCGTCACGGCTACTTCAGCCTCGGGGTCAACGCCGACTACGTCGCACCCTTCCTCGGTCGCTGGCCCGTCTTCCTCGAGGCGAACAACCAGATGCCCCGGACCTTCGGGCGCAACGGGATCCACGTGTCCCAGGTCGCCGGGTGGTCGCTGACGGACCGACCGCTGATCGAGGTCGCGCCCGCGGAGCCCGACGAGACCGACCACCGCATCGCGGAGCTCATCGCCGAGCGCATCCCGAACCGGGCGACCGTCCAGGCCGGCATCGGGGCGGTCCCCAACGCCGTGCTGTCCGCGCTGCGCAACCACCGCGACCTGGGCGTGCACACCGAGCTGCTCTCCGACGGGGTCATCGACCTCGTCGAGTCCGGCGTCATCACCGGCGTCTACAAGGGGCGAACCCCGAACCGCATGGCGACGACGTTCGCCCTCGGCACTCGTCGCCTCTACGACTTCCTCCACGAGAACCCGGTCGTGCAGTTCCTCCCGGTCGACTTCGTCAACGACCCGCGGGTGATCGCCCAGCAGCCGCTGATGGTGTCGATCAATGCCACGACCGAGGTCGACCTGCTGGGCCAGGCCGCGTCGGAGACCGTCGGCGGGCGCTACTACTCGGGTTCGGGTGGCCAGGCGGACTTCGCTCGGGGCGCGATGTTCAGCGAGGGGGGCCAGGGGTTCCTGGTGACCCGCTCGACCGGCGACGAGCGGCACGCTGTCGAAGATCGTGTCCCGCCTCGCCTGCGGGTCGGTCGTGACCACGCTGAAGAACACCGTCGACAAGGTGGTCACCGAGTGGGGCGTTGCGGAGCTGCGCGGCAGCACGCTGCGCGAGCGCGCCGCCCGGCTGATCGCGATCGCGCATCCCGATCACCGCGACTGGCTGACCCGCCAGGCCCGCGAGCTCGACTACCTCTGAGCTGCACCCTGCGCATCGCCCCCGTGCTGCGGAGCGAGCTCGGTGGGGATGCGCAGCTCGCCGAGCAGGGTGCGGTGCACCGGGCAGCGGTCTGCGATGCCGAGCAGCTCGGCGCGCTGGGACTCGTCGAGCTCCGGTCCGTCGAGCTCGATCGTGCGCGTGATGTGCTCGACCCGGCAGCGTGAACGCCCGGTGTCGCCGCAGTCACTGGCGTACTCGCGGTCGTGACGCAGGGTCACCTGGACGTGGCGCAGCGGCAGCCCGGCGCGACGCGCGTACATCCGCAGCGTCATCGACGTGCAGGTGCCGAGCGCAGCGAGCAGCAGCTCGTAGGGGGTCGGGCCGGTGTCGTCGCCGATGCCGATCGGTTCGTCGGAGCGCAGCTCGTGGCCGCGCGCGAGGACCAGCTGGGCGAAGTGCTCGGGGTCCGACTCGCTGACGAGGACCCCGTCGGGCACCGCCGCGGGCACCGTCGCGGGCACGGCCCCGGGTCGCTCCTCGTGCTCCTCGGCGCCGGGCAGGTAGCGGCTCGCCCAGGCGGCGAGCACGGTCGCCGCGTACGCGCCGTCCGAGCGACGGGTGAGCAGGTGGTCCGCGTCGTCGAGCGACACGAAGCTCTTGGGATGCCGGGCGCGCTCGTAGATCCGACGAGCGTTGTCGACGTCGACCTGTGCGTCGATCGGGCTGTGCATGACCAGCAGCGGTCGGTCCAGCGTCGCGATCGCGGCGTCCATGCGGGTCGCGTCGAGGTCCTCGAGCAGCTGGCGGCGGATGACGAAGGGTCGGCCCGCCAGATGGACCGTCGCCTCGCCGTCGCGGCGGATGCCGTCGAGCTCCGCGGAGAACAGCTTCGTGACGTGTCCAGGGTCGTAGGGGGCCCCGATCGTGGCCACCGCCGACGCATCGGGGATCTGTGCTGCGGCAGCGAGGACGGCCGCCCCGCCGAGGCTGTGGCCCACCAACAGCGCCGGCGCTCGGTCCTGGGCTCGCAGCATCTGCGCCGCGAGCACGAGGTCCTCGACGTTCGAGCTGAAGTCGGTGTTCGCGAACTCGCCGTCGCTGCCACCCAGGCCCGTGAAGTCGAAGCGCAGCACGCCGACCCCCCGTTCCACGAGCCCGGCGCTGATCCTCGAGGCGGCCACGACGTCCTTCGAGCAGGTGAAGCAGTGAGCGAACAGGGCATGGGCGCGCGGCCGGCCGTGGGGGAGGTCGAGGCGCGCCGCGAGCTCGTGGCCCTGGGATCCCTCGAACGTCATCCGCTGGCTCGGTGGTGGCCGTCGGTCCATGGGTGCTCCCGTGATCGATGTGCTCCGGTCTGCTCCACGGTGACACGTCCGGGCGCGGGACCGTGGCGCCATGGCCCGTCGGACCTCCGATCCACATCTGACGAAACTGGAATGGCGAAGCAGACTGCGCATACGGTCGCCCGGATGGAACTCGGGGTCGTGGCGGCGTGGGCCTTGGTGGTGGCGATGCTGCTCCCCGCGCTCGCAGCGCTCGTCACGGTTGCCACAGCGCCCGGTCCGGCCAGGGTCGCGGCGCCGGTCGTCCGTGCGACGGGCGCGGGGGCGGTCCTCGCAGTGCCCACGGCGGTGCTGGCGTGGCGCGACCCGCTCGAGCTGACCGTGGCAGGACACGGCATCTGGCTGGACCGCGTCGGTGCGCTTGCGGTCGTGCTCGTTGCTGGCGTGGCCTCGATCGTCACCTCCTTCGCGGCTCGGGCGTTGCGCGGAGAGGCCTACGCCACACGGTTCTTCGCGCTCGCCGGACTGCTGGCGAGCGCATCGATGCTGGTCGCGACCGCAGCCCGGCTCTCCGGGCTCGTGGTTGCCTGGCTCGTGGTGAGCGCCTGCGTCGTGGGCCTGGTGGGGCTGACCGGCACCCCGGACGCACGACGAGCGGCCCGACGGACCCGGCTCACGCTGGCCGTCGGCGATGTCGCCCTGGTCCTCGCTGCGACGATCGTCGTCGTGCGATGGGGGGATCTCGCTC
This sequence comes from uncultured Microthrixaceae bacterium, assembly GCA_942490665.1. Classification (GTDB taxonomy): domain Bacteria; phylum Actinomycetota; class Acidimicrobiia; order Acidimicrobiales; family Microtrichaceae; genus SKRR01. The sequence goes on from CALNXV010000039.1 coordinate 68,879, forward strand.
TGCGCGGCCCGCGACCGCCGCTCTCGGGCTCGACAGGCTGGGTCGTGGCGGCAGGGCTGTTGGTCCTGCTGGCGGCGATGACGCGCTCGGCCCAGGTGCCCGCCCACCGGTGGCTGATCGGCACCGTCTGGGCCCCGACCCCGGTCTCGGCGCTGCTGCACGCCGGGGTGGTCAACGCCGGGGGGCTGCTGCTGATCCGCACGTGGGGGATCGTCGGCGTGTCCGCCGTCGTCACCTACCTGGCGCTCGCGGTCGGCACCTCGACCCTCGTGATCGGAACGCTCCGCGCCCGGTCGCGGGGCGATGCGAAGGGCGCGCTCGCCGAGTCCACGGTCGCGCAGATGGGCTTCATGACGATGACCTGCGCGCTCGGTGCGCACGCGGCGGCATTGCTGCACCTGCTCGCCCACGGGCTGTTCAAGGCGGCGATGTTCCTCGGCGCCGGCTCGGCGGTCGCGACCGCGGTGCGGGCCCGGAGGTTCCCCCGGCTCGCCGAGCCGCTGTCGCCGACGTGGCACATCGCGGCGGTCGTGGTGCCCGCGGCACCGGTGGCCGGGGCGGTCGCGGTCGCGCTGCGCGGCTCGGGTCCCTACGGCACGGCCGCCGGCGAGCTGCTCATCGGGTTCTGCGTCGCCGCGGCAGCGGCCGCCGTCGGCGCCACGATCGTCCGGCGCGAGCGGGCGCCGGGGGTCCGGATCACTGCGCTGGTGGTCACCGGCGCGGCCGCTGCGGCGTACATGACCGTGATCCACGCGGTCGTCCGTGCGCTGCTCGTGGACCTGCCGGACCCCGGCGACGCCGTGCCGGGGGCGTGGTGGCTCGTGCCGGTCGCCGTGTCGGTCGGTCTGACCTTCGCGGTGATCCACGGGCTCGGGGGAGCGGGGTTCGACGGACTCCGCACCCAGCTGTACGCGCGCAGCGCGTTGCCCCACCCGGTTGCGGCCACGCGTCCGGCCCGCACCGGTCAGACCCGCGTGCGTCGACCGGCCACCGTCGACGCCGACGCATCCGTCGGCGAGGACCACGCATGACCGACGCACCACACGTCGCCGTCGACCCGGCCGCTGCCCGCCCGGACGGAGCCGAGCGGGCCGAGCGTCTCGTCGCCGAGGCGGTCGACGCCGTCGCACGGGCCTGGCCGCTCGACTCCTTCGTCGCGGTCAATCCGCTGGCTGGCTGGGAGGGCGATCGCTTCGACGAGGCCGTCGTCGACGCCGCTGCCACCTTCGGCGCGCGCACGTTGCCGAGCGAGGAGGAGCAACGGCTCGACCTCGCCGCTGGCCGGCTCGGCGAGGTCGACCTGGCCCAGGTGCTCCGCGACCGCGGCCTCGTCGGCGGCGCCCTGGAGGCTGATGCCAGCCACCTGGAGACCGCGCTCGGATGCAGCGCGACGGAGCTGCTGGTTGCCGACCTGCTCGTCGGCTCGCCCGCAGCGCCGACCGAACGCACGGTCATGGCGCCCGCCGAACTGCTCGACTCCCGCGACGGCGGTCGACGTGCCGAGTCGGTCGACGAACAGGTCGCCGCGTGGTGCGCCGTGGTGCTCGACGACCACGCCACGTGGCGGCCCCCACGGGTCGAGCGCGGACTCTGGGGTGCGTGGCGGTTCACCAACGAGCGCGATCGCCGCCTCCCCGTCGAGGCGAGATCGCTGGTCGCGACGCTGCCCGAGGATCCCGCCGAGGCCGTCGACGTGCTGCTCGCGGAGCTCGGAGTCGGCGCAGCGGCCGCCGGTCAGGTGGTGCTGGCCGAGCTCACTGCGCTGCCGGGCTGGGTCACCCATCTGCGGTCCCGAGCGGCTGGGGATCCGTTCGCGGCGCCCGACGAGCTGGTCGCCTACCTCGCGGTCCGTCTCGGTGTCGAAGCGTTGGTGGTCGGTCGGGAGGTCGGCCTCGACGGGGGTGGGGCGCCGGTGCCCGACCCAGGCGGCGAGCAGGGGTCGCCCGGTGACGAGTCGTCCCGTGTCCGCGCCCTGGCGGCGCTCACCCACGTCGGCGGCCGGCGCGACGCCGAGGCGGTCGCGGCGGCGGCCACGGTGCTCGAGACGCTCCCGCCCGACGCACGGCAGCTCGTCTGGTTGGAGGCCGCCGAGGTCGCGTACCGGCGACAGCTCCTCACATCGCTGCCGCCCGCCGTCGATCGGGCCGACGATCGGGCCGATGACGCGCTGGGCCGGCCGCGTGGCCTCGCCGAGCGGCCCGCGGCGCAGATCCTCTGCTGCATCGACGTGCGCTCCGAGGGCCTGCGGCGGCACCTGGAACGGTTGGCCGGATGGGAGACGTTCGGCATCGCCGGGTTCTTCGCCCTCGCCATCCGCTTCCACCGCGATGGCGAGGCGCTCGAGACCGCTCGATGCCCCGTGATCCTCTCCCCGGACCTCGAGGCCGTCGAGTGCCTCGACGCAACGCCACACGGTTGGCGCTCCGACGCGACCTACGCAACCGGCGAGGATGCGTTCCACTCCGCCAAGGAGGGCATCACCGCGCCGCTGGCCCTGGCGGAGATGGCCGGGTGGCTCGCCGGCCCCGAGGCCGCACTGCGCACCTTCCTCCCCGGGCGGCTCCGGCGGCGTCCCGCCGGGGTCCCCAGCCACGTCGAACTCCCCGGGGTCGCCGGGGCTCGCCGGGTCGACCTGGCTGCCGGCCTCCTCGCAGCGATCGGGCTCACCTCCGAGTTCGCCCGGCTCGTGGTGCTCTGCGGCCACGGGAGCACGACGGTCAACAACCCGTATGCGGCCGGGCTGGCGTGCGGCGCGTGCGGTGGACAGCCGGGCGCCCAGAACGCCCGCGTCGGCGTCGGCCTGTTGAACGACCCCGCCGTGCGCGTCGGGCTCGCCGATCGGGGCATCGCGGTCCCCGACGACACCTGGTTCCTCGCTGCGGAGCACGACACGGCGTCCGACGATGTGACCCTGTTCGACCTCGACGCCGTCCCCGCCTCCCACGCCGAGGACGTCGTCGCCGCACGCGCCCAGCTGCTCGCCGCGGGGCAGGAGCTGCGCTCGGAGCGCGCCGAACAGCTCCCCGGCACGACGCGCCGGCTCCGGCGTCGCGGCAGCGCTGGTGGCGGCCGCTCGCTGGGCGCCCGGGACGACGGTCGGCTCCGCCGACGTGGCCAGGACTGGGCCGAGGTGGTCCCGGAATGGGGCCTCGCCGGCACTGCTGCGATGGTGATCGCCCCGCGGGCGGTCACGGCCCCGGCGGACCTCGCCCGGCGGGTCTTCCTGCACTCCTACGAGCCGGAACAGGACCCCGATGGCAGCGTGCTCGCCGCGATCCTCGGCGGTCCGTTGGTCGTCGGGCACTGGATCAGCTCCCAGTACTTCTTCTCCTCGGTCGACCCGGAGGCCTTCGGCGCCGGGACGAAGGCCACCCACAACATCCTCGGCGGCGCGGCCACCCTCTCGGGCCCCGACGGCGACCTGCGGCGCGGGCTGCCGCTGCAGTCGTTCCGGGTCGGTGACGTGCGGATCCACCAGCCGCTGCGCCTGCTGGCCGTGATCCAGGCGCCACTCGAGCGGATCGATGCAGCACTGGCGGCCGCCCCCGCCGCCGAGCGGCTCGTCGACGGCGGTTGGCTCGCGCTCGCCGCACGCGCCGACCTCGGATCTCCGTGGTCGCGACGTCGCGAGGGATCCTGGGCCCCCTGGGCGGGGCTCGGTCCCGACACCGCTGACCGCCCGGTACGGCCGGCACCCCCAGCACCCCCAGCACCCTCAGCGCCACCTGGAGCACCGACATGACGATCCTGGCCGAGAAGCGACTCCTCATCACGGGTGTCGTCAACGACGACTCCATGGCGTTCGCCGTCGCCCGTCGAGCACAGCACTTCGGGGCGCAGATCCTGCTCACCGCGTTCGAGCGCGACCGGGAACGCACCGAGGCGGCAGCAGGGGCGCTGGACGGGGACGTGGACGTGTGGGAGCTCGACGTGACCGAGCCGCAGCACTTCGATGCGCTCGCCGAGCGCATCGAGGGCCACTGGGGGCACCTCGACGGCGCGCTGCACGCTGTCGCATTCGCGCCGCGGGCGGCGCTCGCCGGCGACTTCCTCGCCTCGGAGGTCGAGGCCGTCCACCGGGCGTTCGAGACGTCCACCTACTCCTACGCCGCGCTCGCTCGGCTCCTGCGCGGTCTCGCCCCGGACCGGGGGGCATCGCTCGTCGGGCTCGACTTCGACGCTGCGGGGGCCTGGCCGGTCTACAACTGGATGGGGGTGTGCAAGTCCGCGCTGGAGTCGGTCAGCCGCTACGTGGCGCGGGACCTCGGCCCGGCCCGCATTCGCAGCAACCTGGTCGCCGCCGGCCCCCTCCACACCCGCGCCGCCGGTGGCATCCCCGAGTTCGAACGCCTCACGGGCGCATGGGAGCGCCGCTCGCCGATCGCGTGGGACCCGACCGACACCGGACCCGTCGCGGACGCCGTCTGCTTCCTGCTCTCCGACCTCGGTCGCGCCATCACCGGAGAGATCCTCCACGTCGACGGCGGCTACCACGCGATGGCCGCCGATCTGCGCCCGGGCTGAGTCAGGCGCTCGCTCGGGCCGACCGGTCGAGTCGACCGAGGCCCTCGAGCAGGACCTCGACCGAGCAGCCCTCCTCGAGGGGGTGCCGCATGGGCAACTCCGGGTGCAGTTCGTAGCGGTTGCGCCGTCCGTCGCGGGTGCGGGTGATGTAGCCGCCCTCCGCGAGATCGGCGATGATCCCCTGGACCGCCCGTTCGGTGATGCCGACGAGGGCGGCGATGTCACGCCCCCGCATCGTCGAGTCCATGGCGATGCAGATGAGGACGTGCGCGTGGTTCGTCAGGAACGTCCACCCTGGTCGTCGATCGTCGTCCACGGCCATCTCGACCCCGCTCCGTCGTGCTCGTGTGCTGGTCACTCGCTGGCCAGCAGTGTAGGGCACCCCCGCCATCGTACGCAGGCGCTTTCGGGAGTCTCGACAAGCGAAGCCAGATGCTGTACTCGGCGTTCGTGTGATGGGCCGTGCCGACGAGCGAGACGCAGATGTCCGCCGGCACCACCTCGACGGACCGCACGCCACTCGTCGCGCAGCTGCTCCGCCTCCGGAGTGCCCGGCGGCGACGTAGCGTGCGGTCGGCGACATCGGGGGCGAGCAGTGGTCGATCGAGGAGACGGGACGTCCGAGGGCGGGGAAGCACAGCTCATCCGCGTGGACGCTGGGGGGTGGGGACTCACCTGGGGTGTGGATCCTGCCGGTCGCCTGCGACAGGTCGGGCTCGGCCCCGATGGCCACCGGACCGCTGCGTCCACCGGGCTCGGGTGGTATCCCGAGGCCTACCCGACGTGGGGAGGAGGGGACGCGGTCCGGCGTGCGCCGCTTCGCATCACCCACGCGGACGGCACGCTCAGCACCCGCCTCGTGGTCGAGGGCGTCAGCAGCGAGGGCGTGAGCAGCGAGGGCGTCACCACTGGCCGACACGTCGTGGTCGGGTGTCGTGACCAGGTCGTCGACCTGCGGGTCGAGCACAATCTGCGCACCCACCCCGACTCGGGCGTGCTCGAGCAGTGGATCGAGGTGGTCCACGGCGAGGACGGCCCGGTCCGACTCGCCGAGTACGACTCGGTGGCGCCGTTCCTCCTCGTCACCGACGACGCGACCGTCACGCACTTCGGTGGAAGCGGTTGGGCCGACGAGTGGCGGTGGTCGACCGATCCACTCGTGATCGCCACGACCTCGCTCGACAGCCTCGGCGGCGTCCAGCCGCACCTGCAGCGCAGTCCGGTGGCGCTGGTCGAACCCGCCGGCCCCGCGACCGAGACGTGCGGCACCGTCCTGGCGGTCTCGGTCGCCTGGGGCGGCAACACCCGGATCGACCTCGACGTCCGCCCGCGCCCCGAGCCGGGCGCTCGCCGCGAGCTCCGCCTGCGCGCCGGGGCGAACCCGCTCGGCGCGGAGTACGTCCTCGACCCCGGCGTGCGCTTCGTCGGCCCGACGGTCGCCTGGACGTGGTCCGAGACCGGTCGCGAAGCGGTCACCCGGAGCTTCCACGACTGGACCCGTGCCCGGGCGCTGCGGGACCCGGAACGGCTGCGGCCGATCGTCGTCAACAACTGGGAGTCGACCTTCTTCGACTTCGACGAGTCCCGCGTGCTCGGCCTGATCGACCGCACCGCCGAGCTCGGCGCCGACCTCTTCCTGCTCGACGACGGGTGGTTCGGCACGACGCACCCCCGCGACGACGACAGCGCCGGGCTCGGCGACTGGCAGCCCGACCGCCGCAAGCTGCCCGACGGACTCGCCCCGCTGGCTCGCCACGCCGCCGCGATCGATGTCCGATTCGGCATCTGGGTGGAGCCCGAGATGGTGAACCCGTCCAGCGAGCTGTACGGCCGCCACCCCGACTGGGTGGTGGCGGATCGCCGTGAGCGGCTCGAGTACCGCAACCAGCTCGTGCTCGATCCCCTGCGTCCCGAGGTGCGTCGCTTCGAGCAGGCGGTCGTTGCGGACACGCTCGCAGCCGACCCCCACATCAGCTTCGTGAAGTGGGACGCGAACCGGCCGATCACCGACGCCGGATCACCGACCTTGGCTGCAGACCGCCAGTCGAACGTCTGGGTGGACCACGTGCGCGCCACCTGGGACGTCATGGAGCAGGTCGCCGACGCACACCCCGAGATCGAGCTGATGCTGTGCGCCTCCGGTGGCGGTCGGACCGATCACGGCACACTGCGGTTCTTCCACGAGTTCTGGACCTCCGACAACACGGACCCGGTCACTCGCGTCCGTATGCAATGGGCGTGTTCGCACCTCTTCCCGGCTGCCGCGATGGCCGCGCACGTCACCCGCTGGGGCGAACGGCCACTGCCGTTCGCGTGCGCCGTGGCGCTGTCCGGCCGCTTCGGCTTCGACCTCGACCTGGACTCCCTCGACGAGGAGGGACTCGCTGTCTGTCGGCGCGCGGTCGGGCTGGCCCGCCGGACCCAGGACCTGGTCCAGCAGGGTCGACTCGTCCGGCTGGTGTCACCGGTGGACGGGGACCGCCGTGATCGAGCGGCGCTCGCGCACGTGGCACCCGACGGTGCCCGAGCCGTGGTGTTCGCCTACCAGCTGCCCGGCGACGACGACGTCGAGCCCGATGCCGAGCCCGATGCCGAGCCCGATGCCGAGCCGGCGTCGGTCCCGGAGGGGCGATTGCGGATCCGTGGTCTGGACCCGGAGCGCAGCTATGCGGTGCGTGGCACCGACCTGACCGGCGGGCCCGACGACGAGGGGCTCGCCGACGGAGCGTGGCTCGCCGAGGACGGCTGGGCCTGGCCGCTCCGCTCCGCCCTGCGGCGCGGATCTGGGGCTGACCGCACGATGACCCGCCAGGAACGCCAGGAACACGGGGTCACCAGCTCACAACCCGGGCTCCTCGGTCGTTGACCTGATGTGGCCCATCGAGCACCCGCCTGCGTGCCGCAGCCGGTCGACCCGCAGCCGTTCGACCGGATCGTGACCGAGCACGGCCCGACGGTGCTGCGCGTCTGTCGGGCGCTGCTGCCCGCGGACGCCGCGGCAGATGCGTGGTCCGAGACGTTCATGTCGGCGTTGCGCGCCTACCCCCGGCCTCGCCCCGAACAGCAACGTCGCCGGCTGGCTGGTGACCATCGCCCACAACCGGGCCATCGACGAGCTCCGACGTCGCGCGCGTCGCCCCACGCCGTCGGGCGACCCGACCGAGCTCGTCGAACGCTCCTCCGCCGGCCGACTCGGACCCGGAGGAGGCCCGGACGTCGCCGCGTCCGGCGAGCATGCCGCGGCGGAGCTCGATGACGCCGTCCGCTCCGCCTTGCTCGAGCTCAGCGATCGCCAGCGGCTCGCCGTGGCGGCGCGCCACCTCGCGGACCTCCCCTACAGCGAGGTCGCCGTGCTGCTCGACAGCTCCGAGGCGACCGCCCGACGGGCCGTCGCCGACGGGATCGCCCACCTGCGACACACCCTCGACCGGGAGACCACGTGAACCACCGTCCCACCACCGACCGTCCCACCGCTCGCAGCCTGGCATCGGTGCTCCCCGAGCCGACGCCCGTCCCTGGCGAGTGGCGATCCGCCCTCGCAGCGCGCGCCGACGACGAGGAACTCCTCGACGTGGCGTATCGGGTGCTCCCCACGGCCATCGGCGACCTGCTGCTCGCCGCCACCACCGATGGCCTCGTCCGCGTCGCGTTCGCGGCCGAAGGGTTCGACGCGGTCCTCGACGACCTCGCTGCCCGGATCAGCCCTCGGCTGCTCGAGTCGCCGCGACGCACCGAGGTCGCTGCCGCGCAGCTCGAGGAGTACCTCGCCGGTGACCGCCGCGAGTTCACCGTCGAGCTCGATCTCCGACTCGCCAGCGGGTTCCGCCGCGAGGTCGTCGCGCGCCTGCCCCGGATCGACTACGGCTCGACGGCGAGCTACCGCGATGTGGCCTCGGCGCTCGGCCGACCCACCGCCGTGCGCGCCGTCGGGGGCGCCTGCTCGCACAACCCGGTGCCGCTCGTGCTGCCGTGTCACCGCGTCGTGCGCAGCGACGGGACCATCGGTGCCTACCTGGGCGGAACCGCCATGAAGGCCCAGCTGCTCGAACTCGAACGCAGCGTCGCCGCGTGATCCGCTCGACCCGTTCGCCGCAGCCCGACATGGCCCGCGATGCTGTCGCCATGTCCGACGCGCAGACCCCCGGATCGGACCGCCGTCCGCTGCGGCGCGTCGGGTGACCACACCTGGTGGGGCGCACGGCGGATGGCGCGCCGAGGCACGCGACGAGCTGCGTGCCGGGATCCGAGCGGTCGCCCCGATGCTCATCGGGGTGATCCCCTTCGGACTCGTCGCCGGGGTGACCCCGGTCGCGAACGGACTCGGCATCGGCACGGCGGTCGCCTTCTCCGTGTTCGTGTTCGCCGGCGCCTCACAGCTCGCCGCGATCGAGGTGCTCGCCGACGGGGGACCGGCGCTCGTCGCGGCGCTCACCGCATGGACGATCAACCTTCGGATGCTGCTGTACTCGGCGTCGCTCGCGCCGTACTTCGCTCACGAGCGGCTCGGCCGCCGGATGATGGTGGCGTACGGATTGACCGACCAGGCCTACGCGCTGTCGATCACGCGTTGGGCGCCGGAGGTCCCCGGTGACCCGTCGATCGCCAGCCGTCGTCGGCGACTCGCGTTCTACGCCGGGGCAGGTGCAACACTGTGGTTCGCCTGGCAGGCGAGCACGGTCGCCGGCGCGCTCGTGGGTGGAGCGGTGCCGGACTCCGTGCCCCTGGAGTTCGCCGTTCCGCTGGTCTTCCTGGTGCTGTTGGTGCCGGTGCTCGACCGTCGTCCCGCGGTCGTGGCAGCTGCCGTCGGGGGGCTGGTCACGGTGGTGGCGCTCGAGGCGGGGGTCGGTCCGCTGTCCTTGATGCTCGGCGCCGTCAGCGGGGTCGCCGCCGGCGCGGTCTCCGACACCGACGACGAGCCGGTGGGCGGGACCTCCGACGAAGCGGGCCTGGCGTGAGCTCGGTGTGGCTGGCCGTGGTCGTGGCGGGTATCGGGACCTTCGCCATGCGAGCGTCGTTCCTCGCTGCCGCGGACCGCTTCGACGACGTGGCCCCGCGCGTGCGGCGGGTGCTGCGCCAGATCCCTCCGGCAGCGCTCGCAGCGCTGATCCTCCCGGCGCTCGTGCGCCCCGAGGGCGAGCTGACCCTCGCCCCGGAACTGCCTGCAGGGGTGCTGGCGGCGCTCGTCGCGTGGCGGACCCGCAACGTCGCGCTGACCCTGGTCGTCGGGCTCGGCGCCCTCGTCGTGCTTCGGTCGCTGGGATGGAACTGACCCCGCCACGGGCCTGAGTCCACGCACCCGTCGTCCGCAACAGGTCACGGGCCGGTCCCCGGTGCTAGACCGAAACGTGCGCATGGACGAGCCCGCCGACCCGCCCCGACCCCACCCGACCAGCCCCGATCGCCGGGGGTCCGCGCCGCGCGGGTCGGACCCCGCCCGCGCCGGCGGCCCCGGCGGCCCGCTCCTCAGCATCTCGGTCGCGGTCGTGTTGGCTGCAGCGGTGACCTGGGCCGCGGCCGACGGGGGTGCCCGGGTCGGTGCCGTGCCCGTCGTGGCGATCTGCGCCGCAGTGGCCTTCGGGCTCAACTGGGCGGTCTTCGTGCCGTCGCTGCTCGCCCGGACCGAGCGCTACTACGACCTGACCGGCAGCATCACGTACCTCACCGTCGTCGCGCTCGCGTTGGTCCTCGCCCCGTCGGGCCCGACCGCGGTGCTCCTCGGTGTGCTGGTGGCGCTCTGGGCGGCTCGTCTGGGCTCGGTCCTGTTCGCGCGGATCCGGCTTGCGACGGTTCCGACGGTCGTTTCGGCGCGTTCATCGGTGACCCGCTGCGCTTCGCGGTCGCCTGGGCGCTCCAGGGCCTGTGGGTGGTCCTCACTGCGGGCGCTGCGCTCGCTGCGATGACCGCCCGGGGCGACACCGGGATCGGCCCGCTGGCCGTCGTCGGGGCGGTGGTCTGGGTCGCAGGGTTCGCCCTCGAGGTCGCCGCCGACCGACAGAAGCGGGCGTTCCGAGCGGACCCGGCCAACGCGGGGCGCTTCATCACGTCCGGCGTGTGGGCGTGGTCCCGGCACCCGAACTACTTCGGTGAGATCACGCTGTGGTGCGGGATCGCGCTGATCGCCCTCCCCGCACTCGGTGGCTGGCAGTACGTCACCCTCGTGTCGCCGGTGTTCGTCACGGCGCTGCTGACCCGGGTCAGCGGCATCCCGATGCTGGAACGACGGTCCGCGAAGCGGTGGGGGGACGATCCGGAGTACCGCCGGTACGTCGAGCGGACGCCAGTGCTCGTCCCTCGGGCCGCCGCGCCGTTCCTCCGCACCGCACCCGACCCCGGCGACCGACCCGTGGCGCGCGGCGACGATTCGCCAACGGGCGGTGAGCATCGGGCGGTCGCGGCGGTCGCCGTGGCTGACCGCACTGCTGGTGCCGGTGTTCGTCGGGGCGGCCCTCGTCGACCTCGTGCGGTTGCGCCCGCGCCTGCCGACCGCCCGGCTCGCGCTCGTCGGGGTGTGCTGGGCCTGGCTCGAGCTGGCGGGCATCGCCGCGTCCGCCGGGCTCTGGGTGCTTCGGACGTGCGAGACGATCAGAAGACGAACAGATGGCCTGCAGCGGTGGTGGTCGGGTCGACCTGGTCCGGGCGCTGACGGCGACGCTGGGGTGCCCGCGTCGACGTCGAGGGCGTAGGAAGGCATTCAGCCGGGCACCGGCGGTCGCCTGGTCCGGCATGCGTCAGCCTCGCCGACTCGCTCGTCACCGCATGGACCCTCACCAACGTCGCACGCCGACAACTCCGCATCGTGCTCAAGCACGAGCTGCTCGCCGATCCCTGTCTCGACATCGTCGGCAACCGGCTGCCCAACTGCTTCCTCGACCGCGGGGCTGAGGACGCTGCGCCCGGGCTCGCCGCGATCGCCGAGCTGGGCACCGACCTCGGTGAGCGCGACGTCGCTGTCATCTTCCCGGAAGGCTGCGCGCCAGCGACGTCAAGCGGCGGTCGCGCACTCGAGCGGATCGCCGGGCGCGACGCCGAGCGCCGCCGAGCGCCTGTCGGTGCTGCGGCACCTCCTCCCGCCCCGCCCCGCCGGGACCCGGTCGCTGCTCGGCGCCGCACAGCCGACCGACGTGGTGCTCGGTTGGCACGTCGGGCTCGAGGGGTTCGACACGTTCAGCGGCGCGCTCGCCCGGATGGGTCGCAGGGCGCCGCACATCACGATCCGATTCGCACGCGTCCCCGCCTCCGAGGTTCCCGACGCGAGCACCCCGGACTTCGATCCGGTGGTTGGATGACCCGCTGGCTCGGCCTCGACCGTCAGGTCGGCGAGCTCCTCGCCCAGCAAGCCGTCTGACACACCCCGAACCGCTCGCCCGGCGCAGCGCTTCGCGCCCAGACTGTCGTGGTGAGTCCATCCCCGGCGGGCGACGTCCTGGTCGCCGACCACCTGCACAAGACCTTCGGGTCGACCCGCGCCGTCGACGGTGTCTCGCTGCGCGTCCGGCGCGGCGAACGCATCGGGATCGTCGGGCCGAACGGGGCCGGGAAGACCACCACGCTGCTGCTGCTGCTCGGGGCGATCGAGCCCGACGCAGGCACCGTCGACCTCCTCGGGCACC
>CALNXV010000040.1:0-79985 GCA_942490665.1 uncultured Microthrixaceae bacterium
GTACCTGGAGTTATGGCAATGACCGATGTTACGGGATTCGGTCTGCTAGGACATTTAATAGAAGTTTATCAAGGGGAAGCCAGTCAGGTATCAGCTGAAATTGAATATGCAAAGATTCCCGTAATACCCGCAGTTGAAAAATACATTGCTCAGTCAATCCCGAGGGGAACCAATCGCAATTATAATAGTTACGGGCATAAAGTAAGCCCAATTTCAGAGGTTCAAAAAGCAGTCTTATGTGATCCTCAGACTTCAGGTGGCCTACTTATTGCCGTTGATCCCCGGCACATAAAGGTTATTTTAAAGGAGTTTTTAGAAAAAAAAGATTTAGATCTTCTTCCAATAGGCCGTATTGTTAATACAAGAAATAAAGTAGTCCATATTATTTAATTGCTTCAAAACCAGGATAAGGTGTAAACAGGCCCGGAATTAAGCAATCCATTAATAAACAAATAATTAAGTACTGCAAGGATTTTAGATAAAGCATAAAACACACCTCAATATTTGGATGATGTTTATTGATACCAGGCTATTATTGATTCTGGATTGATGGCATTAATATATTATCTACCTGATGTATAATGCCATTTGCTCCCTGAAGATGTCGCGGATATTAATGCTGGCGATCTTTTATTTTCATACACGATCTGACCATTTTGGATAATCTATCTTGACTGTCATCATTTCACCTTTCAGGGTTTTTGGTGATACATCTTCTTTAAATTTATTTAAAACAATATTTTCACTACTCACGAGGTGGTTTATCATTTCGTTAAGCGATTTTGCAGGGATATCATCTATTGTTTCCCAGTCAGGATTACGATTTAGGAATGCTAAAACAGCAGTATTGGTTGGAGCAAAGAAAGTGTCCGGGATTTCATCTGATAAAAGTAGTTTTAATTCTGGATCAAGATCTGATCTTTGCAGTAATTCAAAAAGTGTGAAAAGTCTTCATTGAAATATAATTGATCCTGCATAGAAGGAATTTTCAACACTTTTTTTATGGCATGAATTAAACCATTTGCAGATACGATATCCATCCTGAAAAATAATATTCAACCCATTGATTTTAAAAATGAAATTGTAATTAGCCGATGCCGATGCCGGGGCCGATGGCGGCGAGTCCGTAGGCGAAGCCCGCCGAGGATGCGCCGAGAGCGGACTTGGCTTCGTCGCCGGTGAGCCCCTCGGGGATCTGGGCGAGAACGGTGTTGGCGGTGTTGACGATGGCACTCATGTTTGGTTGGTACTCCTGTTCGTGGCCGGGTCCGCCGGCCATGTGGTCAGGTCTTGTGGTGGATCGTGTGCTGGGACTGCCCAGCGGGGGTGCTCCCGGATCGCTCCGGGTGCAGCGCTCCGCCGATGTACACGGCGGTGAGCAGGGCGAAGATGAACGCCTGCAGGAAGGCGACCATGAACTCGAAGCCGGTGAAGGCGACGAGCATCGGGAACGACAGGAAGAGCACAGCCGCAAGGGCGCTGGCCTGCCAGAGCGTGATGCACAGCACGCCGAAGGTCACCAGCAGGATGTGGCCGGCGAGCATGTTGGCGAACAGACGCACGGCGAGCGAGAAGGGGCGGATGATGAAGGTCGAGAGCAACTCGATGGGCGTCACCAGGAGGTACAGCGCCTTGGGCACGCCGGGTGGGAACAGGGCGGACTTGAAGTAGCCCAGGCCGTTGTGCTTCACCCCGACGCCGATGAACATCGCCCAGGCGACCAGCGCCAGCATCAGCGGGTTGGCCATGCGGGCGTTGGCCGGCATGTGCGAGGTGGGGATGACCTCGAAGAGGTTGCCGATCCAGATGAAGAACACCATGGCGGTGAGCATCGGCAGGTAGCGCATGCCGTCGGGGCCGATGGCCGGGAGGATGACCTGCTTCTCGACGAAGTCGATGGCGACCTCGCCGACGTTCTGCAGCTTGCCCGGCACCACCGACGCCTTGCGCCCGGCGAAGTAGAAGAACAGCACGGGCACGATCATGGCGATCAGTGAGATGAGGCCGATCTTGTTGAACGCGTACCACTCGCCATCACCGAAGGCGGCAGGCCAGATGACGAGGTTCTCGACGGGCGGGAACTCGACCCCGCCCCCACCTTCGCTCTCGGCGGCGAGGACCATGAGTTGACCTGCGACGGTCTGGAAGCCTGACATCCGGATGGGCTCCTTCTACTGCGCGTTCGGCGTCGACGGCGCGACGTTCGAGGGTGGGACGGAGCTCGACGCAGCAGCGTCGTCCCCGTCGGAGGACGGAAGATAGGGGTTCGGCGTCTGCTGGGGCTTGAGACCCGGGAACGCGAGCGTCCCGGACACGTAGCGCATCTCCCAGAAGAGCAACGCCAGGTGCGCCACGATCAGGGTCAGGCCGAGCGGTACGAGCTCGACCCACCAGGCGCCACGGACCAGGATCACGGCGAGGAAGATCAGCCCCAGACGGAGCAGGAAGCCGAACAGCGCCGCCCCGCCATCAGCGCGGCGTTGATGCGACCGGTGACGGCGAGCAGGTACGCCGACGAGCAGGAAGTTCGCCACCACGATCAGCGAGGGCATACAGGGTGGAGTAGACGCCCTCGATCCCCCAGATCGCTGCGGAGCCGAACACGATCACCGGCGCCAGCCACAGGCTGCGCTTGGCCAGGTCGAACGCGACCGACAGCGCGGGCGAGGGGCCCTCGATGCGGACCTGCATCGGGTCGGTGGGGGTCGGACCGCTCATCTATCGCCCTCCACCGGTGTGGCGAGGCGCTCCGCACGGGCACGCGCCTGCGTCCGGAACTCCTGGGAACGGGCGTGACCCACCCACGGAGCGTTCGTCTCCATCTCCGCCATGGAGTTGCGGTACTCGAAGTACACCTTGGTGAAGGAGCCCAGGATGCCGACGATGGCGAACACCAGGGTGAAGAGCGGCACCGTGCCGATGGTTCGATCGAGCCACAGCCCGAGCAACGCAAGGATCACGGGGGCCAACGCCAACTCGAACGAGCCGTGCGAACGATGCAGCGAACGCGTCGCCTCTTCGGCGACGGACCTCGGTTCGGTGGTCTCGTGGGAGTCAGCAGGCATGAGGTGTCGGGTCATCGCGGTCAGGGACGTGGCGCCGCTGTACCGCTTGTGAAACCGTTCGCAATCTATGGGGTGCTCCGGAGGCGGGCAAATCCGTCGGACCGGTCATCAGCGACTGCAGCGGCTGGTCGGTGCTCGTCAGCGGTCCGACGGCGGTGCGGAGCGCTGGTTCGCCGGCGCCGCGGTCGAGGGTGGCTGGGCAGCCCGGCGGCCCGCTCGATGGCGTCGACGACGCGATCGGTGTTGGCGCGGCTCTCGAAGGTCAGCCGGATCAGCCAGAAGCGCATGAACCGGGCGAGGGAGTAGCGCACGAACAGCGCCGCGCCCGCGATGATCAGCGCGAGGCCCATGAACGACCCCTGCGCCATGAAGGCGCGCTGGTCGGCCGGGTTGCCGCCGCTCGCCCCGACCTGCACGGCGCCGAGCACTGCGAGCCCGATCCCGATGACGATCAGCACGATGCCGACGACGAGGAGTCGCTTGCTCGCCCTGGCCGGAGCTGCCCTTCAGCTTGAGGCCGTCCACCTCCGGTCCTGAACTGCGTCGATACGTGCTTCATTCTCATTCACAGGGGTCACCCACCCAGATAGGCAGCGGATAGTTCATGTTCGACGTCGGCGGGCGTGCCGACCTTTCGACCAGTCCGTTGACCATGATGGCCGGCGACGTCGGCCACGCCCAGCACCGTACGGGCGAACTGCTCGACGACCAGGATCGACGTGCCGCCCGAGGCGATCTGTCGCACGATGCCGTACAGCTCCTCGACCACCAGTGGAGCGAGGCCCATCGACAGCTCGTCGAGGAGGAGCACCGCCGGGTCGACCGCCAGCCCTCGAGCCATGGCGAGCATCTGCTGCTCACCGCCCGACAGGGTTCCCGCGACCTGCGAGCGGCGTTCGCCCAGGCGGGGGAAGCGCTCGTAGGAGATCTCCTCGACGTGACGCATCGTGACACCGGCATAGGTGGCCATGAGCAGGTTCTCGCGCACGGTCAGGTTCGGGAAGATGCCCTTGCCCTCCGGGATCGTCGTGACCCCGCTGCGAGCCAGGTCCTCGGCCCTGACGCCGGTGACGTCACGGCCGGCGAGCAGCACCGACCCCGAGGTCGGCGGGATCAGCCCGCACGCGACCTGCAGCGTGGTGGTCTTGCCGGCGCCGTTGGGCCCGAGCAGCGCGACCACCGTTCCCGGCGCCACCGCCAGATCGACGCCGTGCAGCACCTCGATCGACCCGTAGGCGGCGCGGACGCCCGCGCAGCTCCAGCAGCGGCTCCGGCGCCGGTGTCGTCGAACCCGTGGCCACCGTCACGACGGCGGGCCGCCGTCCACCGGTGCGGTGCCCAGGTAGGCCGACAGGACGGCCTCGTTGGAGCGGACCAGATCAGGAGTGCCCGACGCGATCACCTGACCGAAGTCGAGCACCGACAGGTGCTCGCACACGCGCATGACCAGTGCGACGTCGTGCTCCACCAACAAGATGCCCAGGCCGTTGGCCGCCAGCGCCACGAGCAGGTCGCCGAACGCCTCGGTCTCGGTGTCGTCCAGGCCCGACGCCGGCTCGTCCAGCAGCAGCACCGAGGGCCGGGCCGCGAGCGCTCGGCCGAGCTCCACGAGGCGGGCGTGCCCCGGTGGGCAGCACGGCGCCGACCTGCTCCGCCAGATCCCCGAGGTCCAGCCGGTCCAGGATCAGCTCGACCTCGGCGTCGGTGACGGGTCGCCCCCATCGGCCAGGAACTGCGGGAGCGTGCCCTTGCGGCGCGACCAGCTCCGGCGGATCTCGAGGCCGACCTGGACGTTCTCGCGCACCGTCAGCGACGAGAACACCTCGAGGCGCTGGAAGGTCCGACCGATGCCGAGCCGGGCCCGGCGGTGGGTGGGCACCCGCGAGATGTCGCGACCGTCGAGGGTGACCGTGCCCGACGAGGGCGCAACCACACCGCAGATCGCGTTGAACGTGGTGGTCTTGCCGGCTCCGTTGGGACCGATGAGCCCGCTGACGCGGCCGCCCTCGACCCGCAGCGAGCACTCGCTCACCGCGAGGTGGCCACCGAACCTGACCGACACCCGGTCCACCTCGAGCACGCTCATGCCGGAACCACCGGTGCGGTCGGCGCCGTTGCCGTCGACGGTGACCGCCCGTCCGGCAGGAGCTCCTCGTCGATACCGAGCACCCGACCGGCGTCCAGGGCCTCCGCCCTGGTCAGCGGGGATTCCACACCCACGAGGTCGGGCGAGGGCTGCTCGGCGAGCTCGAGCGCTCGGGTGGCGCCATCGCGGCGCCGTGGACGCCCATGGCGACCCGGGCGACCAGGAACGTGTAGACGAAGATCAGCACCACCCGCATGCCGTTCGAGGTGATCGCGGTGGCCCACGGGATGGCGGCCGCGCCGAGCACCCCGACTGCCAACCAGATCTCCATGGCCCACCGGCGGCACCCGGCAGCGGCGAGAAGAACAGCGGGGTCAACGGCACCATCGCCATGACGAACACGACGATCGCCGCGAAGAACGCCCAGTTGTCGATCAGGTCGGTGCGTGTCGCGAGCCAGATGCCCGCCGCGCCCCGACCGTGGTGACCGCGAGCGACGGCACGGACTGGCCCACCGCCCGGAACCCGGCGCCGATCTGCGGGGCGGCGCCGTCGGGGTTGCGACCGAGGCTGATCCCCATGAGTCCGGGCGAGAACGCCAGCACGTCCTTCACCGACGCCACGAAGCCGAACACGCCGATGGCGTTGGCCGCGAACATGGTCGAGAAGATCGGGAAGGAGCCGAGCAGCAGCCCACCGAAGAACGCCCCGGCGACCGAGCCGATGCCGCCGACGACGGCGATCATCGTGATCGGGAGCGACGCCGGGAGTGCGAGCTGGTCGGCCAGGAAGGTCCGTCCCGCAGTGGCGCCCGCTGCGCCGGCGATCGCCGCCGAGAGGGCGAAGACCCCGACCTTGGTCGAGGTGAGGTTCAGCCCGAGCGTCGCACAGGCCATCGGCGAGTCCTTCAACGCGGTCAGCCGGCGACCCCAGGCGCTTCGACGCAGGACGATCAGGCCGTTGCCGATCGCGGCGAACAACGCGGCGAAGAGGATCAGCTGGGCGTAGTCGCTCTCGATCGCGAGCGGCCCGAACGCCAGTCGCGGCACCTGCCGGTTGCCGCCCGGCATGACGTCGGCCTGGTTGAAGACCATCGACGAGCAGAAGAGCGCGAACGCCGCCGTTGCCAACGCCAGATAGATGCCGGACAGCCGCAACGCAGGGAACGCGACCAGCGCGCCCACACCGGCGCACAGCGCGACAGATGCCAGCACCGCCCACGGCTCCCCGTTCGCACCCCAGCTGGCCATGGCGACCGCACCGATGCCGGTGAAGGTCAGCTGGGCGAGCGAGATCTGTCCGGCGTAGCCGGTGAGCGGCACGAGCGACAGCGTCACGATGGCGGTGAAGAACCCCGAGCAGCAGGTTCAGGCTGGGATCCGGCCATCAGCGAGCCGAGCGCCGCGACCACCACCACGAACACCACGCCTGCCCATCAGGGCCAGCCGCTGGGTCGGCGGTCGGGTCGGCACGCTGCGCCGGGCGGAGCCCTCCGAGGTCAGCCGGTCCTGGGGCTGCATCACCATCACCACGAACAGCATGATCGCCGGCAGCGCCTGGGTCACCGCCCGCAGGCTGATCGGACCGATCGTCGTGGACTGGTCGAGATAGCCGATCACGTAGGACTGGGCGAGACCCAGGATCACCGCCCCGAGGAACGCTCCGGGCAGGCTCCGGAGCCGCCCGACCACGGCGACGGCGTAGGAGTTGATGAACATCAGGGTCAGCGTCGTGGCGCTGAGGGTCTGCTCCGGAGGCGAGCAGCACCCCGGCGATGGCCGCCATGCCGGCCCCGAGCGCCCACGACAGCATCGAGATGCGCCCGGGGCGCCCGCCGTTGAGCATCATGAGCGAGCGGTCGTCGACCACGGCGCGCATCGCGATGCCGAGCCGGGTGTAGCGGAACATGAACGCGAGCCCGGCGGCGACCGCGATCGCCACCCCCATCGTCAGCAGCCGCTGGTTGGTCGACGATCACGCCGAGGATCACCTCGACGGTTCCCCCCACGAGCGGCAACACCGCTCGACCGACGGTGGGGTCCCAGATGACGTTCGCCAGACCGATGAGCGCGATCATCAGCGAGATCGTCACGACGATCTTCACGACGTCGCTCGTGCCCTCGATCCCCCGCATGATCACGCGCTCGACGGTCGCCCCGAACAGCGGTCCGATGACGAACACCACCAACAGGACCGCCGGCAGCACCGGCACGCCCCATCCGGCGTGGACCTGCCAGTACATGAACGCCGCCATCATCGAGAAGGCGCCGTGGGCGAAGTTGAAGATGCCCGAGGTCGTGTAGGTCACCACGAGCCCCGACGCCGAGATGGCGTAGATCGCCGCAGTGGCCAGGCCGCCGATCGAGAAGGTGAGGAACTTGTCCATGGGGGACGATCAGCCCCGGCGGCCGTCGCTGCGACTGCCGGGGCCGGTGCCGGCGCTCAGTTCGGGCGGTCCGGGTCGACCACGCCCTCGCCGATGCCCGAGACGTCGACCTCGGCGATGCTGTCCTCGGGGCAGCTGAACCCGTCCTGGTCGTCCTTGTCGCCGCCGATCTCGGGGACCAAGCGCTCGAACTCGCCGTCGCGGACGATCAGCAGCATCCCGCACTCCGGCGGCGTGCCGGACCCGGGGTCGGTCGGGACGTGCAGACCGCCGGCGGTCCAGTCGTCGACCGCCGCTGACTGCTCCAGGATGCACTCACGATCGATCACGCCGTCGTTCAGGTCGGCGCACTCGTTGGCCGCCACCGAGAACAGCAGCCAGGCCGACATGCCCTGCAGACCGAGCGCCGCGATCTTCGCGTCGGGCACCTCGGCCATGAGGTCGAGGTACTGCTGGATGGCGGGCCAGTCCGCCGCCTCCTCGAAGGGGTGGAAGCCGGTGCGGATCACCGACCCCTCGGCCGCCTCGTCGCCCGCCGAGAGCAGGACGTCGTCGTAGGCGTTGGTCTGGTGCAGGGCGAAGCCGTCCCAGCCCTTCTCGTTGAGCTTCTGGCTGAGGTTCGCGGCGTTGGACGGCTCACCGATCCAGTAGAGCGACTTGGCACCGGCATCGATGACACGGTCGGCGAAGGGGCCCCAGTCGTCGGCGCCGATGATCGGGTACGAGATGGGGTTGACCAGCGTGCTCCCCGCCCTCGGTGTCGGCAGCGGCCTCGAACTGCGCCTTGACCGTCTGCATCGACGGCGAGCTCGCCGTAGACGACGACCATCGTCTCGGACTCCGTCGGGGTACAGCTCTTGAAGTCGGTCACCCACTGCGTGGTGACTTGTTCGGCGGGGTTCGGGATCGGCTCGATCTTGCCGTTCGAGAGGCTCTTCTCGATCGAGACGGCGAACGCCGGGATGTCGATGAGGGCGCACTCGTGGAAGTCCGAGCCGGGGTTGCCGGTGAACTCGAACTGGTCCTGGGCGAACCCACCGCCGACCATGGCGAACACCTCGGTGCACGCCGTGGTCATCGCCGCGTCGACGTTGAGCACCTTGCCGTCGAGGTCGACGAGCTCGATGGGCAGGCCCTGGATGCCGCCCTGGTCGTTGCACCACTGCTGGAACGCCAACGCGGTGTCCCAGAACTCCTTGTTCAGCCCGGGACGGATGTCCGAGGTGCGGTCGTTGGCCACACCCAGCAGGAGCTTGTCGGTCGCCGGACCCTCGCCCTCGGCGACGGTGGCGTCGCCGTCGCCGCACGGCGACGGCGAGGTCGCCGAACGAACGCGTCGTCGGCCGGCCTCGGCGGTCGGCCGTCTCGCCCTCGTTCTCGAGGTGCCCTCCTCGTCGCCCGAGGCCCCACAGGCCGTGGCCACGAGCGCGAGTGCGCGTCACGAGGATTGCAAGAGTTCGCTTCACGATGTTCCCCCTGAGGTCGTTCCACGCCCGACCACTGCGAGCCGGACGTCGGCATGCCGCACTCCGCCGATCTGACGCAGCGTCAGATCGGATTCTAGCACGTCGACGAGCGGCGGTGGCCCGATGCAGACGGAGTGCGAGGATCTGACACCCGGTGCGCCCAGATCTGACAGAGCGTCAGAAACGAGCGGTCCGGAGCTCCCGAGACCGACCGATCCACGGAGGATCCGATGGACCTGGCAGTGCGCAACGTGACGATCGTGGACGGCACCGGCGACCCCGCGCGAATCGGCGACGTGGGCGTCGACGACGGTCGTGTCGTCGTGGTGGACGACGCGGGGAGCGGTCGCGTCGACGGCGCCGACCGGGTCGTGGACGGCACCGGCCTCATGCTCACCCCCGGCTTCGTGGACCCGCACACCCACTACGACGCCCAGCTGTTCTGGGATCCGACCGGGTCGCCCTCCAACCTCCACGGGGTCACCACGGTCATCGGCGGCAACTGCGGCTTCACGCTCGCGCCGCTGGCCCCGGGCGACGGCGACTACACGCGCCGGATGATGGCCAAGGTCGAGGGCATGCCCCTCGCCGCGCTGGAGAACGGCATCGAATGGGACTGGCAGAGCTTCGAGCAGTACCTCGACCGCCTCGACGGGCGACTCGGCGTCAACGCCGGGTTCCTGGTCGGACACTGCGCACTGCGGCGCCGGGTCATGGGCGCCGAGTCCGGTCGAGCGCGAGGCCACCGAGGACGAGGTCGACCGAGATGGCCGAGCTCCTCGCTGCGACGGCATCCGATGCCGGCGGGCTGGGGTTCTCCACCACGCTCGCCCGCACCCACTCCGACGGCGACGGGGCGCCCGTGGCGTCGCGCTGGGCCGATGAGCGGGAGCTGCTCGCTCTCGCCGAGGTGGTCTCCCACCTCGACGGGACGACGCTCGAGTTCGCCTCCGACGGCTGCCTCGACGGGTTCGACGACGACGAGGTCGAGTTCATGATCCGCTTCTCGAGGGCGGGCAACCGCCCGCTCAACTGGAATGTCCTCACGGTCGACTCACACGCTCCGGAGCGGTACCGCAACCAGCTCGCAGCCATGGACCGCTGCGCAGCGGAGGGCGCTCGGGTGGTGGCGCTGACCATGCCGGTCATCGTCGGCATGAACATGAGCTTCAGCACCTACTGCGCGCTGAACATGATGCCGGACTGGGGGCCGATCCTGGCTCTGGAGCTGCCCGAGCGCATGGAGCGACTGCGTGATCCCGAGACCCGACGCTTCATGCAGGAGCGGGCCGCCTCACCCGACGCCGGCGTGTTCGCCCGGCTCACCGGGTGGGACACCTATGTCATCGGCGACACCTTCTCGGCGGAGAACGAGGGCCTGTCGGGTCGCCGGGTCGGCGACATCGCCGCAGAGCGCGGCGCGGCGCCGTTCGACACGCTGCTCGACATCGTCCTCGCCGACGACCTGCGCACGGTCCTGTGGCCCGGCGCGACCGACTCCGACCCCGAGTCGTGGGAGCTGCGTCGTCGGGCATGGGACCACCCGGCAGTCATGCTCGGGGGCTCCGACGCCGGGGCGCACCTCGATCGGATGCAGGGCTCGAACTACCCCACCCGGTTCCTCGCCGACTGCCTACGAGGCCGCAAGCTGACCTCGGTCGAGAACGCGGTTCGGATGATGACCCAGGTGCCCGCCGAGCTGTTCGGCCTCCGGGACCGCGGCGTCATCCGCGAGGGCGCGCACGCGGACCTCGTGCTGATCGACCCCGAGCAGGTCGACTCGGAACTGCTGACGATGGTCGACGACCTGCCCGGGGGGACCAGCCGGCTGTTCGCCGGTTCACTCGGCGTGGAACGGGTCTGGGTGGGCGGCGTCGAGACGATCGAGAACGGGCAACCCACGGGGGCGCTGCCCGGTTCGGTGCTGCGCTCGGGCACCGACACCGACACGGTGACCGCCCGCTGAGCCGCCGCCCGGTGCTGCGTGTCGCCGGGTGCGGATCGGGGCCCGGCGACGGCAGCTTCAGCCTGACCCGATGGGCTGATCGGCACCACGTTCGTCGGCACCGGAGTCGTCCGGCCCCGGCGGTTCGTCGTCGACGGCCTCGCCGACGGTGCTCGTACCGAACCTCGGGGCGAACAGCGTGAACAGCAGCAGCGCGAGCGCCGCCAACCCGATGGGCACGATCCCGTTGCCGCGTGCGGTGAACGCCGGGACGAGCACGAACCCGGACAACACCGCCGTCCAGGCCCACAGGAGCAGCACGGTCCGTCGGTGACCATGGCCGAGGTCCATGAGTCGATGGTGCAGGTGCTCCTTGTCGGCGGTCGCGACGCCGGCCCGACGTCGCGCTCGACGGATCACCGCGAACACCGTGTCGAACAGCGGCACCCCGAGGATGAACAGCGGGATCACGAGCGGGGCGAAGAAGAACCAGGACTGCCCGGAGAACGGATCGTCGGACTGCCCGCCGACCGCCACCGTGGATGCGGCGAGCAGCAGGCCGAGCATGAGCGCCCCCGAGTCGCCCATGAAGATGCTGGCGGGGTTGAAGTTGAACGGCAGGAACCCGAGGCAGATGCCAGCGGTGACGACGGCGAGCACCGGACCCACGTTGGTCGGGTCGATCACGCCGACCTCCAGCAGCCGCCACCCGTAGAGGAAGAAGGCGGCGGCACCGATCGCGACGATGCCCGCTGCGAGCCCGTCGAGCCCGTCGATCAGGTTCACGGCGTTGGCCATCCCGAGCACCCAGAGCACCGTGATGAGCGCCGACATGTCCGGAGGCAGCACGGTGAAGCCGAGGAACGGGATGCGCAGGTAGATGATCGTCAGGCCGACCAGGGTGAGCAGGGAGCCGCTCAGGACCATCCCGGCCAGCTTGGCGGGGGCCGAGACGTCGCGCAGGTCGTCCACGAGGCCGACGAGCCACATGACGACTGCCGCGGCGATCACCCCGAGCAGGTTCCCGGGCACCTCGAACACCGGTGCGAGGCCGTCGAGCTGGGAGGCCGCCCCCAGCCCGGCGAGGAGTCCGACGAGGAGCGCCGTGCCGCCGAGCAACGGTGTCGGGGTGGCGTGGACGGTCCGATCGCTGGGGTGTGCCAGTGCGCCGGTGCGTCGCGACAGCATCCGCAGCGGAGGCACCGCAGCGGCCGTCGCCGCCGCGGCGACGGCCATCACCACGAGGTAGGCGTCCACTGCGGGCACGCTACTCGGAGCATCGAGGTTCGGCTGGAAGCTCAGTTGCGCACGCCGAGCTGCCGACAGGGTCGGAGCGGGCGATTTTGCCCTGTGCACGCGACCGTCGTGTGCGGTAGACAAGGACTGGGAAGAGTGCTCGGCCAACTGGGAGGCCGAGTAGGCGGGTGAGCGGCAACAGCGACGTTCACTCCGCCACCGCTCGGGATGGAGACATATGCAGACGGAGCGGAGTGCCGCCCCGATCGAAGCGACCCAACGAGCAGCGGTGGCCCCCGAGCGCGCCCGGAGCACCGCTGCTGATGCGAACGACCGGCACATCGGCACCGACCGACCCGTCGTCAGCCGGGAGCACCACGAGGCGGCCTCGGCCGGACGTGGTCGCCAGCGCCGGCGCTTCAAGGCGGCGATCGTTGCCGCCGACGTCGCGTCGGCCGCGCTGGGCATGGCGCTCGCGCTGTTGGTGTACGACCTGCTGTGGGGCCAGCCGGTGCCCTCCGCACCCGGGATCGCTGCGTTGGCCCTGCCGGTCTGGCCGCTGGTGTTCTCCCAGCAGGGCATGTACCAGGCGCGCCACGTCACGAGACGCATCGATGAGCTCCGGCGGCTCGTCAATGCCGTCCTGCTCGGCGTGGTCGCCGTCGCGGGTATCTCGGTGTTGCTCCAGGTGGCGCTCTCGCGAGGCTGGATCGCGCTGATCGGTGTCGGGGTGTTCCTGTGCGTCGCCGCCGAACGGGAAGTCGCCCGCGCGGTGATCAGACGGATGCGCACGTCAGGCCGAATGGTCCGCTCCGTGCTGCTCGTCGGCGAGAACGCCGAGGCAGATGCCCTCATCGAGATGCTCCAGAGCAGCCGAGAGCTCGGCTACCGCGTCGTCGGCCGCGTCCACGACACTCCCGACTACGGCGCCACGGGCGGCAGCGAGCCCCAGGTCCCGTATCTCGGCAAGACCGATGACATCCTCTCCATCGTCGACGAGAGCGGCGCCTCGAGCGTGGTGGTCGCGACGACGAGCATCTCCCTCGAGAGCGCCAACCGACTCGTCCGCGACCTCACCCGCGAGGGCATCTACGTCGAGCTGTCCTCGTCCATGCGCGACATCGCGACACGCCGGGTCACCCTGCGACCGCTCGGCCGCTACCCGGTGATGTGCGTCGAGCCCGTCTCGACGACCGGCTGGCGTGCAGCGTTCAAGCGGGCCTTCGACATCGTCGTCTCCGGCCTCGTCATCGTGCTCGTGGCCCCGGTCCTGGCGCTGGCCGCGATCGCGATCCGGGTGACGTCGGGACGTGGGGTGTTCTTCCGCCAGACCCGGGTGGGGCGCGACGGCACGCCGTTCACGGTGCTCAAGTTCCGCACCATGGTGCACGACGCCGAATCGATGCTGCCGGACCTCCTCGACGCCAACGAGGCCAACGGACCCATGTTCAAGATGACCGACGACCCGCGGGTCACCACGGTCGGCCGCTTCCTGCGTTCGACGTCGATCGACGAGCTCCCGCAGCTGTTCAACGTGCTGGCGGGCCAGATGAGCCTCGTCGGGCCACGCCCGGCGCTGCCCCACGAGGCGGTGCAGTGGAACGACGACCTGCGCGAGCGGTTGCGGGTCAAGCCGGGGATCACCGGCAACTGGCAGGTCAACGGGCGCTTCACGACCTCGCTCGAGGACTACCAGCGCCTCGACCTCTACTACGTCGACAACTGGTCGATCGTGACCGACCTGGTCATCCTCGCGAAGACCGTGCCGGCAGTCCTGCGCCGCAACGGCGCCGCCTGAGCGACCCACGCCCGGCCAGTGCCCGGTGGGGGCGCCGGCCGCGGTCCACCCAGCGCGGGTCCGACGTCAGCGCGGGTACGGCGTGAACTTCGAGCACAGCGTGCGGACGTCCTCGCGGACCCCGGCGAGCTCGCCCTGGTCGTCGGGCGAGCGCAGGACCCGGACCATGAGCTCCGCGATGCGGGCCATCTCGGCCTCGCCCATCCCCTGGGTCGTCACCGACGGCGTCCCGATCCGCAGCCCCGAGGTCACGAACGGCGAACGCGGGTCATCGGGCACGGTGTTCTTGTTCAGGGTGAGGCCGGCACGGTCCAGCGCGTGCTGGGCGTCCTTGCCGGTCAGCTCCGCGTCGACCGATCGCAGGTCGACCAGCAGCAGGTGGTTGTCGGTGCCCCCCGAGACCAGGCGGATCCCCTCGGCCCCGAGCGCCGACGCCAGCGCTCGGGCGTTCGCGACGATCTGATGTGCGTATGCGCTGAACGACGGGTCGGCCGCCTCGCGGAACGCCACGGCCTTGCCGGCGATCACGTGCTCGAGCGGGCCGCCCTGGAGTCCCGGGAAGATGGCCTTGTCGATCGCGCCAGCGTGCTCGGCGGTCGACAGGATGCAGCCGCCGCGCGGGCCGCGCAGGGTCTTGTGGGTCGTGAAGGTGACGACGTCAGCGTGCGGCACGGGGTTCGGGTGCGCGCCGCCGGCGATGAGCCCGGCGATGTGGGCCGCGTCGAACAGGAACAGCGCACCTACCTCGTCGCAGATCTCGCGGATCGGAGCGGGGTCGATCACCCGGGGGTACGCGGTGGCACCGGCAACGATCATCCTGGGGCGGTGCTCGCGTGCCAGGTCGCGGATCTGGTCGTAGTCGATCCGCTCGTCGCTCGGGGTCACGCCGTAGGAGACGAAGTCGTAGAACCGACCGGAGATGTTCACCGGCGACCCGTGGGTCAGGTGGCCGCCGTGGTCGAGGCTGAGCCCGAGCACGGTGTCGCCCGCCTCGAGCAGCGCCAGGTAGACGCCCAGGTTGGCGTTGGCCCCCGAGTGGGGCTGCACGTTGGCGGCCTCGGCCCCGAAGAGCGCCTTCACCCGTTCGCGGGCGAGGTCCTCGATGTCGTCGACGACCTCGTTGCCGCCGTAGTAGCGCTTGCCGGGGTAGCCCTCGGAGTACTTGTTGGTCAGCACGGAGCCGACCGCCGACATGACCGCCGGTGACGTGAAGTTCTCGGAGGCGATGAGTTGCAGGCCGGTGTTCTGGCGCTCGACCTCGCGGTCGATTGCGTCGAAGACCTAAGGGTCGTGGGAGTCGGGCCAGGGCATGGGTGATCACCTTCGGTCGGCGGCTGGGTCGGGAGCGGCGCCGGGATCGGCACCGAGTGCGTCGAGCTTGGCCACGCGGCCCGCATGGCGCCCGCCCTCGAAGGTCGCGGCGAGCCAGGCGTCGACCGCGTCGAGCGCGGTCTGGGGGCCGATCAGGCGCTCCCCGAGACAGATCACGTTGGCGTCGTTGTGCTGGCGGGTCAGCCGGGCCGACGTGGCGTCGTGGACCGGTGCGGCGCGCACGCCGCCCACCTTGTTGGCCGCCATGGCGATGCCCAGGCCCGAGCCGCACACCGCGACGCCCAGATCGGCATCGCCGGCGGCGACACATCGACCGACCGCGGCGCCGAAGTCCGGGTAGTCCACACGATCGGTGCCGTGCGTTCCCAGATCAACGACCTCGAGGCCGCGTGCGGAGAGGTGCTCGCCCACCGCGTCCTTGAGCGCCACGCCCGCGTGGTCCGCGCCCAGCGCGATGCGCAGCGGTCGGTCGGCGAGCTCCGGAGGCGTCACCGGGCCAGTCTAGCGACGCGCCCGCCAGCTGCCGGCCGGTTCGAACCGCCCGGCCCCGCGCTCGTAGGCTCCCCGGCCATGACCCCCGAGCGCCGCCCGCACCGACCGAACGACCCGGTCGTGGTGGGGGTCGGCCAGCACCTCGATCGGTCGGTGACGGCGCCGGAGCCCGCCCTGTTGATGGCCGAGGCGGCCCGCCTCGCAGCCGCGGACGCAGGGGTCGACGCCTCGGCGTCCGAGGTCGTCGCAGCGGTGCCGACGTTCTCGTGGCGCTACGCGGACCCCGGCCGGATCGTCGCGGAGCAGATCGGCGCCGCCGGGGCGCACACCTGGACCGCCGTGGTCGGCGGCAACACCCCACAGCTGCTGATGAACCGCTTGGCCGCGGAGATCGCGGCCGGCAGGTTGGACCAGGCCGTGCTGTGCGGCGGCGAAGCGGACGCGACGAAGCGGGCGGCGAGGCGTTCGGGCGGCGACGTGCCCTGGCCGCGCCAGGACCTGTCGATCACACCGGACTGGAGCGACGGCGGCGAGTTCGTCCTGGCGCACCCGGCCGAGCACGAGCGCAGGATCTTCTGGCCCACCCAGGCCTACCCGTTGTTCGAGACCGCCCTCTGGCACGCCTCGGGCCGCAGCCTCGGCGAGCACCTGGGTCGGATCGGCGAGCTGTGGGCCGGGCTGTCCCGGGTCGCGGCGGCGAACCCGTACGCGTGGCGCCGCGAGCCGCACACCGCCGAGGAGATCATCACGCCGTCGGCGGACAACCGGATGGTCGGCTTCCCCTACACCAAGCTCATGGTGGCGAACCCCGACGTGGACATGTCCTCGGCGGCGATCGTGTGCTCGGCCCGGCGGGCCGAGCAGCTCGGGGTGCCCCGGGACCGCTGGGTCTTCGTCCACGCCGGCACCGACGGTGTGGACCGCAAGCTGTCCGAGCGGGCCGACTTCGTCTCCTCCCCGGCGATGCGCGTCGCCGGGGGCCGGGTCCTCGAGCTCGCCGGGGTCGGGATCGACGAGGTGGCCCACCTCGACCTGTACGCCTGCTTCCCCTCAGCGGTCCAGCTGGCGATGGGCGCGTTCGGCATCCCCGCGGACCGCCAGCTCAGCGTCACCGGCGGGCTGACCTTCGGGGGTGGGCCCTGGAGCAACCCGGTCGGCCACGCCATCGCGAGGATGGTCGAGGTGCTGCGCGCCGACCCCTCGAGCCGGGGGCTCGTCACCGGGAACGGCGGCCACGTCGACAAGCACTCCTTCGGGGTCTACTCCACCGACCCACCGGCCGGCGGCTTCCGCCACGAACGGCCCCAGGACCGCATCGACGAGACGCCGGGACGTCGGGTCGACCCGGAGCACCGCGGGTCGGCCGTGATCGAGGCGTGGACCGTCATGCACGGACGCGACGGCGTCGCGGAGCGGGCCCACGCCGCCTGCATCACGCCCGACGGCGCACGCGTCTGGGGCGTGACGGACGACGCAGCGACCATGGACCGCTTCGAGTCCGAGGACATCGCCGGGTCAGCGGTGTCGATCGGCGAGGCCGGGGCGCTCGAACTCGAGTGACGGGTGCCGAGCGGGATCCGGTCAGCCGGCGCCGGGTTCCATCCGGGCACGCAGGACCGTCATCACGCGCTCGGACGCCTTCGGCATCTCGTCGAGCAGCTTCGCGAACGCACGGGAGTCGAAGCGCAGCAGGTCGAGGGGCCGGTCGGCCACGACCGTGGCGGAGCGCGGCCGGTGATCGACGAGGGCCATCTCACCGACCATCGAACCCGGCTCCAGGGTGGCGACGTGCTCACCGCGCACGTACACGCTGGCGGTGCCGTCCAGGATGACCCAGCAGTGCGTGCCGGGGTCGCCCTGGTCGACGAGCAGCTCCCCCGCATCGAGGAGCACCTCGTTGGAGAGCTCTCCCACACGTCGCAGCTCGTGGTCGGAGAACCCGTCGAAGAACGAGATGCCGTCAAGCAGCTCGACGAGTTCGGACGGCTTGCGACCCTTGGTCATCTGACCCTCCCGGTCGGCGGCGATGTCGTCGGTCACACCCCGCGCCGACGGGGCGGACACTACCCGGTCGCAGTCCCGACCACCCCGGGACCCGTCGCCGGCGCGACCGCGACGATGCAGCGGGTCCGGCCCGTCAGGTCCTCAGCCAGGCGGACACGCTCGAAGTGTCGTTGCGCGAGCGCACGCAGCGCGCCGCCCTGCTCCGGTGACAGCTCACAGACGAGGACCCCGCCCGGGCGGAGCCACTCCCCCGCGCCGCGCACGATCCGCTCGAGCTCGTCGGTGCCATCCTGGCCGCCGAACAGCGCCCGTGGCGGTTCGTGGCGGACGACCTCGTCGGGCAGCTCGGCGCCGTCGGGAACGTACGGCGGATTCGCGACGACCAGGTCGAAGGATCCTGCGAGCTCCAGCGGCAGCGGCTCGAACCAGTCGCCCTCCACGATGCGGACCCGTGCTGCGGCCCGCCCGATCCCCACCAGGTTGGCGCGGGCCACCGCCACCGCGCCGGGGTCGACGTCGCTCGCCCACACCTCGGTCCGGGGCCGCTCCGTGGCGATCGCCAGCGCGATCGCACCGGATCCGGTGCCGAGGTCGAGGACCCGGGTGCGGGTGCTGCGACCGCCGAGGCGATCGAGCTCGCGGAGTGCCTCCTCGACCACCTGCTCGGTCTCGGGACGCGGGATCAGCACACGGGGGTCGACCAGCAGGTCGAGGTGGCGGAACCCCCACGACCCGAGCACGTACTGCAGCGGCTCACCGGCGCGACGCCGCTGCACCATCGCGTCGAGACGGGCGACGCCCCCCGTCGTTGCCGGCTGGTCGAGGAGCGCGGCGAGTCCCTCCGGCTCGACCCCGGACGCTTCGGCGACGAGGAACCGCGCCTCACGTTCAGCCCCCGGTCCCGCGACGTGCTCGAGCGAGCGCGCTCGCCCTGGCCAGCAGCTCGCGCCAGGCGATCGTTCCGTCGGAGGCGGGGCTCACCCCTCCCCCTCAGCCAGGCGACGGGCACGGTCGTCCTCGACGAGCGCGTCGCTGATCTCGTCGAGTCCCCCCGCGAGCACCCGGTCGAGGTGGTAGAGCGTCAAGCCGAGGCGGTGCTCGGTGACCCGGTTCTCCTTGACGTTGTAGGTGCGGATCTTCTCGCTGCGGCCGCCGCCGCCGATCTGCGAACGACGCTGCGCGGCCTCGTCGCCGGACCGGCGCTGCTGCTCGAGCTGCAGCAACCGGGCCCGCAGCACGACCAGCGCTCGCGCCCGGTTCTGCAACTGGCTCTTCTCGTCCTGCATCGAGACCACGAGCCCGGTCGGCAGGTGCGTGATGCGCACCGCGGAGTCGGTCGTGTTCACCGACTGCCCTCCCGGTCCGGAGGCGCGGAAGACATCGACGCGCAGGTCCTCTGCGGCGATCGCGACCTCGACCTCGTCGGCCTCGGGGAGCACCGCCACCGTTGCCGACGACGTGTGCACCCGTCCCTGCGACTCGGTGACCGGGACGCGCTGGACCCGGTGCGGGCCCGCCTCGAACTTCATCCGGGCGAACACCTGGTCGCCCGTGACGCGGAAGGTGATCTCGGCGTACCCGCCGAGATCACTCGGGGAGGAGCCGAGCACCTCGACGCGCCACCCGCGACGCTGGGCGAACGCGCGGTACATCTCGAACAGGTCGCGGGCGAAGAGGTTGGCCTCCTCACCGCCCTCCGCGCCGCGGATCTCGACGATCACGTCGCGATCGTCGTCAGGGTCACGGGGCGCGAGGGCTCGGCGCAGCTCCTCGTCCACCCGTGCGAGCTCGGCCTCGTTGCGGCCGCGCTCCTCGACCAGCGACTCACGTTCGTCGCCCTCCGCAGCTCCTCAGGAGCTCCGCCGCCGCCGCGAGCTCGGCGAGGAGCTCGTGTCGGCGGCGGACGACCTCGACGACGGCGCCCAGCTCGTTGTGCCGACGGGAGAGATCGACCAGGCGGTCCCGGTCGGCGTGCACCTCGGGGTCCGCCAGCAGCCGTTCGCACTCGCCGTGCTCGTGGACCAGAGCGTCGAGGCGCTGCTCCCAGCCCTCGGCTGCCATCAACCCCACTCCGGCTCGACGGCGACCAGTTCAGCGGGGTGACGCAGCGTCCCGGCGAGCGACCGGGTGGCGTCGTGGTGATCACGTGCCGGCAGGGCCAGCACCAGGCGGGCGTCCGGGGCGTGGAGGCGCCGGGTGTCCGCGGCCACGGGCACCAGAGCGAGATCCACGCCCACGGAGCAGACCACGACGACCGGCTCGCCGCCGAGCCCCGTGCCGATCGCTGCAGCCGGATGGCGATCCCGCAGCCCGCCGGGCTCGTGTGGCGTCTCTGCGGCACGCAGCTCGCTGGCACCCACCATGCCCGGGTCGGCGAGCACCGTGGAGCGAAGCCAGCGTTCCCGTGCGAGGAGCTGCACCGGGTGGGCGGCCGCGCCCGGGTACCGGTGCGCCCGGACGGCCGCCACGGTGCGCGCCAAGGACTCTCCGGGCGGTGCGTCCGGGCGGATCGCAGCGATCGCGTCGCGGTCGAATCGGCCGACACCCGCCTCGAGGTGCAGTTCGTCGTCGCCGCCGAGCTCGGCGGGCCAGCGGACCAGTCGAGCGACCTCGAGGCCGTGGATCTCACCACGCACGACTCCGTGCTCGACCACGACCTCGACCCCGGCGAGGCGGAGTTCCTCCAGCAGGCCTTCTGCGCCGTCGGGCTCCGTGCCCGGGACGGGCAGCGGCGCCGCCGATGCCGGCCGGCTGGTCGCCGCATCCACGGTACGCACCTCGATATCGGCATCTCCCAGCACGAACGGCTCAGCGAGCCGGGCGAGGTCGCCAGCGGGAGGATCCGCGAACACCACCAGACGGCCGGCGTCGCGGCGGATCGCCCAGAGCGCCGCGGCGGCGAGCGCGGCAGCCGTCGGCGCGTCGACGAGGACCAACGCGGTGCCGCCGGTGACCGCAGCAGCGGATGCGCCGAGGTCCTCGGGGACCACCTCGGCGTCGAGCAGGTCGCGTGCGAGCGCGGCGAGCTTGGCGCGCCCGAGGGCCGCTCGTCGCTGCGGGTCGATCTGCGCACCGCCGCCGTGGTCGCTCACGACCGGGCGGGCCGCGTCACTCGGCCGCGGCCTCGTCGGCGGAGGGGTCGCTCCCGTCGTCGACGCCGGGGGCGCCGCCCTTGCCCTTGCGGCGGCCGTAGCGGCGCTCGAAGCGCTCGACGCGGCCGGCCGTGTCGACGATCTTCATCTGACCGGTGAAGAACGGGTGGGTGAACGCCGAGATCTCGACCTTGGCGAGCGGGTACTCGTTCCCGTCGGTCCAGGTCGTGGTCTCCGACGTCTCGATGGTCGACCGGGTCAGGATCGTGTCACCGGACGACGTGTCCTGGAACACGACGTCGCGGTACTCAGGGTGGATTCCGGGCTTCATCAGGCTCTCCGAAGGGGTCCCGGTTTCCGAACGGGACCCAGATGAGGGGACGGATCAGTATGGACCGGGCGAGGCCCCGGTGGCGAACCGCGGCGACCGGATCGGCCGGTGGCTGCCGACCGCCCGGTCAGCCGACCGGAGCGGAGGTGGCGACCTCGGCGAGGAACACCTCGTTGGTCGGGTAGCGACGCATCCGGTCGACGACCATCTCGAGCGCCGCGGCGGGCTGGGCGTCGGTCGCGAGCGCCGAGAGAACCCGTCGCAGCTTCCAGACCAGCTGGAGCTCGTCGGCACCGAGGAGCAGTTCCTCGTGGCGGGTCGAGGAACCGTCGACGTCGATGGCAGGCCAGACCCGCTGCTCCGCAGCTCGCCGGTCGAGTCGCAGCTCCATGTTCCCGGTGCCCTTGAACTCCTCGAAGATGACCTCGTCCATCTTGGAACCGGTCTCGACCAGCGCCGTGGCCAGGATCGTGAGCGACCCGCCGTCCTCGACGTTGCGCGCCGCGCCGAAGAAGCGCTTGGGCGGGTACAGCGCACCGGTGTCGAGCCCGCCGGTGCCGATGCGGCCGCCGCTCGGGGCGGCCAGGTTGTAGGCGCGGGCCAGGCGCGTGATCCCGTCGAGGATCACCACGACGTCCTGACCCAGTTCGACCATGCGCTTGGCGCGCTCGATCGCCAGTTCGGCGACCGCGATGTGCTCGTCCGGCGGCCGGTCGAAGGTGGACGCCACGACCTCGCCCTCGACGGAGCGACGCATGTCGGTCACCTCCTCGGGGCGCTCGTCGACCAGCAGCACCATCAACTCGACCTCGGGGTGGTTCGCCTCGATGCACTGTGCGATCGTCTTCATGATCGTCGTCTTGCCGGCCTTCGGCGGCGAGACGATCAGGCCGCGCTGGCCCTTGCCGATCGGGGCGAGGAGGTCGATGATGCGCCCCGTCATGTCGTAGGGGTGGTCGTCGCGCTCGAGCCGCAGTCGCTCCTGGGGGAAGAGCGGCGTCAGGTCCTCGAACCGTGGCCGCTGGCGTGCGCTGTCGGGCGGCCCGGCGTTCACGGTGTCGACGCGGAGCAGTGCAGGGTTCTTCTCGCCGCGGTTCGCGGGACGGCTCGCCCCGGTGATCCAGTCGCCGCGTCGGAGCCCGAGCTGACGTGTCTGCTTGACCGACACGTACACGTCGTCGCGGCTGGGCAGCAGTCCGTCGACACGCAGGAAGCCGTACCCCTCGTCGCGCAGGTCCAGCACGCCGGCCACCTCGACGAGGTCGCCGCCCCACTCCTGGTTCCCGTCGCCGCCGCCCTCGTCGTTGCGGTCGCGGTTGCGTCGACGTCGCCGCCGCCGGCTTCCCTCCTGGGCGTCGCCGTCACCGGTGGGCCGATCGCCGTCCTGCTGGCCGCCGTCGCTCTGGCCGCCGTTCTTCTGATCCCCGCCGTTCTTCTGATCCCCGTCGTTCTGGCCGCCGCCGACCTTCTGATCCCCGTCCTGCTGACCGCGCCGGGCGTCGTCCGGTGCGCCACCGGAGGTGCCGGGCTGTTCAGGCGGTCCGTCCCCGCTGACACCAGGGCCGGCGGTCCGGTCCGCAGGGGCCGCAGCATCGGCGGAGTCGCCGGGGTCGGCCTCCTGCACCTGCGCATCCGTCGTGGTCGCTGCCTCCGCGTCGGGCGCATCGTCAGCGACGCTGGCGCTCTCGCCGTCGCCGCGCTCACCGTCGCCGGTCTCGACGCCGGCGAGCTCGAGGATCATCGCGATGATGTCGGCCTTCTTGGCCCGCGAGCCCGGCTTGCCGCCCATCGCCTGGGCGATCGTGGCCAGCTCGGCGCGGTCCTTGCGCTCGAGGCCGTCGAGGTCGATCGAGTCAGCACTCACAGATACGTCCCGGTTCGTGTCGGGCAGCGGGTCGAGCGACGCCGCTGCGGGGGTGAGGTGGAGACCCGGTCAACGGGTCGCGTCGCCGGACTGCATCGTTCGAGGTGGCCCGATGCGGACCGGCACCCACTCCGAACGCCCGGAACCGGACGCTGGAGGGACTGATCGCGACAGGTGGTCCCCACCCGCGAGGAGCGAACCCTACTGGGCACCGCGGAGGTCGGCAATCCTGTCCGGCCCGTCGGCAGGAGGCGGAGATCAGCGGCGCCGGGGTCAGTCCGCCCGGCGTTCGCTGCGGACCAGCCGCTGCACGGCCTTGAGGTCAGCCGTCGACGTGCTCGATCCGCTCGGTCCGGTCGAACAGGTCCGCAAGGTGCGCCGGGAGCGGCGGGCGTTGCCCGACTGCGGCATCGACGGCATCGGGGAACTTCGCCGGGTGCGCCGTCGCGAGCGCCACGACCGGCACCGACGGGTCTCCCTCGAGCCCCTCCGCGATGCTGGCCCCGACGGCGGTGTGCGGGTCGAGCAGCATCCCGGTGCGGGCGTGGACCCGCCGGATGACCTCGGCCGCGGTCTCGTCGTCGACCCGTCCGCAGTCGAACTCGCCGCGCAGGGCGGTCAGCACGTCGGCGTCGACCGACACGGTGCCGTCGGCGCGGAAGGCCGCCATGAGCTCGGCCACCGCTGCCCCGTCGCGGCCGAGGGCCTCGCAGAGCAGCCGTTCCAGGTTCGAGCTGACCTGGATGTCCATCGACGGACTGGTCGTCGGGACCACACCCTGGATCTCCATCGTGCCGGTGCTGAAGAAGCGGGTGAGGACGTCGTTGCGGTTCGAGGCGACCACGAGCCGATCGACCGGCAGGCCCATCCGCTTCGCCGCCCAGCCGGCGAGGATGTTGCCGAAGTTCCCGGTCGGCACGACGAAGCTCACGGGCCCCCCGTCCGGGCGCGACCTGCAGGTGCGAGGTGACGTAGTAGACGATCTGGGCCATCACCCGGGCCCAGTTGATCGAGTTCACCGCGGACAGGTGCACCCGGTCGCGGAACGCCTCGTCGGCGAAGGCCGCCTTCACCAGGTCCTGGCAGTCGTCGAACGTGCCGGTCACGGCGACGGCGTGCACGTTCCTCGCATCGACGGTGGTCATCTGTCGGCGCTGCACGTCGGACACCCGACCGTCGGGGAACAGCACGAAGATGTCGACGCGGTCGCGATCGCGGCAGGCGTCGATCGCCGCGGAGCCGGTGTCGCCCGAGGTCGCGCCGAGGATGCAGATGCGTTCGTCGCGCTCGCTGAGCACGTGGTCGAAGAGCCGGCCGACGAGCTGCAGGGCGACGTCCTTGAACGCGAGCGTCGGGCCTCGGTAGAGCTCCAGCAGGGAGAGCGGCGCGCCACTGGCGGTCTCACCCAGTGCGACGACCGGGCAGACCTCCTCGGTGTCGAACACCGCGTAGCTCTCGGTGACGATCCGCTCGAACGCGTCCTGCTCGATGGACCCCTCGACGAACGGCCACATGACCCCGCATGGCGACCTCGGGGTACGTGAGCCCCCGCAGCTCATCGAGTGGAGGCAGCTCCGGCCAGGTTGCCGGCAGGTACAGACCACCGTCCGCAGCGAGCCCGGTGAGCAGCACGTCGGCGAACCCGAGCTCTGGCGCGGCCCCGCGGGTCGAGACGTAGATCACGACCCCGCCAGCACCCGCAGCACGGAATCGACCGAGCTCACCTCGGCCATCGAGGCCAGAGCGTCCAGCGTCGAGACGACGTCGGCTTCGCGGGCGGTGTGGGTGATGAACACCAGGCGAGCTGTCCCGTCAGGTGTCTCCGCCCCGAGATCGAACGCCTCCTGCTCGGTGGCCCGGATCGAGACGCCGTGGTCCCCGAACACCCCGGCCACTGCGGCCAGCACGCCCGGGCGGTCGGCGACGGCGAGCTTCACGTAGAACTCGCAGCGCAGCTCGTCAGCGGGACGCAGCGAGGCCGGCCGGAACGAGCCGAGGCTCGCATGTGCGCCCTTGGACAGGTTCGCGGCGGCGTCGAGGACGTCGCCGAGCAGCGCCGAAGCGGTGGGCGCACCACCGGCACCGCGCCCGTAGAACATGAGCTCGCCGACCGAGGCGCCCTCGACGTAGACGGCGTTGAAGCTGTCGCGCACCGAGGCGAGCGGGTGCTCCGCGGGCAGCATCGCCGGATGCACCCGCACCCCGACCGTGCCGTCGTCGAACTGCTCGGCGAACGCGAGCAGCTTGACCACGTACCCGAGCCGGGCGGCGAAGTCGATGTCGGTCGGGGTCACCCCGGTGATCCCCTCGGCGCGCACGTCGGAGGCGACGACGGTGGAGCCGAACACGATCGTCGCGATGATCGCCGCCTTCGCCGCGGCGTCGAGGCCCTCGACGTCCGCCGTGGGGTCGGGCTCCGCGTAGCCGAGCCGCTGCGCCTCGGCGAGTGCGTCGCTGTAGCTCCAGCCCTCTTCGGCCATCTTGGTGAGGACGTAGTTGGTGGTGCCGTTGACGATGCCGAGCACCCGGCGGACGTCCTCGGCGGCGAGCGACTCACGCAGGACCCGGACGATCGGGATGCCCCCGGCGACCGCCGCTTCGAAGAGCAGGTCGACCCCGGCCGCGTCCGCCTCGCCGAACAACTCGCCCCCGACCGCAGCGATCAGCTCCTTGTTGGCGGTCACCACGGGCTTGCCGGCGCGCAGCGCCGTGGAGATCAGCCCGTGGGCCGGGTCGACGCCGCCCATGACCTCCACCACCAGGTCGATCTCGGGGTCGTTCACCAGTCCCTGGGCGTCGGTGGTGAGCTTCCCGGCATCGATGTGGTCGGGGCGCCGACGGTCCAGGGAACGGACTGCGATCCGCCCGATCCGCAGCCGGATCCCGGTGCGCGCCACCACCTCGTCCGAGCGGCCGGCTACCAACGCCACGAGCGCCGCGCCGACGTTGCCGCACCCGAGCAGGCCGATGGTCACCGTCGTCTCCACGGCGCGCAGGCTACCGGCGTCGCCGCACCCCACCCGCAACCGGGCGGGCGGGGTCTCAGCCGATGTCGGTCGACAGCAGGTCGGCGACGGTCTCCCGGCGGACGACCTCGCGCACCGCGCCATCCGCGACGAAGACCACCGGCGGTCGCAGCACCTTGTTGTAGTTCGAGCCCATCGAGTGCCCGTAGGCCCCGGTGACCGGCGTGGCGATGACGTCGCCGACCGCCAGCGATGCCGGGACACGACCATCTCGCACGATCAGGTCGCCCGACTCGCAGTGCTTGCCGACCAGGCGGATCCGACGCTCACGTGGCGCGTCGGTGGCCGCGGGGAGGAAGGTCTCGTAGCCGCTGCCGTAGAGGACCGGACGCGGGTTGTCGCTCATCCCGCCGTCCACGGCCACGTAGGTGCGCACGCCGGGGATCTCCTTGACGGTGCCGACCGAGTAGAGCGTGACCGCCGCCGCGGCGACGATCGCCCGCCCGGGCTCAGCGGCGATCCGGGCGGTGATGCCGGCGTCGCGACACGACTCGACCACTGCGGTGCCCCACTCGGTGATCGTCGGCGCCTGCTCCCCAGCCAGGTACGCCACACCGAGCCCGCCGCCGACGACGAGCTCCTCAGGATCCTGCTCGGTGACGAACGGGGTGACCGCAGCGAGCCCCGCCAGGAAGTTCGCGACGCTGAAGACCTGGCTGCCGATGTGCAGGTGCAGCCCGACGAGCTCCATCCCGCCGCTGTCGCGCGCCCGACGCACCGCTGCCTCGGCCTGCCCGGTGGACAGGGGGAACCCGAACTTCGAGTCGAGGTTGCCGGTACGGACGTGCTCGTGGGTGTGCACGTCGATGCCCGGGTTGATCCGCACGAGCACGCTCGGGCGGGGACGGCCAGCGGCGACGAGCGCCTCGATGCGGTCGAGCTCGTCGTCGGAGTCCACCACGATCCGCCCGACGCCGACGTCGAGCGCCCGGTCGAGCTCGGCGACCGACTTGTTGTTGCCGTGCAGCACCAGGTCCGCGGCGGGGATCCCCGCCGCGAGGACCACCTCGAGCTCGCCACCGGTCGCCACGTCGAGTCGCAGTCCCTCGGCGTGGGCGAGGCGGGCCATGGCCCGACACAGGAATGCCTTGGTCGCGTAGATCGCGCCGCCCGGACCGAACACCTGACGGGCCTCGCGGCAGCGGGACCGGAGGTGGGCCTCGTCGTAGACGAACAGCGGGGTGCCGAAGCGCTCCGCGAGCCCGGTCAGCTCCACGCCCCCGATCCAGAGCCGTCCGTCCTCGACCGAGGCCGTGTCCGGCAGCAGTCCCGGCGGCAGCGGTGCCGTGTCGACCGGCGCGGCGTCGCTCACATCCGCTCCGGGGCGTCGATGCCGAGCAGACCGAGACCTGCCCGCAGGCCGGTGCCGGCTGATTCGAGCAGCCACCAGCGGGCCTGACGCACCTCGTCGTCGACGTCCGGGGACAGGATCGGGCAGTCGTGGTAGAAGCCGTGCACCGATCCGGCGAGGTCACGCACCCACGTCGTGACCTTGTGCGGAGCGCGTTCCCGGGCGGCGAGCTCCACCGTCTCGGGCCAGGTCGCGAGCCGACGCAGCACCTCGAGCTCACGCTCGTGGGTGAGGACCGACAGATCGACCTGTTCCAGCGGTCGGCGCTCGATGCCTCGCTCGGCCGCGACCCGAGCGATGGAGCGGATCCGGGCGTTGGCCATCTGCACGTAGTACACGGGGTTCTCGTTGGACTGCGCGACGAGCAGGTCCAGGTCGACCGTCTGGGGGGTGTCGACCGATTGCAGCAAGTAGGCGAGGCGCACCGCGTCGACGCCGACCTCGTCGAGGAGCTCCTCGAGGGTGATCAGCGCGCCGGCACGCTTGGAGATTCGGATCTCCTCGCCGCCCTGCTCGAGGCGGACCAGCTGGGTGATCACGATCTCGAGCGCGTCGGGGTCGTGGCCGAGCGCCTCGACCGCGGCGCGCATCCGTGCCACGTAGCCGTGGTGATCCGCGCCCCACACGTTGACGAGCAGGTCGTGGCCCCGGGCGAACTTGTCGCGGTGATAGGCGATGTCCGGCAGCAGGTAGGTGAACTCGCCGTCGCTCTTGACCAGCACCCGATCCTTGTCGTCGCCGAACTCGCTGGAGCGCAACCACAGCGCGCCGTCGTCCTCGTAGGTCACACCGCGATCGGCGAGGTCCGCAAGGGTGGTGGCGATGGCACCGGTGTCGACCATCGCGCGCTCCGAGAACCACCGGTCGAAGTGCACGTTCATGCGGCCGAGGACGGCTGCCTGCTCGTCCAGCGCGTGGCGCTCGCCCCACTCCAGGGGGTCGGCGTCGGTGGGCATCTCGGCGGCCCACTCGGTGATGTACTCGCCGTGGTAGCCGCCCTCGGGCGGATCGACCCCGTCGCGGCGCGCCGCCAGCGACGCTGCGAACGCCGCCATCTGCACGCCCCGGTCGTTCACGTAGAACTCGCGCTCGACGCGGTGGCCGGTGAACTCGAGCAGTCGGGCGACGCTGTCGCCGTAGGCGGCGCCGCGGGCGTGCCCGGCGTGCACCGGCCCCGTCGGGTTCGACGAGACGAACTCGACGAGCACCGACCGCTCTGCGCCGATCTCGCTGCGCCCGAAGTCCACCCCGGCGGCGAGCACCGTGGGGATCAGGTCGTGCCACCACGAGTCCGACACGCGGAAGTTGACGAATCCGGGACCGGCGACCTCGACCGCGGTCACCCCCGGCGGGGGTGCCGCTGCGAGGCGGGCGACGATCTCCTGGGCGAGCTCCCGGGGCGCTCGGGCGGCGGAGCGGGCGCTGGCCATCGCGACGTTGGAGGAGAAGTCACCGTGGTCGCGCCGCGCCGGCCGCTCGAGGTGGATCTCGGCGGGTGGCTCGATCCCCAGGTCCGACAGGACCCGGCGGAGTGCGATGGTGAGGTCGTCGCGCATGGCTGCCCAGCGGTCGGGGGTCGGAGGTCGGCCGGGCGATGGTACTGTCGCACCCCGTGCCCGGGTGAACCGGGAACGCGACGCCCTCGTAGCTCAGGGGATAGAGCATCGGCCTCCGGAGCCGTGTGCGCAGGTTCGAATCCTGCCGAGGGCACCACCCGACCGGGGTCGGACTCAACCACGCGCGACGATGTGCCGATGACGAGCACCATGCACCGCCGTTCCCTCCTCGTCCTCCTCGGCGCCGCTGCGCTCGTCCTCGCCGGCTGCGACTCGGGGACCCCGCCGCCGCCGACCACCACCCCGCCGGGCGAGGTTCGTGAACTCACTTTCCCCGTCGAGGGGCCGGTGGACTTCATCGACTCGTTCGGCGCGCCCCGTTCGGGCGGACGGACCCACCAGGGCACCGACATCATGGCGCCGAAGATGGCCCGGGCGGTGGCCGCCGCGGACGGCACCGTCACTTCGCTGCGCCACACCAACTCGGGCACCGCCGGCAACTCGCTGACCATCACCGACGACGACGGGTGGCGCTACGTCTACCTGCACCTCAACAACGACACACCGGGCACCGACGACGGGAGCAACCGCTTCGACCAGGCGTTCGTGGCGAACCTGCGGGTCGGCACCCGGGTCCGCGCCGGGCAGCACGTCGCCTACGTCGGGGACTCGGGCAACGCCGAGAACACCGGCGCGCACGTGCACTTCGAGCTCCACGACCCCAGCGGCCGGGTGATCAACCCGTACCCGAGCCTCGTGAAGTGACGGCCGCTCGGTGATCGACCGTGCCGGGCTCGAGCGCCTCGCGGTCGACGAGCCGCGATCGACACCGGCCCTGGCCGCCGCACTCGACGCGGTCGCGACGTGGCGGGCTCGGCTGGTCGACGTCGGGCCGAGCTCCTGGTGCGCGTTCGTGCACCCGCGGGGCGCGGGGCGGCTGGCGTTCCCCCGGCTGAGCGACCCATCGGACGCAGCTGCGATGGCCGCGTGCATCAACCGGTCGTCCGCCGTGGCCGTCGACGGCTCCGCCCAGGACGTCGAGCCGCTGCTCGAGCACCTGGACCGCCCCTACGAGGCGCACCGGTTCCGGCGGATGGTCGTCCCGGCCCGCAACGAGTACGAGTGGGAACCGCCGGATCCGACGACACGCATGGCCACGGTGCTCGATCTGGACGCGCTCGTGGAGCTCTTCGACGACTACGAGATCGTGTTCGGTCGCACCCCCCGCGACCGCCGACGTCAGCTGGCGGACTCGATCCGTCGCTTGCGGGTCATCGTGGCGACCGGAACCGACGGCGACGTGGTCGCAGCGATGGTCGCGCTGGGCGTCACACCCGGCTACATCGTGTGGTCCCACGGACGGGTGCGCCCCGACGCCCGGGGGACCGGAAGGTCGTGGGCGTTGGTCTCACGGGCGGCGGCGATCTACCGGGCGACCGGCCTCGGGGCGATCAGCACGCTGTCGGACGCGAATCCGATGACCCTGCCCGAGGACGTCGGCACGATCGACGAGCAGCTCTCGCTGAACCTGTCGCTCCCCGACCGGTTCCCCGGCGAGCGTGAGGTTCGCCGCTCGCTCTGGCGGGCCCGACGCATACGGTCGGGCTGATCGGGCGCCGGTCCCGAGCTCGTGCGTAGCGACAGGGCCCGGACGCGACGAACCCCCGCTCGCGAGCGGGGGTTCGGGTCGGTCGTGGGCTGGATCAGCGGTAGCCGCCACCATTTCTGCTCGAGCTCTTGGGCTTGAAGGTCATGAGGCCCTGGACCTGGACCTTGGACTCGATCGCCGGACGTTCGTAGACCATCGTGACTCGCTTCCTCGTCTGCCGGCGCCCCCAGCTGGACGACTGGCCGTGGTCAGAAGATAGCCGGTCCTCACCCACAGATCAACGACCCGGATGACCCGGGTCCCGCCTGATCGAAGCGCGGCGGGCGACGCCCGAGACGACCCGCCCGGGCAGCGTCGCCAGCACCCGGGTCAGGCTCGCGCGCACCGGCCGGGCCGCTCCCACAGCACCCCGGTTCGCCACGACGCGCCCGACGAGGCGGGCCTCAGAGACCGGCCCATCGTCGTCGGGCTCGGCATCGCCACGGAAGGTCCAGGGCCCACCCGGACGCATCCACACACAGCGGTGCACGACGAGCGCGCCGTCGACGCCGACCGCGGCCCATACCTCGCCGGGGCGCGGACGGGCCCCCGGGCGGACGAGGACCTCCGTCCCGGGCTGCAGCGTGGGTGACATGGAGGCGCCGTCGACGGGGATCCACAGCTCTCCACGGCGCGCCCGGTCACGCAGCAGTGCCGCGACCGCTGCGGGACCGTCGGCCCGGCTCACCACGGCGGACGCGGCGCCACGTACACTCCGCCGCCATGTCGTCGACCCGAACGGGTGCGGCCGGGTGGACGAGCGTCGCGATCGACGTCGCCGGGCTCCCGGTGCGCGTCGAGACCCGCTCCGCCAGCGACCTCGAGCTGCTCCGCCGGGTGCTGGGCAACCGGCCGGCGACGCGGCGCCCCGAGGTGGTGCTGCGCCTCGGCGAGGATGCCCCCGGTCCGGTCCCGGCCACTCCGCCGGACTTCGCCGGGCCCTACGGCGACCACTGGGACGACGGCACACGGCACCACTTCGTGCACCACTGGGGCCTGAGCGCGCTGGTCACCGCCGAACGGGCCGAGCTGGGGGGTGCGGCCGGCGGGTACCGACGCTGGGTCGCGGTCCGCAACGCCTTGCTGTTCGTGCTCGCCCGGTTGTTCCTCGAGCGCGACCGGTTCGTGCTCCACGCAGCGGGCCTGCGGCGGGACAGCCGGGGGCTCGTCGTCGTGGGCGACAGCGGTGCGGGCAAGTCGACGCTCGCGTTCGCCGCCGGACGGTCCGGCTGGGGGGTGCTCGGCGACGACATGGTAGTGGTCGACCGTCGTGACGGAGTGGCGACGGTCCAGGGGGTGCCGCGTGTGCCGTCGGTCCCCGGCGACGTCGCTCGGGCCGCAGGGGTGGACGGCGAGCCGCTCGTCGGCGACGACCGCGAGCGCACGGAGCTCACCGGCGCCCCGCTCGACCCGGACGCCGTCGCGATCGAGTGCGTCGTGGTGAGCGGCCACGGCACCGGACCGGGCGTGGTGGAGGCGCTCGACCCCACCACGGCGTTGCACGAGATCACGCCGGCGTTCGTGCTCTCGGAGCTGCCGGGC
Source organism: uncultured Microthrixaceae bacterium (assembly GCA_942490665.1). Taxonomy (GTDB): domain Bacteria; phylum Actinomycetota; class Acidimicrobiia; order Acidimicrobiales; family Microtrichaceae; genus SKRR01. The sequence continues at coordinate 32,221 of CALNXV010000040.1, forward strand.
CCGTTGAGACGCTGGTTCCCGCTCGCAGCCGTGCTGGCACGAGGCCCTCGCGCCCGGCTCCTCCAGCCGGACTCGGCCGCGGCGCGCCTGGCCCGCGCCGACGCGCTGCTCGGCGACGCTCTCACGGCGGCACGGCGCGGGGATCACCCGAACCCGCCCGACGCGACCTCGTCGAGGTAGCGGCGGTAGCTCGTCGCCCCGCCCCGCTCGCACGTCCAGTCGAGCGGTCCGCCCTCGGTGACCTCGGTACGCAGGCCGAGATGGGCGCGGGCGGACGACGCCAGCTCGGTGGCCACCGCTCGTGCGGTGGCGTGCACGCTTCGACGCCCAGCGCGCACCAGCGAACCGGGGAACGGCGTCCACGACGCTCGCGCGACTGCCGGCCAGGTCTGGTCCACGACACGGTTGACCGCGGACCAACCTGCCGGTGCGGCGATCCGACCGGCCAGCGGGGGCCCGAACGCCGTCGCTGGGCCGAAGACCCGCTCCGAGCGGGCGAGGACCACCGCCGCCAGTCGGGTCGCGCCGGCCTCATCGAGACGCGCCCGCAGCCGGTCCGGGTCGACGGTCCGCGCCACGAGGTGGACGTCGACGAGCTGGGACAGCAGCTGGGCCCCGGCGAGCGCGGCGTGACAACACAGGTGCACGAGCGTGTCCTCGTCGTCGAGCGTCGGCACCCCTCGGCCGCCGAGGGAGGCCTCCACACGACGTGCGACCAGCCGGTCTGCGCTCAGGTCGAGGTCGCGGCGGTGCCGACCGAGTCCGAGGAGGCTCCAGTGCAGGTCCACCACGACGTTGCCGTCGTCGAGGGGCAGCTCGCCCACTCCCATGCGCCGGAAGCCGTCCCAGTTGCGGTTGCGGTGGGAGAATCCTGCGTCGCGGATCGCTTCGACGGCCGTCTCGAACGATCCGGGGGCGACGAGCAGGTCCAGGTCGTCGTAGGGGCGAACAGCGGTCGCGGCCCCCCATCGGGCCGCGAGCGCAGGTCCCTTGACCACGACCCAGGGCACCGACGCCCCATCGAGCGCGCCCCGGAGCACGTCGAGCGCCCGCAGGGCGAGCAGGTGCCGTGCGGCAGCGGCATCGGTCGAGGCGACGAGCTCGGCCGGCAGCGACCGGTCCGCGCGCCGCATCGCGAGGGCCAGCGCTCCGTCCACCCGGTGCGCGACGGCAACCGGCACCAGGGCGCCGACCTGGGCGTCGGAGCGTCCCTCCAGCGCCGACGGGTCGGGGTCCGCCGCGATCCGGGCCAACGTCGCGAACGGGTCGGTGTCGACTCGCACCCGTCGATCCTACCGGCAGGTCGGACCGGGCCGACCGCTGTGGGCGTCGACCCCGGTACGATCGGTGCGCCCCCGATCGACGATCCGGAGATCCCGATGACGCTGCTGCGCCGCAACCCCGAGATGACCTGGGACGACGCTGGCGACCGGGTCGTCGTGCTCGATGCCGCGGGCACCACCCTCATCACCCTGAACCCGGTCGGATCGGTCCTCTGGGGACAGCTCGAGGAGCCCAGCGACACCGAGCGCCTCGCGGAGGTCCTCGGCGAGCGGTTCCCGGACGAGGACCCGTCGGCCCTGCGCGGCGACGTGGAGTCGTTCGTCGCCGAGCTGGTGGATACGGGCCTGCTGCTGGCCGGCCCGGACCCCGGCTGACATCCGTGCTCGCCGTCGAGCGCGTGGGCCGCACCTATCGGCCGACGAGCGGCGCCATGCGCCTGCTGACCCGCAGCGCCCAGTCCCAGCCGGTCGTCGCGCTCGACGACGTGAGCTTCGAGGCATCACCCGGACGGATCACGGGTCTCGTCGGACCCAACGGCGCGGGCAAGAGCACGCTGATACGGATCGCCGCGGGGCTGCTCGACCCCGACTCCGGCCGGGTCCTCGTCGCCGGATGCGACCCGTCGGTCGACCGGATCGGAGCGAGCAGGGCGCTCGGGCTGGTCCTGGCTGAGGACCGGTCCCTCTACTGGCGCCTCACCGGCCTGGAGAACCTCCAGTTCCACGGTTCGCTCTACGGCCTCGACCGCCGGGCCGCGACCGCACGGGCCACGGAGCTGCTCGAACGGGTGGGCCTCGGGGACCGCGACCGTCGGGTCTTCGGCTACTCCACCGGGATGCGAGCGAGCCTCGGCATCGCACGAGCGCTCGTACACGACCCGCCGGTGCTGGTGCTCGACGAGCCCACCCGGAGCCTCGATCCGATCGCGTCGCAGCGGACCTGCGAGATGCTCGTCGACGTCGCCGCCCAAGGCCGCACCGTCGTGCTGTCCTCCCACCGCCTCGACGAGCTCGAGCGGATCGCCGACGACGTGGTGGTGCTCCTCGACGGACGGGTGCGGTTCTCAGGCCCCGTCGCCGCGCTGCGTGACGAGGCGACCTCGGTCGCCCGACAGCTCGAAGCGATGCTGGAGGCCGACCGGTCCCCCACGGAGTTCTCGTGATCGCGGCAGTCTTCCGGCGGGACTGGGCGATCGAACGGACCTACGACCTGCGACTGCTGTTGAACTTCACCGACACCGCCGGGGTCGCCGCCGGGCTCTACTTCATCTCCCTGCTCGTCGAGGATCCCCCGGCGCTGGCCGGGTTCTCGGGTAGCTACTTCGACTTCGTGATCGTGGGCCTCGCCGTGACGTCGTTCGCCGGGGTCGGCCTGAGCGGATTCGGGGAGTCGCTGGTGCGTGAGCAGTCCACCGGCACGATCGAGCTGCTGCTGGCGTCGCCGGCGTCACCGCTGCGGCTGATGACCGGCATGTTCGCCTTCCCCTTCGTGCTCGCCGCGGTGCAGTTCGCGGCGCTGGTGGCGGTCGGCATCGGGCTGATCGGCAGCGGGATCCCCCTCGGCGGACTCGCGCTCTCGGTCCCGGTGCTGGTGCTGAGCACCATCTGCTTCGCCGCGGTCGGCATCGCCTCGGCCGGCGTCCTCGTCATCGCCAAGCGCGGGGACCCGATCTCGAGCATCTACTTCCAGTTGAGCCTGCTGTTCTCGGGAGCGATCTTCCCACTCAGCATCCTGCCGAGCGCGCTCGAGGCGGTGAGCGTCGTCTTCCCGGCACGATGGTCGGTGCAGGCGACACGTGAGCTGTGGCTCGCGGACGCCGGGTGGCGCGACGTCATGCCGGAGACGCTGGTGCTGGCCGGCTTCTGCGTCGTGACGGTGCCACTCGCCGTCGTGTTCTTCCGCCGCTGCCTCGGACTGGCCAGACGTGAGGGTGTGCTCGGGACCTACTGACCTGCGACGACGTCGCTCAGGGGCAGCTGACGCCCTCGGGGGGCTGACCCGGACGCCACCCGGGCAACGTCGTCGCCGTCACGACCTCGGGGTCGTCTTCCACGGAGCCGTCAGCGGCGGGAGGCGTTTGGTCGACCGGCGCAGCAGCGGTCGTGGTGGTCGTGCTCGGCGCCGGTTCGTCGAGGGGCTCGGAGACCGACTCGAAATCGGCGCCGAGGGTGACCCGCACCCTCGCGGGCTCGAGGTCCTCGTCCACGACGAACTCGGCGTCTGGCTCGATCCAGGCGGCGACCAGCTCGGCCATCGCCTCCGAATCGGGTGGATGGGCGATCACGGTCCGGGCGGTCGGGTCGGCGGTCTCCACGCCGCCCTCACCGAAGCCCCCCTCGGAGCTCATCACGAACAACACCCGTCGCGCCTCGCCGTCGACACCACTGCCGTTGAGCACGTCGACGGTCACCTGCGAAGGGGTGGGGGGTGGCGCCGTGGTGGTCGTCACCGGAGCGGCGTCGGTCACCCCGCGGAACAGCTCGAGCACCGGCTGCGCCGCCGACTCGTCGAGCGTGACGATCGCGGCCCCACCCGAGGTGCGTTCCGCCACCACCGGCAGGCCGTGGGTCTGCATACGATCCGGGTCGAGCTCTGCGAGGCGCCCGCCGAGCCCGATCAGGTCGCCGGCCCCGAGAGTGTCGTCGAGACGGACCGAGTCCATCCCTGCGTCGATGAGCCCACGCAGCCGACCGACGTCACCGAGCCCGAGGGTCTGCGCCTTCTCGAGCGCCGCACGGGTCAGCAGCTGCTGACGGGTCATCCGGCCGAGGTCCCCGGTGGGGTCGTCGTTCCAGTCGACCCCGTCGCTCCACTGCAGGTGCCGGGCTCGGGCGAAGGCCAACCCCGAGGTCCCATCGAGCACGTGGCACCCGGCATCGGCGACCGACAACCCCGAGTTGCGGTCGCGCACCGGCGCGTCGAAGTACATCGGGACCCCGCCGAGCGAGTCGATGAGCGACGAGAACCCGCCGAAGTCCACCTCGACGAAGTGGTGGATCGGGATGCCGAGCACGTCCTGCACGGTGTCGACCACGGTCTGGGCGGACTCGGCGTACGCGGCGTTGATCCGCTGCTCCTCACCGCTGCCGGTGATCGGCACCCAGAGGTCACGCGGGACCGACAGGAGGTCGACGCGATCGCTGTCGGGATCGATCCGGGCGACCATCAGGCTGTCGGCGCGACGGCCGGCCGGCGCATCGGCGCCCAGCATGCCGCCTGCTCCCGGATCGTCCTCGCTGATCCCGTCGCGGCTGTCGCTGCCCACGACGAGGAAGTTCTGGGGATCGGCGTCCTCGCGGGCGGCCAGGTCGAGGTCGACCCGGTCGATGCTGGCGAAGCTCCACAGCCCGTACAGCGCGCCGCCCACGCCGATCAGCACCACGACACCGAGCGTCGCGAGCGCCCCCAGGGCCCATCGTCGCCGCGCTGGGTTCGTGCGCGCCGCGGGGCGCGGGCGCCGTACGACGCGGGGGGGGTCGTTCTCGTCCGTCGGGTCGACGGGGCGTTCAGCCACAGTTCCTCGGGGTAGGTCGGTCGCTCGTGTCGTCGCGGCGTCGTCTGCCGGCCACGGGATCCGCCGATCGTAGGCGGGCGCTCCGCTCGGGCCGTGGCACCGTGACCGCCGTCTCAGGCGACCTCATCCCTCGGCCTGCTCAGGACGGCTTCTGCTCGACCTTCGGCTCGCGGGGCAGGCCGAGGACACGTCCACCGACCCCGCCCGGCCACCCTGCTGTTGGACCTCGGCCTGCTCAGGACGACTTCTGCTCGACCTTCGGCTCGCGGGGCAGGCCGAGGACCTTCTCTCCGACGATGTTGCGCTGGATCTGGGAGGTGCCGCCCCAGATGGTCTCGGACCGCGAGAAGAAGAAGGCGGACATCATCAGGCTCACCGGGTAGGTGGGGCGGCCGTTGCCGCGCATCGCTGCGGGCCACGAGCCGCTCTCGGGCCCGCTGGTCGACAGCAGCGACTCCGCGCCCCAGATGTCGAGCGCCAGCTCCATCGCGGCCTTGTGCGTCTCGGACCAGAACATCTTGTTGGTGACACCCAGCACCGTGACCCCCGGGTCCCGCTTCCCGGTCACCGTGGCCGTCAGGGAGCGCAGCCCGTTGATCCGCATGATCTGGATACGTGACCAGTACGCCATGAGCCGCTGGCGGATGACCGGATCCTCGATCGCCCCGTTCTCGGTGGCCTTGTCGACCATCAGGCGGTACTCCTCCGCGAAGCGCCGATAGCCGGTGGTGGCGGACATGCCCCGCTCGAAGCCGAGCGTGTCGTTCGCGACCTTCCACCCGTTGTTCAGCCCACCGACGACGTTGTCGATCGGGCAGCGGGCGTCGGAGAAGAAGACCTCGTTGAACTCGTCGGTGCCGTCGGGCTGCACGATGCCGCGCACCTCGACCCCCGGCTGGTCCATGGGGACGAGCAGGTACGAGATGCCGGCCTGCTTCTTGACATCCGGGTCGGTGCGCGCCAGCACGAAGCAGTAGTCGGCGAACTGGGCCTGGGTGGTCCAGACCTTCTGACCGTTGATCACCCACTCGTCGCCGTCCTGTACGGCGGTCGTCTTCAGCGAGGCGAGGTCCGAGCCCGAGTCCGGCTCGGAGAACCCCTGACACCAGCGCATCGACCCGTCGAGGATCTTGGGCAGGAAGTGCTTCTTCTGCTCCTCGGTGCCGTTCATGAGGATCGTCGGGCCGACGAGCGTGTCGCCGAAGAAGTCGGCGCGCATCGGGGCCCGAGCCTTGGCGAACTCCTCCGCGAGCACGACACCCTGCATGGTGCTGAGCCCCTTGCCGCCGTACTCCTCGGGCCAGGTGGCGCAGATCCAGCCGCCCTCGAAGAGCTTGCCGGTCCACTCGTCGTTCCAGGCCTGCTTCTCCTCGGGGGTCATCTTGAAGCCCTCGTCGAACCAGCCCTCGGGCAGGTTCTCCTCGAGCCACGCCCGGATCTCGATGCGGAACTCTTCGGCGTCGGCGGGGTAGGTCAGGTCCATGGGACCAATGTTGACCGATCGGTCAAGGGACGGCCAGTCAGCCGCTGCGCCCGCAGCGCTAGGTTCTCGCCCATGTCGCTCGCTGAACAGCTCGAGGCCACGGCGTCCACCCGCTGGACCAACCAGTGGAAGGAGCTCAAGGCCGAGGTGATCGACGCCGGGGTGTGCACCGGCTGCGCCGGCTGTGTGATCTCGTGTCCTCACGACGTGATCGGCTACGACCACGCCCAGGGCGGGTACCTGCCCTTCCACCTCGAGGACGAGCTCGGCCCGGACGACTGCATCCACGGCGAGAAGGGCTGCACGAGCTGCACCCGGGCCTGTCCGCGCTTCCGGCTGTGGGAGGGCCAGGCCGACGAACACCTCTTCGACCGCACCCGCCGCCCCGACGAGGTCGCAGGCATCTACGACGACATCCTGCTGACCCGGGCGTCGGACCAGATGGTCCACGACATGGGCCAGGACGGCGGCCTGGTCTCGGCGATCCTGCTGTGGGCGATGGAGCACGACTACATCGACGCGTCGCTCGTGTCCTACCTCGAGGGCGACGCGAACTCCTGGGTGGCGAAGCCGGGCGTGGCGGCGACGCGCGACGAGGTGCTCGCCGCAGCGGGCAGCCGCTACACCTACTCGGCCAACACGCTCGCGCTCGACGAGGCGCTCGAGGCCGGCCACTCCCGCCTGGCGTTGGTCGGCATGAGCTGCCAATCCTCGGTGCCGCCGGTGATGTGGTCCCGCAAGGTCGGCAAGGTCTCCAAGCCGATCGTGTTCAACCTGGGCCTGCTGTGCTCCAAGACCTTCGACGATGCGATCTTCGAGGAGCTGTTCCGAGCGAAGTACGGGCTCGAGCGCTCCGACATCGTCAAGATGAACATCAAGGGCGTCTTCCAGCTGTGGCTGGCCGACGGCAGCTACCGCGAGGTCAACCTGAAGGAGTGCCACGCCTGGACCCGCGAGGGCTGCACGCACTGCCCCGACTTCGCGGCCGAGCACGCCGACATCTCCTGTGGCGGGATCGGCGAGAACGCGGACTGGACCCTCACCATCGTCCGCACCGACCTGGGCCGCGAGATCATCAGTCGGATGATCGCCGACGGGTCGATCGAATCACGGCCGGGCGATTCGGACCCCGGAGCGATCGCACTGATGCGCAAGCTCGCGGAGAAGTCGCGGGCTCGTTGGCCGGTCGACGCCGAGCCGAGCGTGCGGGTCGGACTCCCGGAGCGCAAACGCTGAGCCGGCAGCTCAGCTGAACGCGTTGTCGTCCCCGGCGCAGTCCTGGCGGACACCGTCGATGTTGTCGGGGATCTCCAGCTCACCGTCCTCGGCCTCGGCCTGGGCCTCCTCGAAGGCCTGCATCTCGGAGAACGGCACCGTCTCCTTGAGCCCCTCGAACACGCACGTGCAGAAGTCGGGGTTCTCGAGCTTGATGTCGACGTACTCGCCGTCCTCGTTCGCCTCCACCCCGGTGCAGCCGAACATGAAGTTGCCGTAGTAGCCGTCGTTCTCGGTGTTGACGTCGCCGTACTCGTCGGGCGCCGGTTCGATCCCTGCGCAGCCGGCGATCGCAGCGAGGGCGACCACCGGAACGGCAGCGGTTCGGAGTCGACGGATGAGCGAACGCATGAGGCTCCTCGGCAGGGGACCCCACGACGCTAGTCGTCGCTGGAACCGCTCACGAAACCCTCAACCGGCGACGGGACCCGGCCCGGCGACACCATCGATGCCCCCGTCGAGCGCGACGTCGAGATCCACCGCGAGCAGCGGGTCGTAGTCGAACGGCGTGCCGCCCGAGCCGAAACGTGTGGTGTCGGCCAGCGGCAACTCGCGCGCACCGACCGACGGTGCCGACACGTTCGCCAGCGCTCCCCACAGGCCCATCGGACCGCGCGGCATGTCGAACGGCGCCGCACCCGTGCCCAGTTCGGCGAAGCCGCCGGGAACCGGATCGTCGGGCCGGTCGAGCTCCTCGTGGTGCGTTGGTGTCACGGTCATGGTTCCATCATCGGCAGGGATCCGGTCCGGCGGGAGTGCCGGATGACCCACCCGCCGGCAAATGAGTCGTCCGACCCAGCGGGTCGCGCGGCTCTGGTCAGGGCTGGCGGATGTCGCTCCACGAGCTGTCGAACTCCGCGGGGAGGCCGGGCGAGTCGACGGAGGTGATCCGGAAGCGGATCCTGCGGGCCCGCGGCGCATCCTGGCCCGACGAGTTGAACCACCCTGAGTCGATCTGCAGCGTGCCGGGGCTCGAGGTGGTGCCCACCAGGTCCGGCGTCGTCTGCCATCCGGTGGTTCCGGGGCCCCTGAACTGCATCTCGATGGTCACCGTGGCCGCCGGGAGGGGCCGGCCCAGCTGGTCGACGACCACGAGGTCGGTCAACGCACGCCACTGCTGTCCGTCGGGGCTCGGCTCGGCCACCAGCTCGCCCAGCGCGGCGACCGCGCCGGTGGCCGGAGCGATGGTCGTGGTGGTGGGGGGGGTGGTGGTCGTCGTGGTGGTGGTCGTCGTGGTGGTCGTCGTGCTGGTGGTGGTGGTCGTCGTGGCGTCGCCGCCCCCGTCAGGCGGCAGGGTCACGGTCGGGCGTGACTGGGAGCTGATCTCGGTCGCGGTCTGCTCGGTGGTGACCTCCGCACCCTCCCGCAGCGCGGTGAGTCCGCCGATCGTCGCCACAGCCAACAGCGCGACCAGCAGGGTGTACTCCACCAGGGTCGCGGCTCGTTCGGGGCGTCGACGTGCACGGCGAATCGGCATGCTTCCAGTCTGAGGCTCGCCTCACCGACCTGCATGGGCCGGATGAACCAGTTTCAGAAGAAATCGCGCCGGCGCAGTCCCGAGGACGGCAGTCGGAGGCTCAGACCTTCAGGTAGCGACCGACGGCGATGCCCGAGCCCACGGCCCCGGTCACTGCGCCCACCAGCAACACCATGCCGAGCGCGACCCACAGGTCGCCGCTGGTCCAGCGGATCTGATTGAGCAGCTCGAAGCTCACCTGGTTGACGAAGTTGGCCTTCCAGAGCGCGTCGAAACCCCACGTCAACCCGGCGGCAGCGAGCGCGCCGAGGATCCCCTGGACCATCCCTTCGGCCATGAACGGCAGGCGGATGAACCAGTTGCTCGCCCCGACGAGGCGCATCACCTCGATCTCTCGGCGACGGGCGAACACCGCGGTCCGAATGGTGTTGAAGATCAGCAGCACCGACACGAAGATCAGCGCGATGCCGAAGATCCGAACCCACGAGTTGAGCGTCGTCAGCGAGCTCTGGACCTGCCGGGCGTACTCCTCGGCGTACTCGACGCGCAGCACCCCGGGCATGTCCTCGAACTCGTTGCCGACCGCCGAGACGATGTCGGCGTCGGTGCTCGTCGGCTTGACCCGGAAGCTCTGGGGGAGCTCCTCGGGCTTGATGGCGGAGACGAAGTCCGGCTGCTCCTCGAAGAGCCGTTCGAACTCGGCGAAGGTGGCATCGCGGTCGAGGAAGCTGACCTCGGCGACCTGCGGGTTCTCGCGCAACGACGAGTTGACGCTGTCGATCTGCTCCTCGTTCGCCGTGGGGTTCATGTAGACGAACATCTGCACGTCCGAGCGCAGCCCGAGGAAGCTCTGGTTGATCCCCGTGCCGATCAGGAAGCTGACCGCCACGAACGCGAGTGCGATCGCCACGGTGAGCAGCGAGGCGAGGGTGAGCGTGAGGTTGCGGACGAGGTTGGACCCCGTCTCCTTCATCACGTAATCGAGTCGTACGGCCACGTCGCCCCTACTCGTACACGCCGCGGGCCTGGTCGCGCACGACGCGGCCCCGGTCGAGTTCGATCACCCGGCGCCGCATCGTGTCGACGATGCCACGATCGTGGGTCGCCATGACCACGGTCGTGCCGGTTCGGTTGATGCGGTCCAGCAGCTTCATGATCCCCACCGAGGTGGCGGGATCGAGGTTCCCGGTCGGTTCGTCGGCGAGCAGGATCAGCGGGCGGTTCACGAACGCCCGTGCGATCGACACGCGTTGCTGCTCCCCTCCGGAGAGCTCGTCAGGCATCGACGACCCCTTTCGGCCCAGACCCACGAGCTCGAGGATCTGCGGGACGGCCTCGCGGATGGCGGCCTTGGGCCGACCGATGGCTTCGAGCGCGAACGCCACGTTCTCCGACACGGTCCGGTTCGGGAGCAGCTTGAAGTCCTGGTAGACGCTGCCGATGTTGCGGCGCAGGTAGGGCACCTTGTACCCCGGCAGCTCCCCGATGTCCTTGCCGGCGACGAAGATCCGCCCCTTCTCGGGGGTCTCCTCGCGGTTCAACAACCGCAGGAAGGTCGACTTGCCCGACCCGGAGGGGCCGACGAGGAAGAGGAACTCGCCCTTGTCGACATCGACGGTCGCGTCGCGCAGGGCGAGGTGCTCGCCCTTGTAGATCTTCGAGACGTTCTCGAGCTTGATCACGGTGAGGAGCTGGCTCCGAGGGGTGGGGGGTCGCTCACGACGTCGGGAGCGGTTGTTACAGCACGGTGACGATACCCGGCTCCGGGGCCGTCCGGGGGTACCCCTGAGAAGCGGCTCGGGCCGGGCCGGCAGGTCAGGCGACGGACTCGGGCTCGGAGCGCTGCCAGCGCAGGTAGGCCTCCATCAGCGCGTCCAGATCTCCGTCGAGGACCGCCTCGGGGTTGCTCTGCTCGAAGCCCGAGCGCAGGTCCTTGACCTGCTGGTACGGCTGCAGCACGTAGTTGCGGTCCTGGCTGCCGAAGTCCACCGCCGACTGGTCCCCGGTGATCTGGGCGATCTCGTCGGCGCGCTTCTGGCGCTCGAGCTCGAGCAGCTTCGCCTTCAGGGTCTTCATCGCCCGGTCCTTGTTCTGGTGCTGGGATCGCTCGTTCTGACACGACGTGACGATGCCGGTCGGAAGGTGGGTGATGCGCACCGCCGAGTCGGTGACGTTCACGTGCTGGCCGCCGGCACCCGAGGAGCGATACACGTCGATGCGCAGGTCCTTGTCGTCGACGGTGATCTCGTCGTCGACGTCCTCGAGGAACGGGGTGACCTTCACCGACGCGAAGCTCGTCTGGCGGCGGTTGTTGTTGTCGAACGGCGAGATGCGCACCAGGCGGTGCACGCCGTGCTCACCGCGTAGCAGCCCGTAGGCGTTGCGGCCGCGGATGATCGCGGTCGCCGAGGAGATGCCGGCCTCGCCGCCCTCGTTGACCGCCTCGACCCGGGCCTCGAAGCCGCGCCGTTCCGCCCAGCGCAGGTACATCCGCAGCAGCATCTCGGCGAAGTCCTGTGCGTCGACGCCGCCGGCGCCGGAGTTCACGTCGATGATCGCGTCGAGGTCGTCGTACTCACCCGAGAACAGCGCCCGCAGCTCGAGGCGCCCGAACTCGCCCTCGAGCGCGTCGAGCTCGCCCTCGATCTCGCCCTCGAGCGTCTCGTCGCCCTCCTCGCGGGCCAGCTCGTGCAGCGTCGTGACGTCGGAGACCCGTGCCGCGAGCCCGTCGTAGAGCTCGAGGTCGTCGGTCAGCTCCGCGAACTCGCGCTGGAGCCGCTGGGCAGCCGCAGCGTCGTCCCACAGATCGGGGCGACCCAGCTCGGTCTCGAGCTGCGGGCGACGGGAACGCAGCTCCTCGATGCGCAGGTAGCCGCTGGTCTCGTCGAGTCGCGCTGCGAGCGCGGCGATGCGTGGGGAGGAGTCCTGCATCAGGCCCCGTGACAGAGCTTGTACTTCTTGCCGCTGCCGCACGGGCAGGGGGCGTTGCGCGGCGTCTTCTCCCACTCCCCCTTCACCACCGGCTGCTGGGTCTGGTCGGCCTCGGCCGGAGCTGCGCCACCTCCACCACCACCGGCCCCGGCGGTCGCAGCTGGCGGCGTCGCCGACGCGCCGGCGGCGACGGCGGCTGGGCCGGCGAGTGGAGCGGAGGACGGCCCCTCGGGTGCGGTGTAGGACAGCTCGGCGACCGACTGGGGTGTGATCTTCGGCTGCTCGGTGACGACCTGGACGTTCATCACGTACTGGACGTACTCGCGCGAGATGGTCTCCATCAGGGTGCCGAACATGTCGTAGCCCTCGCGTTGCCACTCGCTGAGCGGGTCCTTCTGGCCGAGGGCCCGCAGGTTGATGCCCTCCTGCAGGTGGTCCATCTCCTTGAGGTGGTCCTTCCAGCGGGCGTCGATCACGCGCAGCATCACCTGACGCTCGACACGGCGCATCTGCTCCTCGCCGAACTCGAGCTCGCGCGCCTCGTAGTGACGCACCGCGTCGGACATGATCGCGTCGTAGAGCTCGTCGCTGGAGCTCAGGGCAGCCAGTGCCGCCGGCTCGAGCTCGCAGGGCCAGTAGCTCGACGTGTCCGCCACGAGCGAGTCGACGTCCCACTCCTCGCTGTACTGGGTCGACGCGTGTGTGGCGAGCAGACCGTCGACCGCCTCGGCGAGCGCCTGGAGGGTCTCGTCGCGCAGGTCCGCCCCGGTGAGGACCTCGTCGCGGCGGCGGTAGATGACCTTGCGCTGCTCGTTCATCACCTCGTCGTACTTGAGGACGTTCTTGCGGATCTCGCCGTTGCGCGCCTCGACGGTGTTCTGGGCCTTCTCGATGGCCTTGGTGACCATCTTCGCCTCGATCGGCACGTCGTCGTCCCAGCCCCTGCCCATCACCCACTCGATGGCACCGGTGGCGAAGAAGCGCATCAGATCGTCCTCGAGGGACAGGTAGAACCGGCTCTCGCCGGGGTCGCCCTGACGACCGGACCGCCCGCGGAGCTGGTTGTCGATGCGGCGGCTCTCGTGACGCTCGGTACCGAGCACGAAGAGCCCACCGAGCTCGCGGACCTTGTCCCCCTCGGCTCGGCAGTCGGCTGCGTGGGACTCCTCGAGCTCGGCGAAGCGGGCGATGCCCTCCTCGGTGTCGGGCTCGAGCCCCTCGGCGGTCAGGTCGCGCGCCGCGAGGCCCTCAGGGTTGCCACCGAGGATGATGTCGACGCCGCGGCCGGCCATGTTGGTGGCGACGGTGACCGAACCGATGCGCCCCGCCTGCGCGACGACGTCGGCTTCACGCGCGTGCTGCTTCGCGTTGAGCACCTCGTGGTGCACGCCGCGCTTGTCGAGCTCGCGCGACAGCTTCTCGGACTTCTCGACCGACACGGTGCCGACCAGGATCGGCTGGCCCGCCGCGTTGCGCTCCGCGATGTCATCGACCGCGGCGGCGAACTTGGCGTCCTCGGTTCGGTAGATCAGGTCCGCGCGATCGACGCGGGCCAGGGGCCGGTGCGTCGGGATCGGGACGACCTGGAGGTTGTAGGTGTTGATGAACTCGGCCGCCTCGGTGATCGCGGTGCCCGTCATGCCGGCGAGCTTGTCGTACATGCGGAAGTAGTTCTGCAGCGTCACCGTCGCGAGGGTCTGGTTCTCCTCCTTGATCTTCACCCCTTCCTTCGCCTCGACCGCCTGGTGCAGGCCCTCGGACCAGCGACGACCGTCGAGCACCCGGCCGGTGAACTCGTCGACGATCTTCACCTCGCCGTCCTGGATGAGGTAGTCGCGGTCCTTGCGGTAGAGCTCCTTGGCCTTGATGGCCACGTTGAGCTGGTGCACGAGGCTCGTCGACACGTCGTCGTAGAGGTTCTCGAGCCCGAGGGACTTCTCGACCTTCTCGATGCCTTCGGGGAGCGGGAAGACGATCCGCTTCTCCTCGTCGACCTCGTAGTCGACGTCGCGGGTCAGCCCACGCGCCACCGATGCGAACTTGTAGTAGAGCTTCGCCGCGTCGCTGACCCGCCCCGAGATGATCAGTGGTGTGCGGGACTCGTCGATGAGGATGGAGTCGACCTCGTCGACGATCGCGTAGGCGTGGCCGCGCTGGACCTTCTCCTCGAGGGTCTGGGCCATGTTGTCGCGCAGGTAGTCGAAGCCGAACTCGTTGTTGGTGCCGTAGGTGATGTCGCACCCGTAGTTCTCGCGCTTGACGGCCTGGTCGTTCTCGCCCGGCAGCACCATCCCCAGGGTGAGTCCGAGGAAGCGGTGGATCTGGCCCATCCACTCGCCGTCGCGTCGCGCCAGGTAGTCGTTGACGGTGATGACGTGGACGCCCTTGCCGGTGAGCCCGTTGAGGTACACCGGCAGCGTCGAGACGAGGGTCTTGCCCTCGCCGGTCTTCATCTCCGCCACCCAGCCGAAGTGCAGCGCTGCGCCGCCCATGAGCTGCACGTCGTAGTGGCGCTGGCCGATGATGCGCCGCGCCGCCTCGCGGGTGACCGCGAACGCCTCGATCAGCAGATCGTCGACATCCTCGCCGTTGTCGAGGCGGGTGCGGAACTCGTCGGTCTTGGCACGCAGGCCATCGTCGGAGAGCGCCTCGATCTCGGGCTCGAGCGCACCGATCTCGGGCACCAGACCAGCGAGCGCCTTGACCTTCTTGCCCTCGCCGGCCTTGAGAATCCTGTCGAAGAATGCCACGGCGGACACTGTACCGGTGGGTGCCCCTCGGCCCGGTGCGCCGGTCGGTCCGCTGAGCAGGCCGACCTCGCCCCGCCGCTGTCCGACCCCGCCCGTAGGGTGCCGGTCGTGCTCGACCTGCTCCTCCCCCGGCGGTGCACGCTGTGCGGGAGGGCCGGCACCGGGCTGTGCGCACGATGCGTGTCCGCGCTCCCGCCGGCGCCGGACCTCGCTGCGCCGCCCGGGTACGAGGCGTGCTGGTCGTTGCTGCGCTACGAGGGCGCCGCCGCCGAGCTGGTCGCAGCACTGAAGTACCGGGGGCACCGCGACGCCGTGCACCTGCTGGGAACGGCGATGGCCGAGCTGCTCGGCGACCCGGATGGGCTGGACGTCGAGCTCGTCACCTGGGCGCCCACCTCGGCGGACCGCCGGCGCCGCCGGGGCTTCGACCAGTCCGAGGAGCTCGCCCGCAGCGTCGCCGCGCACCTTCGACGTCCGGCGATGCCGCTGCTGCGCCCACGGATCGGACGGCGCCCAGACGGGGCGCGACCGAGCCGCTCGGCTCGAGGGCCGCTCGTTCCGGGCGACGACGCCGCGATCGGGGCGCGGCGTCGGACGCGGCGCAGTGGTCGTGGTCGACGACGTCCGCACCACCGGGAGCGACCCCCTGTCGCCGCGGCCGACGCGCTGCTGCTCGCCGGCAGGACCGCCCAGCTCATGGCGGTCACCCTGGCCGTCCACGCTCTGACGACCCGGGTCGACCGGGCGACGCAGCGGACGACGGCTCGGTCGGCGGCTCAGTTGCCGGGCAGGAACGCCGAGGGGTTCTCGCCGCCCAGCATCCGGTCCACGCGGTCGCTCACCATGCCCTGCCACTCGGGATGCGTCAGGATCCAGAACTGCTGCTCGCGGATGGCGTCCAGCACCAACGAAGCGACGTGCGCAGGCTGGAGCCCCTCGGCGATCCAGGTGGCGACCATCTCCTTCATCGCCGCCAGACCCGGGTCGAGGTCGCCCGGATCCGCGACCAGGTCCATCCGGTTGCGCTCCGACTCGTGGATCCGCGTCCGGACCCAGCCGGGGCACAGCACGCTGACCCCGACCTCGGGGTGCGTCAGCTGCAGATCGGCGAACAGCGTCTCGGACAGCGTGACGACACCGTGCTTGGCGACGTTGTAGGGCGACATGCCGGCGTTCGAGGTCAGCCCGGCCATCGACGCGGTGTTGACGATGTGACCCCCACCGCTGGCGATGATCAGCGGCGTGAAGGTCCGCACCCCGTGGATCACCCCCCACAGGTCGACGTCGAGGATCCACCGCCACGTCTCGAGGTCGATCTCCCAGGTCAGCCCACCACCGGACACACCGGCGTTGTTGCAGGCGACGTGCAGCCCACCGAAGACGTCCATGGCTGCGGCGCCGATGCGCTCCACCTCCTCGGGACGCGCCACGTCGGCGAGGACTGCGAACACGTCGCCACCGCCCTCGCGCAGCGAGAGCGCCACCTCCTCGAGCGGCCCCGACTCGACATCTGCGAGCACGACGCGCATGCCGGCGCCGACGAACGTCTCCGCCAGCGCACGGCCGATCCCGCTCGCCGCGCCGGTGACCACTGCGACCTTGCCCTCGAACTGCTCCATGGATCCCCCGTATCTGCCGAAGGCACGTTCTACCCGACGCGACGATTCGGAGCGGCGCCGACCGGAGGAGCGCGTCACGTCTCGTTGCGATCGCCGTCGGTACAGGACAGCGATCGCAACGAGACGCCGACATGGCAGCGAGGCGTCGGAACGTTCGGGTGGGCCGGCGCCGGAACGCTCAGTACCGGTAGTGCGCCGGCTTGTAGGGACCCTCGACCGGGATGCCGAGGTACTCGGACTGGTCGGCGCTCAGCGTGGTGAGTCGCACCCCGAGCGCGTCCAGGTGGAAGCGGGCGACCATCTCGTCGAGCTGCTTGGGCAGGACCCACACCCCGAGCTCGTAGTCGGAGGTCTTGGTGAACAGCTCGATCTGGGCCAGCACCTGGTTCGAGAAGGAGCAGCTCATCACGAAGCTGGGGTGCCCGGTGGCGCACCCGAGGTTCAACAGCCGGCCCTCGGCGAGCACGATCACCGAGTGGCCGTCGGGGAACACGAACTCGTCGACCTGCGGCTTGATCGTGACCCGCTGGATGTCGCTCTGGCGGAACAGGCCCGCCATGTCGATCTCGTTGTCGAAGTGGCCGATGTTGCCGACGATGGCGTTGTGCTTCATCCGGCCCATGTGCTCGGCCGTGATGATGTCCTTGTTGCCGGTCGACGTGATGAAGATGTCCGCCGAGTCGAGGACGTCGTCGAGACGCACCACCTGGTAGCCCTCCATCGCCGCCTGCAGGGCGCAGATGGGGTCGATCTCGGTGACGACGACACGGGCGCCCTGGCCGCGCAGCGACTGCGCGCAGCCCTTGCCCACGTCGCCGAACCCGCACACGACGGCGGTCTTGCCGCCGATCATCACGTCGGTCGCACGGTTGATGCCGTCGATGAGCGAGTGGCGACAGCCGTAGAGGTTGTCGAACTTCGCCTTGGTGGTGGAGTCGTTGACGTTGATCGCCGGGAACAGCAGCTGGCCGGCCTCGAACATCTGGTAGAGCCGGTGCACACCGGTGGTGGTCTCCTCGGTGACCCCCTTGATGCCCGCGCCGATGCGGGTGAATCGCGTCGCGTCCTCGGCGAGCGAGCGGCGCAGCGTGTCGAGCACCACGGCGTACTCCTCGGAGTCCGCGTCGGTCGTGTCCGGCACCGCGCCGGCGGCCTCGAACTGGGTGCCCTGGTGCACCAGCAGCGTGGCATCGCCGCCGTCGTCGAGGATCATGTTCGGCCCGGTGCTGCCCTCGGCGTCCTCGGGCCACTCGAGGACCTGCTCGGTGCACCACCAGTACTCCTCGAGCGTCTCACCCTTCCAGGCGTACACGGGGACGCCACGGGGGTCGTCGACGGTGCCCTCGGGGCCGACCACGACCGCTGCCGCAGCGGTGTCCTGGGTGGAGAAGATGTTGCAGCTGCACCAGCGGACCTCGGCACCGAGCACGGTGAGGGTCTCGATGAGCACCGCGGTCTGGGTGGTCATGTGCAGCGAGCCGGTGATCCGGGCACCGGCGAGGGGCTGGCTGTCCGCGTACTCGGCCCGGATGGCCATCAGGCCGGGCATCTCGTGTTCGGCCAGGCGGATCTCTTTGCGCCCGAGCGGCGCGAGAGACAGATCGGCGACCTTGAAGTCGGTGAAGCTCATGGGTTCCTTTGTTGCGCGGAGCACCCCGATCGGGTGGTCCGCACGATGGTGGTGACGGTGGGTCGCATGGCTGGGGTCGTCTGACACCGGGTTCACTTCAGCCGCTGCTCGTCCCAGCGTAGCGGGGCGACGGAGCCGACCGACAGCCCCACCGGCCGCCGTCGCCGTTTCTGCGGTTCGGTCCGTCGACGCGCGGCGTCGAGCCCGATCAGGGCGACGCGAGGCGCGCTTTGATGTCGTCGAGGATCGGGACCGGCCCCGGGTCGACCCCGGCGTCGGCTGCCATCTGCAGGCTGACCAGGTCGCCCACGAGCACCAGGTCGAACAGCTGGGCCAGCGGTCCATCGCCGGCCGCGTGCACCGCGAGCACATCGGCGACGATCTCGTCGCAGATCTCTGCGACGAGATCGAGGCGCCGAGCGACCTGCGGATGCTCGTGGTCGTGGCGCAGCAGCACGAGGGTGAAGACCTGCCGGGTCACGTCGCCGTGCTGACCCCACCCGCAGATCTCGTTGTGGGTCAGCTCGGGAACCTGGTTGGCGAACGCGGCCACCTTGGGGTTCTCGTTGACCTGGGCCTTCCATCGACGGGCAGCCACCTCACCGACGGGGTCGCCGCCGTAGAGGATCGGCAGCGTGCGGCCGATCCGCCGCGCCAGCGAACGGACCGGGGCGCCGTCCGCGGCCAACCGGTCGCGCCGCCACGTCAGCTGCGCCGTCGAGGCGTCGAGCTGGGCGTCGAGCTCCTCGACGAGCCCGGCGTGCGCCAGCACCGTGAGCACGGCGACGCTGAGCGCGCCGATGGCCGCGCGGGGCATCGGGATCGTCGGATCGACGGGGACCACCGTCGCGCCCACTCGCTCGGCAAGGCGCTCGAGCGGACCGCCGGCAGCAACGACCACGAGCTGCGCCCCGGCAGCGACAGCGTCGGTTGCGAGCTCGAGCGTCTCCTCGGTCCGCCCGGAGAACGACACTGCGACCACGAGCGTGTCGGGTCCGACGAAGGCCGGGCAGCGGTAGCCCTTGACCACCACGATCGGCACCGGTGACGTCGCCTGCGCCGCCGTCGCAGCGACGTCCGCTGCGATGCCGCTGCCGCCCATCCCGGCGAGCACGACGGACCGAACCCCGCCGCCCTCTGCGAGCCCGTCGAGCTCGCTCAGCCGTGCTCGCGCCGCGGTGAGCTGCTCGGGAAGCGCACGAGTGACCGAAGCCATGCCGAGCGAGTCGGGCGCGTCGACCACCGACGCGCTCACTCGGCGAAGGTCGGTGTGATGCCCTCGGACTCGGCGAGGGCGAGCAGCCGCTCGTGCTCGGCGTCGTCCACCTCGGACGCCTCGTCGATCAGCATCACGGGGATGCCCTCGCGAACCTCGTAGGCGCGGTGCAGGCGGGGGTTGTAGAGCTTCTGCTCGCTCGCGAAGTACAGAAGCGGTCCCTTGTCCTGCGGACAGGCGAGGATCTCGAGCAGGCGGGGATCGAGCTCGTCAGTGGCACTCATGTGTGGGACTCCTGGTTCTCGGCTGGTAGGGATCGGCGACTGACCGGATCGGGAGGGCGGGTGCTCAGCGTCCGGTCATCACAGCACGGACCTCGTCGACGCGTGCGGCGCACGCCGCCTCGTCGCGGGCCTCGAGGTTGAGCCGCAGCAGCGGCTCGGTGTTCGAGGGGCGGAGGTTGAACCACCAGTCGCCACCGTCGACGGTCAGGCCGTCGAGCCGGTCCTGGGTGAGCTCGGCGTAGTGCTCGGCGACGGCGTCGATCACCGCGGCGGTGTCGTCGACGCGGGTGTTGATCTCGCCCGACGCGGCGTAGCGCTCGAACGGGGCGCGGAGCTCCGACAGCGGCACGCCGGCGCGCGACATCTGTTCGAGCACGACCAGCGCGGCGATCAACCCCGAGTCGGCGCGGTAGTTGTCGCGGAAGTAGTAGTGCGCCGAGTGCTCGCCGCCGAAGATCGCTCCGGTCTCGGCCATGACCTCCTTGATGAAGGAGTGACCGACGCGGGTGCGGACGGGGGTGCCGCCGTGCTCACGGACCACCTCCGGCACCGTGCGGCTGCAGATCAGGTTGTGGATGACGGTCTCACCTGGGTGCCGCTCCAAGATGCCCGCTGCGATGATCGCCGTGGTCGTCGACCCGGACAGCCCGACCCCGTGTTCGTCGACCAGGAACACGCGGTCCGCGTCGCCGTCGAACGCGAGGCCGACATCCGCGCCGACCTCGACCACCCGGGCGCGCAGGTCGGCGGTGTTCTCGGGTTGGATCGGGTCGGCAGGATGGTTCGGGAACGTGCCGTCGAGCTCGCCGTACATGACCTCGAGCTCGATCGGCAGCCCCTCGAACACCGCAGGCACCACGAGCCCACCCATGCCGTTCGCGGTGTCGGCGACCACCTTCAGCGGGGCCAGCGCGGCGGTGTCGACGAAGCTGCGCACGTGGTCGGCGAACTCGCCGAGCAGGTCCAGCTCGGTGCGCCGGCCGGGGGGCTCGACGTCGTCGGCGCCGCGGGCGAGCGTCGACGCTGCGGTGTCGCGGATGGCGGCGAGCCCGCTGTCCTCGCCGATGGGGCGGGCGCCACGTTGGCAGAACTTGATGCCGTTGTACTGCGCCGGGTTGTGCGAAGCGGTGAACATCGCTCCCGGTGCGTCGAGCGATCCGGCGGCGAAGTACAACAGGTCGGTGGAGCCGAGGCCGAGATCGACGATGTCGAGACCCTGCGAGCGGACACCGTCGCTGAACGCAGCGACGAGGTCGACACCCGACGGGCGCATGTCGCGGGCGACCAGCGCCCGATCTGCCGGCTCGGGCTGGCCGAGCACGAACCGGGCGAAGCCGACGCCGACCGCGTGGGCGGTCGCCTCGTCGAACTGCTCGGGGACCAGCCCGCGCACGTCGTAGGCCTTGAAGATGGCGTCCAGGTCGTGGCCGGTGGACGGGTCGGGAGCGGTCCGCTCGGTGCTGTTGGTCACGACCGGCACCCTAGTGGGAGCGCCGGACACCTCAGCGAGCGAGTCCGCCGCCCACGACGACCTCGACGCCGTCGCGGTCCGCGTAGAGCACGACGCTCTGCCCGGGTGCAACGCGCCGCCGCGGCTCCACCCAGCGGAGCTCGGCCCGTTCGTCCCCGAGCGTCGTCACCTCGGCGTCGGCGACGCTGCCGTGGGCGGAGCTCTGGGCTCGCAGCAGTCCGGCGACGGGCTCGTCCGCCCAGACCATCGAGTCGAGCTCGAGACCCGCTCGCACGAGCGCCTCGGGCGGTCCGACGGTCACGGTGCCGGCCGAGACGTCGACGTCGGTGACGAACCGCCGACCGTGCCCGCCGGCAAGGTCCAGCCCGCGACGTTGGCCGACGGTGACCAGCTCGACCGCCGCCACGTCGCCGACGGTCCGCCCGGTCTCGTCGACGACGACGCCCGGGTGCAGTTGCCCGCGAGCTGCCAGGAACGCGCCGCGCCCCGCCGAGCGGGTGACGAAACAGACGTCCTGGCTCTCGGGCTTGTCGGCGGTGCGCAGGCCGAGCTCGGCAGCGACGCCTCGCACGTCGCGCTTGGTGAGCCCGCCGATCGGGAACAGCACCCGGTCGAGCTCGGCTGCCCGGACCGGGTAGAGGACGTAGGACTGGTCCTTGGCCCGTTCAGCGCCCCGGCCGATCCGCGCGGAGCCGTCCGCGGACCGCACGACCCGGGCGTGGTGGCCGGTCGCCACGGCATCGAACCCGAGCACCTCGGCCACGCTCGAGCAGGGCGTCGAACTTCAGGTGGCGGTTGCACTCGACGCACGGGTTCGGGGTCCGCCCTGCGAGGTGGTCGGCGACATAGGGCGCGACCACGTCGCGGTCGAAACGGTCGCCGAAGTTGAACACGTGGTGCTCGATGTCCAGTTGCGCCGCAGCGCGTCGGGCGTCCTCGACATCGGACACCGAACAGCACCCCGAGTCCGACTCGCCGCCCCACAGCTTCATCGTCACCGCGACCACGTCGTGGCCGGCGTCGCGCACGAGCGCTGCGGCGACCGACGAGTCCACGCCGCCGGAGAGCGCGACGAGGACCCTCACCCGGCGAACTCCCGAACGCGTGCAACCGCGGCGGGAACGACCTCGAGGGCTCGCGCGACGTCCTGGGCGGTGGTGTCCCAGCCGAGCGAGAGCCGCAGCGAGCCCGCCGAGAGTCGGTCCTCGACGCCCATCGCGGCGAGCACGTGGGAGGACTGCTGCGCACCCGAGGCGCACGACGAAGCCGCGGAGGCCGCGACCCCGTCGGCATCGAGCAGGAACAGCAGCGTCTCGGCGTCGATGCCGGGGATGCAGACATGACAGATCCCCGGGAGCATCGCGCTGCGATCCCGGTCGCGCACCGCGGTCTCGACGGCGCCCTCCACCTGCGCCACGATCCCGTCGGCCAGCTCGTCGCGCAGTACGGCGATGCGGGCCGACAGCTCGTCGCGCGCTGCGACCGTGGCGTCCAACGCGGCCGCGAACCCGACGATGCCCGCCACGTTGAGGCTGCCCGAGCGTCGGTCGTGCTCCTGGCCCCCGCCACGCAACAACGGCTCGATCGGCGTGTGGGACCCGACCACCAGCGCGCCGACCCCCTTGGGGCCACCGAGCTTGTGCGCCGAGAGCGAGACCAGGTCGGCGGCCGCCGCGACCCGGCCGAGGTCGCACCACGCCGCCGCCTGGACCGCGTCGGTGTGCAGCGGAACGCGAGGCACCTCGGGCTCGTGGGCACGGAGCGTCGCGGCGACCGCGTCGAGATCGTTGATGACGCCGGTCTCGTTGTTGGCAGCCATGACCGACACGACCGACACCGCGGTGCCGAGCTGGTCGAGCACCGCGGCGAGCTCGTCGAGGTCCACCCGACCGCGGTCGTCGACGCCGACGACACGGCCGCCGAGCGCAACGGTGGGCTCGAGCACCGCGTGGTGCTCGACCGCGGAGCACACCGGCACGCCGGCGCGCGGCGGGAGCCCGCCACTGATGGCGTGCGTGTCCGCCTCGGTACCCCCCGAGGTGAACACGACCTCCGACGGGCGGCGACCGATCGCTGCGGCGACGCGCTCGCGGGCCTCGTCGACCGCACGCACCGCATCACGCGCCAAACGGTGGGAACCGGAGGGGTTGCCGTAGCGGTCGCCGAGGAACGGCCCCATGGCCTCGGCCGCCTCCGGGCGCAGGCGCGTCGTCGCGGCATGGTCAAGATCGACGGTCGGCACGACGGTGGCACTCACGCCCCCACGCTAACGGCGCCGGGCCGGCCACCCGGAGCGGGTGGCTCCGCTCAGGCCCGTGGCAGGTCCTTGAACGGCACCGTCTTGTCGTCGCGACGCTCGGGCGGCAGCCCGAGGACCCGCTCGCCGATGATGTTGCGCTGGACCTGGTCGGTTCCGCCACCGATGCGCGGCGCCCACTGGGACATGAAGAGATCCTGGAACGCGCCGCCGAACGGCGCGTCGTCCCGGGTGAGCATGCCGGCGGCTCCCTCGAGTGCCAGCACGAGGTCGCCGCCGATCTCGTAGAGCGCGGAGACGGCCAGCTTCATCACCGAGCTCTCCGGGCCGGGTGCCTCGCCCCGCGCCGCGGCGGTGCGGACCCGGTAGCCGAGGAAGCGCAGCAGCTCGAAACGGGTCGCGAGGTCCGCGAGGCGCTGGCGGACGATCGGGTCCGCCGTGTCCGCGCAGGCGCGGGCGAGCGCGACGACCTGTTCGATGCCGTACATGCCGCCGCCACCGATGGACGCTCGTTCATGGGCGAGCATCGTCAACGCCACGCCCCACCCACCGCCGACCGGGCCGAGCGTGTTCGCGACCGGGACCCGGACCTCATCGAGGAACACCTCGTTGAAGTGGATCGCGCCGTCGATCTGGCGCAACGGTCGGACGTCGATGCCCGGGCTGGCCATGTCGACGATCAGACACGTGATGCCACGGTGCTTGGGGACGTCCGGATCGGTGCGGGCCAGCAGCACGCCCCGGTCCGAGTAGTGCGCCGCAGAGGTCCACACCTTCTGGCCGGTCACGACCCACTCGTCACCGTCGAGCACCGCCCGCGTCGCCAGCCCCGCCAAGTCGGATCCGGCTCCCGGCTCGCTGAACAGCTGGCACCACACCTGTTCGGCGCTCAGGATCGCCGAGAGGTAGCGGGCCCGCTGGTCATCGGTTCCCCACTCGATGATCGTCGGGCCCGCCATCCCCACGCCGACCGAGAAGATGTTGCCCGGGACGTCGTAGTGCTGTTCCTCCGCCGCGAAGACGCCGGCGAGCAGCGGTGGGAGCCCGCGACCGCCGTACTCGATGGGCCAGTGCGGCGCGGCCCAACCGGCCTCGGCCTTGCGGCGCTGCCAGGACCGGCCTTCCTCGAGCAGCGCGAGGTCCTCGCGCTCGGTGTGGGCCCGGTGCGTGCGGACCCCGTCGAGGGCGTCGTGATCGGTCCGCTTGGCATTGGCGTCCAGCCACGCGCGGGCCTCGACTCGCAGGTCCCGTTCCTCGGGGCTGTCATCGAAGTCCACGGTCGGCGGTCCCCCCCCGGGCTCAGCGGTCTGGTGGGCGTGCGGTGCGGACGCAGTGTCACCCGCACGCCCGCAGAACTGCAACCTGTTGCAGTTCTGCGGGGTGGCGCAGGTCGCCCCTGTGGAGTGGCGCAGGTCGCCGTCGGGCGCAGCGGACTCAGCCGTTGGGGGCGACC
The DNA here is from genome assembly GCA_942490665.1 of uncultured Microthrixaceae bacterium. GTDB lineage: Bacteria > Actinomycetota > Acidimicrobiia > Acidimicrobiales > Microtrichaceae > SKRR01. The sequence goes on from CALNXV010000040.1 coordinate 56,865, forward strand.
GGCGCCGCGATCGGGGCGAGCGGCGCCAGACCGGCGGCCGCGTCCGCCAGCAACCCCCCACGACGCAACTGGTAGGCGCTGGCGACGCAGACCAGCCAGGTCTGGGCATCGACCGGCCCCGGCAGCGTGTGGCGGATCCGTTCACGGACCGCGTCGGCGAGACCGGTGAGCACCTCGTTGCGACGCCGGGGATCGATCGCACCCGCTCGCAGCAACGTCTCGCGCACCAGGGAGAAGTCCTCGTCGCGCAGCAGCGACACGTCCAGCGACGCGACGTACGCCTCGTACCCGACCGGCGGGTGGAACGCGATCGGTGGGGCTGACGCTCCGATCGCTCGGACCCGGATGACGACGGTGCCGGCGGCGAGGTCTCCGGCGCGCTGGCTGGCGGGGGTGAACATGGCGCTCGCGAGCGCGACGAACCCGACGGAGAGGTACAGATCGACGAGCGCGACGAGGCCGCGGACGATCGCCTGCCTCGGCGCTTCGGGGGCGCCGTCGGCCCCGACCACCCGCAACCCGAACATGGCCTTGCCGGGGCTGCGACCCCGCCACAGCACCTCGGTGGCGATGGGCGTCACGATGAGCACGGTGAAGCTGATCGCGAGCGCGACCAGCACCGGGTTCACCGACGCCGGCAGGAGCCACACCGACACGAGCCCGAGGGCCACGGCGATGGCGACCTGGGCGACCAGGTCCACGAGCCGGGCGAAGGCCCGCGTCGCGACCCCGGCGGTGGGCAGCTCCAACAGGACCGCCTCGGGGGTGACGACGCCGCTTCGCACCGGCACGTACCGTACCGGGCACCGATGGACATCGATCGCTACATCCAGCGGAACGACCCGACGTGGCGCCGCCTCGAGCAGCTCAGCCGCCGGGGGGCCCGCGACGTCCGACGCCTCGACGACGCCGAGCTGGACGAGCTCGTCGAGCTGTACGGCCGTGTGTCCTCACAGCTGAGCCACGCCCGGGGCCAGTACGGCGACCCCGACCTGAACGCCCGCCTCTCGGCGGTGCTCGGCGAGGCCCGCAACGTCCTCTACCGGCGGCGCGGTTCGGCGCTGCGGTCGGTCGGACGGTTCTTCACCGAGACCTTCCCCGCCGCGGTGTGGGGCTCGCGTCGCTTCGTGGCGCTCTCGGCGGTGGTGTTCCTGGTGCCGGCGCTCGGCATGGGGGTCTGGTTGGCCAACAGCCCGGTCGCGCTCGACGCGGCCGTGCCGCCGGAGCTCCAGGAACTGATCGCGACCGAGGAGTTCGAGAGCTACTACAGCTCCGACGCAGCACAGAGCTTCTCGAGCTACGTGACGATCAACAACATCCAGGTCGCGTTCCTGGCGTTCGCCCTCGGTGTCATCCCCCTGGTCGGAACCGGAGCGATCCTGGTGCTCAACGGGCTCAACGTCGGCGTGATCGCAGCGGTGATGCACCGCGCCGGGGAGGGCGCACAGTTCTGGGGCCTGATCCTGCCCCATGGCCTGCTCGAGATCTCGGCGATCCTGGTCGCCGGCGGCGCGGGTCTGCGGCTGTCGTGGGCGCTCGTCGCGCCCGGCGACCGGACCCGGGTCGCGGCGCTGCGCGACGAGGGGCTGCGCGCCGTGGTGATCGTGATGGGCCTGGCGCTGTGCTTCGTCGTCGCAGGGTTCATCGAGGGGTTCGTCACCCCCTCCGCGATGCCGACCTCGTTGCGCATCGCCGTCGGCGCTGCCGCGCTGGCGGTGTTCGTCGCCTACGTGGTGCTGCTGGGGTCCGAGCCGAGCGCAAGGGGCTCACGGGCCTCCTCGGCGAAGCGACGACCGGGACGAGCTCGACCGGGCCGAGGCGGACGCCGCCAGGGGGACGCACCGGCCTCCGCTGAGCACGGCCTCAGAGCCGGCCGGTGGACTTGGCGAGCAGGTAGGCGTCCGCCAGCTCGCCGGCGAGCCGCCCGGGGGCGCATCGACCACGGTCACCCCCATGCCGCGCAGACGGGCCACGGTGCGCGGCGCTCGCCTCGAGCGCCTCGCGGCCGCTGCGCCTGGCGGTCGGCGTCGTCGCCTCGATCGTGCCCCGAGTCCGTCGCCGTCGGGGACCTGCGCCCTCGCCCAGCCGGACCAGGTCCGGGTCCCGGACCGCTGCCACGACCACCAGGTGGGTGCGGGTGATGAGCGGCAGCGCCGGCAGCAACGACTCGGTGACCGCCGCGTCGACCAGGTCGGTCAGCAGCACCAGCATCGTCCGCTTGCGGAACCGGGCGACGACCTCGGCGAACGCACCGGTGTAGTCCGACTCAGCGAGCGCGGGGTCGAGGTCGTACATCGCCTCGGTCATGCGGGCGACCTGGGTCGAGGTGGGCGCCGGGGGAACCACGGCGCGCACCGTGCGGTCGAACGCGACCAGCCCGCAGCGGTCCCCGAGGCGGGTCGCGACGGTCGCCAGCATCATCGTGGCGTCCATGGCGTGTTCGACTCGGGGGACGCCGGCGACCCGGCCCGCCATGGTCCGGCCGTTGTCCAACAGCACGAGCACGCTCTGGTTGCGCTCGGCCCGGTAGGTCCGCACGATCGTCCGCCCCGCGCGCGAGGTCGCGGTCCAGTCGATGCGCCGGAACTCGTCGTCGGGTCCGTAGTCGCGCATCTGCTCGAACTCGGTCCCGCCGCCGAGGCCGCGGGCGGAGCGGATCCCGACCTCGAGGATGCGGGCGCGACGGATCTTGAGCTCGGCCTCCTCACGCGAGCGGAACGGCGGGTGGACCCGCAGCACCGTGGTCAGCGGCACGCTCCGCTGTCGCGCGCCGAGTCCCAGACGGCCCTCGATGCGCACGGTCAGGTGGTCGAGGGCGAACCGTCCGCGGCGCAGCGGTCGGAGCGTCGTGGCGACGGTGGCACGGCGGTCCCGCGCGGCGGCGGACCAGCGACCCGGCGGGACGCGACGCCCGCAGCGACGGCGCGAGGTCATCGGCGACGCCGACCCGCAGCGGCCGCGGGCGCTCGGAGCGCATCTCCCAGGTCCAGGTCGACCTCGCGCCCGGCCACCACGACCGGCGGGTGCTCACGTCGCAGCCACAGCACGCCGGCGACGTGCCGATCGGGCGTCGGCGAGCCCGATCACGGGGCACCAGCAGCCAGGTGATCGACGGCCGTCCACCACACGTCGACCGCCGCCCGGGTAGGCAGCAGCAGCCCGGCCGCGAGGACGGCAGCCACGACGGCCAGGCGACGGGTGGGGAGCAGGAGCACGGCCGGTCGGCCCGGCTCAGCGGGGCGCGGGACGGTGGCCAGGATGTTGTCGAGCACGCCGTCCGCGGTGACCCCCTCGAGCTCGAGCTCGGGGCGCACGATCATGCGGTGACGCAACGTCGGTTTGGCCACCGCCTTGATCTCATCGGGCGTCACGAAGCCACGGCCCGACAGCCAGGCCCACGCCTTCGCTGCGTGCAGCAGCGCGGTCGCCCCCCGTGGCGACACCCCGAGCTCGACCGAGGGCGAGTCGCGGGTCGCCCGACGCACAGGGCCACGACGTAGCCGCAGCACGGCCGGCTCGACGACGACCTGCTCGACCTGGGAGCGTGCCGCCAGAGGTCGGCGGCGGAGGCGACCGGGCGGACCGCCGGCGCCGGCGAGGTCGTGGGGGTCGAGCCCCCGGTGGTGACGGGCCAGCACCTCGGTCTCCTGTTCCCATGTCGGGTACCCGACGATCAGCTTGAACATGAAGCGGTCGAGCTGGGCCTCGGGCAGCGGGTAGGTGCCCTCCTGCTCGACCGGGTTCTCGGTCGCGATCACCACGAACGGTTCGGGGAGGGTCCGGGCGACACCTTCTGCGGTGACCTGGCGTTCCTCCATCGCCTCGAGCAGCGCCGACTGCGTCTTGGGCGGCGTCCGGTTGATCTCGTCGGCGAGGAGCAGGTTGGTGAAGACCGGCCCCTCGCGGAAGCGGAACTCGACCGCCGTCGTCGGGGTCGATGACCAGCGAGCCGGTGACGTCCGACGGGCATCAGGTCCGGGGTGAACTGCACCCGCTTGAAGTCGAGCGCGAGCGACTCGGCGAGGGTCTTGACCAGCAGCGTCTTGGCGACCCCGGGAACCCCTTCCAGCAGCACGTGGCCGCGCACCAGCAGCGCGGCGACGAGCCCCGACAGCGTGCCGTCCTGACCGACGACCACCTTGCCGATCTCGTCGCGCAGTGCGAGCACGGCGGCCCGCGGGTCGGCACCGCCGCTCCCCGGGGTCGTCGTCGGCCCGGCGGGAACGGTCGTCTCAGGGTCGTGCTGGTTCACGGAGCGCCTCCTGGCGGATGGTCTCGAGCGTGCGGGCGAGGGCGACGAGCTGCGCGTCGCTGGTGACGGGCGGGGCGCCGGTGCCGTCGAGGGCCGCGGCGACCTCGGCGGGGTCGCCGGTGCGTGCCGCGACGCTCGAGCGACGGCGCGTGCGAGGGGTCGCCGCCGGCGCCGAGTCGGGCGGCGAGCAACGCGGCGGGTCTCGGTCGCAACGCCGTCAGCGCTGCGCTGGGCGGTGCCACGCCGTCGCAGCAGATCACCGATCGCGACCACCAGCTCGGATCCGGCCACCTCGACCGGGAGCTCCTCGACCGGCGGGCGGCCCAGCCGTCGGGCGCGCCACCACAGGTAGATGAGCACCGCGACGGCGAGCTGCGCGAGCGCCAGGCGGACGGGCAGCGGGAGCAGCGAGAGCGGATCCTGGGTGCCGTCGGGGGCGACGCCGGCGCTGGGCACCGGGTCGACGAACACCACCCGGTCGGCCTCCGCGAGCAGCGCGACGGCGAGCGCTGCGTTCGCCAGCGGCTGCCCGCCGTTCTCCTTGTCGGGCTGGAGCCGGGCGTTGACGAACAACAGCGGCCCGGCAACCGTGGTGACGACCGGCTGGGGGCCCTCGACGGCCGTGGCCGGACCCCCGTCGTCGCGCACGACGAGCGCCCCGGCGCCGTCGCCGTAGCAGGAACGGGCCGCCCCGGGCACCGGGATCGGTCGTGCGAACGCGGCGTCCAGCGGTCCGAGGCCCTCGAGCTCGCTGATCGTCGCAGTCGCCCTCCGGGACCGGCTCTGCCGGGGTCTCGACCAGGACACGGCCCCCGAGCTGCGCGGCGCGCCGTCGGGGTCGAGTCCCAGCGGGTCGTCCTCGACGTCACCGGCGAGCACCACGAACTCGACCGGAGCCGGATCCCCGGGATCCGCGTCCGAGCCGGTCCCCGTCAGCGCCTCGGCTCCTCGGGCGACAGCAGCTCGGGTCGGGCCACCACCGCTGCGGCCGCGGTCACCGCTGCTGCGCCGGTCGACGGATCGAGGACCTCGCCGATCGGCGCGGCGGACACCGTGACGCCGCGCTGCTCGAGCAGTTCACCCAGAGCCGCGTACCCGCTGGGCTCGGTCGACTCCAGCTCGAAGGCTCCGGCGGACCGGGCACGACCCGCGAGCAGCACGCCGACGACGACGGCCACGACGAGGACGCCCAGGGCCACCCACACGCCGGGCCCGCTGGGACGAGCCGCGCTCACGACGCACCGACCCGATCGTCGAGCGCGCCCGGCTCGCCGGCATCGCCTCCGGTTCCGGCGCCGTCCGAGCGGACGCGGGCGTGTGGGGCGGCGAGCACCTCGTCGGCCTCGGCGCGGAGCCGTTCGACATCGTCACGTCCGACCGGCTCGTGCGCGTACCAGGCGAGCTCGAAGCGCAGCGAGGCGCGGTCGAACGGCGCCGAGGCCCCTGGCGTGGTGCGGTCGAGGTCGGCGCGCAGCTCGCCGGTGGTGCGACCGGCGACGTCGGGGACCTGCCCCCGGTCGACGAGGGTCCGCACGAGCTGGCGGTAGCGGGCCCGGAGCGCGAGCTTCCACTCCCCCTCTGCCTCGAACCCGGCGGCGTCGTCCGCCCAGTCGCGCGAGCTGCGGCGATGCGCCACCTCGGTCTCGGACACCTCGCTGTCGTCGTCGGGACGCGGCATCCGGTTGCGCGCGACGTGGACGACCACGCCGATGACCACGGCCGCCGCGACGACCAGCAGGATCCACGCCACCACCGACGACGCCCCACCACCGAAGCTCCCCCCGGTGGACACGGGTCCGCCGAAGAGGTCCTCGAGGCGGTCCGCGATCCAGTCCGACAAGCGGTCGAACCACGACGGGTCGTAGCGGAACTCGGGGCGCGACAGGATCTGCTCGACCTCGCGGCTGACCTCGGCGGGGTCGACCGCCGGATCCTGGAGGATCACCCGAACCGCTCCGCGCGTCGGCGCACCAGGTCGACTCCTTCGACCCGGCAGCGCAGGTCGAGGTAGGCGCGCACCGCGATGCAGGCCGTCAGCGGCTCGACGACGACACCGACGATGCTCCCGAGTCGCTCGGCGAGCGCCGCGGCGGTCGCCGACGGATCCACGACCGACACGATCGCGGCGGGACCGACGGAGAACGACAACCGCAGCACCTGGGAGATGATGAGCCCGCCGAGCACGATCGCCATCGCCCGGCCGAGCTGTCGGCGAGCCAACTCGATGCTGCGACGCACCGATCGGAACGGCCCGCTCGACTCGGCGCCGGCCACGACCGCGGACATGAACACCAGTGCGTCGCCGATCAACCAGCCGAGCACCGGGAGGCACGACAACGGCACCTTGATCGCCAGGCTGAGCGCCACGACGACCGCTGCGACCCAGCTCCGCCGCGCCGCGGTCCCGACGAGGGTCGACCACGTCGGATCCCGACCCTGCGACCACGCCGCCGAAGCAGCCCCGACGGCGATCCCGAGCGCGGCGAGGGCGACGGCCTGTGCGGCGACCACCGCCCACGACCACGCGGCACCGGACGCGAGGAGCACGGCGCTCGGCCCCACTGCGCTCCGCTCGGCCGAGCTCGCCCCGACGGTCACCAACAGGACGAGGTCGATCAGCCAGATCGGCACGAACAGCACCGCCGAGAGCCCCAGGAGCCGTCCGAAGCGGAATCGCAGCAGCTCGAACCCGCCGTCGAGCACCGCTCCGGGACCGACCGGCCGGAGTCCGTCGAGGGGAGTCGGTCCCAGCCCGGCGTCGTCCCCCGGCCCGAGCGGTGCAGCAGCGTCCCCGCGCGCCACGGCGACGCCGGGACTCGAGGACGGGCCACCGTGCATCGTGTTCACGGCGCGCGCACCCCTCGATGACCCACCGGGCGAGGGTACCGTGCGCCGCTTGGCAGACTGACGCCATGGGCGACGGCGGACACGACGGCGGGGGCGACGGGTTCGGGGCGGGAACCTACGGTGCGAGCTTCGCCGAGGTCTACGACCGGTGGTACGCCGCGAGCGACGCCACCGATGCTGCGGTCGCTGCGCTGGAGGCACTCGTCGCGCCCGGGGCATCGATGATCGAGCTCGGTGTCGGAACCGGACGGCTCGCCCTGCCGCTCGCCCGGTCCGGGCGACGGGTCCTCGCCATCGACGCCGCGCCCGAGATGCTGTCGGTCCTCGAGGAGAAGCTGGCCCGCCTCGCCGAGCACGACCCCGCCGCTGCCGGGCGGGTGCACGCGGTGTGCGGCGACATCGCTGACCCCGCCGCCTGGCCGACCGGGCCCGTCGATCTCGTGCTCGGCGCGTTCAACCTCATCTGCAACCTGGCCGAGCCGGCCGAGCAGGCGGGCGTGTTCCGGACCGCCGCCGATCGGCTCCGCCCCGGAGGACGGCTGGTCGTCGAGGCCTTCCTACCGGCGCCGGTCCTCGAGCGCGAGCGCCGCCTCGACCTACGCAGCGTCGACGCCGAGCGGGTGGTCCTGATCGCTTCGGACCGCGACCCGGCGACCGACGTGGTCACGGGTACCCACATCGAGCTGGTCGACGGCGCTCCGGTGCGGTTGCGACCGTGGCGGATCCGCCCGACGGGCGTCGACGAGCTGGACCGATGGGCGGCAGCTGCCGGTCTGGAGCTCGAACGTCGCGACGCCGACTGGTCCCGGGGTCCGTTCGATCCGCACGGCGCCGCCCACGTCAGCATCTACCGCCGGCCCGGCTAGCGAAGGGCCTCGCTCGGCCGTGGTCAGCCGGGCTGCATCGGCTGCAGCTTCGCGCTCTGGGTCGCGACCGCCACGAGTCGACGGTCCTCGTCGAAGAGCCGCGCGGTGCCGGTCGCGAATCCGTCGGCGACCGAGTGCGCCTCGGTGTCCGCGAGGAGCCAGTCGCTGCGCACGTCCGCGACGAACTGCAGGCTGATCTGGAGGCTGATCACCAGGAAGGGCCCCTCCGAGCTGCCGGTGCCACGATGCACCGCGGGGCCGAGGATGTCGCCGGGCAGCGCGAGCGTCGCAGGTTCCCAGCGCCCGTCCGACAGCAGCGGCGGCACACGGAACCGGAACCACGACGCGCTCCGAGGCTCCCCGGGTGGGAACGGCTCTCCCCACCGCGGCCACTCGCCGGTCAGACGGAAGTCGGTCTGGGCGTGGTACGGGATGCGGGCGAACGGCGAGTCGACCTCGAGGGGGCGCTCGGGGCAGTCGAGGGGGTCGGGGACGTCCGGGGCCGGCGCCCCGGCTGAGCTCCCCGCGCCAGGCCGAGGGGGAGCCGACCACCACGGTGAGCACCAGATCCGCACGTGCCGGGCCGGTGGGGTCGGGCGACCCGGGATCGAGCGCCCAGAGCCGCACGAGCGCCTGCGCACCGGTGCGACCCTGGCGCAGCACTTCGACCTGCGCGGCGACCGGGCCGACGGGCACGGCCTGGCAGAAGGTGGCATCCGCGGAGACGAGTCGGAGGTCGTCGCGGTCGATCTCGGCGACCGCGGCGCGCAGGGCGGTGGCCATCGTCGCCCCGCCGAACGCGTAGAAGATCCGCCATGCCTCGGGGATCGCGCCGACGTAGCGGCCGGGAACGCCGTCGACCGCTGCGACCTCGGTGTCGGCCAGGATGTCACCGGCGGGAATCGTCACCCCTGCAGCGTGGCCGAGCAGCGGGGCTGCGCACCACCCGACCGACAGGCGTCACAGCCCCCAACCGGCCGGGGCCGTCGCGAGCCGGGTGTTCGGCGATCGAGCGGTGAGCGACCGGGTGCTCAGCGATCCAGCACTCCCGGCGACGCGTGGGCGATCCGGCGGCGCAGCTCGTCGGCGACGGTCTCGTTGGCGTAGGCCGCCCACGCGACCGGTGTCGTCGTGTCGAGCGGGATCGCGAGCGGCCCGCCGTCGAGCGACTCGACGACGACCCCCCACGCCCGCGCCACGACCCACGCCGCGAGGTCGTACGGGTGCGTGTGGAACCCGCTCGGATGCCCCCACGGACGGGGGTCGAGGACCGCAGCGGCGGCGCCGCTGACGACCGACATCAGCTGTCCGCCGCTGCAGGGGTACAGATCGTCGTAGACCTCGAGCCCCTCGAGCACCGCGTCCGCCCAGGCGCCGATCGACCCGTGCCCTCCGGGCAGCAACCGCACCACGGTGACGAAGCTCCGCGTCAGGTCCGCCCCCTGGCGTGGTGCGAGCTCGACGGCGACGGGCGGACCGTCCGGCGCGCCGGGGTGGACCGGGTCGTCCTCGGCCCACCGGTACCCGGACCGGTCCGCAGCCAGCACCAGGCCGAGCGCGGCCCGGCCGCTCGGGATCTCCACCGCTGCACCGACCTCGAGGTCCTCGAGCGTGGTCGCCCCGCGTCCCGCGCCCAGCAGCACCCATGCGCTGCGGGACCCGGCCAGCAGGCCCCGGGTGCCGTCCACCGGATCGGCCAGGTACCGCCACGGCCCGTCGGGGTCCCCGATCGCGACGGGGCCGTCGGTCCCCTCGAGCACCAGCCGGCCGGGCCAGCGCTGTGCGCACCGGCGGATCAGCTCGTCCACGAGCACCTCGTCCGCGCGGGCGTCGACGCCGAACACGTCGTCGCCGCCCTCGACGCGCACCACCCGGGCATCGTCGGGCGACGCGCCGCCCCGCACCGCGTCGCGCACCCGCCGGCCCGCCGCGGCGAGCTCGTCACACAGCTGCGCCGTCGACCCCACGGCTGCCAGTCTGACAGCCGGCGTGGGTACCCTGCCGTCGTGCCCGGACTCACTGTTTCCACCACCCTCGACGCCACCCCCGACGAGGTGTGGCGCGACATCAGCGACATCTCGTCACACGTCGAGTGGATGGAGGACGCCGTGGCCATCACGTTCACCTCCGACCACGAGTCGGGGGTCGGCACCGAGTTCGACTGCGATACGAAGATCGGGCCGTTCCGCCTGACCGACCACATGGAGATCACCAGCTGGAAACCCGCACGTGAGATGGGGGTGCGCCATGTCGGCATGGTCACCGGCACCGGCCGATTCACCCTGCGACCGGAGCGCAGCCGGTTCCGCGGCCGGCCAACGGGACGGACCCGGTTCGTCTGGACCGAGAAGCTGATCTTCCCGTGGTACTTCGCAGGTCCTCTCGGCGCTGTCGCTGCGCGGCCGGTGCTGCGCCACGTCTGGCGCACCAACCTCAAGAACCTGCAGCGGCGCTTCGCCGACTGAACGGACCTGGCGCCAGCGGGGTCAACGCCGACCCCGCCCCCGACCCCGACCGCTGCAACCGTGACCGTGCGACGACACCTCTGGTCGCCTCACGGTCACAGAACCGGCGTCGGCAGGAGGCGTGCGCCGGGGACGTCCCAGCCGCGGTGGTCAGAGATCCGGCGTCAGAAGAACGTGGGGGTCGCAAAGGCGTTGGCAGCAGCGACTGCGAAGACGGCGAACGCAGCACCGAGGCCGACCACCACGGTCGTGCGCAGGGCCGCCCCCTCCTGAGGCCACCGGAGCGGCTGGAGCAGCGCACCGGCGGCGGCTCCGGCGACGAGCCCGCCGATGTGCCCACCGATCGAGATCCCCGGGATCGCGAACGTCAGCACCAGGTTGATCAGCACCAACCCGCCGATACCGGACTGCCACGGGTTCTGCTTGGCCCGCAGCTGCAACACGATGAGCGCACCCATGAGCCCGAACACCGCGCCCGAGGCGCCGACGGTCGGTGCACGCGGGTCGACCAGCAGCACTCCGAGGGATCCGCCGAGCAACGCAGTGCCGTAGAGCGCGAGGAATCGCAGCCGGCCGAGCGCCGGCTCGAGCTCCTGGGACAGGAACCAGAGCAGCAGCATGTTCATGCCGAGGTGCAACACCCCGGAGTGCAGGAACGCGCCGCTGACGAGTCGCCACCACTCGCCGTTCGCGACGAGCGGGCCGAACAACGCGCCCTGCTCGAGCACCGGTCCCGCGGCGCGGTACGGATTGCCCCCGAGCGCGGTCATGAGGACGAACACCGCCACGTTCACGCCGATCAGCCACTTGCCGACGACGACCTCGGAGTGGCCCCGGAACAGCTCGCGCGACGTGACGGTGCGCTGGGGACGCGCTGCGGTGCACTGGGGGCACTGGAAGCCGACCGAGGCCTGCACCATGCAGGCCGGGCAGATGGGGCGTTCGCAACGCTGGCACCGGACCCCCGCGACCCGGTCGGGGTGTCGGTAGCAGGTGGTTTCGCCGGTCACGGTCGACTCGCCGGTCACGGTCCGAGGGTACCGGAGCGTCCGGAGCACGCCCCGGCGTGCCCGACCGTCACCCGTGCGGGCCCTCAGGCAGCTGGTCGTCGCCGTCGAGCAGACGTTCCACGGCGAGGATCGGCAGCTCGACCTCGTCGGGTCGGTGCGCGAGTCCGGCCGCGACCTCGTGCACGGCCTTGTCGAGCTCGAACACGCTGAGCAGCGCGTCGCGGCTCGAACGGGACCCCGGGAGCAGACGGTGCGCCTCGTCGATCTCGGCGTAGCCGGCGAGGAAGGTGTTGACGTTGCGCACCACCCAGGCGTCCGCCAGGACCGCCAGCTCGCGGTCGGGGTGCTCGAGCTGGCGCAACGCCAGCTGCGCGGCAGCCTGGAACGACCGCGTCATACCGGCGACGTCGCGGAGCGGTGAGCTCGGGTGGCGACGCTCCTCGACGGGCCGTTCGGCCTCGCCCTCGAAGTCGATCACCATCCAGTCGCGTTGCAGGCGCAGGACCCGGCCCAGTCGCAGATCGCCGTGGATGCGGATCTGCGCACCGAGGTCCTCCGCGTCGCGCAGCCGGGTGTAGATCCCCTCGATGCGGCGACGGTCGAGTCGACCATCCGCGACCCGCCCGAGCTGGGCGGCGAGGTCTGCGGACCACACGGCGCCGTCGGCGGGCTCGACGCCGAACGCCTCGCCGAGCGCCACGTGCAGGTGTGCGACGTTCTCCCCGAGCAGGCGTGCCTCGGTCGCGAAGTCCAGCTTGCAGTCCCGCGGCGGCCGGCGCAGGTTGAGCATCTCGCGCAACGAGCTCGTCGCCAGCTCCAGCCCGTCACCGCGGCTGCGCTCGAAGCGGCGCAGCACCGCGAGGTCCGTTCCCGTGCGGCGCCACGCCGCGACCGGGACCGGGACCGCGCCGTAGCCGACCCGGCCGAGCGCCTCGGTGACCTCGACGTCCGGGTTCGGTCCGGGCCGGACGTGACGGAGCACCTTGAGCAGGTAGCGCTCGTCGAGCACGAGCGACGTGTGTGAGACGTCCACCACCCTGGAGGCGCACCGAGTTCAGGTGGAGGTCCGGCGCCACGTGGTGGGCGAAGGCCAGTGCGGTTCGGTCGTCCGCGAGCGCATCGAAGAGGTGCGCCTCGCCACGGGGTGTGTCGAGCCGCCCGACGAGCGCCGACTCGGGCAGGTGTGCGGGGCGTTCCGGGGTCGCCCCGAGCGGCAGCTGGTAGTACGCGCCGGCATCGTCACCGCCGCGCACCTCGACGAGCAGCCACAACAGGGTGGGCCAGTCGTCGACCAGGGTGTCGACCCGACGGATGTCGATCACGGGGTGCGGCACGGGGTCGTACCAGCGCTGACCGGCCAGGAATGCCGGCAGGAGTGCGCTCAACTGACTGGTGAAGGCGGAGGCGTCGATGGGAGAGTTTCTACCGTGACGCGCGCCCCGGGACTCGACAGGGCCGTGGACCGCTCCGCGCAGGAGCTGCCCCCGAGTGGAAGTCAGGTCGTTCGGTCGCGACACGGGGGACAGGCCTGGCGTGACGGCAGCAGCTCCGCTCGGACGCTGCACACGGACCCGACGTCGGGTCCGAGGTCGAGCCGACTCGGCCACCGGGAGGGACGAGGCGAGGGTCCCCGCCCTGGAACGGCGAGGAGTCGGGAGGGAGGGAGGGGGGGGGGGGGGGTCTCGACCGGGCGAAGAACTCCGGGGTGCCGGCGACGGGGAGGCCCGCCGGGTGCGCGCACGGTGCGAGCGAGGCGGGCGACCACGCACCGCGGGGGGCGGGGGCGGGGCGAGGCGCGGGCGGGGACGGGGGCCGAGCGGGCGGCCGGGCAGCGTCGGACCAGGGGATGCCTGGAACGAGATGCTGTCGCCGTAGATGCCGACCGACGGGGCGGTGACGCCGGCGGGGCCGGCGGGCCACGGCGCCAGGAGAGGAGGGAGAGGGCGGGGGGGCGGGAGGGGAGGGGGGGGAAGAAGGAGGGGGGGGGGGGGGGGGGGGGACGGAAGAGCGGGCGCTGGCCGTCGCAGTCGTGCTGCTCTACCACGGCGACATGGCCGGCTTCGGCGGGGGCTTCCTCGGCGTGTCGGTGTTCTTCACCCTGTCGGGCTTCCTGATCACCTCGCTCCTGCTTCGCGAGTGGCACGCGAGCGCCCGGATCGACCTGGGGCGGTTCTGGTCGCGACGGTTCCGGCGTCTGCTGCCGGCGTCCTGGCTCACCCTCGCTCTCGTGCTCGCGGCCGGCGCACTCGGCATCTGGGACACCGAACAGCTGCGCTCGCTGCGTGGCGACGTGCCGTGGTCGCTCGCCGAACTGGTCAACTGGCACTTCATCGCCTCGGGCACGAGCTATGGGGACGCGTTCACGGCGCCGTCGCCGCTCGAGCACTTCTGGAGCCTCGCGATCGAGCAGCAGTTCTACATCGTCCTGCCGGCGATCCTCGTCGGCCTGCTCGCCCTGGGCCGCCAGCGCGATCGGCCGGGGCCGACCCGGCCGGGAGGACGGCGACGCAGGGCCTACGCCCGTGGCTCCCGACGCCGACTCGGCCCCGCTGGTCGCCGTGCTCGTGACCCTGACGGTCACCTCGGCGGTCGCGAACGGGCTGCTCGCCCGAGGATCCGTCGACCGGGCGTACTTCGGTACCGACACCCGCGCCGCGGAGCTCCTCGTCGGGGCGCTGCTCGCCTGCGCGCTGCTCCGCCGCGTGCGCGTCCGCTCGACGACCGCACGCGCCGCCGTGCTGCTCGGGGGCGGCGTCGGCCTGGCGGTGCTCGCCGGACTGGTCGTCGTCGCAGAGGTGTCCTCCCCCTGGCTCTACCCGTGGGGTCTGCTGCTGAGCGCCGTGGCCACCTCCGCGGGTGATCCTCGCTGCGCTGCAACCCGGAGCGGTCGCGGGGCGTGCTCGCCGCAACGCCCCTGCCGGCGCTCGGGGCCATCAGCTACGGCGTCTACCTGCTGCACTTCCCGATCTTCCTCTGGCTCACCCCCGCCCGGACCGGCTGGGACGGGCTCGCGCTGTTCGGCCTGCGTGTCGCCGTCACCCTGGGTGCAGCGATCGCCATGTTCCGCCTGGTCGAGCGTCCGGTGCGCTCGGGCACGAGGCTGCAGACCCCCGCCGTGCGCGTCGCGCTGCCCCTGGCAGCGGCAGCGCTGCTGGCCGGCACCCTGTGGGTGACCTCGGACCTGGAGCCACCGCCGGACTTCCTCCAGCCCCGCGACGAGACCGCCTTGGAGGTCCGCGAAGCACCCCCGACGACGACCACGACCGCGGCGCCGAGCACCGTCGCACCCGATGCCGCACCTCGTCCCTCGACGACGGCACCGCCACCGATCCCGCCGAGCCGGGTGCTGCTCGTCGGCGACAGCGTGGCAGCCAGCCTCGAGGATGCGCTCGGCGATGCGCTCGTCGGCCGAGGCATCTCCTACGCGACTGCCGCCGCGCCCGGCTGCGGCGTCGTCACCGGCGACCCGGCGGACGCGCAGGGCAACCCGCTGTCGATGACCGCTGCGTGCTCCGACGTCATCCCCGATCGCCAACGCGACGCGGTCGCCGAGGTGGGGCCCGACCTCGTCGTCGCCATGTCGCTCTGGGAGAGCGGCAACCGTGTCGTCGACGGGGTCTGGCATCCCTACGGCACCCCGGAGGCGGACGCCGTGCTGCGTCGGCTCTACGACGAGATGCTCGATCGGCTCACCGCGGGCGGCGCGACGGTTGCGCTCGTCACCGTTCCCCACACCGTGGACTCGGCGAACCGGCCCGCGGATCCGGACGCGAACCGCCGCGCCGACATCCTCAACGGCATCCTCGCCGACGTGGTGGCTGCCAACCCCGAACGTGCGATCCTGCTGCGCCTCGACGACATCGTCTGTCCGTCGACGCCGTGCCCGCCGGTCGTGGAGGGAGTGACGTTGCGCCCGGCCGACGGGGCGCACTTCGACGCCGCCCCCGGCGCCCGATTCGCGGCCGAGCGGTTCGCGCAGCGCATCGCCGAGGTCGACCTCCGGGACCGGTGAGCCGACGGGTCGGCCGGCGCGACGGTCAGCCGGGCGTGGTGAGCTCGAACCAGAAGAACCCGTACGGTGCCAGCGTGACGAAGTACGGAAGCTCCCCGATCGCCGGGAAGGTCACCCGACCGAGCAGCTCCACCGGCGTGGCACCCGCGAGGTGGGCGAGCGACAGCTCTGCGGGCTGGGCCGAGCCCGAGAAGCTGTTGACGCAGAGCACCGGGTTCGCGTCGCTGCCCTCGGGCGGGGTGCGCAGGTAGGCGAACACCGAGGGAGTGGACACCTCGAGCACTTCGAAGCCGCCGAGACCGAACAACGGGTGCTGGCGGCGCACGTGGATCAGGCGACGCAGCCAGTTCAGGAACGAGCCGCCGTCGCGGCGCTCGGCCTCGACGTTGACCGCTGCGAAGCCGTGGACGGGGTCCATGAGCGGCGGCAGGTACAGCTGCGCGAAGTCCGCGGTGGAGAACCCGCCGTTGCGGTCCGGGCTCCACTGCATCGGCGTGCGGACTGCGTCGCGGTCGCCGAGGTAGATGTTGTCCCCCATGCCGATCTCGTCGCCGTAGTAGAGGATCGGCGTGCCCGGCAGGCTCAGCAGCAGTGCATGCAGCAGCTCGCCCTGGCGCAGGTCGTTGTCGATGAGGGGGAACAATCGTCGGCTGATGCCGACGTTGCGGCGCATCCGCGGGTCGGTCGCGTACTGGTCCCACATGTAGTCGCGCTCGTCGTCGGTGACCATCTCGAGGGTGAGCTCGTCGTGGTTGCGCAGGAAGAGTCCCCACTGGCAGCCGTCGGGGATCTGCGGGGTCCGCTCGAGGATCTCGGTGACGGGAGTGCGTTCCTCGCGTCGCAGCGACATGAACATCCGCGGCATCAGCGGGAAGTTGAAGCACATGTGGCACTCGTCGCCGTCGCCGAAGTACTCCACGACGTCCTCGGGCCACTGGTTCGCCTCGGCGAGCAGCACCTTGCCGGGGTATTTCGCGTCGACCTCGGAACGCAGCCGGCGCAGGAACGCGTGCGTCTCGGGCAGGTTCTCGCCGTTGGTGCCGTCGCGTTCGAACAGATACGGCACAGCATCGAGACGGAAGCCGTCGAGGCCGAGGCCCAGCCAGTGGACCACCACCTCGAGCATGGCGGCACGGACCTCGGGGTGGTCGTAGTTCAGGTCGGGCTGATGGTGGAAGAAGCGGTGCCAGTAGTACTGCTGGCGCTGGGTGTCGAAGGTCCAGTTCGACGGCTCGGTGTCGACGAAGATCACCCGTGCGTCGGGCCATTGCTGGTCGTCGTCGCCCCACACGTACCAGTCGGCCTTCGGGTTCGTGCGGTCCTGGCGGGACTCCTGGAACCACGGGTGCTGGTCCGAGGTGTGGTTCATCACCATGTCCGCGATGACGCGGATGCCGCGCCGGTGGGCCTCCTCGATCAACTCGACGGCGTCGTCGACGGTGCCGAAGTCCGGGTGCACGGTCAGGAAGTCCGAGATGTCGTACCCGCCGTCGCGCAGCGGGGACTCGTAGAACGGCAGCAGCCAGAGGCAGTCGACGCCGAGCCACTCGAGGTGGTCGAGCTTGGCGGTCAGCCCACGGAAGTCACCGTTGCCGTCGCCGTTCGCGTCGTGGAACCCGCGGACCAGCACCTCGTAGACGATCGCCGAGCGGTACCACTGCGGGTCCGGCGTGAGGATCGAGCCGGGGGTGGCGGGCTGATGCACCGTTCCGAGGGTACCGACCACGCCGCCGGATCCGCCCCGTGCGGCGCCGGCCGGGCACCCGGGGCGGAGGGTCGGCCGGGGCCGGGGTCAGCCGCGCTCGGCCTCGATGGACCCCGCTGCCACCCAACCCCCAGCAGCCGCTGGGATCGCCAGCGACAGGGTCGACAACGTGCCGGACACGCCGAGCTCCTTGTGCCACAGGAGCGCCGCGACGGCGTCCGAGCTGTCGGCGACCGCACCCATGCGGACCCAGGCGGGGTCGGGCTCGGGCTGGGCGAGCGACTGCAGGGCTCCGAGGCCCAGCACGATGTCGCGGATGCCGAACGCCCGGGCCATCCACACCAGCGGTCCTGGCCGGTCCGACGCCATCCGGGCGAGCACGACGTTGGGGATGAACAACATGATCGCGCCGAAGACGACGCGTCCGGCGGCGATGGAGCGAGCGAGCGCACGAGGGTCCATGCGGGCCATGATGGCCCCCGGCGGCGACACGGAGGCGGATGGATGCGGACCCCGGACGGATCGATGACGACGAGACGGTGGCCGGCACGGCTGGTCGCAGCGGGCGCCCTGGCACTGATCGCGGCCGCCTGCACGCCGCCGTCGACGAACCCGGACGGCTCGGTCCCCCAGCACGCCCCCATCGGGGTGAACGGCATGACCGAAGAGGCCGGCGAGGTGTGGGTGGCCGACCTGTTCGGCGGCCAGCTGGTCCGCTTCGACCCGGCCGACGGTTCGATCTCCGAGCGCTACGGCTCCATGGAGGGCCTCTGCGGCACCGACGACGTCGTCGTTGCGCCTGACGGGACCCTCGTCGCGACCTGCCCGGTCGAGGGCCGGGTCATCGCCGTCGAGCGGGGTGGCACCGCACGCACACTGGCCACGGTCGGGCGCAGCGTGAACCCGATCGCGATGGACCCCTCGGGCGACTCGGTGCTCGTGGGCTTCGGCACCGAGGACCGTGACGAGCTGCTCCGGGTGCCGCTCGACGGCGGGCCGGTCGAGGTCGTCGCCGAGGGTCTGCCGGTGCTCAACGGCTTCGACGTGGGTCCCGATGGGTTCCTGTACGCCCCCACCGGCGGTGCAGCGGGGCTGTTCGGCACCGGCGGCCTGGCGCGCATCGACCTCACGACGGGGACGTTCGAGCAGCTGCCCCTGAGCTTCCCCGGGTCCTCACGCACCGGTCTCGACTTCGCCTGCGGCGCGGACGTGGGCGACGACGGCACCGTGTTCGTCGTGCAGTGCGTCAATCCGTCCGTGTTCGCGGTCGACCCGGGAACCGGGGCGGCGACGCTCGTCGCTGCAGCGCCGCTGGACGTGGCGGACAACCTGGTGCTGCTCGAGGACGGTCGGGTGATCGTGTCGGGCTTCTTCGGCGGCGACGTCGCCGAGCTGACGCCGGGCTCCAGCGGCGCCACCACACGGGTGCTCCGCGTCGGACGGTGACACGTCGCTGCGGTTCGTCCCGCCGAGCCGCCGCACCTGGCGACGGCGACCGGCCACCCATCCGGCGCGGATCGACCGGACCTCGCCAGATCACCGGCGCCGGCCGTCGGACCCGCCCGAGCGCGGACGGGGACGGTCGAGCTGCGAGTGACGGCGAAGACGTGGGCGGCGCGCTCCGCGTCGAGACGCACGTAGTTGCCGCCGCTCCCCCACTGCCACGACTCACCGGTGAGCTCGTCGCGCACCGCGATCGAGTGGGCACCGCCGAGTCCGAGCGCGTCGAGGTCCGGGTACACGCTCGCCTCGCGCACGTCGTCCGCGGTGAGGTTCACCACGACCAGCACGGCATCGTGCTCGCCGGCCCGGTTGCTGCGGTGGCTGTAGGCGATGACGTCGTCGTTGTCGACGTGGTGGAACGCGAGCCCGTCCATGCCGGGCGAACGCGTGGTGCCGACGTCGGATCGAGTTCAGCTGGGCGAACAGCGGCCAGAGCGAGTCGGGCCGGTCGTGGTCGCGCGCCTTCAGCTCGTACTTCTCCGAGTTCCGGTACTCCTCCTTGCCGGGCACGGGGTCGTTCTCACCGAGCTCGAATCCCGAGTAGACCCCCCAGCTCGGCGCGAGCGTCGCTGCGAGCACCGCCCGCGCGGCGAACACCGCCAGAGATGCACCCCGCAGCGGCGGCGCCAGGATGTCGGGCGTGTTGGGCCACAGGTTGGGCCGGAACCATCGCGCGGCTGGCCCGCTGGCCAGTTCGAGCGCGTAGTCGGTCAGCTCCCACTTCGCGGTCCGCCACGTGAAGTAGGTGTACGACTGGCTGAAGCCGACCTCGGCGAGGCTGTGCATCATCGTCGGATCCGTGAACGCCTCCGAGAGGAACACGATCTCGGGGTGGGCGTCCTGGACCTCACGGATCAACCACGCCCAGAACGCGAGCGGCTTGGTGTGGGGGTTGTCGACCCGGAACACCGACACGCCCCGGTCGATCCAGAACGCGAGCACGTCGCGACAGGCCTGCCACAGCCACCCGGTCCGATCCAGTCGTCGGGCCAGAAGTCGATCGGGATAGATGTCCTGGTACTTCTTCGGCGGGTTCTCGGCGTAGCGGATCGTCCCGTCGGGCCGGTGGGCGAACCACTCGGGATGCTCGCTCACCCACGGGTGGTCGGGGCTGCACTGGAGCGCGTAGTCGAGTGCGATCTCGACGCCCAGCTCACCGGCACGGGCGATGAACGCCTCGACGTCGCCGAGGGTGCCCAGATCGGGGTGGACCGCGTGTGGCCGCCGTCGGGGCCACCGATCGCCCACGGGCTGCCGACGTCGTCCGGGCCGCGCGACGAGCGTGTTGTCGCGCCCCTTGCGGAATGCACCGCCCGACCGGATGGATCGGCGGCAGGTAGACCACGTCGAACCCGGCTGCCGCGGCGGCGTCGAGGCGGTCCCAGGACCCGGAGCCGCGGCGCGAAGCCGCCCTCGGAGCGGGGGAAGAACTCGTACCAGGCGCCGTGCACGGCCAGCTCGCGATCGACGCGCAGCGGGTGACGCGACGACGTGGTCGTGTCGGTGGGATCGGGCACCCCGGCGAGTGCCTCGACGAGGTCGGGCTCCAGCGCGGCCTCGTAGCGCACCCGGTCGCTGCATCCCTGGTCGCGCAGCTGGCGTGCGGCGTCGCGCACCCGGGAGCGGTCTGCTGCGGACACGGACCCTGCGAGCGCCTCGAGCAGCTCGGCACCGACCAGGAACTCGACCGCCAGGTCCTCGTCGGCCTCGGCGCGTGCGACGAGATCGTGGCGCCATGTGGCGTAGCGGTCCGCCCACGCCTGGATCTCGAACTCGTAGCGGCCCGGATCGTCGAGGCGCACCTCACAGCGGGCGGTGCCGTCCCCCGCCACGTCCATCGGCGTGGGCACCCAGCGACGCCCGTCCACATCCGCCCGGCGGATCCGCAGCCGCGCCCCGAGCAGGCCGTGGCCGTCGCGCACCAGCCGGGCCGAGATCGTGACCACGTCCCCGGCGACGGTCTTGGGCGCGTAGCCGCAGGGCGTGGTCGGTCGGACGTCGCGGATCAGGGTCGCGAAGGGCCGCCGACGGAGCTCGGGAGCAGGCTTCGGCTTCGTCATGTTCGTCGCACCGCCAATCGGAACTCCCCGGAGATCACCGGCAACTCGTCGGTCGAGATCCAGATACCCGACAGCGACGCAACTCGAACCCCGATGACGACCGGCGTGCCGAGCACCAGGAAGGTGCGGTCGATGCCCGCCTCCGGGTCCACGAGTGTCAGCTGTCCCGTCGCGAAGTCTGCGCCCTGCTGCACCTGCAGGTCCACGCGCAGGGTCCGGTCACCATCGACGAGCTCGGCGCTGAGTCGCGAGGTCGACCCGTCCAGCTCCGTCAGGTCGCTCTCGAGCTCCGCTGTCACCGGGAAGGACCCCTCGTACTCGATCGGGCCCGCCATCGCGAGGTCGAGGCGCAACTCCTGGAGCAGTGGCCGGGTGTACGGGACGACGGTCGTCGCGGTCGGCCCGTCGATGATGCGCCGCTGGTCGGGTTCGAGGAACGTGACGGGCCCGCCGCAGCGGATCGGTCCGTCGGTCGCGGCGCACTGCGGGAAGGTGACGAAGCGCCCCTCGGCGCTCCAGCCGAGTCCGCCGCGCCGGAAGGTGCGGTCGCCCGGACCGGCCGGCGGGGTGATCTCCACCGGCGCACCACCGGAGGAGGACACGACTTCGAGGCGCGAGCAGTCCTCGCCCACTCCGTAGACGATCCGCGTGCTGTCGGGGGACACCGCCGGGTCACAGATCTCCTCATCGGCGACGAGCGTGTCGCGATCGAGCGTGTCGGTGGAGATGCGCACCAGTTCGCGGCCCTCGCGGTCGGGGCCGACGGCCACGAGGAAGCTGCCGTCGGGGGCGAAGTCGGGCTCGTCCGCCGAGAGGAGCGTGGGCGTCTCCTCGTCCGCCCCGAAGGTCGCGAGCACCAGCGTGTAGGGCCGGCCGGTGTCCGGTGCGACCGATTCCAGCACCATGAGGTCGTCGGAGCCGGATGCAGCGATCCCGACCATGGAGCGCGTCGACGGATCGCCGATGCGCCCGGCGTCGGAGCCGTCACGGCCCACGACCCGCACGACGTTGCCGAGCACGCCCTCGGGCAACGGCGTGCGGAACACCCCGCTGGCGACGGACAGCGGGGGCGGTTCGTCGGGACGCGGCTCGGCCATCTCCTGGGTGCCGACCGCGAGGTAGGCGACGCGGGCGCCAGCTGCGTCCCACGCCAGCGCGCCACCGGCGCCCACGGCGTCGAGCGCGACATCGGTCGCGACGACGCTCGGCGGGTCGGCCGGCAGGTCCCCGATCGGCAGCGGAACCACGACGAGCGCTCCGTCGTTGCGCACGTAGGCGAGCACGTCTCCCGTGGGAGCGATCGCCACCGCACCCACCTCCGCCTCTCCGAGCGCCGCATCGGCGGCGATCACGGCGGGTGGCTCGGCTCCGGAGCCGATCTGGACCGCGCCGGAGGCGTCGACGTAGGCCACGCGCCCGGCCGGAAGGACCTCCTCGCCGTCCGGAGGCTCGGTCGTGTCCGCGGCGTCGGGGGTGGTGGAGGAGGACACCGGCGGATCTGCAACAGCATCGTCGGCGCGACCGGGCAGCACCACGACCACCACGAGCGCCAGCACGGCGACCGCAGCAGCGACGGCGGTCGCGACCAGCCACCACGGCACGCGGTCCTCGTCGGGGGCGCCGGGGACGCGGGGGCTGGACATGGCTCATCCACGATACCGGCGGGGCCCCGGTCGCCTCCCGCGGACTCCTGCGATGAACGCCTCGTGAACGCCGTCGCCGGGCGACGGCGTTCATCTGCATCGGCGGTACCCTCGCCGGTGATGAAGGCACTCCGCAGCTTCACGGTCCGCCCCCGACTCCCCGAGCCGCTCGTCGCGCTCGACCGCTTGTCGCGCAACCTGCGATGGTCGTGGGACCGCCCGACACGGGACCTGTTCGCCACCATCGACCCCCGGGTGTGGGACGACAGCGCTCACGATCCGCGGCGGGTGCTCGCCGAGGCGTCCCCGGCCCGCCTCGAGCAGCTCGCGTCCGATCCGGCCTTCCTCGAGCACGTGCGTGCGGCCGACGACGCACTCACGACCTACCTCCAGGGTGCACGCTGGTACCAGCAGCACGTCGCCACGGCAGAGGGTCCGGACGCTGCGGGCGTCGTCGCCTACTTCTCCCCGGAGTTCGGGATCTGCGAGGCGGTTCCCCAGTACTCGGGCGGGCTCGGTGTGCTCGCGGGTGACCACCTGAAGGCGGCATCGGACCTGGGGGTCCCCCTCGTCGCGATCGGCCTCTTCTACCGCCACGGGTACTTCCGTCAGTCGCTCAGCGTCGACGGTTGGCAACAGGAGCGCTTCCCGGACCTGGACCCGCATGCGATGGCGCTGGAGCTGTGCGACGGGGTACGCATCCAGGTGGAGCTCGACGGGCAGGTGCTCGAGGCACAGGTCTTACGGAGAGTATCTAC
>CALNXV010000041.1:0-4900 GCA_942490665.1 uncultured Microthrixaceae bacterium
ACCCCGGTCGCCGACTCCACCAGCGCCACGATCCGCGGGGCGTCGTCGCCCGGGCCGTCGGCGGCGCCGCAGAGCTCGGCCAGCAGCATCGAGAAGCGCTGGACCGCGGCGAGGTCCGCCTTGGGGAGGTACACCGTCGTGGCGCCACCGGTCACTGCAACCGCGGCGTCCTCGCGCAGCGAGTCCGGATGCACCCGCACGGCGAGTGCCGGGTGTCCAGACCCGTCCCGACACCGAGCGAGGAACGCAGTCACCTCCCGGCGCGCGGCGGGCCGGGCCTCCGGCGCCACTCCGTCCTCGAGGTCCAGGATCAGTGCGTGGGCGTCGCCCTGCGTCGCCTTGTCCATCAGGTCTGGTCGATCGCCAGGAACGTAGAGGTACGAGCGCAACACGATGACCCTCCTGGGGGATCGACCTTCTTGCCCCCGACGAGCGTCCAGGGTAGCTTTTCCGCTCAGGCGAATGCCGTTCCGCTGGGCGGAACGAACAGGGAGACGGGGGAACCGCATGGTGTCCATCTGGCGACGCAGTGCCATCGCTGCCGGGGTCGCGCTGCTGCTCACGGGCCTCTCGCTGCCGGCGATCACCTCCGGCTCTGCCGGCGCCGCGATCGGCCCCGTGGCGACGACGACCTCGGTCGTTCCCTATTCCTGTCGAGGCGTGGGCTTCGCTGCGCTGATCGGCACGCTGCCGACCCAGAACGTGACGATGACCCTCGGTGCCCCCACCACGGTCACCCCCGGCCAGCCGTACACCATGACCCTCGACATCACGCCACTGCGCCTCGCCGACGCCGGGTTCCCCATCGTTGCGCCGGCGTTCACCACGATGAACCCCGTCGGTGGGACCGGGTCCGACAGCGGCCGCGCCCAGAGCCCCGACGTGTCCTTCGCCGGACCGATCGCCACGGTGCCGCGATCGCTCATGACGGTCACGCCCACGGCGGGGGCCGGTGGCCAGGTGGTGCTCACCGCCAGTCGGATCCGCATCGTGGTCGGCTCCACCGGGTTCGAGTGCGACCCCACCGCTGGTGCGACCCGCGCCACCATCACGACGCAGGTGATCGCCGAGACGACCACCACGACCACGACGTCCACGACCAGCAGCACGGTCCCCGGCGAGACGACCAGCTCGACCGCCAGCACCACGTCGACCTCGACGACCACCACCGTGCCGGTCACGGCCCCGCCGCCGACGACCGCGCCGACCACGACCGTGCGCCCGCCGACGACCGCACCGCCCACCACCTCGCGCCCCGCCCCACGACCCCGCCGCCCGTGCCGCCGCCGCCCGGCACGCCCGCCGGCCCCGCAGTGACCGTGCGCAGCAGCGGGGCGCGACCTTCAGCTGCAACATCTTCGACTCGACGGGTCGGCAGTTCAACCAGAACCCCCTGCCCCCGTCGCCGGTGACGCTCACCCTGACGCTGCCCGACAAGGTCGGGGTCGGCGGCCAGGTGTCCGGCCTCGTCCGCTTCGACCCCGGGCCGCTCAACGGTCCGATCCGACTGCCGGCGGGCTCGGCGAGCTTCGCTGCGACGGTGGCCGTGCAGGGTGGTCAGCCCGGCTCGGTGGTGGCCACGGGTGGGCCGAACGCGGCGGAGATCTCGCCGAACTCGGCGTCGCGCAGCCCGGAGATGCCCTTCAGCTTCACGGCCGCCACTCCGGCGGGATCCGACGTCCGCGTCGGGGTCTCCCAGGTCGAGGTGCGCGCCACCTCGCCCACCACGTTGACGACGCGGTGCACACCGCAGGGCAACGGCGTCGACGTCATCGCGGGGGTCGCTGTCGTCGAGGGGACCGTGGCTCCGCCCAGCGACCTCACCGCCGAGGTCGCCACCGTCTCGACCGGATCGGGATCGGGATCCGGCTCCGGCTCGGGCGGCGCCGGGGGCGGCTCCGTCCAGCGACGGCTTCGCGAACTGCGAGGAGGCGAAGGCTGCCGGCCGCGGCACCATCGTGCGGACCGACCCGGCCTACCGTGCCCGCCTCGACGCCGACGGCGACGGCCTGGCGTGTGAGCGCGACGAGGTCCTCGCGGCATCGCTCGCCTCCACCGGAACCACGAGCGCGGTCACGCTCGCCTGGTCGGTGCTGCTCGGCGCCAGCGGCGCCGGGCTGATCCTCCTCGGTCGGAGCGCCTCGCGGCGCCGAGCCCGCGCCGGATGACCTGGCCCCAGTTCGTCCTGCTCAGCCACATCGTGGTGTTCGGCATCTGGTTCGGCACCGACGTGGCCACGTTCACCCTGAGCCGCCGCGTCCTCGATCCAGCCCTCGACGTGATCGCGCGGCGAGGGCTGGCGGGGGCGATGACCTCCATCGAGGTGATCGCCCGGCTCTGTCTGCCGACGATGCTGGCGCTCGGGCTCACCCTGTCGATCGAGTCCGGGCTCCTCGACCTGGGTCGCGGCTGGTTGGTGCCGATCTGGCTCGTGGCGGCCGGATGGGTCGCTCTGGTGTGGACGGTGCACCGCTCGAGCGGCGCCTCCGAGCTGGACTCCCGGCTGGCGATGATCGACCTGGTCCTCCGCTCCACGATCTGCGTGGCGCTCTGGGTCACCGGCATCTGGTCGCTCGCGTCGACGAGCGGGCCGTTCCTCACCGACTCCCTCGCGGTGAAGGTGGTGCTGTTCGCGGTGATCATGACGAGCGGCATCACGATCCGGGTGCTCCTGCGGCCGTTCGCCACGGCCTTCGGGGCGATCGTCACCCAGGGCTCGACCCCCGAGCGCGAGCAGGCGCTCGGTGCGTCCCTGCGTCGTGCGCAGCCCTTGGTCGGCGTGATCTGGGTCTCGCTGCTCGCGGCAGCAGCACTCGGCGTGACCGGCGCCCTGCCGTGGGCATGAGCCCGGCACCTCCGCCCGCATTCCGCGCGGCCGCGCCTCGCGTCACCGTGGTCACCGGCTACTGTCAGCGGAACGGCGTTCCGCTGGACGACACGATCTGGCCCACCACAACCACCGACCAAGGAGACGGGCATGAGGACCATGAGGACCGCGCTGGCAGGTGTCGCCGCACTGGCGCTCGCCGTCGGGACACTCGCCCTGGTCGGCACAGCGCCCGCCGGCGCAGTGCACGCGGGGGAATCCATCACCGTGTCCAAGACCACCGGCCTCTCCGACGGCGACGCGGTCACCGTCACCATCGGCGGGTTCACCCCCAACGCCCAGCCGGTGAAGCTGGTCATCGCCGGGCAGGGCGAGCTGGTCACCATCCCCGACAAGCTGAACTTCGAGGAGTACGCCGTCGCCCCCACGGTGCCGATCGCCGCGGACGGCTCGGGGACCGCTGAGTTCATCATGACCTCGGACCACGGCGTCGTGCAGGACGGCTCGACGCTCGACTGCCTGGTCGACCAGTGCTGGTTGATCGCCGTGCAGGAGCCGTTCCTGCCCCAGCCGAACTACGCGTCTGCGGAGATCAGCTTCGGGGACGAACCGGCACCGCCTCCCGCGCCGGCCCCGACCGCCGCGCCCACGACCGCAGCACCCACGACCGCAGCGCGGCACCCACCACGACGACCGACCACGACGACCGAGTCGACCACGACCACCACCGAGGTGGAGACCGACGAGGTCGCTGCGGCTGCCGATGACGATGAGGGCGGCGGCTCCGGCCTGCTGTTCGTGATCATCGCCGTGGTCGTCGTGGCGGTGAGCGCCGCCGGGTACTACTTCACCCGGCGAACGGGCGTCGACGACGGGCCTACGGCCGCGACCTGACCCACCCGAACGGCCGGTCAGATGGTGAGGCCGCCGCAGATCCGCCACGGGCGGCCGTCCACCAGGTCGGTGCCCCGCGAGATCTGGCGGTGCACCGCACGCGCCGGGTGGATCGTCGCAGTCACCGCGTCGGTCCCGTCCGGCGCTGCGCGCGTGACGTCCGGCTGGTTGATGGTGCCGTCGAAGGGGCGCTCGCGCGACGACGCCCACAGCGTGAAGTCCGGCGGCAGGTCCGCGATCGTCGACCGTCCGGCCGAGTCCTGCGGCGTGGCCGAAACCACGCAGACCCGGTTCTCGGCGGCGCGTTCGACGACCGCGAGCTCGGTCTCCCAGGACTCCTGCGCGCACAGCGGGACCGCCAGCACGTCGGTCGAGGCGATCGCGGCGAGCCGGGCGACCTCCGGGTGGACGAGGTCATCGCCGACGACCACCGCCAGCCGGCCCCAGGACAGGTCGACCAGCTCGATGCGGTCGCCCAGCCGGGTCGACCAGTCGTGGCGGTTCACCGGGTGGAGCTGGACCTGGCGCGCCCGCACCCCGTCGCGGTCGACGACGACGCCGACATGGGCGTCGCCGTCGCGCACCGAGGTCACGGCCACGACGTCCTCGGTCTCCCCGCCCGCCGAGATGGCCCCGGCGATCGCGTCGAGGTCGACCAGCTCGGCGGCCAGCTCCGGGAGGACGACGAGGCGGACCCCGGCGCGCACCAGGTCGGTGATCCGCTCGGGCTCCACCGGTGCTACGGTGGCGGCGAGAGCGTCGCAACCTCGAGCGAGTCGGCTCGGCGGTGGTCGTCCAACGGCGGTGTCGGCAGGGCCAGCGCGCCGAACAGCTCCGGGCGACGCACGGCCCACGGGTCGGTGCCGTCGGGTCGCGTCTCGCCGGCCCGGTCGAGGTCGAGCTCCGCGGTGACGACCGCCTCGCCGCTGCGCGGGCCGGTTGCGACCACGGTGCCGTCGGGAGCGACGATCCGGCTCTCACCCGCGCCGTCGAGCATCTCGGCCGGGACGCCCATCATCTCGGAGAACGCCGCCGCCTTCTCCGGCGGCAGCAGTGGGCCGACCTTGCAGCAGGCGATGACCCAGGCCCGGTTCTCCGCGGCGCGGATCGGGACGTGCAGCGATGCCTCGTCGAGCGCGAAGGAGTTGAGCGAGTTCATCAGCTTGCGCGAACCGTGCA
>CALNXV010000042.1:0-19723 GCA_942490665.1 uncultured Microthrixaceae bacterium
ACCAACTACGGCGGCCTCGCCGACCTCTCGATCGTCAAGGCCAACCAGCTCATGCCGAAGCCGGCGCACCTGACCTGGGAGGAGGCGGCGGTGAACGGGCTCTGCGCCTCGACCAGCTACCGCATGCTCGTCGGCGACCACGCCGGGCGCATGAAGCAGGGCGACAACGTCTTCATCTGGGGCGCGACGGGCGGCATCGGCGCGTACGCCACCCAGCTCGTGCTCAACGGCGGCGGCACCCCGATCGGTGTCGTGTCGTCGCCCGAGCGGGTCAAGCTGCTCCAGGCCATGGGCTGCGACGCCGTGATCGACCGCAGGGCCGAGGGCTACCAGTTCTGGTCCGACGAGCACACCCAGGACGAGCGCGAGTGGCGCCGGCTCGGCAAGAAGGTGCGCGAGCTCGTCGGCGAGGATCCCGACATCGTCTTCGAGCACCCCGGTCGCTCCACGATGGGTGCCTCGGTGTTCATCACCAAGCGTGGCGGCAAGATCGTCACGTGCGCCGCCACCAGCGGCTACATGATCGAGTACGACAACCGCCACCTGTGGATGAAGCTGAAGAGCATCGTGTCCTCGCACTTCGCGAACTACCAGGAGTCCTGGGAGATGAACCGTCTGATCGACAAGGGCGCGATCCAGCCGGTCATGAGCGAGGTCTTCGATCTCGACCACGTCGGCGACGCTGCGCTCAAGGTCCACCACAACCAGGGTGAGGGCAAGATCGCGGTGCGCTGCCTCGCTCCCGAGTCCGGCCTGGGCATCACCGACCCGACCAAGCGCGAGCGCATCGGCGAGGACCGGATCACGCTGTACCAGCGCCATGCCCGCGGCGAGCTCTGACGAGCCTGCGCCGCCACCACCCACCCGAACGACCCAGACAGCCCAACGACGGAGACCTGACCATGACCGACAACGCTGACGCCACCTCCGGCCTGCTGACCGAGATCGACCACGTCGCGATCGCGGTGAAGGACCTCGACGCCGCAGTCGACTACTACCAGCGGGCGTTCGGTGCCACGGTCGCGCACCGCGAGGTCGTCGACTCCGACGGGGTCGAGGAGGCGCTCATCAAGGTCGCCGACAGCTACATCCAGCTGACCGCCGCGACCCGACCCGACTCGCCCATCGCGGTGTCGATCGAGAAGCGGGGCGAGGGGCTGCACCACATCGGCTACCGGGTCGACGACTGCCAGGCGGCGCTCGACGCCATGGTGGCGGCGGGTGCGCGTGCGATCGACCAGGCGCCCCGGCCGGGATCACGGGGCACGACGGTCGCGTTCGTGCACCCGAAGGGGTCCTACGGGACCCTGATCGAGCTCGTCCAGGAGTGACGCGGCCTGCCCCGCCGTTCGGGCAGCGACGTCCAGAGGGGTGCGGGAGCGGCGTCAGGCGACCGCCGCGGCCCGGACCGGCCGGCGCCACAGCACCGGCCGTGCCAGCACCGCCAGCAGGATCACGCCGACGAGCTCCAGCAGGTGGTGTGATTCGACGAGCGCGGTGGTGCGACCCGCTGCCACGTCGAGCCCGGCCGTGAGCAGCATCGTGCCCGCCAGCGCCCAGGCGAAGGGCAGCAGCCCGCTCGCCCGCTCCGGTCGCCACGCGGCGTAGAGCAGGCCGACCGCGAGCGCGACGTCCCAACTGCCGAGCTCGCGGGCGATGTGCGCCGAGGCCCCCAGGCTCTCGCCGAACAGCACCGCCGGGACAGCGAGGAGCAGCTGGGTGAGCGCCACGGCGAACAGGGCGTAGCGGGCCCACTCGGGGCGGTGCCGGCGCGGCGTCTCGACCCGCTCGAGCACGGCGCCGACCAGGTCCGGGACGGGTTCCGCCGGCCGGAGCCGCAGGCCACGGTGCAGCGCCGTGGCCCCGGATGCGAACGCCGAGCACTCGCCGCAGCCGGCGACGTGTTCGTCGAGGACCTCGTCGGGAACCGGTCCTGCCTCGTGGTCGAGTCGGGCGGACAGCGTCTCTCGCATGGCGTCGCAGTCGTGCGCGGGGTGCCGGTTCATGGCTGGGTAGTCGATCGGCCCGGCGATGCGGTTCCCCGAGCCACCTGGCGTCGTGCCGGTCGGATCCCGACGCTGTCGTGCCCGGCCGGACGGGTCCCGAGGCGCACGACCGGCCCGGCCCCGCGAGTTCTCAGCTTCCCGGTCGGCTGGTTGGACCGTCGATCACGGGTGGGTGGACACTGGAGGCGTGGACGAGTTGACCCGGCTGGCGCTCGACGCCGGCGATGGCGACCGACAGGCGCTCGCGGCGTTCGTGCGGGCGAGCCAGGGCGAGGTCTGGCGGCTGTGCGCGCACCTCGTCGACCGGGGTTCGGCCGACGACCTCACCCAAGAGGTCTACCTGCGGGCCGTGCCGGCGCTCGCCCGGTTCCGTGGCGACTCGAGCGCGCGGACCTGGTTGCTGACGATCGCCCGCCGCACGTGCGCGGACGCGGTGCGTCGAGCCATTCGCCAGCGACGACTCGTCGAGCGGATCTCGTCGTCGATCGTCCCGGGCGCGACGAGCTCGTCGAGGAACCCGACTCCCCAGCAGCGAGTGGTCTCGACGGGCTCGTCGAGCAGCTGGACCACGACCGTCGGATCGCCTTCGTGCTGACCCAGCTCATCGGGCTCTCCTACGCCGAGGCCGCCGGGGTCTGCGACGTGCCGGTCGGCACCGTCCGTTCCCGGGTGTCGCGCGCTCGGGCCGATCTCGTCGAGCTGCTCGGCGACACGGGTGCCGAGCTCGCCGAGGGCTGATCCGCCACGAACGACCCATCGGGGCCGTTCGAACACGGTCGGCCGACCGGTCCGACCTGCGGTCGGGACGACCCGGTCGGGTCAGACGGGCGCCTCGAGCAACGGCCGGGGGTGGCGCTCGGGTGGCTGGGCGTCCCACAGCGCGGCGACCAGCTCGTCGCGCCGGGACCGACAGGCTGCGTCGTCCCAGCGGTTCACCTGCTGGAGCGGGTCGTCGACGAGCGAGTACAGCTCGCCCTCGGTCCCGTCGTGCACCGTGCCGGGCAGGTACACCGAGCAGACCCAGTTGTCGCGGGTGATGGTGCGCACGGTGACCGCCGTGCCGAACAGCTCGCTGTCCCACGAGGTCAGCTGCTCGTCGATGCCGCGGGCGGCGGCGTCGGCATCGTCGACCGGCAACGCCCGGCCCTGCATCCACTCGGGCTCCTCCAGCCCGGCCATGCGACAGAACGTCGGCGCCAGGTCGACGAGCCCGACCGGCGCAGTGACGACCGATGGCGTCACGCCCCTCGACGCCGCAGGACGCCAGACCAGCGGCAGTCGCATGAGGGAGTCGGTGTGGTACGGGCCCTTGAACAGCAAGCCGAAGTCACCTTGCAGCTCGCCGTGGTCGGTGGTGAACACGATGTCGACGTCGTCGCCCCAGCCCCGCGCCTCGATCGCCGCGAGCACCCGGCCGAGCGCCTCGTCGATGAGCTCGCACTCGATCGCGTTCAGCGCGTTCACCTCTCGCACCTGGTCCTCGGTGAGCGTCGCCGGCACCCACTGCGTCGGTGCCTCGTAGTTCGACACGAGGCGGCCGTCGTACCACATGCGCCAGTGGCGGGGCTTCGTGTCGAGCAGGCGCTCCCGCTCCTCGACCGAGCGCGGGTAGCCCGCCGGCAGCTCGACGTCACGCCAGTCGATGCGGCCGAGCTCGGACTCGGGCGGGTCCCACGGGTGGTGCGGGTCCGGGAAGCTCATCCAGGCGAACCAGTCGTCGTCCGCGTCGAGCCCGTCGAGCCAGCCGATCGTGCGCTCGGCGACCCAGTCGGTGTGGTACCACTCGCGCGGAATCGGGTTGTGCTTGACCTGGGGTGCACCGGTGTCACCGAACCCTGCGGCGTTCACCTCGAGATCCGCATCCAGCACCTGGTAGTAGCCGCCGGCCGCCTCGGGATGGTGTTCGCCCATCCAGCGTGCGTAGTGCAGCCAGCCGGTGGCGCCGTGGGTGGCGAACTGCAGGTGCTCGAAGCCGCGGTGCGGTCCGGGGAGTCCGTCGTACTGCAGCGCCTCGACCGTGGGGGCGCCGCTGGTCGCCAGCTGGTTCTCGGTGAAGCGGCCGAGCGGGTCGAGGAACGGCTCGAAGTGCGCCTTGCCGATCAGTGCGGTCCGATATCCCGCCCGGTGCAGCAGCGTCGCGACGGACGGCGCGTCACCGGGCAGCGGAACGCCGTTCATCCACACGCCATGGGTCGCCTGGTGCTGGCCGGTCAGCATGGTCGAGCGTGACGGCATGCACACCACCGACTGCGGGACGGCCCGCTCGTAGCGGATGCCCCCCGCGGCGAGTCGGTCGACCACCGGTGTGCGAGCGAGCATGCCGCCGTTGCACCCGAGGGTGTCGAAGCGCTGCTGGTCGGTCGTGACGAAGAGGATCCTGGTGGCCATCGGTGCTGCCTCGCTACGGGGGTGGGTGGCTGGAAGTCGGGGCCGGGTCAGGTCCCCGACGCGCCGGCGGTGGCGGCGAGGCGGTCCTGAGCGACGACACGCTCGATGCCGGCGAGCGCCTCACCCGTCGCGCCGCCGATGACGAGTGCCATCACGGGCGGTTCCGCATCGGTGCCGTACACGACCAGGCACTCCTCGGCGTCGAGCTCGATGACGTCCACGGTGCCGAGGTGCTCGCGGAAGATCCCGCCGACGATCCGGTACTGGAAGCGTCGGAGCAGCGGGTCGTTGGTGACGACGTGCTCGGCGAGGCGCAGGCCGGTGCCGAGGGTGACGTTGCGCACCACGGTCCCGTCGTCGGCCGTGGTGACCTCGGTCGCGACGACCCCGGGGAACCACTCGTGGATGCGACCCACGTCGCCCACGACCGCCCAGACCGCCTCGGCGGGGTGGGCCATGAGCAGTTCGCGCCGGATCGTCGCCACCTCGGAAGTCTGACACGTCGGCCAACTTGTCGCAGCGTGGCTGCAAGAAGTCCCGGAGCCGGCTCGCTGCGCGGCCGGATCCCGCGGCTTCCGAGTCCGCTGCGCGGGACCGAGGTTCGGGATGCTCGTGGGCGGGTGTTCGAGCGGTCGCGTGCAGTGGTACGGCGATCGTCCGGTCGGTGACATCGTGACCGGATCGAGGTCCGAGGGGGTAGCGTCGGGTGGCACCAACACGTCCAGCCGCGACAGAACGAGGCAGACCATGAGTGCAGTCGGAGAACGAGCGGGTCAAGCGAGCTCGGGGATCGCAGATCTGGAGACCGCCCTCGGGCGCACCCAGAGCGCGCTGGAGGCCGTCGAACGCGTCGACCTGGCAGCGACCGAGGTGAAGCGGCGCTCGGGCCGCTTCGTCAAGCTGCTGCTCATCCTCACCGTGATCGGCATCAGCGTGCTGGTCGCCAAGAAGCTGATGGGTTCCTCGGGTGGTCCGGGTTCCACCGATCCCTACGGCACCGACTCCACGGACCCCTGAGGGGCCCGAACTCCATCGCGGTGCACGAGATGCTCGACCCGCGGGTTGAGGATCTGATGACCGGGCACCTGGGCGACCTGGAGCTCGTCGGCCGGTTCGTTCGTTCGCATCTGGGCGCCTGACGCCCCGTCGACGCCGACGGCCGCTGGGGAAGCGAGTCGTCGGGCACGTCGTGCGGCCGTGGCGACCGCGGGTCGTACAGTGCCCTTCGATGTCCGCCGGTGAACGCAGCGAGCAGGTGACCGATCCGCCGCTCGTGACCTCGCTCGCTGTCGGAGCGATCGCCGGGCTGACCTCCGGGCTGTTCGGCGTCGGTGGGGGCATCGTCATCGTTCCCTGCCTGGTGCTGTTCGCGCGGATGGACCAGCGCCGGGCCCAGGCGCTGTCGTTGGTCGCGATCGTTCCGATCGCCGTGTCGGGCACCATCGGGTACGGGCTCGACGGGCAGGTCGAGTGGCCGGTCGCCGCGCTGATCGCGCTCGGCGGGGTCCTCGGGGCCGTGATCGGCACGGAGGTGCTGCACCGGGCGCCGATCCGGGCGCTGCAGATCGCGTTCTCGGTCGCAGCGTTGGTCACCGCCGTCGAGCTCTTCCTCAACACACCCGAGCCGACCGGTCCCGGCGGGCTGACCGTGCTGCTCGGTGTGGCGTACGTCGCGACCGGGCTGGCAGCGGGGGTCTCGGCCGGCCTCCTCGGCGTCGGCGGGGGCATCGTCGTCGTCCCGGTGCTCACGTTGCTGTTCGGGTTCCCGGCCGTGCTCGCCAAGGGCACGTCGCTCGCGTACATGGTCCCCACCTCGCTGATCGGCGGCCTGCGGAACCTGCGCAGCGGCCATGCACGGCTGCGACCTGCGCTGATCGTCGGTGGGGCTGGCGTGCTCACTGCGCTGGGAGCGGCGCGGGTGTCGCTCGGTCTCGACCCGACGGTGTCGGCTGCGCTGCTCGCTGCGCTGCTGGTGGCGGTCGCGGCCACCACCAGCCGCCGAGCGGTGCGCGGTTGAGCGCCCCTCCGCCCGGACCCGGACGGCGGGCCGGGGGCGGCGGGCGCACCCGTCGTCGTCGCCGGAGTGGAAACCCTCGGCGATAGCGTCGAGGGTCGTGGACAGTTCGATCGTGCGGGACGACGGACCCGGGCAGGTGGCAGCCGCCCGGCCGGGGCGATCCTCGGTCCGCTTCGCCCGGCTGGCCGAGCGGGTGCGGGACTCGCTGATCATCGTGCCGCTGCTGGGCCTGTTGATCGGCTGGGGGCTGGCCCGCCTGCTCTCCGGCCGTGCGCTGAACGACTCGCTCAGCGACTGGATGGACTCCTGGTACCCCAGCGTCGCCGGGCGGGAGGACTCCTGGGTCTGGTTCTCGGCGGCGACCTTCCAGACGGTGACGGGCACGGTCGCGGCAGCGATGCTGACGTTCATCGGCGTCGTGTTCTCGCTGACGATCCTCGCCCTGCAGGTGGCGAGCAGCCAGCTGTCGCCGCGGATCATGCGGACCTTCGTACGGAGCAACGTGGTGACCGCGACCCTGGCGGTGTTCCTGGCGACGTTCGTGTACTCGCTCACCGTGCTGTCCGCGATCCAACCGGGCAGCGACGAGGTCGACGCGTTCGAACCGTTCATCGCCTACTACGCGCTGCTGGTCCTCGTCGGTGCCACCCTCGTGATGTTCGTCGGCTACGTGAGCCACATCGTGCGCCTCATCCGGGTGCACCACATCCTCGACTCCGTCGCGGCGGAGACCCGCGGGTGGGTCCGGCGCAACGAACGCCGAGCCGGGCCGCGACTCGACGCAGCGTCCCCGCCGACCGGTCCGGTCACCTCCAGCGTGACGGCGGCCCATGACGGTGTGGTCAGCCTGGTCGACGTCCAGGCGCTGGTCCGTCTCGCGCATCGCCATGACTGCGTGCTGGTGCTGCGGGCACGCATCGGGGACCACCTCACGGCCCGATCCGTGCTGGCCGACGCGATCGGCGGGGCGGTCCCGGATGCCGCCGCAGTCCGCCGCCACGTCGACATCAGCTCGGACCGCACCGTGCGCGAGGACCCGGCGTTCGGGGTGCGCCAGATCGTCGACGTCGCGTCGCGTGCGTTGTCGCCGGCGGTGAACGACCCCACCACCGCCGTGCAGGCGGTCGACCGGCTGACCGGTCTGCTGGTCGAGATCGGTCAGGTCGCGGACCCGCCGGAGCACTGGGTCGACGACCAGGGAACCGTGCGGTTGGTGCAGCCCGCGCACAGCTGGGCCGATCTCGTGGCACTCGCGTTCGAGGAGATCCGCCAGTACGGGGCGGAGTCCGCGCAGGTGACCCGACGGCTCAGCTCGTCGATCGATGAGCTGGTCGCGATCCTCGACGAGTCCCGCCACGCCGCGCTCCTCGAGCAGCGACGTCGCCTGGTCGCGGATGTCGAGGCGCTCGGCGTTCGCGACGCCGAGGACCGACTCACCGCGGATCGCAGCGGTCTGGGCTGAGCACCTGCCGCTGGGCGCGGGTCAGTCGGCGTGCGCCGCGCCGCGTCGCCACCCGCCGGCGCAGCACCGCCTCGGCCAGCCACACCGCCACCGCCACGAGCGACACGAGCGGGACCCAGTTGCCCCAGCGGACGAACGGCGTGTCGACCGGGCCCAGGGGCAGCTCCGCGACCACCACGCCGGTCCGGTCCGCCGGCAGCCAGGCGAGTCGATCTCCCGACGCATCGAACGCGCTCGAGGTCCCGCTGACCGCCACGAGCATCGACGGGCGACCGGACTCGACCGCGCGGATCGCGTCGGCGGCCGCCTGCTGGGGCTGCGCCCACGAGCCCTGGAACGTCGTCGACGCGCCCTGCACGACCACGACGTCGGGCCCGAGCCGGGCGAGGGACCGGCGCAGGTCCGCGAACGTCGACTCGTAGGAGATCAGCGGCCCGACGCTGGCCTCGGGCAGGTCGAACACGGTGAGCGAGTCGCCCGGTCGGCGGTCCTCCTCGGCGGCGTCGGTGAACCCCCCGACCCAGCCGAACACCGACCGCAGCGGCACGTACTCCCCGAACGGCACGAGCCGCTGCTTGTCGTAGGCGGCGACGATCCCGTCGGCCGGGTCGATGAGCAGCGACGACTTCGCGATCCGACCTCCGGCCCGCCGCGCGTCGATGTTGACGAGCACCGGCACGCCGGCGCGCCGGGCGACCGCTTCGAGGCGCTCGCGGACCTCGTCGTCCTCGGCGGGGTCGAACCCGACGCTGCTCTGGCCCCACACGATCAGGTCGATGCCCTGCGCCGCGGGGTCGAGCCCGTCGGTGCGGCGCTCGTTGGCGGCGAGGCGACGTTCGGGGCCGGCGATGACCCCGGGCTGGACGCCGGCGACGGTCAGCGTTCCGGTCGGCTCCGGCAGCTCACGGGTCGCCCCCCACCCCAGCGTCGCCAGCACGATCGCTGCGGGCACGCCGAGCGCGGTCGCCCGCGCCCGCGGTGCGCCGGGCCGTCGCAGCGCCATGGCGATGCCGACGTTGCACGCGACGAGCAGCCAGCTGAGCGCCCAGACCCCGCCGAGCGCGGCGACCTGGCGGACGGGCGCCACCTGCCACTGGCTCAGCCCGAGCAGCCCCCAGCTCCCGCCGAGCACGTGCCAGGAGCGCACGAGCTCGGTCAGCACCCACGCCGAGGGGACCACCGCGAGCGCTGCGGTCGTGGCCGCCACGCTCTGGGCGTCGCGCGCCCGGGTCGCGCAGGTGTGCCACACGAGGCCGACCGGGATCCAGGTGGCGCCCATCGCCAGGATGGCGACCGGCGCGAACGGGCCGAGCACGCCGAGGATCCAGTGGTGCAGCGCGACGGTGAACCCGGCCCCGACCGCCCAGGACCGCCACCCGGCGTCGCGACGATCGGGGGACGCTGCGACGAGCAGCAGCGTCGGCACGAGCCCCACCCACGCGAGCCACCACAGGTCCGGCTCCGGGAACACCAGCGGGACGAGCGCACCTGCGGGGAGCCCTGCGGCGCGCCATCCCCACCGGACTCGGGCCGGGGTGCGCCTCGCTGCGGTCGTCGCGGCGGTCATGGGCGCGCCGGTCACGTCGGTCGCGCTGGTCGCGTCGGGCTCGTCGTGGGCGGCGCGGACTGCTCGAGCTCGAGGCCGCGGGTCTCGGGCAGGCGCAGCACGAGCGCGGCGACGGCTGCGGCGGGGACGCAGACGACCGCCATGGCCCCGCCGAACGCGCCGGACGCGTCGGCAGCGACGCCGACGACGACCAACCCGGCCGTCGCGCCGAGCACCCCGCTCACGACGAGCCACCCGCCCGCCGAGGCGCGGACATCGGTCGGGAAGAGCTCGTTGCCGAGCGCGAGCGCCGGGGTGGCGAACGCCGACCCGAACAGCACCGCCGCGAGGAAGCCGGGCCCGAACGTGGCGGCAGGACCCGAGTACGCGACCAGCACGCTCGCGGCGAGCAGCACGAGTGCGGCGCCGGCGGTCGCTCGCCGTCCGATGCGGTCCGCTCCGGCGCGTCCCACCAGCAGCCCCACCAGGCCGGTCGGTCCACCGGCCACGACGAGCGCCGCGGTCGCCGCCGAGGACAGCTCCAGGACGTTCTCCGCGTAGACGAACATGAGGGTGTTGGCGGGACCGGTCACCAGGGCGGCAGCGGCGGTGAGCACGGCCAGGATCGCGAGTCGACCACGGTGCTCGGGGGCGAGGCTCGCCCGCCACGGCCGGGCCAGCGGGTCGGCGGTGCCCAGGCGGAAGCGGTCGGACTCCACCACGAGCCGCGACGCGAGCAGCGCCAGCGCGAGCGGGATGAGCACCGACACCAGCACCCCACGGAAGCCCAGCGAGCCGATCGCGGTGCGGGTCACCACCACGGCGCCGGTGCCGAGCCCGTAGGCGGCGGTGCACAGCGCGAGCGCCATCGCACGGTCGGTCGTCGAGGTCAGCTCGGCGGCGAGGACCTGCGCGATGGTGGTCGTCGCGGTCAGCAGCGGCCGGGCGACGGCGAGCGCCGCCACGAGCACCCAGTAGCCCGGCGCGGCGGCCGCGGCGACGGTGATCCCCAGGCCGAGGGTCACCCACCACAGCGCGGTCCGTCGACGGCCGCGGCGATCCGCCACCGACGCCAGCACCAGCGAGCCCAACGAGGCGAACCGGACGATCGCCAGCCCGACGCCCAGCACGGTGCCCGACAGCCCGGCCTGTGCTGCGAGGCCGTCACCGGCGCCGCGTTCACCGAAGTGCGCGGCGACGTCGGCGAGGATCGCGGCGGGGCTGAACTGCGCGTAGCCGACCGCGACGAGCAGCAGCGCGATCCCGATGAGCGGCCGGGACCGCCAGCTGTAGCGGCGCTGCTCGCTCGCGACCCGGGCGATCATCGCCAGAGGCTACGACGGTACCGATCGGGACCGTCGATCGGGCCTCGACCTGGGCATCGCTTCGACACCGGCAGAGGGCCGGCGACGAGCTCCACCGCGCCGCCGACGCCGGTTCGGGCTGCTGCTCACCGTCACGACGAGCGGTGAGATGCGCTCAGGTCGGCACCCAGAGGCCGACCGAGGCGCCGGATTCCTTGCTGTGGCAGGGTGCTCGCATGCAGGTCCACCTCGTCGACGGCACCTACGAGCTGTTCCGCTACTTCTACTCACCGGGCGGCGGGCACCACAACGACGAGGGCGAACAGGTGGGCGCGGTGCGCGGGGTGCTGCGTTCGATGGCGACGCTGCTCGACGAGGGGGCGACCCACCTCGGCGTCGCGACCGACCACGTCATCACGTCGTTCCGCAACGAGCTCTGGCCCGGCTACAAGACCGGCGAGGGCATCGACGCCGACCTGCTCGCCCAGTTCCCGCTGCTCGAGGACGCGCTGCGAGCGCTCGGCGTCACGGTCTGGGCGATGGTCGAGGTCGAGGCCGACGACGCGCTCGGCGCTGCGGCGCTCGTCGCGTCGCGGCGGACGCCCGGCGTCGACGAGGTGATCATCTGCACCCCGGACAAGGACCTGGCGCAGTGCGTCGGCGGCACCGTGGTCCAGTACGACCGACGCGCCGGGCAGTTCCGTGACGCCGACGCCGTGCGCGAGAAGTACGGCGTCGACCCTGCGTCGATCCCCGACTGGTTGGCGCTCGTCGGTGACTCGGCCGACGGGTTCCCCGGCCTGGCGGGGTGGGGGGCGAAGTCCGCTGCTGCGGTTCTGCGGGTCTACGGCCACCTCGAGCAGATCCCAGACGCCCCCGGGCAGTGGGACGTGCCGGGCCTGCGCGGCGCAGCGAAGCTCGCAGCGACCCTGGCCGAGCACCGCGACGACGCGGCGCTGTTCAAGCGTCTCGCGACCCTCGACACCTCGGTCGATGTGGGAACGGTCGACGACTGGCACTGGGCCGGTCCGGCCCCCGACTTCGAGGACGTCTGCGATCGTCTGGACGCACTCGACGTGCTCGGCAAGGTGCACCGGATCGCCACGCGTCGAGCCTGAGCCGAACGCCGGCCGCACCCCTAGCGTGAGCACATGGCGCCCGGATCCCGGATCGAGCTCGACGTCGACGGCACCACCGTCGGCGTCTCGAATCCCGACAAGGTGTTCTTCCCCGCCCACGGCTACACCAAGTCCGACCTGATCGAGCACTACCGACTCGTCGCCGCCGGTGCGCTGCGCGGTGTCCGGTCACGTCCCACCGTGCTGAAGCGCTACCCGAACGGGGTCGAGGAGGACTTCTTCTTCCAGAAGCGCATCCCGGCGAAACGCCCCGACTGGCTCCGGACCGTTCGCGTCGCGTTCCCCTCCGGGCGAACCGCGGACGAGCTCTGCCCGACCGACCTCGCCCACATCGTGTGGATGGTCAACCTCGGATGTGTCGATCTCAACCCGTGGGCGGTACGCCGCTTCGACCTCGAGCACCCCGACGAGCTGCGCGTCGACCTCGACCCGATGCCCGGCGTCGGCTACGACGCAGTGCGTCGTGTCGCCGTGATCACCCACGAGGTGCTGAGCGAGCACGGGCTCGTCGCGTGGCCCAAGACGTCGGGATCACGCGGCATCCACATCGTCGTCCGCCTCGTCACCCGCTGGGACTTCACCGAGGTCCGCCGGGCCGCGCTCGCGCTCGCCCGCGAGGTCGAACGCCGGGCCCCCGCCATCGCCACGTCGAAGTGGTGGAAGGAGGAGCGCGGCGAACGCGTGCTGCTGGACTACAACCAGAACGCGCGGGATCGCACCGTCGCGTCGGCCTACTCGGTGCGCCCCACGCCGGACGCGACGGTGTCGGCGCCGCTGCGCTGGGACGAGGTCCCCGACGCCGAGCTCGGCGACTTCACGCTCGCCACGATGGCGATGCGCTGGCGCGAGGTCGGCGACCTCGAGGCCGGTGACCCCGAAGCGGGGCGCCCCGGTCTGGACGAGACCCCCGGATCGCTCGAGTCGCTGCTCGAGCTCGCGGCGCGCGACGAGCGTGACGGGCTCGGCGACGCGCCGTGGCCGCCGAACTTCCCGAAGGCACCGGGCGAGGGTCGGCGGGTCGCGCCGAGCCGCCGCGCCGACGAACCGTGAGGCTCGCGGGTGGGGCTCAGTCGGGAGCGACGAAGATCTGGCGGAACTCGACCGGCGGAGGCTGCTCCACCTGCGCGTACGTGCAGTCGGCGGCCGTCTTGTCGGGGCGCCACCGCAGCATTCGTGCGGGGTGGCGGAACCGACCGTTCGTCAGGTTCTCGTAGGTCACCTCGGCCACCAGTTCCGGCCGCAGCGGGATCCAGTCGGTGCTGCGACCGCTCGACCACCGGCTGGGCGAACCCGGCAACCGCACCGCAGGCCCGGCATCGGGGCTCGCATCTGCTACGGCACCGTCCTCGCGTGCGACCCACGGGTGCTCGTGAGCGCCGTGCTCCTCCCAGGCGGCGACCTCACCGGTGAGCGTGCGGCGCCGGGCAGCCGAGAACGCGCTCGCCACCCCGACGTGGTGCAACCGCGGCGCGACCCCCGCGGCCGGGTCGCCCTCGTCGAACAGCCCGAGCAGCAGCGAACCGACCCCGCCGTCCTTGTGCTCGCGGTACCCGCCGACGACACAGTCCGCGCTGCGGTGGTGCTTGACCTTGAGCTGCACCCGCTTGTCCTCCACGTAGGTCCCGTCGAGCGCCTTCGCCATGACGCCGTCGAACCCGGAGCCCTCGAAGCGGGCGAACCAGTCCTGGGCGACCGCCGGATCGGTCGTGGCCGGAGTCAGGTGCAGCGGCGAACGCGCCGCACCCAGCGCTCCCTCGAGCGCGTCGCGGCGGGCGGACAGCGGCAGCGGCCGGAGGTCCTGGTCGCCGAGAGCGAGGAGGTCGAACGCGACGAACTCCGCCGGCGTCTCGACCGACAGGAGCGCCACTCGTGACTCGGCGGGGTGGATCCGCTGACCCAGGAGGTCGAAATCGAGCCCGTCCGTGGTCGGCACGACCAGCTCGCCGTCGAGGACGCAGCGCGCCGGCAGCTGCTGGCGCAGCGGGTCGAGCAGTTCGGGGAAGTACCGGGTGAGCGGGCGACCGTTGCGGCTGCCGAGCTCGATCTCGTCGCCGTCGCGGAACACGATGCAGCGGTACCCGTCCCACTTCGGTTCGTACAGCAGGTCGCCCGTGGGGAACTCGCGTGCGGCCTTGGCGAGCATCGGTCGCACCGGCGGCATCACGGGGAGCTGCACCTCGCGACCCTACCGACGCAATCGGTCGGCGTCGCCGAACGGGTCGGCGAACCCGCCCAGCAGCCGGTCGACGAGCCGGTCGGGATCGTCGTCGACCAGGAGCAGGGCGTGCGCCGACGGGCGGGTGAGCCCCATCTGGACGGAGTGGTCGAGGAACGCGATGAGGTGGTCGTAGTACCCGTTGACGTTCAACAGCCCGACCGGCTTCGGGTGCAGGCCCAGGTAGCCCCAGGTCAGGACCTCGAACAGCTCCTCCATCGTCCCCACCCCGCCGGGCAGCGCGATGAACCCGTCGGCCTCGGTCATCATCAGGTGCTTGCGCGCCGACATGTCCTCCACGACGCGCAGGTCCTGCACGCCGGGGTGGGGGAACTCCTCGTCGACGAGCCCCTCTGGGGTGACGCCGATGACGTGGCGGCCGCCGGCCAGCACGGTGTCGGCGACCACGGCCATCAGCCCGACGTTCCCGCCGCCGAAGACCAGGTCGAGCCCGCGGTCGACGAGGGTGCCGCCCAGCTTGCGCGCCGCCGCCTCGAAGGAAGGGTCAGCGCCGAGGCGCGAGCCGCAGTACACACAGATCCGGGTGCTCGTCGGGGTGCTCACCGACCTCGACGCTACTGACCGTGCGGCCGCCCGCGGCGCCTCTGCGGCACAGCCGTGTCCGGGCCGCAACGTGCTGCGGCCCGGACTTTGGGCCCCCCGTCGGCCGCCGCTACCGTTCGGAAATGGACACACCCATCCGCGCACGGGTCGAGGACCTCGCGACCCGCCGTGACGCAGCGCTGCAGCCCGGCTCCGAGCGTTCGATCGCCCGCCAGCACGAGCGCAACAAGATGCTGGCCCGCGAGCGCATCGACCACCTCCTCGACGACGGTTCGTTCCACGAGCTCGACATGCTCGCCCGCCACCGCGCCGGTGACGCCCTCGGCGAGCGTCCCTACGGCGACGGGGTCATCACCGGGTGGGGCACGATCGACGGTCGCAAGGTCTTCGTGTTCAGCCAGGACTTCACCGTGTTCGGCGGCGCGCTCGGTGGGGTCTTCGCCGAGAAGATCCACAAGCTCATGGACCTGGCGCTCAAGGTCGGTGCGCCGGTGATCGGGCTGAACGACGGCGCCGGTGCGCGCATCCAGGAGGGTGTCGTCTCCCTCGCCAGCTACGGCGGGATCTTCTACCGCAACGTGAAGGCGTCCGGCGTCACCCCGCAGATCTCGGTGATCATGGGCCCGTGTGCCGGGGGCGCGGTCTACAGCCCGGTCATGACCGACTTCGTGTTCATGGTCGACGAGACCTCCTACATGTTCATCACCGGTCCCGACGTCGTGAAGCAGGTCACCGGCGAGGACGTGTCCCAACAGGACCTCGGCGGCGCACGCATCCACACCTCGACCTCGGGCGTGGCGCAGTTCATCTCGCCCGACGACCGGGTCGCCCTCGACGACGTGCGCTACCTGATGTCGTTCCTGCCGGCGAACAACCTCGACGAGGCGCCGTTCGAGCCGACGGACGACCCCTCGGACCGCCGCTGCGAGGAGCTCTACGACCTCATCCCGGCCTCGGCCAACCAGCCCTACGACATGCGCGACGTCGTGCGCGTCGTCGCCGACGACAACGAGTTCTTCGAGTACGGCGCCGGGTGGGCGGGCTCGATCATCTGCGGCTTCGCCCGTCTCGGTGGCCAGTCGGTCGGCATCGTCGGCAACCAGCCGGCCATGTACGCGGGGGTGCTCGACATCGAGTCGTCGTCCAAGGCCGCCCGGTTCGTCCGCACCTGCGACGCGTTCAACATCCCACTCGTGACCTTCGTGGACGTGCCCGGGTTCCTGCCGGGTGTCGACCAGGAGCACGGCGGGATCATCCGCCACGGAGCCAAGCTGCTCTACGCCTACTGCGAGGCGACGGTGCCGCGCATCTCGGTCATCACCCGCAAGGCCTACGGGGGTGCCTACGTGGTCATGGACTCCAAGTCCATCGGGTCGGACCTCGCCTTCGCCTGGCCGTCCGCGGAGCTCGCGGTCATGGGCGCCCAGGGGGCCGTCGAGATCGTGAACCGCCGCGAGCTGCTCGAGGCCGACGACCCGGTCGCGCGTCGCGCCGAGCTCATCGGCGCCTACGAGGAGAACCATCTGAACCCGTGGGAGGCCACCGACCGCGGGTACATCGACGATGTGATCGACCCTGCGGAGACGCGCACCAAGGTGATCGCCGGGCTCGAGCTGCTGCGTTCCAAGCGTGAAGAGCTGCCTGCCCGCAAGCACGGGAACATGCCGCTGTGAGCGCAGCGGGCGTTGGCGTCACGCCCGAGCCGACCGACGAGGAGGCCGCGGCGATCGTCGCCGCGTTGCAGCTCGTCGTCTCCGGTCCCGTCGAGGGCGGACCGCTGCGCGACCCGGTCTCGCGCTGGCGGTTCTCGGGGCGCTGGTGGACCAAGCCGGTGCCCGCACGCCGAGCGCGACCCGGGCGCTGATCCCTGCCGCCGTGCGCGGCG
This sequence comes from uncultured Microthrixaceae bacterium, assembly GCA_942490665.1. Taxonomy (GTDB): domain Bacteria; phylum Actinomycetota; class Acidimicrobiia; order Acidimicrobiales; family Microtrichaceae; genus SKRR01. The sequence goes on from CALNXV010000042.1 coordinate 16,527, forward strand.
CTAGGTTCCGGCCGTGGCCGACGCGGAGCTCCGCCCTGAGGTGATGACCCTCGCAGACGACGAGGCCGTGGTGTTCCACGGTCCGCAGCGTCGCGTCTACGAGGGCCTCGAGCCCGACACCGAGGTCGAGCTCGACGGCCACGTCGTGCGGACGTTGCCGCGCCGCGGCGAGCTGCTCGCCCGTGTGGCGACGGTCAACGACGTCCACTTCGGCGAGCGCGTCGCCGGCCACATCGACGGGGTCGAGGAGTGGACGGGGATCTCGGTCGAGCCCGGCGAGGCGCCCTACCCGGAGACGATGAACGCCGCTGCGGTCGCGGAGATCGCGTCCTGGGAGCCCGATGCGGTCGTGGCGAAGGGAGACCTCACCTCGAACGGGACCGAGGAGGAGTACTCCCGATTCCTCGAGGTGTACGGCGGGGCGTTCGGGGATCGACTGGTCCACGTGCGCGGCAACCACGAGAGCTACCACCACCTGCAGCGCGCCGCGTGGCCCACCCAGGAGCGGGTGCTCGACGGGGTGATCCTCGCGGTGCTCGACACGTCCGCCGACGGACGGGTGAACGGGCACCTCGACGCCGAGCAGCTCGACTGGCTCGACGAGCTCGGCGCCCGTGCCGACCGACCGGTCCTCGTGTTCGGCCACCACCCGGTCTGGAACCCCGCCGAGGAACCCCGCCACGACCGCACCTTCGGGATCGTGCCCGACGACACCGAGTCGCTCGCCGCGACGGTGGCGCGCCGCCCCCGGCTGCTCGGCTACTTCGCCGGGCACACGCACCGCAACCGGGTCGTGCACCTGCCGGGCTCCGGCGACGTGCCCTACGTAGAGGTCGCCTGCGTCAAGGACTACCCGGGCAGCTGGGGGGAGTACCGGGTGTACGAGGACCTCGTGCTGCAGGTGCACCGCCGCATCTCGACCCCGGCAGCCTTGGACTGGACCGAACGCACCCGGGCGATGTTCGGCGGCACCTACCCGGCGTACGCCCGGGGCCGGCTGCGGGAGCGCTGCTTCGCGCTCGACGCCCGACCGGACGCCCCATGAACGAGCCGGGCGCTGGGCCGCTGGCCGATCTGCGGGTGATCGACCTGGCCACCGTCATCGCCGGGCCGGGGTGCGCCCGCTACCTGGGTGACTTCGGGGCGGACGTCGTGAAGGTCGAACGTCCCGAGGGCGACACCGCCCGCGACCTCGGTTGGCGGGACCCCACCAGCGGCGAGTCGCTGTGGTGGCGCGTCGTCGGGCGCAACAAGCGCACCATCGTGTTGGACCTCAAGGACCCTGCGGACCTCGACACGATGCTCGAGCTGTGTGACTCGGCGGACGTGCTCGTCGAGAACTTCCGCCCGGGAACGCTCGAGCGCCTCGGCCTCGACCCGGAACGACTCCACGAGCGCAACCCCCGCCTGGTCGTGACCCGAGTCAGCGGCTTCGGCCAGACCGGCCCGTCGCGTGACCGCCCGGCGTTCGCGACCCAGGCCGAGGCCCTGTCGGGGTTCGCTGCGATCAACGGCGAGCCTGACGGCCAGCCGTTGCTCCCGCCGATCGCGCTCACCGACGAGGTCGCCGCGCTCGTCGCGGCGTTCGCGACCCTGGTCGCGGTGCACTCCGGGGTCGGCCAGGTCGTCGACGTGAACCTGATCGAGTCGATGCTGCAGCTCATGGGCCCGCTGGTGCCGCTCTACGGGCTGCTCGGCGAGACCCAGCAGCGTCTCGGCGCCGGCATCCCCTACACGGTGCCGCGCAACACCTATCGCTGCGCCGACGGCCGGTGGGTGGCGGTGTCCTCGAGCGCCGAGTCGGTCGCGCAGCGGGTGCTCGACCTGATCGGGCTCGGCGGCGACGAGCGCTTCTCGGGCTTCGGCGCCCGCATGGAGCGCCGCGCCGAGATCGACGAGGCGCTCGCTGCCTGGATGGCATCACGAACCAGCGCCGAGGCGCTCGCCGAGTTCGACCGCGTCGAGGCCGCCGCAGCGCCGGTACAGGACATGGCGGACATCTTCGCCGACCCGCACGTCGCAGCGCGCGGGTCGATCACGACCGTCGACGGCGTCCCGATGCCCGACGTCGTGGCGCGGCTGTCGCGTACCCCGGGGCGCGTCCGTTGGGCCGGCCGTGCGCTCGACGAGGACGGCGACGCGATCCGGGCCGAGCTCGACGCCTGAGCGCGCCCCGGCGCGCTCACTCGGAGATCGCGACCTCGATGCGGTCCTGTCTCCACTCGCGCGCCGAGTCGAGCGCGATGCGTGCCTGGTCGAGCAGTTCTGCCGAGGAGAACGCGTGCGCCGGGTAGCAGGCCACGCCCGCCCACATGGTGTGGTTGCCGAAGCGGCTCACGAGGTTCCGACGCACCCGTTCCACGGTCCACACGGCGCCGTTCTCCGGCGTGTCCTCGAGGATCACCGCGAAGGACCCGTCGTCGAGGCGGCATGCCGTGTCGGCGTCGCGGATCGTCTCGCGGATCGACTCTGCGGCGCGCTCCGGCGGCGCCGGGGACGACGTCGCTGCCGCCATCCCCTCGTGCACCTCGATCAGGGCGATGGCGACCGGGCGCAGGTGCCGCCGGGCGGACGCGATCCGCGTGTCGAGCGCGACGTGGAAGTACGCCTCGGTGAACAGCTCGGTCGCCGGGTCCGTGAGTGCGGCGCGATCCGCGCCCGCGCCGTCGGCCCGACCCGCAGCGTGCCCGGTCGACTCGGACAGTCGGCGGACCTCGTCGTCGAGCGCCTCGATCCGTTGGCGTGCCTCGCTGAGCTCGCCCCGGGCCGTGTTCAGCTCCGCCTCGCCGAGTCGTTCCGCCGTCTGCGCTTCCGCGACCCGCCGGTCGGTGCTGGTGGGATCCTCGAGCGTCAGGGCCGCGGCGCCGGCGAGCAGCGCGGTGATCCCGGCCACCAGACCGACCTCGATGGTCGAGGTGACGACGGCGACGACGCCCAGGGCAGCTCCCAGGGCCCCGATCACCAGCGGGACGAAACGACGGTTCAGCACGTGTGTTCCATCGGCCCGGCCCACCTCGCTGTGTAGCGTTTCGTCCGTCTCATCCGGCTCGTCCGGACCCGCCACCGTATCGGCCTGCGACCGCGTCGGCGGGACCCGGGCCCGGTCGCGACAACGGCCGGACCGTCGGGTCCGGCCGTCGGAGTCGATCTCGATCACAGCAGCGGGGCGGAGCGGAGGCCACGAAAGCAGCCAGCAC
>CALNXV010000043.1:0-127121 GCA_942490665.1 uncultured Microthrixaceae bacterium
CTCCAAGGCGGCGAAGTGAGCGGCATGGAGGACACCACGACCCTGCCCCACGCCAGTGCGGTGCTCGAGCACATCGCGCGTTCACTCGTGGAGACCCCCGACGGTGTGCGCGTCGAGGTCGTCGACGGCTCCGGGCGACCGCAGCTGAACCTCTACGTCGCCGACGGCGACATGGGACGAATCATCGGCAAGCGCGGCCGGATGGCCGCCGCGATCCGGACCGTCACCCGCGCCGCAGCGGCGCGCGACGGCGCCGAGATCGACGTCGAGTTCGTCGACTGACCACGGTGCCCGACGACGTCGGCGCCGACGGGCCGGCGGAGCTGCTCGAGGTCGGGCGGATCACCAAGGCCCACGGACTGCGCGGCGAGGTGGTGGTCCTGTTGTCCTCCGGACCGCATCGAGCGGCTCGACCGGGGTTCTCGCCTCGACAGCGACCGCGGAGCGCTCGAGGTCCGAGCCTCGCGGCCGCACCAGGACCGCTGGGTGGTCGGTGCGTTCGAGGGGGTGGCCGACCGTGAGACGGCGGAGGGCGCTGCGCGGGGTGGTCCTGCGCGCCGAGCCCCTCGACGACCCCGATGCGCTCTGGGTGCACGAGCTGATCGGCTGCGCCGTGCGCGAGCCGGACGGACGTGAGCGGGGGACCATCGAGTCCGTGCTCGAGAACCCGCGGCCGACCTGCTCGTGCTCGACTCCGGCGCGCTCGTGCCGGTCGTGTTCGTCGTCGCCGGCCCGACCGACGGCGTGCTGGTCGTGGACCCGCCCGCCGGGCTCTTCGAGCTGGGCTGAGTTCGCCGTGCGAATCGACGTCCTCACGATCTTCCCCTCGATGGTCGACCGCTTCGCGGACGAGAGCCTGCTGGGGCGGGCCCGCCGGGAGGGTCTGCTCGACGTCCGCGTCCACGACCTGCGCGCCGGTGCCAGCGACGTGCACCGCAGTGTCGACGACGCCCCGTTCGGCGGTGGCGCTGGCATGGTCATGGCGCCCGGGCCGATCTTCGAGACGGTGGACCGGGTGGACCCACCGCGACCGCTGCTGCTGCTCGGGCCGGCTGGCCGCCGCTTCGACCAGGCCCGTGCAGCGGAGCTCGCCGACACCGATGGGTTCTCCCTGCTCTGTGGGCGCTACGAGGGCATCGACCACCGGGTGCACGACCACCTCGTCGACGGCGAGCTGTCCATCGGCGACGTCGTCGTGGGCGGGGGAGAGGTGGCGGCGATGGTCGTGCTCGAGGCGGTGGGCCGACTCGTCCCCGAGGTGATGGGCAACGAGGCGTCCGGCAGCGATGAGTCGTTCGTCGACGGGATGCTCGAATACCCCCAGTACACCCGTCCCGCCGAGTACCGGGGGTGGGCGGTCCCCGATGTGTTGCGGTCGGGCGACCACGCCCGCATCGCGCGCTGGCGCCGTGCCCAGTCCCTCGCCCGGACCGCTCGACTGCGCCCCGACCTGATCGAGCTGCGGGGTGGGCTGAGCGACGAGGACCGCAGGCTGCTCGACGAGTTCGGCGAGCCCGGTGGGCGGGACGACCTGCGGTGATCGACCGACCGGGCTGCGCGACCCGTTTTCACGGGGTCGCCGGTCAGCCACTATCGTCGTCAGGCCGTCCGCCGCGCTGAGCGCCCCAGGAGAGACCGACGCCATGAAGCCCACCGACATCATCGACCAGGCCAGTCTCCGCGACGACGTCCAGGTTCGGCCCCGGCGACACCGTCAAGGTGCACGTCAACATCACGGAGGGCACCCGCTCGCGTATCCAGGTCTTCCAGGGCTTCGTGCTCGGTCGGTCGGGCGACGGCGTGCGCGAGACCTTCACGGTCCGCAAGATCAGCTTCCAGGTCGGCGTGGAGCGTACCTTCCCGGTGCACACCCCGGTGATCGACCACATCGAGGTCGTCACCCGCGGTGACGTCCGTCGCGCCAAGCTCTACTACCTGCGCAACCTGCGCGGCAAGAAGGCCAAGATCAAGGAGAAGCGCGGCCCCGAGTCGTCGCGCCGGCCCGCTCGGGTCCTGACTGCTTCCCCCTGCAGCCGTTCGATCGTCACCGACAGTCGGTCAGGACCATGTGATGTCGCCACCGAGAACCGACCACCACAACCGCCTTGGAGCCCACGAGGGCCTCGCCGCAGCGTGGTACGTCAACGGCTACGAGGTGTTGGACCACAACTGGAGATGCCGCGAGGAGCGGGCTCGACCTGGTGCTGGGTCGTGACGACCTGGTCGTGATCTGCGAGGTCAAGACCCGCTCCAGCACGCGCTACGGCTCGCCGTTCGAGGCCGTGACCCCTGCCAAACAGATCCGGTTGCGGCGCCTGGCCGCCCGCTGGCTGCGTGAGCACGCCGCAGGTCCAGCGGCTGAGGTGCGCTTCGATGTGGCGGGGATCGTCAACAACCACGTCGAGGTCGTCGAGTCCGCCCTCTGACGCCGCCCGCAGGCGCGCCGTGGGGCGGAGTCAGCGACGCGGTTCGCGGTCCCGACGGGCCCAGCACCCGTGGTGCCAGTGGCGCCGGAGGTCGGGGGCGTCGAGCGGCACGGCGACGATGTGACCGGTGCCAGCGGGGATGTCGCGGTTGCAGCCGGGGCACAGGTAGGTCTTGTGGGCCTGGTAGGGCTGGACCCGGCGGACGTCGCACTCGACCATCGCGGTGTGGTCCGGCACGTCAGGACCCCGCGCCGTCGGCCGCGGCGGCGGGCGGCGAGGGTCATCCCACCAGCGCCCAGAGGACCAGCAGCGCAGCGACCACCAAGGCGGACGCGACGAAGAGGTAGTCCCAGCCGGATCGGCGGTGCTGGTGTTCCGGATTGAAGCCCACGGTTCCAGTATCGCCCGTGGTGGTGCCGGGAGGTGGGCGCGCGCTCCGGCTCAGGCGGTCGCGGTTCGATGGCTCCACCGTCGACGCAGCCACCCGGCAACCGGTCCCAGGACCGCCCAGCTCACCAACATGAGCGTCGGGTCCACGAACGACAGGGGCAGGGTGACCAGGAAGATCACCGCGGGGCTGATCGAATCGATCAGCTGCTCCTGGGCGCTCCGGTCGTCCTCGGGTTCGCCACCGTCGCTCCGCAGCAGCCCCGAACGCTGGGCGTGGGCGAGCTGCATGGTCTCGAGCACGGCGATCGTGGCGAGTGTGAGCGCGAACAGCACGCCCGACACCGGGTTCTGTTCGTACTCGCCGATGAGCGAGGTCGGCAGCGGCAGCACAGCCACGAACGCCAGGTACACGAGGTTGATGGTCAGCATCCTCGAGTCGATCACCGCCACCCGGGACATGAAGCGGTGGTGTGCCCGCCAGTAGCGCGCCAGGACGTAGAACGCGACGACGAACGCGATGAGTTTCGGGCTGAGGTCGTCGAGCGCCTGCCACATGGCTGCGGGCGACGACGCGTCCCCGACGATTCGGTCGACGCGCAGGTCGAGCGCCAGCAGGGTCATGGCGATCGCGAAGATGGCGTCGGTGAAGGCGAGGATCCGGGTGAACTCCGGCTCCTCGCCGCGTCGCCAGCGTGGGCCGGCACCGGAGTCGTCGGTGGCCATCCGGCGAGGCTACTCACCGAGCGGCATGCGCCGTCCGGGCGCAGCAACGGCGATACGAGACCGGGCCGCGCGGCCCCACAGACCCCGCTGACGCGGTCGTCCTCGGTCCCTAGGGTGCACGCACCGGCCCCTGCCGGCTCGCAGCCCTGCTGCCCGTCCGCTGTTCCCGGGGGTTGCCGTGATCGAGCACGTGCCGGCAGCGACGCTGCTCGGCGTCGAAGGTCATCGAGTGCGCGTCGAGGTCCATGTCGGATCGGGCCTGCCCGGGTTCACCGTCGTGGGGCTCCCCGACGCGTCGTGTCGCGAGGCGCGCGACCGGGTCCGGGCAGCAGTCCTCTCCAGCGGGCTGAAGTGGCCGGACCGCAAGGTCACGGTCAACCTCGCGCCGACCCACCTTCGCAAGGTGGGTCCCGGGTTGGACCTCGCGATCGCGGTGGCGGTCCTGGCGGCGAGCGAACAGGTGCGGCCGAGGACCCTCGACGGGCTCGCCTTCCTCGGCGAGCTCGGCCTCGACGGGAGCGTGCGCAGCGTCGTGGGGCTCCTGGCGCTGCTCGACGCCGTCGCCGACCTGGTCCCGGTCGTGTCGCCGGCCGGCCTGGCCGAGGCGCGGTTGATCCGCGCCGACGCGCGGGGGATCGCGACGCTCACGGAGTTGGTGGAGGCGCTCGACGGGAGCGGGGCGTGGGCGAGTGTCCCTGCCGCACGCGTCGAGCCGGTGGCGCCCAGCGAGCCCGATCTGCGCGACGTCCAGGGCCAGTCGATCGCCCGCGCGGCGCTCGAGGTCGCGGCTGCGGGTGCCCACCATCTGCTGATGACCGGCCCGCCCGGCGCCGGCAAGACCATGCTCGCCGAGCGGCTACCGGGCCTGCTCCCGGACCTCGGCGAGTCGGAGGCGTTGGCGGTGTCCCGGGTGCACTCCGCGGCGGCGCAGCTCCGGGGTCGAGTGCGGCCTGCTCCGTCGACCGCCGATGCGGTCCCCGCACCACACCGCGTCGCTCGTTGCGCTGGTGGGAGGGGGGTCGAACGTTCTGCGCCCGGGCGAGGTCTCGCTGGCCAGCAGCGGCGTCCTGTTCCTCGACGAGCTCGGTGAGTTCCCCGCGGCGCACCTCGATGCGCTGCGCCAACCGCTCGAGTCCGCCGTGATGCGGGTCTCCCGCGCCGCGACCTCGGTGACCCTGCCCGCCCAGGTGTTGCTCGTCGCGGCCACCAACCCGTGTCCCTGCGGTCTCGGTCGGTGGGGTGACTGCACCTGTACGCCGGCCCAGCTCGCCCGCTACCGGCGGCGGCTCTCGGGCCCGCTGATCGACCGGTTCGACCTCCGGGTCGAGGTGGACCCGCCGGACCCGGCGACCGTGCTCGACGCACGCCACCACGGCGAGGCGACCGCAGTGGTCCGGACCCGGGTCGAGGGCGCGCGCCGCCGCGCTGGCGAGCGTGGCGTTCTTGCGAATCGGATGCTGAGCACCGACGACCTCGATCGCCACGCTCCCCTCGACGGGCCCGGACGGTCGTTGCTGCGCAGCGCGCTCGAAGCGGGCCGGCTGACCATGCGTGGCGCGCAGCGAGTGCGGGCGGTGGCCCTGACGCTCGCGGACCTCGCTGGGGACGAGGGCGGTGTGGGCCGCGAGCTCCTCGGCCAGGCACTGCTCCTGCGGGGTGCGGACGACCAGCGGGCGGGGGTGGCATGAGGGAGGACCTGCCCCACGAGGCACATCTCGCGGCGCTGGCGGCGCTCGACGGTGTCGGCCCGGCCCGCCTGCGGTGGCTGCTCGGCCTCGACGAGCCCGCCGAGGTGTGGGAACGGGTGACCGCCGGACGACTTCCCAGGGCTCCGGGCGGGCTGGGGATCGGCGACGACCTGCGTCGCTCGTGGGCCGTGGTTCCGTCCGGTCGGGGACCCGAGCAGCTCTGGCGGCGCTGCGTCGAGCTCGACGTCGGTGTCCTGTCGCTGGGCTCGCCGGGCTACCCGCCGGCGCTGGCGAGCGACATCGACCCACCCGTCGTGCTGTTCTGCGCAGGAGATCCGGACCGGCTCGCACAGCACTGTGTGGCGATCATCGGGACGCGCCGCGCAACGGGGTACGGACTGCGTGTCGCCGAGGACTTCGGGCGGACCATCGCCGAGGCGGGCGCCACCGTCGTGTCTGGGCTCGCACTGGGCATCGACGCCGCCGGGCACCGGGGTGCTGTCGCCACGGCGTCGGGGGCGGCGCCGGTCGCGGTGGTCGGCGGGGGACTCGACGTTCCGTGTCCGGCGCGAAACCGGGGGCTGTACCGCGAGGTGCGCGACCACGGCGCGGTGTTCTCCGAGGTGCCGCCCGGCGTCCCCGCGTCGCCCTGGCGCTTCCCGGTCCGCAACCGGGTGATCGCAGCGCTCGCCCAGACGGTCGTGGTGGTCGAGTCCCCGGGTGCAGGTGGGTCGATGCACACGGTGCGCGAAGCGCTCTCGCGGGATCGGACGGTGCTCGCCGTGCCCGGGCCGATCGACAGCGCGACCTCCGAGGGAGCGAACCGCTTGATCGCCGAGGGAGCGCTCTGCTGCGCCGGCGTCGACGACCTCCTCGTCGCAGCTGGACTCGACCCGCCGTCGGAGCGACGTGGCGCTCGGGGTGAGCCCGCGCCCGACCCGCGCGCAGCACCCACCGGCGATGCTGCCGCTGTGCTCGAGTCGCTCGGGTGGCGACCCGTCGCTGCCGAACGTGTCGGGGCCGCCTGCGGCCTGGGGTTCGCCGAGCTCGCTGCGGCGCTGGTCGAGCTCGAGTCGCAGGGATGGATCCGCCGCACCGGGGGTTGGATCGAGCGGGTGGCTCGGCCCGCGACGGTCCGCGGGCGGGGTCGCGGTGGTGTCTAGCGTGCTGCGTCGTGGTCGATGTCGGTCCGGCGTCCGCCGCCGCCCAGCGGGCTCGTCGAGTTGCGTTGGGTCGCCACGTAGAGTGGCGACTATGCTACGGAGCGAGGTCGATCGGCGGGTGTTGGATCAGATGCAGGACGGGGGACGATGCGCGACGAGGTGATCGGTGCCGGGGCGCCCGAGTTCGAGGCCGCGTGGCGGATCGAGGAGTTCTTGCGTTCGATCGCCGTCGCCCGCTCCACGGTCGAGGTCTACCGGCGCGATCTCGCCGCCGTGGCCGAGTGGTGCGGCCGACTCGGGGCCGCCACGCCGGCCGACGTGAGCCGCACGATGCTGCGCCGCCACCTGGCGTCACTGCACACACGCGGTCTCGCGCCGGCGACGATCGCACGGCGGGTCGCCGCCCTGCGTCGCTACTTCGCCTGGGCGTTGCCGGCGGGCCTGATCGAGCGCGATCCGACGGCGGGGTTGTCGGCGCCGGCGGGTGCCGCTCGGCTGCCCCGGGTGCTGGGCACCGACGAGCTGCACCAGCTTCTCGACGAGCCTGCGGCGTCCACGCAGTCGGTCGTCGACGCCGCTCGCAGTGCTGCGGGACGACGTGGCGCTCGAACTGCTCTACGGATCGGGGCTGCGGGTGTCGGAGCTCTGCGGGATCGACGTGGGCGACATCGACGCGACGAACGGCAGCCTCGTCGTGTGGGGCAAGGGGTCCCAGCAGCGGCGCGTGCCGATGAGCGACCCGGCGGTCGAGGCGCTCGCTCGCTGGGTCGGCGGGGCACGCGCGGAGTTCCTCCAGCGGTTCGAGGCCGCCCCCGAGGAACCAGCTGCGCTGCTGCACAACCTTGCCGGGCGGCGGATCAGCCCACGTGACGTACGCCGGCTCCTCGACCGTCGATCGCCGGTCCCGACGCACCCCCACGCCCTTCGGCACAGCTTCGCCACTCATCTTCTGGACGGAGGTGCCGATCTGAGAGTCGTCCAAGAGCTGTTGGGCCACGCCGACCTCGCAACGACGCAGGTCTACACGCACGTGAGCCGGGAACGACTACGCACCGTCTTCGAGTCATCGCACCCGAGGGCCACGATCGCACGCACCGCCGGGGAACCTTGTGAGAACCACTGAGCCGACCGAGACCGAACTGGCCGACCTCTGGTCCGAGTACAAGGAGAGCGCGTCCGAGCGGGTGCGCGAAGCGCTGATCCTGAACTACTCGCCGCTGGTCAAGTACGTGGCCAGCCGCCTGGCCGTCGGGCTGCCCCAGAACGTCGAGCAGGCCGACCTGGTCTCCTACGGCATGTTCGGGCTGATCGACGCGATCGACAAGTTCGAGCCCGAGCGCGGCTACAAGTTCGAGACGTATGCGATCGCACGCATCAAGGGGGCGATCCTCGACGAGCTCCGCTCCATCGACTGGGTCCCGCGCTCGGTGCGCTCCAAGGTCCGTCAGATCGAGAAGGCCTACGCGAAGCTCGAGGCGCGCCACCACCGCCCGCCGTCGGACACGGAGCTGGCGACCGAGCTCCGCTGGAACGTCGAACAGCTCCAGGCGGCGTTGACGCAGATCTCCCAGGTCGGGCTCGCTGCGCTCGACGAGATCCTGGCGGTCGGCGGCGATCGCGGCGAGTCGGTCACGCTGGGCGACACGATCGCCGACACCTCGACCCACGGGCCGATGGGGGCGTTCGAGATCACCGAGACGCGCCAGCAGCTCGCCCAGTCGATCAACGATCTGCCCGAGCGCGAGAAGATCGTCCTGACGCTCTACTACTACGAGAGCCTGACCCTCTCCGAGATCGGCCGGGTCCTCGGAGTCACCGAGTCGCGGGTCTGCCAGATCCACACCAAGGCGGTGCTGCACCTGCGGTCGCGGTTCGCATCGCTCGAACGCGACCCCGGCCTGATCCTCGGCGGGTCCGGCCCCGCCCCCGTACTTCCCCCGCCGTCGCCATCGTTGCCGATCCCGGGGGCTCCAGTGTTCGATCCCAGGCGGAGGTCCGCCGCCCGAGCCCGCCGGCTGGGCCGGCTCCGACTGCTCGCGGTGCTCGTCGCCGTGGCCGCTGACGGGGTTGGTCGACCACGACGGGGTCCGCCGGCGCGGCGGCCGACCCGGGCTCGGGACGTTCCGACCGCGGGCGTTCCGACGGCGCGGGCTACCGCCCGCCCGTCGTCGCGCCGATCCTCGACGCGTTCCGCGAGCCGGCGGGTCCCTATGGCCCGGGGAACCGCGGGCTCGAGTACGCCACCGTGCCGGGAACCCCCGTCGCGGCCATCGGTGCCGGCCGTGTCGTCTTCGCCGGACCGGTGGCGGGTCGGCTGGCCGTGACCGTCCTGCACCCCGATGGGTTGCGCTCCAGTGTCACCGGGCTCGAGCAGGTGCTCGTCACCGCCGGGGACCTGGTCGCACTGGGAGCGCCGGTCGGCCGAGCCGGATCGCGTACACACCTCGGCGTGCGCGAGGACGAGCGCTACGTCGACCCAGCCGGGCTGTTCGGCGGGCGCCGACGGGCGGTGCTGATCCCGGTGTCGAGTCCGTCGCAGGGAGGCACTAGGGTGTCCGGTCGGCCCGAGCCGGGCCGATCACCACCAACGCAGTGCCATCATCAACGAGATCCAACGTCCGCCCGGGAACACCCTCGGTCGCACCGGTCCACCTCGTGGGCCGGAGCGTCGTCCCCGGGTTTCGTCGAACCGAGGGGAAGGAGCCATCGTGACCCCTGTCGTCACCATGAAGCAGCTGCTCGAGGCCGGGGTGCACTTCGGCCACCAGACACGCCGGTGGAACCCGAAGATGAAGCGGTTCATCCACGGCGACCGCGGCGGCATCTACCTCGTCGACCTCCACAAGACCCTCGAGGGGATCGAGACCTCGTACACCTTCGTCCGCGACCTGGTCGCCGACGGCGGGACCGTGCTGTTCATCGGCACCAAGAAGCAGGCCCAGGACTCGATCCAGGGCTACGCGATGAAGTGCGGCATGCCGTACATCAACCAGCGTTGGCTCGGCGGCATGCTCACGAACTTCGAGACCATCTCCAAGCGGGTCGCGAAGATGAAGGAGTACCAGCGCATGCGCGACTCCGGCGAGTTCGAGGTGATGCCCAAGAAGGAGGCGCTGCTGCTGTCGCGCGAGCTCGACAAGCTGGAGCGCAACCTCAACGGCATCCGCGACCTCGAACGCCTCCCCGACGCGGTGTTCATCCTCGACACCAAGAAGGAGGACATCGCGGTCACCGAGGCCAACAAGCTCAAGATCCCCGTCGTGGCGGTCGTCGACACGAACTGCGATCCCGACATCATCCAGTACGTGATCCCGGGCAACGACGATGCGATCCGTTCCGGGGACCTGCTGACCCGGGTCATCTCGGACGCGGTCACCGAGGGTCGGCTCATGCGATCCAAGGTGCACCCGGGCACGGTCACCGCCCAGCCGCGCCCTCGCTCCGCCGAGGAGGAGGCCGAGCGCCGCAACCAGCAGGACCGCGCACGCGTCGAGGCCGCTGCCGCCCAGGCGGCTCGAGAAGCTCGCCTCGCCGACGCGACCACCGAGGTGCAGGAGTCCGACACGACCGGCGTCACCGACCCGGCGGCGATCGCCGAGGCCGAGTCGGTGCCCGCGCCGCCCGAGCCGACGGCTCCCGCCGCCGGCGGACCCGAACCCAGCGAGGAGACGAACTGATGGCCGAGTTCACCGCAGCAGACGTCAAGGCGCTGCGCGATGCGACCGGGGCCGGCATGATGGACGCCAAGAAGGCCCTCACCGAGGCCGACGGTGATCCCCAGCAAGCTGCGCAGATCCTCCGCCACAAGGGCCTCAGCAAGGTTGCGACGCTCGAGGACCGCGAGAACAACCAGGGTGCAGTCGCGATCGCTCGCGAGGGCGACACCGCTGCGTTGGTGCAGCTCAAGTCCGAGACCGACTTCTCGGGCAAGTCCGAGGACTTCGTGACCCTGACACAGCGCATGGCGGATGCCGTGCTCGCCGGTGGCGAGGGCGCGTTGAGCGGTCTGTCCGAGGACCTCGACACGCTGCGCATCTCCAAGCGGGAGAACATCGAGATCGGCACCGTGGCCCGCTTCGAGGCGGCCGCCGGGAACGTGTTGGACACCTACTTGCACATGCAGGACGGCCGGGGCGTCAACGGCGTCCTGCTCGAGGTGAGCGGCGCCTCCCCGGAGACCGCGCGCGAGATCGCACTGCACATCGCGTTCGCCAAGCCCGACGCGCTCCGCCGCGACGACATCGACACGGAGCTGGTCGAGACCGCTCGGGAGTCGTTCGAGGAGCTGACCCGCAAGGAGGGCAAGCCCGAGCAGGCGGTCCCCAAGATCGTCGAGGGCCGGCTCAACGCCTGGTACGCCGAACGGGTGCTGCCCGAGCAGGGTGTGCTCGGCGAGAAGGAGACAGTTGCCCAGCGCCTCGGCGAGGGAAGCGTCGTCCGCTTCGCCCAGGCCGTCATCGGAGGCTGATCGGGTGACCGACACCGAGTCGGCGGATCCCGGTGTTGGCCGCCGGGCGCGCTGGGGCCGCGTCCTGGTCAAACTGTCCGGCGAAGCGTTCGCCGGGCCCGCCGGTGTGGGGATCGACGGCGAGGTCGTGACCCGTCTCGCCCAGGAGATCGTCGACGCGAAGCTCGCCTACGACATCGACATCGCCGTCGTCGTCGGCGGCGGGAACATCTGGCGTGGCATGGCCGGCGAGGGGGCCGGGATGGAGCGCGCGCAAGCTGACTACATGGGCATGCTCGCCACGATCATCAACGGCCTCGGCCTGCAGGAGACCCTCGAGCGGCTCGGCCAACCGACGAGGGTGCAGACCGCGATCCACATGTCGCAGGTCGCCGAGCCGTACATCCGCCGACGTGCGATCCGCCACCTCGAGAAGGGGCGCGTCGTGATCTTCGCCGCCGGGACGGGCAACCCCTTCTTCACCACGGACACGACCGCGGCGCTGCGGGCGGTCGAGATCGAGGCGGAGGCGATCCTCATGGGCAAGAACGGCACCGACGGGGTCTACACCGGGGACCCGCGCACCGACCCGGACGCGGAGCTCCTCTCGGAGATCTCCTACATCGACGTGCTCAACCGTGGGCTCAAGGTGATGGACTCGACGGCCATCACCCTGTGCATGGACAACGACCTGCCCATCTGCGTGTACGACCTGATGGGGTCCGACCTCGTCGGCCTGCTCGGCGGCGAGCGCTTCGGCACCATCGTCTCCTGATCGTCACCGCGACGAGACAGGACGGGACGAAGCCGGCGTGCGTGCACCGGCCCGGATGTCCCACCATGGTCCCGCCGGTGTGGAAGGCTGATCGTGATGAGTGACGAGCTGGTGCAGGCGGTCCACGAGGACGCGGAAGAGCGGATGTCCAAGGCCGTCGCGCATGCCCGCGGCGAGTTCGCCGGGGTCCGGACCGGTCGGGCCACGCCGTCCCTGGTCGACAAGTTGCCGGTGGAGTACTACGGCAGCACGGCCTCGTTGCAGCAGCTCGCCAGCTTCTCGGTTCCCGAGGCGCGGATGCTGTTGATCACGCCGTTCGACAAGGGGTCGATGGCGGCGATCGAGCGCGCCATCCAGGATGCCAACCTCGGGCTGAATCCCTCCAACGACGGCGTGACGGTCCGGCTGGCGTTCCCGCCCCTGACCGAGGAACGCCGCAAGGAGTTCGTGCGACTGGTCCGGGCCAAGGCCGAGGACGCCCGCACGGCGGTGCGCAGTGCCCGCCGTGACGCCCGCAAGGACCTCGAGGCGCTCGAGAAGGATGGCGACGTGTCCAACGACGAGATGCACCGTGCCGAGTCGGAGCTCGACCGGCTCACCAAGGAGCACGAGGCCCTGATCGATGAGGCCCTGGAGGCCAAGACCGTGGAGTTGATGGAGGGATGAGCGACCAGGACGACACCGAGCGACCGACCGAGGGCGTCCGGATCATCGGGGCGCAGGAGGCTGCCGAGGCCGCGGATCGCGCGGATATCGTCCGCCGACGCCGAGGCAAGCGCTACGGCGACCGACCCGACACCCCGGCGCCCGCATCGGACCTGCCGAAGATCACGATCTCCACCTCCGAGAGCGACGACGAAGGCGCGCCAGACCGTTTCGGGGCGGTCCCGGTGGTCCGCCCCGACCAGCCGCGCCCCGACGAACCGCGGTGGGCCCCCGACAGCCCTGCGGAGCGCGACTCGAGTTACGGCCATGCGCGGATCGTCAGCGAGCCGGACGCGACAGCGGACGAGCAGACGGGCGGTGACCTCGACGATGCGCTCGGCCACCACGACGAACCGACCCAGGCCTGGTCGATCGCCGAGTCGACCGCTGCGGATGCGCAACCTCCGGCGGGGCCCGAGCCCCAGCCGCAGGCGGTGCCGGAGACCCAGGTGCCGGAGACCCAGGTGCCGGAGACCCAGGTGCCGGAGACCCAGGTGGAGCCGCCGAGACCGCGGGGTGCCGACGCGCCCGAGTCCACACCCGACGCCGCAGCAGGGTCGTGGTCGTCGTTCGACGATCCCGCTGGCGAAGCCGAGGACCCCGACGTGGCTCCGTACACGCCGGGTACATCGCTGCCGTGGTCCGAGGAGCCGGCCGACGACCTGGACCCCCCGCCGACGCCAGCACCTGCGGGCGGCGAGGAGCCGGTCTTCAGCTTCGACACCGCGAGCGCCACGGGTACCGAGGACGGCTTCGGCGAGTCCGACGACTCGTTCGTGCTCCCCCACTGGACCGAGCCCCCGACGGGGCAGGTGCCCCGGGTCGTGGTCGGCGAGGATGCCGATGAACCCGAGCCGTTGGCGACCTACGGGAGCCAGCCGCGCTGGCGCGATCAAGGAGAGCGATCCACCGTGGACAACTTCGACGACCTGACCGACGACGGACCGTCCCTGGGTGCGCTGGGGCCCGACGTCGACGACGTCGACGACGACGACTTCTTCGCCGACGGCCCGTTCGCGGATGCCGGTGCGATCGACGATGTTCCGGCCGGCGACGTCCTCGCCGACGACTACGCCGACTACGACGACGACTACGACGACTAGACGCGGACGACCAGGACGCGCCCGGCACGGTCGCCCCCGGTCCCAGCGCCGGCCGCGAGGGCCGGGTGGCCCGGCGGGGGCCGGCTCCGACGGCGGGGACCGGAACCTCGTGACGGCCGTGGCCGTGGGGGTGGGTCTCGTCGCAGTGGCGCTGGTCTGCTTCTGGCTCGGGACCCTGACCACCGCGCTGCTCGCGACGCTCGTCGTCGGTGCCGCTGCGTTCGAGTACTACACGGCGGTGCGTGAGGCGGGGCACAACCCCGCCACGCTCCTGGGAGCCGTGGCGGTGGCAGGGCTCATGGTCGCCACTGCGGTGGCCGGGCTCGCGGCCTACCCGGTCGTCCTGGGCCTCACCATCCTCGCGGGGCTGTTGTGGTACCTCTGGGTCGCCCCGGGCGAGGGTGCGGTGGCGAACCTGGGACTGACGCTGCTGGGCGTCTTGTGGATCGGCGTCCTCGGCTCGTTCTCGACGCTGTTCCTCGGGCTCGGCAGCGTCGCCCAGGACGCTTCGGACCTGTCGTCCAACCCTGGCATCGGCGTGCTCCTCGCCGCCGCGATCGCTGCGGTGAGCCACGACGTGGGCGCGTACTTCGTCGGCAAGTACCTGGGGCGCACCCCGTTGTCGGCGACGAGCCCGAACAAGACCCAGGAAGGTCTTGCGGGCGGCGTCCTCGACATCACTGGTCGTGACCTTCGTCGTCGTCGGGCTGATCGGCATCGAGCCGATCGGTGGCGCGCTGGGCGAGGCGTTCATCTTCGCCCTGCTGTGCGCGCTGGTCGCCCCGCTCGGCGACCTCTGCGAGTCGCTCATCAAGCGTGACCTCGGGATCAAGGACATGGGATCTGTCCTGCCGGGCCACGGTGGCGTGCTCGACCGCTTCGATGCGTTGCTGTTCGTCCTGCCGGTCGCGTACTTCGTGACGGTGCTCTTCGACACCTGGAGCAGCGTCGGCGCCTGAGAGGACAGCGGGGGAGCGCAGGGGAGCGCGGTCCGCCCGCAGCACTGCTCGGTACGATGACCGTCGCATGATCTCTGTCGCCGTTCTCGGCTCCACCGGCTCCATCGGCACCCAGACGCTCGAGGTCGTCGCAGCGGAGCCCGACGAGTTCGAGGTCGTTGCGCTCGCCGCCTCCTCGTCCGTGCGAGAGCTCGCAGCGCAGGCCAACTCGGTCCGGCCACGGGTGGTCGGCATCGCCGACGCCGGACGAGCCACCGAGCTCGAGGCGCTGCTCGATCCCGGCATCGACGTCATCGCCGGGCCCGAGTCGTTGGCGTCGCTCGCCGTCGAGGCCGAGGTCGCGGTCAACGGTGTGGTCGGCTTCGCCGGCCTGCCGGTGACGATGGCGGCGCTGGGTGCCGGACGACGGCTCGCGCTGGCGAACAAGGAATCGCTGATCGCCGCCGGGCCCGTGGTGCGCTCCGTGCGCGAGACCCCGGGTGCCGAGCTGGTGC
This sequence comes from uncultured Microthrixaceae bacterium, assembly GCA_942490665.1. Classification (GTDB taxonomy): domain Bacteria; phylum Actinomycetota; class Acidimicrobiia; order Acidimicrobiales; family Microtrichaceae; genus SKRR01. The sequence continues at coordinate 14,874 of CALNXV010000043.1, forward strand.
CCGTCGACAGCGAGCACTGCGCGGTCCACCAGTGCCTTCGCGCAGCCGAGGGCATGCGTCGGGTCGACCGCATCGTGCTCACCGCCTCGGGGGGTCCGTTCCGCGGGCGCGACGCCGAGGACCTCGCCGAGGTCGATCTGGGCGAGGCCCTGACCCACCCGACCTGGAGCATGGGCCCGAAGATCACCGTCGACTCCTCGACGCTCATGAACAAGGGCCTCGAGGTGATCGAGGCGCACGAGCTCTTCGATGTCGCCTACGACCGGATCGACGTCGTGGTGCATCCTCAGTCGATCGTGCACTCGATGGTGGAGTTCACCGATGGGGCGACGGTCGCCCAGCTGTCCGAGCCCGACATGCGCCTGCCGATCGGCTATGCGTTGGCCTACCCGGACCGGATCGGCACGCCCTTCGGCGCGATGGACTGGTCGGTCCCGCGGGAGCTCACCTTCGAGCCCCCGGACCGGGACACGTTCCGCTGCCTGACGCTGGCCGAGCAGGCCGGGCGGTCGGGCGGGACCGCGCCGGCGTGGCTCTCGGCCGCCAACGAGGTCGCCGTCGAGGCGTTCCTCGACGGTCGCCTCCGCTGGATCGAGATCGCCGCAGTCGTGCAGGGGGCCCTCGACGCGTGGGACGGCGGTGCCGGCACCACGCTGGAGGAGGTCCTCGATGCGGACGCAGCTGGCCGTCGCAGCGCCCGTGACGTCGTCGACCGCCGGGCCCAGTTCGAGGGAGCACGTCCGTGACCGAGCAGCGCTCGACCGACCAGCGCGACACGCCGGAACCCGTGGGGGCACCCGTCGACCCGGCCGACCGAGAGCGCGCGGAGCTCGCTGCCGTGGTCGGAACGCCCGCCGGACGTGCGGCACGTCTCGCAGCCCTCGTGGGCCTGACGGTGTTGCTGGGCGTCACCCAGGGCGTCTCCATGCTCATCGTGGTCGCGGCGATCGTCGTCATGATCTTCCTGCACGAGCTCGGGCACTACGTGATGGCCCGCCGCGCCGGGATGTTGGTCACCGAGTTCTTCATCGGATTCGGCCCGAGGATCTGGTCGTTCCACCGCGGCGAGACCGAGTACGGCATCAAGGCCATCCCGGCCGGCGCCTACGTGCGGATCATCGGCATGTCGAACATGGAGGAGGTCGACCCGGCCCTCGAGGACCGCACGTACCGCCAGAAGTCGTTCTCGCAGCGTCTCGGCGTGGCCGTCGCAGGCTCGACGATGCACTTCCTCATCGCCATCGTGTTGTTGTTCGTCCAGTTCGCGTTCATCGGCGGTCCCGACGGCGAGCGCTGGGCCGTCGGCGACGTCACCCCGGCGAGCGCCGCCGACGCCGCGGGGATCCGTGAGGGTGACGAGCTGATCGCCCTCGACGGCAGGCCGGTGGGCAGCTTCGACGACTTCCGTGAGCTCATCCCGACCGTCGACCCCGGCACGATCGAGGTCGAAGTCGTGCGCGACGGTGAGACCGTCACGCTGCCGGTGGCGCTGTCGGTGCGCACCAAGCTCATCGGGACCATCCGCGAGGACATCGACCTCATCGACAACGGTGATCGGCTGGTCGTGGGTGCACCACTCGACGACGGCGTCGCGGCCGACGCCGGTCTCGTCGGGGGTGAGACGCTGGTCTCGGTCGACGGGACGACGGTCACCTCGCTCGAGCAGGTGCCGGCTGCGCTCGCGGGGACCGAGGACGGCACCGTCGTGCTCGGCGTCAGCGACGGCGACGGTGGGGAACGAACAGCCCGAGTCGATCTCGGCTCCGAGCTCGCCCTGACCGAACCCGGAGCGTTCGTCGGCGTGGGGAGCACCCCCGTGCTGGTCACCGAGCCCATCCCGACCGCCGCGGTGTCCGCTGCCAGCACCTTCGGGCGCGTCGCTCAAGCGAGCGTGGCGGGCGTCGGGCGGTTCCTGTGGCCGCCCAACCTGTTCGGCTTCGTCGTCGACGCCGTCACCGGCGGCGAGACCGACGCCGCCGACGAACCCACCGCCGCTGCGTCGACCCCGTCCAACGTCGACGAGACCCGACCGATCTCGATCGTGGGCGTGGCGATCCTCGGCAGCGACCTCTCGTCGGAGGACCTGTCCAACCTGGTGTTGTTCCTGGCTCAGCTGAACATCTTCATCGGCATCTTCAACCTGTTCCCGCTGTTGCCCTTCGACGGTGGCCACGTGGTCATCGCGATGTACGAGAAGGCCCAGGAGATGCGTCGGAGGACTCGCCAGCGGTACCTCGCCGACGTGTCGAGGATGCTGCCGGTCGCCTACGGCGTGGTGGTCGTGCTGGTGGTCGTCGGGGTGCTCGCCATCTTCGTGGACCTCACGCGGGGCGTCAGTCTGTGAACCGGTCCCACCGCTAGGTTGGCCCCATGGACCCAGGATCGCTGACGTTCCCCCGGCGGGCGACGCGCCGAATCAGTGTCGGCTCGGTCGATGTCGGGGGCGACGCGCCGGTGTCGGTCCAGTCGATGACGACCACGAAGACCGCGGACGTCGAGGGCACGCTCGCTCAGATCTACGCGCTCGCCGCAGCGGGGTGCGACATCGTCAGGTGCACGTGCAATTCCGCCGACGCTGCGGAGGGACTGGCGCGCATCGTGCCGCGCAGCCCGGTGCCGGTCATCGCCGACGTCCACAACCAGTACCGGATGGCGCTCGCCGCCATGGAGGCGGGCGTCCAGGGCCTGCGTCTGAACCCCGGCAACATCCGCCGTCCCTGAACACATCAAGGCCGTGGCGTCCGACGCCCGCGACCGGGGCATCCCGATCCGCATCGGCGTCAACGGCGGCTCGCTCGACCCGGACCTCTACGAGCGACACGGCGGACGGGTGACCCCCGAGGCCATGGTCGAGTCGGCCCTCACGGAGATCGGCTACTTCTCCGAGGTCGACTTCGACCTCATCAAGATCTCGGTCAAGGCGTCGAACGTCCCGCTGATGGTCGAGGCCTACCGGCAGCTCGCCGAGGTGACCGACCACCCGCTGCACCTCGGTGTCACCGAGGCGGGCCCGCTCCCCGAGGGACTCATCAAGGCCACCGCCGGGATCGCCACGCTGCTGGCCGAGGGGATCGGCGACACGATCCGCTACTCGCTGACCGCGGATCCGGTCGAGGAGGCCAAGGCGGGCCGGGTGCTGCTCGAATCGCTCGGCCTGCGAGAGCGCAAGAACGTCGACCTCATCGCGTGCCCGAGCTGCGGCCGTGCCGAGATCGACGTGATCGCCGTGGCCGAGGCGGCCCGCGACGCATTCGCGGACCGGGAGCTGCCGCTGCAGATCGCGGTCATGGGGTGCGTGGTCAACGGCCCCGGTGAGGCACGCGACGCGGACCTGGGGATCGCAGCGGGCAAGAACAAGGGCCACCTGTTCGTCAAGGGCGCCAACGCCGCCGTGGTGCCCGAGGACGAGATGGTCTCCACCCTGGTCGAGTGGGCCGAGTACATCGCCGAGCACGGGGCCGACGCCGCGCTCGCCCGCGTCGACACCGACAAGGCCCGCCGAGCGGCCGAGAAGGACCGCGCAGCGCTGTTGGAGGAGCAGGGCGACGACGCCAACGAGAGCGAGCAGCGCGTCGAGCTGATCCAGCGCACCCTCGGCGGGGACTGAGCGCCGGCGGGCGGCCCGCCGGCCCGGTACCGGTACGATCGCCGCTCATGGCGAAGGCTCCGATCCTCACCCCGCGCTCCGAGGACTTCCCTCGCTGGTACCAGGACGTGCTCACCAAGGCGCAGCTGGCCGAGAGCGGCCCGGTGCGCGGCACGATGGTGATCCGTCCCTACGCGTACGCGATCTGGGAACGCATGGTCGCCGAGGTGGACCGGCGCATCAAGGACGCGGGCGCCGAGAACGCCTACTTCCCCTTGTTCATCCCCGAGAGCTACCTGCAGCGCGAGGCCGAGCACGTCGAGGGGTTCAGCCCCGAGCTGGCGGTCGTGACCGTGGCCGGCGGCAAGGAGCTCGAGGAGCCGGTGGTGGTCCGACCGACCTCCGAGACGGTGATCGGCGAGTACATGTCACGGTGGATCCAGTCGCACCGCGACCTGCCGTTGCTGCTGAACCAGTGGGCCAACGTGGTCCGCTGGGAGCTGCGTCCCCGAATGTTCCTGCGCACCAGCGAGTTCCTCTGGCAGGAGGGCCACTGCGCACACGCGACGGAGGCCGATGCACACGACTACGCCCTGCAGATCCTCCACGACGTCTACCGCGACGTGATGATCGACGTGCTCGCGATCCCGGTGCTCGTCGGGATGAAGATCCCCGAGGAGCGCTTCGCCGGCGCCACCAACACCCTCACCTGCGAGGCGATGATGGGCGACGGCAAGGCCCTGCAGATGGGGACCAGCCACGAGCTGGGGCAGAACTTCTCCCGAGCGTTCGACATCTCCTACCAGGACCGCAACGGCGACCAGCAGCTCTGCTGGACCACCTCCTGGGGGGTCTCGACCCGCATGATGGGCGGGCTCATCATGGCGCACGGTGATGACGCCGGCCTCCGCGTCCCACCCCGTCTCGCAGCGGTCCAGGTCGCCGTCGTCGTCGTCAAGGACGATGACGACGGCGCGGTGGGCGATGCTGGTCGCGGGGTCGTCGACCGACTGGGCGCGCTCGGCGTGCGTGCCCGGCTCGACGACAACGTCGCAACCGCGTTCGGGCGTCGCGCCACGGACTGGGAGCTCAAGGGGGTGCCGGTCCGCATCGAGCTCGGCCCCCGCGATCTCGCCGAGCGCCGGGCGGTGCTCGTGCGTCGTGACACCGGCGAGAAGCGGCCGGTCGGGCTCGGACGCTGTCCGGGCGTAGCCCGGCGCTCCTCGAGTCGATCCAGGCGAGCTGCTCGCCGATGCCACCGCCCTGCGTGACGACCACACCACCGAGTGCGCGACGGTCGACGAGGCCGCGGATGCCGCTGCGATCGGGTTCGCTCGCGTGCCGTGGTCGCTCCTCGATGGCGCGGCGCTCGAGCGCCTCGGGCGTGACGCCGTCACGGTGCGCTGCGTGCCGCGCCCGGACGGGTCGGTCCCCGAGGCGCTCGACGAGCCCGACAACGTGGCGGTGGTGGCGCGCGCATACTGGCGTCGGGGAGCTCGTGGCGACCCGGAGCTCGGGTCGACCACCGGGTCCGGACCGATCGGCTAGAGTGATCGATGTTCCGGTTTACCGGAGGGCGTGGGCCTGGCCCACGCCTTTTGTTTGGGCCGGGCGACCACCGGCCGGCGTCCGTCGCGCCGCTACGACCTGACTGCGGACGGGGTCCGCTGCCCGAGGAGGTGCACGTGAGCGCGACCGCTGATCGAGTGGGTGAGCTCGTCGCGCCGCTCCTCAGCGCCGACGTCGCCCTCTACGACGTCGAGTACGAGGGTGCCGTCCTGCGCGTGGTGATCGACCGACCTGGCGGCGTCGACGTCGGCACGCTCGCCGAGGTCACCCGGTCGATCTCCGTCGTGCTCGACGAGACCGACCCGATCGATGGCCGGTACACCCTCGAGGTGTCGAGCCCGGGCCTGGAACGGCGTCTGCGCACCCGGGAGCACTTCTTGGGTGCCGTGGGCCAGCAGGTCCAGATCAAGACACGCCCGGGAACGCCGGGGGACCGTCGCTGCCGTGGCCGGCTGTCCTCGGTGGGCGACCGCGACGTCACCCTGACGCTGGACGACGGCGCGGCCGTGGTGGTGCAGCTCGGCGACATCACCCGCGCCCAGGTCCACGTCGACTGGAGCCCACCACCGAAACCCGGTGGGCCGAAGCAGCGCACCGCGCCCGTCGAACCCCTCGACGACACCCCTGACGATCCTTCGACCGAGCCGGAACCGACACACGGAGAGCACCGATGATGAACCCCGAGATGATGGAGGCGCTCCAGGCGCTCGCCGCGGAACGCGGGGTCAGCGTCGACACGCTGTTCGCGGCACTCGCCGAGGCGCTCGAGGCGGCGTACAAGAAGCGGCCCGACGCGAAGGAGTTCGCGTGGGTGAACATCGACACCGAGACCTTCGAGATCCGGGTGTTCGCCCAGGACCTCGACGAGGACGGCGAGCCCGTCGGCGAGGAACTCGACGTCACCCCCGATGACTTCGGTCGGATCGCGGCGCAGACGACCCGTCAGGTGATGACGCAGCGGATCCGTGAGGCCGAACGCGAGCTCAAGTACGAGGAGTACGCAGGACGCGAGGGCAACATCGTCACCGGCATCATCCAGCAGTCGGACGCCCGCTACACGCTGTTGGACCTGGGTCGGGTCGAAGCGCTGCTGCCGCAGTCCGAGCAGGTCAACTACGAGCGACCGGACCCCGGTGAGCGGGTCAAGGCCTACATCGTGGAGGTCCGACGGACCGTGAAGGGCCCCCAGATCGTCGTGTCTCGCACCCACCCCGGGTTGATCCGGCGGCTCTTCGAGCTCGAGGTCCCCGAGATCGCCGATGGCGTCGTCGAGATCAAGGCCTGTGCCCGCGAACCCGGCCAGCGCACCAAGATCGCCGTGTGGTCCAACGATGCGAACGTGGACCCGGTCGGTTCCTGCGTGGGCGCCCGGGGCGCACGGGTCCGCATGGTCGTCAACGAGCTGCGGGGCGAGAAGATCGACATCGTTCCCTTCTCCGACGACGACCACGACTTCGTGATGAAGGCCCTGCAGCCGGCCAAGGTCAAGGAGGTGCGCATCGACTACGAGAGCCGCACCGCCGAGGTGATCGTGCCCGACTTCCAGCTGTCGCTCGCGATCGGCAAGGAAGGCCAGAACGCCCGGTTGGGGTCGCGCCTGACGGGGCTGCGCATCGACATCCGCAGCGAGACCGAGATCGCGGAGCGCGAGGCCTACGAACGCACCTACGGCACCGATGCCTACGCGGATGGCGAGTGGATCGTGGACTCCACGACGGGTGAGCAGCTCTGGCAGCCCGCGGACGGGTCGCCCGCGCTCACCCTCGAGCAGTGGGAGGCCACCCAGGCCGAGAGCGCGGCCGACGGCGCGGCGCGGCCGACGACGAGGAAGCCGCCGGTGACGACGGTCGTCGCCGAGTCCGCCGAAGCGGTCGCCGACCCGGTCGAGACGAGGTCCGCCGACCCGGTCGCGTCGGGGGAAGCCGATGGGCGCCGTCGAGGCGGAGACCGAGGTCGCCGTCGAGGCGGACACCGACGACGCCGCCGAGGCGGACCAGGACGCCGCGACCGCTGAGGTGGACGAGGACCCGGCGCCGAGCTGACCCCCGCCGGGTGTGACCCTCGTCCGGGCGTCCGGCGCGGTTCGTACCGCAGCGCGAATCGTGCGAGGATGGACGGCCCCGGATGGCCTCGGTCACCGTCGCGCCCACGCCCCGAGCGGTCGTGGGGCCCACGCACGGTGTCCCGGCACCCGAGTGGTCCGGTCGCTTCGGCGGCGGGGTCCGCACGGTTCCGGGCCGAACACGAACGACACACGCAACGAACGGAACGTCTTGGCAAAGCTACGGGTGTACGAGCTCGCACGCGAGCTCGGTCTCACCAACAAGGAGTGCATCGACCTCTGCAACGCCCTCGGCTACGGCGTGAAGAGTCACTCGTCCTCCCTGGACGGCGCCTACGCCGACCAGGTGCGCCGCCGCGCGGAGCGTGAGGGTCTGATCCGCGACGAGCAGCCCGAGGAGCCCGCCAAGGCGAAGAAGTCCTCGAAGACCGCCACGACCTCCAAGGACCAGGCCGCTGCGACCTCCTCGGAGGCGACGCCAGCGGAGCCCGCCGAACCGACCCCGCCGGCGGACGAGCCCGTCGCCGCCACGACGGCTGCCCCGATCGCTGAGCAGGACCCGGCTCCGACGCCTCCTGCTCCGCCAGCGCCTGCGCCGGCCAGCGAGCCGCCTCCCGCCGCGCTGCGCTCGCCCGCTCCGAGCCGAGGAGTCCCACTCCCTCGATGACGAGGCGCCTGCGCCCGCCACGAAGAAGGTCATCTCCTCCAAGCCGAGCAGCGGTCGACCCGAGCCTCGCCCGGTCGAGCCGCCGCCCGCCCCGCCCCGCCCGGCGCAGCGCCCACCTGCAGCCGCCGCTCCGGCTGCCCCGGCCGCGGCGCAGCCGCCCGGCGTGCCCGCCGGTGGTCGACCCGCAGGCGACGCACCGAGCCAACGAAGCACCGGCGACGTCGCAGCACCCGCGGCACCCCCCGCCGAGTCGTCCCCCGGGGGCGAGCCGTCGAGCCCGCCCCTGTCGCCCTCGGGCAAGCCGATCCCGCCCCCGCCCGGCCCCCCGCTCTCGCGTTCTGGCAAGCCGATCCCGCCCCCGCCCGGCTTGGGTGGCCGCGGGCCGGCGCCCGCGGGTCGCGGCCCCGGTGGGCCAGGTCGGGGCCCTCGCCCCGGCGGCGGTGGCGGCGGCGGATTCAGCCGTCCGCCCGGAGGTGGCTTCCCGCCGCCCGCAGGTGGTCCCGGTGGCGGCCCCGGCGGCCGCGGCCGCCCCGGTGGTGGCCCCCAGCGCCCACCTCGTCGCAAGGGGCGGCGTCGCCGCAACCGCGAAGAGCTGCAGCCGATGGACGTGCCGACCTACACCCCGGCGAGTGCGCCGGTGCCGGACGGCGAGATCGTCATCGAGCGTGGATCGACACCCCAGGACCTCGGCGGTCGCCTGAACCGCACCGCAGCCGACGTCGTCCGCTTCCTGCTCCAGCAGGGCGAGATGGTCACCGCCACCCAGTCCCTCTCCGACGAGATGATCGAGCTGTTCGCCGCCGAGGTGTCGGCAGAGATCCGGCTCGTCGACCTCGGTCAGGAGCAGGAGGTCGAGCTCCGCAAGGCGCTGCAGATCCCCGGCGACGACGACGATGATGAGGACCGGAGCGCGCAACCTCACCGGGCCCCGGTGGTCACCGTGATGGGTCACGTCGACCACGGCAAGACCAAGTTGCTCGACCGGATCCGCAACGCCAACGTCGTCGCGGGCGAAGCCGGCGGCATCACCCAGCACATCGGTGCCTACCAGGTCGAACAGGACGGTCGGCCGCTGACCTTCATCGACACGCCGGGCCACGAGGCGTTCACCGCCATGCGCGCCCGCGGCGCCGGCGCGACCGACATCGTGGTGCTCGTGGTGGCGGCCGACGACGGTGTGATGCCCCAGACCCTCGAGGCCATCCAGCACGCCCGCGCGGCCGAGGTGCCGATCGTCGTTGCGATCAACAAGATCGACCGCGACAACGCGGATCCCAACCGGGTCATGCAGCAGCTCTCCGAGCACGACCTCGTGCCGGAGTCCTGGGGTGGCGACACCATCGTCTGCGAGGTCTCGGCGCTGCAGGGCATGGGGATCGAAGAGCTCCTCGAGAACCTGCTGATCGTCGCCGAGGTCGAAGACCTCCGCGCCGATCCCGACGGTCGTGCGAGCGGCGTGGTGATCGAGGCCAACCTGGACATCGGACGTGGTCCCGTGGCCTCGGTCCTGGTCCAGAGAGGCACGCTGCGCGTCGGCGATCCACTCGTCGCCGGGCCCGCCTGGGGGCGCATCCGTGCCCTCGTCGACGACCACGGCAACCAGATCAAGGAGGCCGGTCCGTCGATGGCGGTCGAGGTCCTCGGGCTCTCCGACATCGCCCAGGCGGGCGACGACTTCGTCGTCGCCCCCGATGAACGGACGGCCAAGTCGGTCGCCGAGACCCGCGAGCGCTGGGTCCGCGAGGCCGCTCGCGGTCGCGATGCCTCGGTCATCTCGCAAGGGGCTCGTCTCGAGGACATCTTCGCCCAGATCCAGGCGGGGGAGCAGGCGCTGCTCAACCTGATCGTCAAGGCGGACGTGCAGGGGTCCCTCGAAGCGGTCACCGAGAGCCTGAAGAAGCTCGAACGCCCCGAGGTCAAGGTCGGTTTCGTGCTGCGGGGCGTCGGTGGCATCTCCGAGTCCGACATCGCACTCGCAGCGACCTCGAGCGCCACGATCATCGGGTTCAACGTCCGTCCCGGACGCCAGGCCCGCGAGATGGCCGATGCCGAGGGCGTCGAGATCCGGACCTACGAGATCATCTACAAGCTCCTCGAGGACGTCGAGTCGGCCATGGTCGGCATGTTGGCGCCGGAGTACGAGGAGATCGTCACCGGCGACGCGGAGGTGCGCGAGATCTTCCGCGTCCCCCGGATCGGCGCAGTCGCCGGCTGCATGGTCCAGTCGGGTGCCATCACCCGCGGCTCCAAGGTGCGGTTCCTGCGTGAGGGAACGATCATCTGGAAGGGCGAGATCAGCTCGCTGCGCCGCTTCAAGGACGATGTGCGCGAAGTCGCAGCGGGATTCGAGTGCGGCGTGGGTCTGTCGGACTTTCAGGACCTCAAGGCGGGCGACGTCATCGAGACCTACGACCTGCGAGAGATCCCCGGGGCTGATCCCGCTCGTCGCCGGGCGCAGCGAACCGGGAGCGACCCTGAACCCAGGAGCCCGCGCCCGTCCGAGACCACCCGAGACCTCCGCCGGGCTCACCGCCGGTCTCCGGCTCAGTCTGCCGACGAGCCGGGACGGACTCGGCTGCGAACTCGCGGATCGGCTCAGCTGCGTCGGCGCCGTGACGACAGCACGGCAAGGCCGCCGAGTGTCAACAGGGTGATGCCGATCGCCACCGGCAGTTGCGCGGCGGATCCGGTGAAGGCGAGTCCCGACACCTGCGCGTCGTCGGCATCTGCGGCTGAGCTCTGCGACGTCCCCGCCACCTCGGGCGAGGCCGCGACGGCCGCCGCGGGCAGGTCGGACACGACGACCTCACCGGCGACCTCCGGCGTGTCGCCGGGCCCGTCGTCGTCTGCCACGACGGTGGGATCGACCGTCGTGGTGGTGTCGCCCCCGTCGTCGGGGCCCTCAGGCTCGACCACGGTCGTGCTCGTGGTGGAGCCGCCGTTGCCGTCTCCGCCGCCGCCGACCTGGCCGCCGCTCACCTCGACCTCGGTCGTCGCGGTCGTCTGGCAGTCCTCGGCGTTCGCCGCGACGATCCAGGTCCCGTCGACGGCATCCCCGGGCACGGTCACCGTGGTGGACCACGATCCGTCCTCCCCGACGACCGGCGACGAGCTCGCCGGAGTGGTGGTTCCGTCGGGGGACCGCAGGACGACCTCGATCGTCGTTCCGGGGAAGCCCGAGCCGGTCACGGTGAGCGTGGTCCCGGGCGTGGCGTTGCGTGGGCTGGCTGCGACGTCGGTCGGCGTGTACTCCTCGCACTCCGGATCCACGCATCCGAACCACTGCAGGGACGTGCTCAGGTCGAACGGGAACAGGAGCGGTCCGTGGAAGTCGCCGAAGAACGGGAAGATCACCGGCGGGCTCGCCCCGGTGATCACGTCGAACTGCACCGGGTCACAGCGCTTGGTGAAGGTGACGACGGTCGTGCCGGCTTCCTGCAGGGTGAAGTCGACGCGCTCGACGAGCGTCTGCGGCCAGGCCACGCCGTTGCCCGGCATGGCGTAGACGACCGCGGCGGCCTCGAGCGGCGCACAGAGTCGCGTGGTGACGTCGATCCGGAGGCTGAAGGTGGTTGCGGTCTCCGACACCGTCTGGCGCAGCGAGAGGACGGGCGGCAGACAGATCGGGAGTCCACCCCCCGATGGGGTCTGGGTGATGGAGATGTCGGACGTCGACGGCTGTGTCGGGGCGGAGGCCGTCGCACCCACCGGCGTCGCCGCAACCAGCAGGCTCACGACGGCCACGACCGTGGCGACGAGCGCGGCGCCGCGGGCCCGTGTCGACGACGCTGTGCGTCGTTGGTCCACCATCTCGGTACCGCCGTTGGCGACGGACCCACCTCGCTCGCCCATGATCATCTCCCAGCCGACAACACAGTGTGGCGGCTCTGTCGCCCGGAGTCCAGCCTTTGGTGACCCCGCTGGTCCTCGTCGGTGTCGGATCAGTCGTCTCGCGGGCCCGGGCCGACTCATGTCGGACCCACGGTGACGTCGAGCGCCTCGAGTCGGCCGTCGCCGAGCGGGACCACGCCCTCGGTCCCCCCGCCGCTGAACGGCTCGCCGGAGGAGCGGATCACGAGCCGGGACGTGTCGGTGTTCACCAGCGGCTGGTTGAACCACCGCAACCGGTAGGTGTCGCCGGTGTCGACACTGCCCTCGAGCTCGACGACCACCGTTCGGGTGCCGCCCGCAGGAACATCCAGCCGCACGGTCGATCGCGTCAGGCCGTTCACGTCCGCACGGGTGCCCCAGGGCACGTCGTCGCCGTCGACGCGGACACCGGTGGTCTCGAAGCCGGAGAGCACGGCGAGCTGGGTCCGGTTGGTCCCGGACGCTGCGCCCGGCCCGGAGCCGATCACCACCTCGTCGAGCCCGGCCGCAGGTGCATCGTTGCGCAGGGTGATGACCAGTCGAGAGGTCACCGCCCCCGAGTCCGGCGCCCAGTCGACCACGTAGTCGATCGAGCGAGAGAGGTAGGCATCGATCTTCGAGGGGTTCGCATTGCGGTTGAGGACCATGACCGAGTCAGTTCCGTCGACGGCGTCGACGCGTCGGTCGAGCCCGGTCAGCTCGAGCAGCTCGCGGTCCTCCGGGCGTGTGGAGACGAACTGCAGCCGCCCCTGGTCGACGACCTCGCCGAAGACGTCGGCCAGCTCCGTGGGCGCAGGGAGCCGTTGCGAGGTGATGCGATCGAGTGCGGTCTCGATGAGCTCCGACACCGATTCCTCCCCCTCGGCGAACTGGCCACGGGTCAAGTACTCCACCGCGGTGTCCGCATCGAGGGTCACCTCACCGATGGTGACGGGACCGCTCAGGCGGAGCAGCGCGGCGAACGCGACCGGATCGGCGTACAGCACGCCGTCGATCGGCGGTCCTCCGGCCGCCTGGGGGAAGAGGTCCCCGGCGAGGGTGGCCACCGTCGTCAGGTCCGGACTGGCCCCCCAGTTCTGTGGGAAGGCGGTCGGGTTCATCTCGACCAGTGACGCCGGCAGGTCGAGCTCGTCGGACAGGCGGGGCCGCGGAACGCTGAAGGGGCCGAAGAGCTCGTTCGGTTCGCCGACCCGGACGACGTCGATGCTGCCCTCGCTCGCCACCAACTCGGCCCAGTTGCCGAGGTGCCCCCCGAGGTCGCGTGCCTCGGCCGGGTTGCCGAGGAGCATGAGGTAGCGGCGGGGCCCGTCACCGCCGAGCAGGGCGGGGAGCTCCCGCGCCGCGGTGTCGGCCAGGACCGTGGCGGACTCGGCGTCCGCCAGCTCCGATCGGAAGTCGTCGAGCTGCTCGGCCAGCGGGCCGATGAGCCAGGGGGACGCAACCGCTGCGAGCCGCTCCGAGGCCTCGAGGGTCGTTGCCGCCGCGTCGGCGACGGGCTCGGCGAACCCCGACAGCTCGGCGAGATCGATGCCGCCGTCGTCCAGGCGCAGCCGGTCGTAGTCCACCTGGTTCGCGAGCTCACCGGCCACCGCGTTGAGTTCCGCGCCCGCTTCGGCGGCCGTCACGACGGCGCGCACCTGCTGGCTGACCAGCGGCACGGTCCGGGCGGGGATCATCCACCACGAGCTGCCGACGGCGGCGACGTCGTCGAAGCGCCGGGCGTTGCGGACGAACTGATCGGCACCCACCTCGTCGACGCCTCCGGCGACCTCCCGTGCTGCAGCTGCGGTGTCGTCCGCCGCCGCGCGCAACTCACCCTGCTGGGTGACGGCGAAGACAGCGGCGGTGGCGATGCCGATCGCGACGACGCCGACGGCGACAGCGACGCCGACTCGAATGCGTCGCCGGACCACCCGCGGGGCGATCCGGTAGGCCGAGACCCACAGCGGCACCACGGACAACCCTGCGAGCAGTGCCGTGGCGCCGGTGGGCGAGGCAGGCCAGGACAGGTGGAGCGCGGCCCACCCGATCAGCGCGCCGGCCACGGCGCCGGCGATGCGGTTGCGCTGGTTGGTCCACGCCAGCGCGACGCCGATGACCGAAGCGGCGAGCGCCGGGAGCAGGTCCCAGCCGTCGCTGCCGAGCGCAACCAACCCGGCAGCGATCAACAGGCTCCAGCGACGGGCACGCGACCCGGCGACGACGGTTGCCAGCACGAATCCCGCTCGCAGCGCTGCATCCGCCACGGGGGCCCCGACCGGGGAGGCGTCCGAGACGACGATGGCTGCGACCGTCGCCGCACCGGCGATGCCAGCGACGGCGATGCGCTCGACGCGCGACGGGCGCGAGCGTCGGCGAGATCGCGTCCGCTGCGGATCTGCGCTCGTGCTGAGCGTGTCAGTGGCCACTGGCGACCAGTCTGACCCACCGCGGATGGCGTTGCGACGGGCGATTCCACCCGGCACCCGTGGTACCAATGGCGGATGGCACGTCACCGCAGTCCCGCACGACGCGGCTACGAGCGCACGGATCGGGTCGGCGAGCTCGTCCGCGAGATCGTGGCCTCCGAGCTCGAGCGCATCGGTGACGAGCGACTGGAGTTGGTCACCGTCACCGGCGTGGACGTCGACGGTGCGCTCGAGCGCGCAGACGTCTTCTACTCCGCCATGTCGGCCGATGAGGACGGTCGGTCCGACGAGGTCGCCGAGGCCCTCGAGGACCGCCGCTGGAAGATCCAACAGCGGGTGAACCGAGAGGTCCGGGCGCGACGCACGCCGCAGATCCGGTTCCGACCGGACGAGACCCTCGCCGGCGCGCTGCGGATCGACGAGATCCTCCGTGGCCTGTCCGAGGAGTCGGAGGCATCGGAGGGGACGCCGGTCGCGGACCCCGAGGACGCGGGCGCAGCCGGCGACCCGGCAGTGCCCGACCCGTCCGGCGGTCCGGACGCCCCCGATCCCACCGGACGATGAGCCGCCGCCGACGCGGCGGGGGACCCGACGGCATCGCCATCGTGGACAAGCCGGCCGGCTGGACCAGCCACGACGTCGTGGCCCGTGCCCGCTCCGTGCTCGGCACGCGCCGCGTCGGCCATGCGGGCACGCTCGATCCGATGGCGACGGGTGTGCTGGTGCTCGGCGTCGGTCGCGGGACGCGGCTGTTGACGTTCATCACCGGCGTCGACAAGGCCTACGACGCGACGATCCGCTTCGGCGTCGAGACCGACTCCCTCGACGCCGACGGCGAAGCGGTGGCCCACCACGACATGGCCGGCCTCGACCCCGTCGCTGTTCGACGCGAGGCCCAGCGGCTCAGCGGGGACCTGGAGCAGGTCCCGCCGATGGTGTCCGCGATCCGCATCGACGGCCGCCGGCTGCACGAGCTCGCCCGCGAGGGCGTCGAGGTCGACCGACCGCCACGGCGGGTCCACGTCGCCCGGTTCGAGACGACGCCCAGCGACGACCCGCTGCTCTGGCACGCGGAGATCGAGTGCTCCTCGGGGACCTACGTCCGCTCCCTCGCCGCGGATCTGGGTCGAGCGCTCGGTGGCGGAGCCCACCTGGCGTCGCTTCGCCGGACGCGGGTCGGCCCCTTCCACCTCGACGAGGCGCGCTCGCTGGAGGCACTCGAGCTGCTCCCGCTGGTCGAGGGGATCCGTCATCTCCCGTCGACGTCGCTGGACGACCGCACCGCCGAGGCGGTCCGTCACGGACGCGTGCTGCCCGTGGACCAGCTCGGCGTGTCGGGTGACGGGCCGTGGGGGGTGTTGGGCCCCGACGCCGAACTGCTCGCGGTGTACCAGCGTCACCGGGGCGACTCGGCGAAGCCTGCCGCAGTGCTGGCCGCGACCGGCGCTGACTAGGGTCGCCGACGTGCAGATCATCTCCGACGGCGACCGCTGCCCGGCGCCACCCGAGGGCTCGGTGGTCACCATCGGGGCCTACGACGGGGTGCACCTCGGGCACCGCGCCGTGATCGCCGAGGTGTGCCGACGGGCCGACGCCGCGGGACGCCGCAGCGCAGTGGTGACCTTCGATCGCCATCCGGCGCAGGTGGTCCGACCCGAGTCGGCCCCACGGCTGCTGACCGATCTCGACCAGCGCCTCGAGCTGCTCGGATCGACCGGCGTCGACTACACGGTCGTGGTCCGTTTCGACGAACGGCGTGCCCTCGAGAGCGCCGAGGACTTCGTTTCGGAGGTGCTCGTCGACTGCCTGCGCGCGGGTGAGGTCGTGGTGGGTGAAGACTTCCACTTCGGCCACCAACGGCGTGGCAACGTCGCGCTGCTCGAGGAGTTGGGGGCGCGCGACGGCTTCACGGTGCTCGGGCACCGCCTCGTCGGCCCCGACGGGCGGCCGGCGCGTGACGACGCCCAGGTCTCCTCCACGGCGATCCGCCGTGGACTCAACGAGGGCCGCCTCGGCGACGCCAACGCGATGCTCGGGCGTGATCACGAGATGCGCGGGGCGGTCGTCCACGGCGATCGCCGTGGACGGACCCTGGGGTTCCCCACTGCGAACGTCGCGATCCCCGACGAGATGCTGATGCCGGCCGACGGGATCTACGCCGGGTGGCTCCAGCGGTCCTCGACCGCCTTGCCGGCTGCGATCTACGTCGGCAAGCGGCCGACCTTCTACGACGACCGGGCGATGACGCTGCTCGAGGTCCACGTGCTCGACTTCGACGGCGACCTCTACGACGAGGCGGTGGCGGTCCGCTTCAGCCATCGGATCCGACCGGATGCCCGTTTCGACTCCGTCGACGCCCTGGCGGCGCAGCTCGGTCGCGACTGCGACGAGGCACGGTCGCTCCTGCTGGGCGGCGCTGATCCGCGCTGAGCGGCCCCGTCCCGGTACGGTGAGGTGGCGGACGCAACGACAGCGCGGGGCCGAGCGGCGCCGTGTCCCGAGGGGAGGTGGGGCGACGTGACCGATCTGGTGGAACCGATCGAGGGCCCGGTCCGCGACGAACCGCTCGCCGAGTCCGGGTTCGACGCTCCCCGCCTCTCCCGCCACACCGTCACCCTCGGCGACGGCCACGAGGTCGGTGTCATGGTCGCGGGCGAGGGCGTCCCGCTGGTGGTCGTGCACGGGTTCTCGGCCGAAGGGTTCCTGTATGCGCAATCCCTGTCGCGGCTGGTGCGCATGGGCTTCCGCGTCGTCGCGATCGACACCGCTGGTCACGGCGCCACCCAAGGGCTCCCGCTGTCCGGGCAGAGCCTGAACGACTACGCAGAGCTGCTCGGTCGGGCCCTCGACGAGCTCGGCATCGAGCGCTTCGTCGTGGCGGGGCACTCGATGGGCGGCCAGCTCATCACGCGGATGGCCGCAGAACGGCCGGAGCGGACCATCGCCGTGGTGCTCATCGACGCCATCGTCGGCGACACCTGGGACCAGATGGTCCAGATGTTCCGGATCGCGCCACCGCTGCTCAACGTGCTCACCGCGCTGTTGGTCGTCGACTCCGCAGCGGTCGTGCCGACCTTCAGCGATCCCCGCCAGGCCGCCAAGCTCGTCCGCCTGGTTGCTCCCACCCTGCTGGGCCACGCCGTCGCGCCGTGGCGCCTCCTCGGCCCGATGTTCACGGTCCTGCGCAGTCGCGCGAGTCGCTACGCCCTCGACGCCCTCGCCGAGGGCGAGGTCCCCGTCTTCGTGCTCCACGGCGCATGGGACCTCGCGGTCCCGCACCGCACCGCGCGTGACACCGCACGACGGACCGACGGCACGCTGATCACCATCGAGCGGGCCGGCCACTCCTGGATCCTGCGCGACCCGGAGACGCTGCCGGCGGTGATGGCCGAGCTCCTCGGCGACGAACTCGGCGACAGCATCCGCCGATCGCTGCGTTCCGCAGGGCTACGTCGACGGGCACCGTCGATCGAGGACGTCGAGGAGGTCTGCTACCTCCCGGGTGCCCGTGTCCTCTCCTTGGCCCCGGCCCCCTCGAAGCGCACGGTCGTCGGCCGCCACCGCGCGCCCCGGTACAGCTGGCGCACCGAGCGGCTCGGGGACTAGCGTCCCCGCTCCGGCCGACTGGCCGGCACCGCTCCCGGGTACGAACCGGCTCGCCACGAGTCGACGTCCCAGGGGGCCGGGTCAGACACCCAGCACGGAGGACACCATGGGCAACCGTCAGCCCACCAACTTGCCGCCCAAGGCCGACACGATCGTGAAGTTCGGCAAGGACGCTGCCGACACCGGCTCGGCCGAGGTCCAGATCGCGCTCCTCACGGACCGGATCAACCACCTCACCGAGCACCTCAAGCACCACAAGAAGGACCACCACAGCCGCCGTGGGCTGCTGATGCTGGTGGGCAAGCGCCGTCGGTTCCTCGACTACCTCAAGGACAACGACGTGGAGCGCTACCGGAGCCTGATCGGCGAGCTGGGCCTGCGTCGCTGAGCCGCTCGCCGGCCCCTGCGCGCCCTGTGCGGGTGCGTCGGGTAGCCTCGCGGCGACAATCACATCACACGAGTGCGGCGAGCAGGTCAGTTACCGGTTGCCGATGTCCGACGTCACCCGGTCGCAACGACCTGGGCAGCACCGTTCGGGGATCGACCACTGGGAACTGGCCCGGGCCGCACCTGACGATCCCGAGGGGGATCCAAGGAGGGCCACATGGCCACAGTTATTCGCGTCGAGGCGCCGGTCGGCGACCACGACGACAAGACCATCTCGCTGGAGACGGGCAAACTCGCGCCGCTCGCCGGCGGAGCAGTGCTCGCCGGTCTCGGGGAGACCCGCATCCTCATGACGGCGACCGCAGCAGGTCACGTCCGCGAGGGCATCGACTTCTTCCCGCTGACCGTTGACATCGAAGAGCGCATGTACGCGGCGGGCAAGATCCCCGGATCCTTCTTCCGTCGTGAGGGGCGCGCGCCGGAGTCAGCGATCCTGACCTGTCGGCTGATCGATCGGCCGCTGCGTCCGTCGTTCCCGTCGGACTTCCGCAACGAGGTCCACATCGTCGGCACCGTCCTCGGTGCCGACCAGGACAACCCCTACGACGTCCTGGCCCTCAACGCGGCGTCCGCTGCGCTGATGATCTCCGACATCCCCTTCGACGGGCCGATCGGCGCCGTCCGGTTGGCCTACAGCGCCACAGGCGAGTGGATCCCGCATCCCACCTACGAGGAGGGCGACGAGTCCACCTTCGAGATCGTGGTGGCCGGGCGCCAGCTCGACAACGGCGACGTCGCCGTGATGATGGTCGAGGCGGGTGGCACCGAGGCCGCCTGGGGCCTGTACGAGGGTGGCGCGCCCAAGGTCGACGAGGCGGCGTTGGCCACGGCGCTCAACGAGTCGAAGCGGTGGATCGCGGACGTCATCGCGCTCCAGAAGGAGCTCGCGGCTGCAGTGATCGCCGCGGACGGTGAGCCCGGCGTCATGAGCTACACCGCACAGGTCGACTACAGCCCGGAGCTGTACGACGAGGTCACGAGCCTCGGCGGGGAGCGAATCGTCGAGATCATGCAGATCGCCGACAAGGCCGAGCGGACCGCCGCCGAGGGCGCGCTGCGCGACGAGCTCGTCGAGCGCATCGTCCCCGGGCTCGTCGAGGCAGCGGTCGCAGCCGGAGAACCGGCCGAGGCGGCCACTGCGCAGGCCACGAAGCACACCAAGAGCGCCTTCCGCTCGCTGGCCAAGGCCACGGTGCGGTCGCGCATCGTCGCCGAGGGTTCTCGCATCGACGGTCGCGGGCTCGCGGACCTGCGTCCGCTCTCTGCCGAGGTGTCGGTGATCCCCACGGCGCACGGCACCGGGCTGTTCCAGCGAGGCGAGACCCAGGTCCTCAACGTCGCCACGCTCGGCATGGCGAAGATGGACCAGATGATCGACGGCATCGACCCGATCACCCGCAAGCGCTACCTGCACCACTACAACTTCCCGCCCTTCTCGACGGGTGAGCCGGGCTTCATGCGTGGCCCCAAGCGTCGTGAGATCGGCCACGGCGCTCTCGCCGAGCGTGCACTGTTCCCGGTGGTGCCCTCGCTCGAGGAGTTCCCCTACACGATCCGGCTCGTCTCCGAGGTGCTGGCCTCCAACGGCTCGTCCTCGATGGCGTCGGTCTGCGGGTCCACGTTGTCGATGATGGACGCCGGTGTGCCGCTCAAGGCGCCCGTCGCCGGCATCGCCATGGGGCTCATCTACGCCGATGACCAGTACGTCACGCTGACCGACATCCTCGGTGCCGAGGATGCCTACGGCGACATGGACTTCAAGGTGGCCGGGACGTCGGACTTCATCACCGCGCTGCAGCTCGACACCAAGATCGACGGCATTCCTGCCGATGTCCTCGCCGGGGCCCTCGACCAGGCCCGAGAGGCCCGGATGCAGATCCTGGACGTGATGGCGAGCACCATCGCGGAACCCCGGTCCGAGGTCGCCGACACCGCGCCGAAGATCATCAGCTTCGAGATCCCGATCGACAAGATCGGCGAGGTCATCGGCCCCAAGGGCAAGGTCATCAACGCCATCCAGGCCGAGACCGGCGCGAACATCAGCGTCGACGACGACGGCATGGTCGGCACCGTGGCGATCGCCTCGGTCGACGCCGGCGCGATGGACGAGGCGGAGCGCCAGATCAAGCTCATCCTCGATCCGCCGACCGCGGAGGTCGGTGCGACCTACGAAGGCCGCGTCGTGAACATCACCAAGTTCGGTGCGTTCGTGAACATCCTCCCCGGACGCGATGGGCTGCTGCACATCTCCAAGCTGGGTGGCGGCAAGCGCATCGACCGCGTCGAGGACGTCGTCGACCTGGGCGACGCAGTGTCGGTCCGAGTCGATGACATCGACCCCAACGGGAAGATCTCGCTCGCGCTGGTGGACGACCTCGCCCCAAAAGCCGGTGAGGGCGGCGCCGTCGGCGCCGCTCACCCCGAGGTCACTCCCGCGTCTGACGGTGCGCCCTCCGGCAACGGTGGCGAATCCGAGCGGCGCGAGCTGAACTTCGCCGAGAGCTTCGATGCCGAGCTGGCATCGACCTTCGGCGATCTGGGTCCGGCCCCTGTCCGTTCCGGCGGTCGCGGCGGCTCCGGCGGTGGCCGTGGCGGCTCCGGCGGTGGCCGTGGTGGTTCCGGCGGAGGTCGGCGCCGGCGATGAGCACGGGTTCCCGACGGGCGACGGCGCTGCCGTCGCCCGTCGCGGACGTCCGTCGCTCCGAGACAGAATCCGGCGCGCGGGTGCTCACCGACCGGGTGCCGACCGCATCGTCGGTCACCTTGACCGCCTGGGTCGGGGTCGGTGGACGCGATGAGCCCGCCGAGCTCTGGGGTGCATCGCACTTCCTCGAGCACTTGGTGTTCAAGGGCACCGACCGTCGCTCCGCACTCCAGGTCGCGCTCGACATCGACGGCGTCGGCGGGGAGATGAATGCCGTCACCTCGAGCGAGTACACGGCGTTCTACGCACGTGTTCCTGCCGAGGAGTACCGCGTCGCCGTCGACACGCTCCTCGACGTCGTCGGTGACCCGGCGCTGCGCGACGGCGACGTCGACGCCGAGCGAGCCGTGATCCACGAGGAGCTCGCCGCCGCCGAGGACGACCCCGAGGACCTCGTGGCCCAACGGCTGTTCGAGTCGCTCTTCCCGGACCACCCGCTCGGGCGCGAGGTGCTCGGGAGCGATGCGAGCATCCGGGCCATCGCCGCCTCGTCGGTCCGGGCGTTCCACCGGGAGTGGTACACCCCACGCAACCTCGTGGTGACCGCATCCGGCGCCGTCGACCACGAACGGCTGGCCGCCGATGTGGACGAGGTGCTCGCTCATCGCTCCGATCCCGGCGCTCGCTGTCCGCAGCGCAGCGAACCGCCTCCGGCCTGCGCCACCACGGTGGTCGAGCACCATCCCGGTGAGGTGGTCCAGCTCGCGCTGGGTTGGCGGACGGTCGGGGCCAGCAGCGACGAGCGCTACGCGCTGGCGCTGGTGGATCAGTTGCTCGGCACCGGCCCGGCGAGCAGGTTGTTCCAGACGATCCGCGAACAGCGGGGGCTGACCTACTCGATCTCGTCGGCGCTCAGCCTCTACGTCGACGCCGGGGCGTTCACCGTGGGGTGCGCTGCGTCGACCCGCGGCGCGGAGGAGTTGCTCGAGGCGGTGCTCGTCGAGCTCGACCGGTTCGCGCAGCACGGCGTCACCGCCGAGGACCTGGCCCGCGCCAAGCGGGCGCTGCGGGGCACGGTGCTGCTCGGCCTCGAGGACGCCGGCTCGCGCAGCGCGCGCCTCGGGGTCTCCGAGATGCTGCGAGGTCGGGTCGTGCCCCTCGACGAGCAGCTGGACCGCCTCGATGCCGTGTCGCTCGATGAGCTCAACGAGGCGGCGCGGCGGCTGCTGCGTTCTCCGATGGTGCTCGCTGTCGTCGGTGAGGGCGACCTCGACCGGCTGGCGTCGATGGCTCCCTGAGCTCGCTCCGGGGGCGGGTCGTGTCAGCCGAGCGTCTCGGGCACCACTGTGTCGGCGCGTTCGACTTCGTCTCGGGTCACGCCGAGCACGAACAGGATCGCGTCGAGGTACGGCACGTTCACCGTGGTGTCCGCGGCCCGCTGGACCAGCGGCTTCGCGTTGAACGCCACCCCGAGGCCCGCTGCAGCGAGCATGTCGAGGTCGTTGGCCCCGTCGCCGACGGCCACCGTCTGGGAGACCGGGACGCCTTCCGCTGCAGCGAAGGACCGCAGCAGCTCGGCCTTGCGGGCCCGGTCGACGACCGCGCCCACGACCTCGCCGGTGAGTCGCCCGTCGACGATGGCGAGCTCGTTGGCGACCGCGTGGTCGAGCTCGAGCTCCTCCGCGAGCGCGTCGGTGAAGTGGGTGAAGCCGCCTGAGACGATCCCGACCGTGTAGCCGAGGCGTTGGAGCGTGCGGACGAAGGTCCGCGCTCCGGGTGTGAGCCGGACCCGCGCCCGCGCCCGCTCGAGGGCATCGATGTCGAGCCCGGCCAGCAGCGCGACACGGGCCCGGAGCGCCCCTTCGAAGTCCAGCTCGCCCTGCATCGCTCGGTGGGTGATGTCACGCACCTCGTCGGCGCAGCCGGCCTCCTCGGCGAGGAGCTCGATCACCTCGTCCTGGATCAGGGTCGAGTCGACGTCGAGGACC
The DNA here is from genome assembly GCA_942490665.1 of uncultured Microthrixaceae bacterium. Lineage (GTDB taxonomy): Bacteria > Actinomycetota > Acidimicrobiia > Acidimicrobiales > Microtrichaceae > SKRR01. The sequence continues at coordinate 37,721 of CALNXV010000043.1, forward strand.
ACGAGCCGTTTGGCCCGCCGCCCGAGGCCCTCGGGCTGCACGGCGATGTCGAGGCGGTGCGCGGCGGCCACCTCGCCCAGGTAGCGCTGCAGCGCCACCGGTTCGGCCCCGCTGACACGGAACTCGTACGCGTGCACGGGATAGCGCGCCAGACGGACGATCCGGTCGATGTTCGCCCCGGCCGCGGCGACCGCCGCAGCGACGGCGCCGAGTTCGGCAGCGGAGAGCGCCGTCCCGAGCTCGTGGCCGAGCACGGTGACCGCGTCGAACGAGCCCTTCTCGGTCGGTGTCGCAGCGACCCGGTCGATCTCCACGACGAGGCCACGTTGGGTCGCGAAGTGGGCGAGCGTGGCGGCGAGCTCGTCGGGCGCAGCGGGGGAGGACAGCACGGCGGCCAGCGTCAGGTGGCCGCGCACCAGGACCTGCTCGAGATCCTGCACCTCGGCGTCGACGAGCTCGAGCACCGTCATCAGGTCGGTGGTGATCCCCGGGTGATCGCGACCGGTCACGCGCACCAGTACCGTGCCGTCCTCGTGGTCCTGGAGCGCTCCCGGATCCGTTCCGCCGGTGGCGGCGCCGTCGGTCATGGCCGCTACGGTACGGCCTCCGCCCAGCGTCCCCCACCGGGACGGGCCGCGGCGCCATGACGGGGGAGCGCGATGTCGTTGGTCGAGACCGAACACGTCGACGACGCGGTCCGCGTCGTCCGCCTGACACGGCCCGAACGCCTGAACGCTCTCTCGATCGAGCTGGCCGTCGAGCTCGACGAGGCGCTGGACGCGATCGCAACGGACAACCTCGCCCGGGTCGTCATCCTCACCGGGTCGGGCCGGGCCTTCTGTTCGGGGCTCGACCTGAAGGACTACGGCATCATCCCCAACGCCGAGCACCTGTCCGTCCACCGGATCGCCAGCCGTTCGATGGGCGTCTACAGCCAGTTGACCCGACGGCTGCGAGCGATCCCCCAGCCGGTGATCGCCGCGGTGAACGGTCCCGCCTACGGGGGTGGCATGTGCCTCGCGCTCGGCGCGGACCTGCGGATCGCCGCCGAGTCGGCCGAGTTCAACGCCACGGGCATCGTGAACGGGCTCACCTCGGCCGAGATGGGCGCCGGGTGGATCCTGCCCCGCCTCATCGGGGCAGCGAACTCCAACGACCTCCTGCTCACGGGGCGTCGGATCGACGCGGCCGAGGCGCTGCGCATCGGCCTGGTCTCGCGGGTGCTGCCCGACGACGAGGTCCTCGACGAGGCGCTGTCGATGGCGGCGACGATGGCCCGGTACTCCCACCACGGGCTCGAGGCGACCAAGCAGTCCCTGTGGGTCGAACAGGAGATCGCCAGCCTGCATGCCGCGATCGAGTTCGAGGACCGCAACCAGCTGATGGCAGGGTTCACCGACAACCTGCCCGAAGCGATCCGGGCGTTCGACGAGGGGCGTGAGCCGGAGTACCTCGACCATCCCCGACGGGACCTGTTCGACGGCGGGTGACCCATAGGATCGCCGTCATGACGATCACGGTCGCGGTGCTCGGAGCCACAGGACGGATGGGGTCGGAGGTCTGCCGGGCGGTGGACGGCGAGGACGACCTCGAGCTGGTCGCCGCGGTCGACCCGGGGCGGGCGGGTGAGCGCCTCGGTCCGATCGTGGGCATCGACAGCGACCTCATCGTCGAGCGTGACGTCGCAGGGATCGCAGCGACCGGAGCGACGGTGGCCGTCGACTTCTCGCACCGCGAGGCGGCGGTCGCGAATCTGGCGTGGCTCGCGGACCACGGAGTCCACGCAGTGGTCGGTACGACCGGCTTCTCGGCCGAGGACATCGAGGTGTTGCGGTCCCGGTTCCGCGACTCGAGCTGTCTGGTCGCCGCGAACTTCGCGATCGGCGCCGTGCTGCTGATGCGCTTCGCCGAGCTCGCGGCACCGTGGTTCGAGACCGCCGAGATCGTCGAGCTGCACCACGACGCCAAGATCGACGCACCGTCGGGGACCGCGATGGCGACGGCGGAACGGATCGCTGCGGCGTCAGCTGACTGGGCCGAGGACCCGACCCGCCACGAGCTGCTCGAGGGGGCCCGCGGGGGAGTGGGCCCCGCTGGGATCCGGGTGCACTCGGTCCGCCTGCGCGGCCTGGTGGCCCACCAGGAGGTCCTGTTCGGGACGACCGGACAGACGCTCACGATCCGACACGACTCGATCGATCGCACCAGCTTCATGGGTGGTGTCGCGCACGCAGTGCGCCACGTCGCAGACCGCCCCGGAGTGACGATCGGGCTGGAGCCCCTGCTCGGGATCGGATGACTCAGTCGCCACCGAGCTCGTCGTCGAGCGACTCCACGCCCCCGACGAGACCGCGACGGCCCGCCACCTGGTAGATCACGTAGGCCAGCACGAGCGCGATCGACCCGAGGGTGAACCACCGCTGGTAGCGGGCGACGACGTCGAGGACGTCGGTGATCTGCTCCTCGAACGCGAGCCCGATGCCCCGCATCAGCGCGATCCGCGCCACCGTCCCGGTGACCGCGAGGGCCAGGAACCGCCGCCACGGCATCGCCGCGACGCCCGCCAGCAGGCACACCGGGTTGTTCGGCGCGATGAACACGGCGCCGTCGAGCACCCGCCGGGTGGCCCCGCCCTGGCCCTCGAACTGGTCGAAGATCGGGTCCATGCCCGGGAAGACCTGCCGGGCCCAGTGCAGCGCCTTCAGCCGGTAGACGAACCCGAGCAGGTAGAAGAGCGGGTCGGGGGCCATGAGTCGCACCAGTGCGATCGATGCGTAGGGCGCCCAGTCCGTCAGCACCGAGGTCGCCAACAGGTACTTGTTCGAGCTGTTGAGCGCCAGGAGTCCGAGCGGGTTGCCCGCGAAGGACGAGATCACCGGCCAGCTGCACAGCGACGACGGCTGCTCCGGGTCGCCGACGATCACCGCACAGCTCCACACCACGTTGCCGAGGTTGTTCGCGGCGATGAGCAGCACGATCGAGGCGCCGATGACCGGCAGGAACCATCGCGGCGGAGTGATCGCGGGGGGGCTCGGAGTGGTGGTCATCGTGGAGCGCCCGTCGGCAGGTGCCGCGTAGGCTGGCGACACGCTACAGGGGGCCGTCGCCGGCCCGGCACAACGGGGGACCCATGCTCGGCACGATGCAGGACCGGCCGCTGACGTTGACGCACTTCTTCGAGCGGGCGGAGCGCCTCTTCCCCGGCAAGGAGATCGTCACCGGGACCGCGAACGGGGTCGAGCGCAGCACCTACGGGGAGTGGGCTGCGCGCACCCGGCGCCTCGGCGGTGTGCTCGACGACCTCGGGATCTCTCCCGACGGTCGCGTCGCCACCTTCGCCTGGAACACCGCCCGCCACCTCGAGCTCTACTTCGCAGCTCCGTGCTCGGGACGGGTCCTGCACACGCTCAACATCCGGCTGTTCCCCGAGCAGCTGACCTACATCGTCAACCACGCCGAGGACGAGGTGATCTTCGTCGACCGATCGCTGCTCGGGCTGCTCGCGCCGCTGCTCGGCACCTTCCGGACGGTCCGACACGTCGTGGTGATGGACGACGGGGCACCCACACCCGACCCCGACGGCCTCGAGGTGCTCGACCACGAGGAACTGCTCGCGTCGGCGTCACCGGTGGACTTCCGGGTCGACGACGAACGGCGAGCTGCGTCGATGTGCTACACGTCGGGCACCACGGGCAACCCCAAGGGTGTCGTCTACACGCACCGCTCGACCTACCTGCACACCCTGGGCGTCGTGGCGGCGGACGCCGTCGGTGTCAGCGAGCGTGACGTGGTCCTCCCGGTCGTGCCGATGTTCCACGCGAACGCGTGGGGTCTGGCGCACGCCGGCGTGGCGACCGGCGCCAGCCTCGTCCTGCCCGGTCCCCGCATGACCCCGCCGGCGCTCGCTGAGCTGATCGAGTCCGAACGGGTGACGATCGCTGCGGGCGTCCCCACCATCTGGATGGGCGTGCTGCCCGAGCTCGACGGCCGGGACATCTCGGCGTTGCGGATGATCCCATGCGGTGGCTCGGCGGTCCCGAAGGTGCTCTCGGAGAGCTACCGGGCGGCCACCGGACTGCCGATCCTGCAGGCCTGGGGCATGACCGAGACGAGTCCGGTCGCCTCGGTCGCAACCATCCGCTCCTGGCTCGAGGACCGGAGCGACGACGAGCTCGCGGACCTGCGCGCCACCCAGGGGCCGGCCCTGCTCGGGGTCGAGCTGCGCATCGCGGACCAGGCGACCGGGCAGGTGCTCCCGTGGGACGGCGAGTCGCGGGGCGAGCTCCAAGCGGCAGGTCCCTGGATCGCCGCCTCGTACTACGACGATCCGCGCTCCCCCGAGTCGTTCACCGAGGACGGCTGGCTGCGCACCGGCGATGTCGCGGTGGTCACGCCCGACGGCTACGTGCAGATCGTCGACCGGACCAAGGACGTGGTGAAGTCCGGCGGCGAGTGGATCTCGTCGGTCGAGCTCGAGAACGAGATCATGGCGCACCCGTCGGTCGCCGAGGCAGCGGTCATCGGCGTGCCCCATCCGAAGTGGTCCGAACGCCCGCTCGCCTGCGTGGTGGTGCGCGAGGGTGCCGAGCTCACCCGCGACGAGGTGCTCGAGTTCCTCGGCGGCCGGGTCGCGACCTGGTGGCTGCCCGATGACGTGGTCTTCATCGAGGAGGTCCCCAAGACCAGTGTCGGCAAGTTCTCCAAGAAGGACCTGCGCGACCGCTTCGCCGATCACGTTCTGCCGACCGTCTGACCCGACCGGGCCGCCGGTGGGTGCCGTGTGCGCGGGTGCCCCGCCGGCGCCACGCGACCCGGCCGCCGCGGGCGTAGGGTCTCGATCGATGTACGCCTTCCTGCGTCGCCCCGCCTGGATCGTGAGCCACGTGCTCATCGGGGTGCTGGTGCTGGTGCTGATCGGGCTCGGCGTCTGGCAGCAGCAGCGCTGGGTGGAGGAGCGCGCCAAGGTGGAGGCGGTCGAGGCCCGAGCCGCGCTCGACCCCGTCGACTACGAGGAGCTGGTCGATCCGCAACTCGCTCCAGCAGCGGTCGACGAGGACCTGCGGTTCTCCCGGGTCGAGGTCACCGGCCGCTACGACGTCGACGCAGAGGTGGCCGTGCTCAGCCGCTCGCAGGGCGGTCAGCCGGGCGCCTGGGTGCTCACGCCACTGGTCCGCGACGACGGCGTGGCGGTGCCGGTGGTGCGGGGCTGGATCCCCTACGAGCCGACCGTGACGTCACCACCGTTCCTGGACGCCATGGCTCCGGACGGGGAGGTCACGGTCACCGGCACGCTGCAGCCGACCCAGGAGCGCGGGTCCTTCGGGGGCGTCGACCCCGACGAGGGGACACTCGAGTCGTTCGCTCGGGTCGACGTCGCCCGGTTCGACCAACAGCTCCCCTACGACCTCGGCCCCGCGTGGGTGGTGCTCGACACGCAGTCGCCGCCCCAGCCCGGTGCCCTGCCCGACCGGGTGGACCTGGCCGCCTCGGACCCGTCGCAGAACTTCTCCTACATGGTGCAGTGGTGGCTCTTCGCGGTGATCGCCGCTGCCGGGTACCCGCTGGTGCTGCGCAGCGTCGCGCGCCACCGGTTGCGGGACCGCGAGGATCCTGACGCACCGCTGGACCCGGACCGGTCGCGCGAGCCCGCGCACAGCACCTGAGCGGTGGCGATGCAGCCCGGAGTCGACCCCGGACCCCGCGAGCAGATCATGGCCGCGACGGTGGCGTGCGTGACCCGGAGCGGCGTGCAGGGCGTCTCGCTCGCCGAGGTCGCGGCCGAGGCCGACGTGTCGCGCACCACGGTGTACCGCTACTTCCCCGGTGGCCGGCCCCAGCTCCTCGAGGAGACCACCACCTGGGAGCTCGCTCGGTTCTGGGGGCGTCTCGGCGAGGTCGTCGAGGCCGAGAGCAGCCTCGAGGACCGCCTCGTCACCGGGCTCGTCGTGGGACGCACAGTGATGGACCGGTCCCCGATCCTGTCGAACCTGATGGAGGCCGATGTCGCCGAGCTGCTCGCCGCGGTGCGCGGCTCCGAACCGCTGATCCAGAGCGTCATCCGCGGCTACCTGCGTGACGCGCTGCTCGCCGAGCTCGCTGCGGGCACACTGCGCGACGGCGTCGACGTCGATCTGGCGTCGGACTACCTGACACGCATGGTGCTGTCGTGGCTGGGGAGCCCGGCCGGCACCGACCTGACCGACCCCGCAGCGACGCGTGCCGTGGTGCGACGCGAGCTGCTGGCGGGCATCTCGGCGACGCCGGGGTGCTGAGCGGCGCCACAGGGACGGGTCGGCTGTTACGGCTGTCACACCCCAATCGCTTGTCGATGAGACAGATCCGGTCTTATCGTTCCATCCGATGGTCGTCATCACCGGGGGGTCCGGGCGTCCGACCGACACGGTCGGAGCCGAGAGAGCGATCGACGTCGTCGCGTCCAACGACGAGCGCATCCGCGCCGGGTTGCTGGCGTGCATCTCGCGCTGGGGCCTGACCAAGACCACGATCGACGACGTGGCACGCGAGTCCGGGCTGTCACGGGCCACGGTGTATCGCCGCTACCCCGGTGGCAAGCAGGCGATCCTCGACGACGCCGTCGGCGCCGAGCTCGCTGCGCTCGGTGAGCTGCTCGCCGAGCGGCTGGGGTCGGCCCGGACCCTCGAGGCGTGCCTCGTCGAGGGCATCCACACCACCGCGACGCACCTGGACGAGCACCCGGCGCTCTCGACCCTCGCCGAACACGACCCGGACGTCGTCGCACGCATCGTCGCCTTCGACCGCCTCGACGCGCTGCTCCAGACCGCCGGCTCGCTGACCGCGTCGCTGTTCGACCGGTTCGTCGGGACCGAGCGGGCGCCGGGTGTCGGCATCTGGGCCGCCCGACTCGTCGTGTCCTACCTCACCACCCCGTCGACCCTGCTCGACCTGCGCCGACGCGATGACGTCGAGCGGCTCGTGCAGAGCTTCCTGCTGCCCGGTCTGACCGAGCAGGCCCCGCCATCCGCGACGGGTCATGCGCCCGCCCAGCTGATCCCGCCGTCCACCTGATCCCGTCCACCTGATCCCGTCCACCTCCCGAGGAGCCCCATGTCCGTCACCGACGACCCCAGCACCGAGCACAGCACCGAGGACCTGATCGGTCGTGCGGACGTGAACGACCTCGAGGCGATCCTCGCGGTCACCAACACCGAACGCGACGAGGTCATCTCCTGCGTCGCGGACAACTCCGACGCCATCTTCACCTGGGACTACGAGAAGGGCGCCCGGCCCCCGCTCGAGAAGCTCTACGAGAAGGCCAAGACCTCGATGTGGAACGGCGAGACCGACCTGCCGTGGGAGACCGAGGTCGATCAGGAGAAGGTCGTGATCGCCAACGCCGAGGCGGGCAACGCGCAAGGCATGGGCCTCGCCGACTTCGACGTCGCCGGCACCCCGTTCGAGAAGTGGACCGACGCCCAGTGGATGCAGCTCGGGATCGAGAGCCAGAACTGGACGCTCAGCCAGTTCATGCACGGCGAACAGGGCGCCTTGATCTGCACCGCCAAGATCGTCGAGACGGTGCCGTGGATCGATGCCAAGTACTACGCATCCACCCAGGTGATGGACGAGGCCCGTCACGTGGAGGTCTTCGCCAAGTACCTCGACACCAAGCTGAGCGGGCACTACCCGGTCAACACCCACCTGAAGCTGCTGCTCGACGACATCGTCGCGGACAGCCGCTGGGACATGACCTATCTCGGGATGCAGATCATGGTCGAGGGCCTGGCGCTCGCCGCGTTCGGGTTCATGCACCAGATGACGACCGAGCCGCTGCTCAAGCAGCTGCTGCGCTACGTCATGAGCGACGAGGCCCGCCACGTCGCCTTCGGGGTCCTCTCGCTCAAGGAGTACTACGAGGGGCTCAGCGACGCCGAGATCTTCGAGCGTCAGCAGTTCGCCTTCGAGGCGGCGGTGCGGATGCGGGACCGATTCCTCCAACAGGAGGTCTGGGAGCGCATGGACGTGCCGGTCAAGGAGGCCATCGAGCTGGTCATGCGCACACCGACCCGGCAGATGTTCCAGATGATGCTGTTCTCCAAGATCGTTCCGAACTGCAAGAAGCTCGGCCTGCTCGACCGCAACGACAAGTGGCTGCGCCGCCGGTTCGAGGAGATCGGCGTCATCCAGTTCGAGGACTGGGTCGACACCGGCGACGAGTACGAGCAGTTCGCCCTCACCGAGAGCGAACTGCGCAGCGCCTGAACGCCCGGCGGAGCGGGCCCGTCGGGCCGGGCCCCCCGGCGGCTCCGGTAGTGTCGGCCCCGATGGCCGCTCCCTCGACGCTCCCGGTGCTGCACGCACTGCGGCTCGTGGGCGTGGCCGACGACCGGACCGTGGCACGACGTGCCGCGGTGCCGATCGACGCTGCGACCGCCGAGCTGGACCGCGCCGGCGCTCAGGGGTGGGCCAGACGCCACGACGGCGTGCTCGCCGGGTGGTCACTCACCCCGGCAGGTCGTGAGCACGTCGAGGCGCTGCTCGCCGACGAGGTCGACCGGCTCGGGGTGCGTCCGTCGCTCGAGCGTGCCTACGTGCGCTTCGAGGTGCTCAACGGTGAAGCACTCGCTGTCTGCAGCGCCTGGCAGGTCCGGGTCGTCGACGGAGCCCAGGTCGTGAACGACCACAGCGACATGCGCCACGACCGCGGGGTGCTCGCCCGACTCGGAGTGGTGGACCGCGCCGCGCAGTCGCTGGTCCACGAGATGGCGTCGGCGCTCGAGCGTTTCGCCGCGTACGGCCCGCGGCTGCGCCATGCGCGCAGCCGTGTCGCGGCGGGCGAGGTCGAGTGGTTCACCCGCCCGTCGATCGACTCGTACCACACCGTGTGGTTCGAGTGGCACGAGGACCTCTTGGCCACGCTCGGCCGCCGCCGCGGCGACGGCCCAGCGGCGAGCCGCGGGCTGACGAGCACCTGGGAGACCGCATGAGCCCCGCATCCGAACCGACCCCCGGCGCGACCATCGGCCGCGTCTCGACCGCGATGGTCACCCCGTTCGACGAACGCGGCGACCTCGATCTCGACGCCGCCGTCGAGCTCGCGAACTGGCTGGTCGAGAACGGCAGCGATTCGCTGCTCCTCGCCGGCACCACCGGCGAGAGCCCGACGCTGACCGAGTCCGAGGAGCTCGTGCTGTTCCGCACGATCCGCGAGGCGGTGTCGGTGCCCGTGATCGCCGGGGCGGGCTCCAACTCGACCGCCAGCGCGGTGGAGCAGACGCGACGTGCGAACGAGACCGGCGTCGACGCCATCCTCTCGGTCGCCCCGTACTACAACCGTCCCTCCCAGGCCGGCATCGAGGCGCACTTCCGTGCGGTCGCGGCGGTCACCGACCTGCCCGTGTACCTCTACGACATCCCGGTTCGCACGGGCCGCAAGATCGAGACCGCGACGATCCTGCGCCTGGCCCACGAGGTCGACAACATCGTGGGGCTCAAGGACGCAGCCGGGTCCCCCGCATCCACCGCGGAACTGATCGCCGCGGCACCCAGCGCGTTCGAGGTCTACAGCGGCGACGATCCCCAGACGCTGACGCTGCTCGCAGTGGGCGCCGTCGGGGTCGTGTCGGTCGCATCGCACTGGGTCGGACGCCAGCTGCGCGAGATGATCGACGCGTACCTCGCCGGCGACGTCGCCGCCGCCCGGAGGATCAACGCCAGCCTGCTCGCCTCCTACCGCTACCAGTCCAGCGACGAGGCCCCCAACCCCATTCCCACCAAGGCGCTGCTGCGCGTTCTCGGACTCAAGGTCGGACAGTGCCGGGCTCCGCTCGGCCCAGCGCCCGACTGGGTCACCGACGCCGCGCGCACCGTGCTCGAGGAGCTCAACTGATGGCCCCACCCGTTCACATCACCTTCCTCGGAGGACTCGGCGAGATCGGCCGGAACTGCGCCGTGCTCGAGCTCGAGGAGTCGCTGCTCCTCATCGACTGCGGGCTGATGTTCCCCGACACCGACATGCTGGGCGTCGACCTGGTGCTGCCCGACTTCACCTGGCTGCTCGAGCGCGCCGACGACATCGTCGGCTGTGTGCTGACCCACGGCCACGAGGACCACATCGGCGCGCTGTCGTACCTGTTGCGCGAGGCGAGCTTCCCGCTGTTCGGCACCGAGCTCACCCTCGGGCTCGCCAAGGGCCGCATCGAGGAGGCGGGGTTGATGGGCCGCACCGAGCTCACCACCGTCGCCGACGGCGAGATGTGGGAGATCGGACCCTTCGAGGTCGAGTTCATCCCCGCGACCCACTCGGTGCCCCAAGGTGTCGCGACGGCGTTCCACACCCCCCAGGGCACGATCGTGCACAGCGGTGACTTCAAGATCGACCTGACCCCCGTCGACGGTCGACTGACCAACCTGTCGCGCATCGGCGCACTGGCGGACGGCGAGGGGATCCGCCTGCTGCTCGCCGATTCGACCAACGCGGACCAGCCGGGCCACTCGCGCTCGGAGACCAGCGTCGGCAAGGTGCTGTACAACCTCATGCACGAGCAGGAGGGCCGCCGGGTCATCACCGCGTGCTTCGCGAGCCACATCCACCGGATCCAGCAGCTCGCTGACGCTGCGATCGCCTTCGACCGGGTGATCGCCCCGGTCGGGCGGTCCATGAAGCGCAACATCACCATGGCACGTGAGCTGGGGCTGCTGACGATCCCGGACTCGGCCCTGATCGACGTCGAGAAGGTCGACCGCTACGAGCCAGGTCAGGTGATGGTCATCTCCACCGGTTCGCAGGGCGAGCCGATGTCGGCGCTGACGCTGCTGTCGGCCAACGAGAACCGCTGGCTGAAGGTCACCCCGGACGACACCGTGATCTTCTCGTCGCATCCCATCCCCGGCAACGAGAACGCCGTCACCAAGGTGATCGACAACCTGTTCCGTCTCGGCGCCGAGGTCATCCACTCGGGCCTCTCCGACGTGCACGCCACGGGTCACGCGAAGTCCGAGGAGCTCAAGCTCTACCACTCGCTGGCCAAGCCGGAGTGGTTCGTGCCCGTGCACGGCGAGTACCACCACCTGGTGGCACACACCCGGCTGGCCGAGGTCATGGGCACCCCGGCCGACCACATCGTGCTGGCCGAGGACGGAGACCGACTGGTCCTCGACGACGACGGTCTGCGCCACGAACGGCGCGTCCCGTCGGAGTACGTGTACGTCCACGGGACCGTCGGCGACGTCGGCACCGGGGTGCTGCGCGACCGGCGCATCCTCGCCGATGACGGGGTGGTCGTGGTCATCGTGTGCGTCGACCGCAAGAGGCGCACGATCGTGTCCGGTCCGGAGATCGCCACCCGCGGCTGGATCCACGAGCCCGAGTCGGGCGACCTGGTGTCCGATCTGGGCGGACGGGTCGAGAAGGCGGTGTCGTCCTCGCTCGCCGACGGTGCGGACGCCAACGGGATCGCCAAGGCGGTGCGGCGCGCCTCCGGTGGGTTCGTCTCCGAGCGCACCCGTCGGCGCCCGATGATCGTCCCGGTCGTGCTCGAGGCCTGAATCGAGCCGTCGTCGGTGTCGTGCCGCGACGCTGTCACCCGCGGTCGGTACGGTGGTCAGGTGGCCACCCGCCAGCGCACGTCCACCGGCCGGCGCACCTCCAGTCGTTCCAGCCCGAAGCGGGCCGCCTCCCGGTCCTCCTCGACCAGCGGGACGCGCCCGAAGCGCAGTCCGGCCGAACAGCCAGCGCGCTCGGGACCCCTCCGGTACCTGTTCGACGGCCACGGCCACGATCTGTGGGGTGTCCTGCTCATCATTCTGGCCGTGCTGGTCGGGATCGCCGTCTACTCGGGCTCCGCGGGCGCCATCGGGGCGCCCCTGCGTGTCGGGAACGCCACGCTCGTCGGTCTGCTCCGCTTCCTGGTTCCGCCGGCGCTCGCGGCGGTCGGGGTCCTGTTGATCCGCGGACCTCGACGGACGGCTGCGGAGCCCGATGACGCTGCGCACACCGACGACCCGACCGAGGAGCTGCCCGGCACCGGCCGCCACCGCGGACCGATCCGTGTGGCGGGGGTCGTGCTCTCCATCCTGGTGGTCGCCGGCCTGGCCGACCTGCTGCTCGCGGAGGGGATGACGGTCGAGGCCGACGGCTGGGACGCCTATGCGGGCGGCGGCGGACTCCTCGGCGCCCTGCTCGGCTCGCTCGGTCACCTGATCGGACGCTGGGGAGCGGTGGTCGTGCTGCTCCTGCTCGGCGTCGTCGCGGTCAGCCTCGTGACGGGTCGCTCGCTGCGCCAGCTCGGCGCCGGTGTGGTCAGCGGTACGGCACCGCTGCTGCGGTCGGGCGCAGCGTGGTTCGGTGAGCTCTTCAAGCTCCGTGGCGACCATCCCGAGGACCCCGACGGCGACGCAGCGGCCGTCTCGGCGCCGACGGTGCAGCTCTACGACCAGGACCACGACGCGCCGGCGCCGCGAAAGCGGCGCAAGAAGGCGGCGGCCGCGACGGACGGCACAGCGGTGGTCGTCGCCGATCCGACCGCTGGCGGCGCCGAGGCGGAGCAGCTGCAGATCGACATGCCCCCCGGCGCCGCCGGCTCGCCGTGGCGGCTCCCGCCCAAGTCGTTGCTCGCCGTGTCGGGGCGTCGCAGCGTCGACACCGCAGCGGTCGAGGAGCGCGGCCGCGTCCTCGAGGGTGCCCTTGCGGAGCACGGCGTCGAGACGCGTCTGGTCGGCATGGTCGTCGGGCCGACGGTCACCCGCTACGAGCTCGAGCTCGGCGTCGGCGTCAAGGTCGCCCGCATCACGAGCCTGCACCGCGACATCGCCTACGCGATGGCGTCGCCGGACGTGCGCATCCTGGCGCCGATCCCGGGCCGCCAGGCGATCGGTGTCGAGGTGCCCAACGAGGATCGCCAGGTGGTCGCGCTGGGTGACATCCTCACGTCCGCCGAGGCGCACGCCGCCACGCACCCGCTCGAGGTGGCCGTCGGGCGTGACATCGGCGGTGCGTCGGTCCTGATGAACCTCGCCACCATGCCGCACCTGCTCATCGCCGGGCAGACCGGTGCCGGCAAGTCGTCAGGCATCAACTCGATCATCACGTCGATCCTGATGCGGTCCACGCCCGAACAGGTCCGCATGATCCTCGTCGACCCCAAGCAGGTCGAGCTCACCCAGTACAACAAGATCCCGCACCTGCTGACCCAGGTCGTCACCAACCCCAAGAAGGCCGCCAACGCGCTGAACTGGGCGGTCAAGGAGATGGAGCGCCGGTACGACCTGCTGTCCGAGGCCGGGGTGCGCGACATCACCGGCTACAACGCCGCCTTCGACCGCGGCGAGCTGCAGGAGCAGCTGGGCGAGGAGCGCGAACCGACGCGACTGCCGTTCATCCTGGTGGTGGTCGACGAGCTGGCCGACCTGATGATGGTCGCGTCGCGCGACGTCGAGGAGTCGATCACCCGCATCGCGGCCAAGGCCCGGGCGGTCGGCATCCACCTGGTCATCGCCACGCAGCGCCCGAGCGTCAACGTCATCACCGGTGTCATCAAGGCCAACATCCCGGCCCGGCTGGCCTTCGCGGTGGCCTCGGCGACCGACTCGAAGGTGATCCTCGACCAGCTCGGCGCCGAGCGGTTGGTCGGCCGTGGGGACATGCTGCTCCTGGGTGGCGGCACGTCGGTGCCCCAGCGCATCCAGGGCGCATGGGTCGAGGAGACCGAGGTGGCCGCTGTCGTTGGGCGCTGGCGCAAGCAGACCCCGTCGGTCGAGGACCACTACGTCGAGGGCGTCGCCGACGATGAGGTCGCGACCAGCTCGGGCGGCGGCGGCGCGGGTGGTGACGAGGACGACGACCTGCTCGCCCAGGCGATGGAGCTCGTCGTGCGCAGCGGCCTCGGGTCCACCTCGATGCTGCAGCGCAAGCTGAAGGTGGGGTTCTCGCGCGCTGGGCGGCTCATGGACCTGCTCGAGCAGCGCGGCGTCGTCGGGCCCTCGGAGGGGTCCAAGGCCCGCACCGTGCTGCTGACCCCCGACGAGCTCGACGCGATGATCGAGGCCGGCGAGGTCTAGCGCGGCAACGGCGCAGCGCCCGTCCGGGGGCGCTCCTGTCCCCGCTGCGTCGCCTGCTGACAGAACTGCGACCGCGAGACGACCGAATCGGTCGTCTCGCGGTCGCAGTTCGTCAGGCGTCTGTCCCCGATCCGGGTCCGTCGCCGGGCGACCAGATTGGGATCAGGGGGGCGGACCCTCCGGTGCGTCGATACGCTCCGGCCCATGGCGATCGAGCTGCCGACCGACATCCGCACCATCGCGACCGGGCTGCGGTTCCCCGAGGGGCCGGTGGCGCTGGCCGACGGCTCCGTGCTCGTCGTCGAGATCGCCCGGGGCACGCTCAGCCGGGTCGCGCCCGACGGTGCGGTGAGCGTCGTGGCGGACTGCGGTGGGGGTCCGAACGGTGCAGCGATCGGCCCGGACGGCGCGGTCTGGATCGCCAACAACGGCGGCTGCTTCGACTTCATCGATCTGGGTGACCTGCTGCTCCCCGGCGACGTGCCCGACACCTACGCCGGCGGCTCGATCCAGCGCGTCGACCTCGACTCCGGCGCGGTCGAGACCGTCTACACCCACTGCGAGGGGCGACAGCTGCTGGCACCCAACGACCTCGTCTTCGACGCCCACGGCGGGTTCTGGTTCACCGACCACGGACTGCGCCACGACCGCACGACCGATCGCGGCTCGGTCCACTACGCCCTCGCCGACGGATCCGAGATCCGCGAGGTGCTCACCCCGCTCGACTCGCCCAACGGCATCGGGCTGTCACCCGCGGGGGACGTGCTCTACGTGGCCGAGACCCACACCGGCCGCGTGTACGCCTGGCAGGTCACCGAACCGGGGGTCGCGGTCGGCGCCGGGCTGCTGAAGCCACACGGCGACCTGCTCGCCGGCCTGCCAGGACTCCAGCTGCTCGACTCGCTCGGCCGTGGACGGCGACGGAAACGTCTGCGTCGCGACGCTCGGCGCTGGCGGGGTGACGGTCATCAGCGCGGACGGCGCCTCGTTGCAGCACCTGAGCGTCGATGACCCGCTCGTCACGAACGTTGCGTTCGGGGGTGCGGATCTGCGAACGGCGTTCGTCACGGCGTCGGGCAGCGGTCGTCTGCTGGCGATGGACTGGCCCGTCGACGGCCTGGCGCTCGCCCATGTCGGCTGACCCGACCGGTCGAGGCGTCGCGACGGCGCGACACCCGTAGACTCGCCCGACCGTGCCCCGCTCCTTCTGGGTCGAGACCCTCGGCTGCCCCAAGAACCAGGTCGATTCCGACAAGCTGACCGGAACGATGACCGCCGACGGACTCGTCGCTGCCGACTCGGCCGACGATGCCGACCTGGTGGTGGTGAACACCTGTGCGTTCGTCGAGGAGGCGCGCGAGGAGTCGATCGCAACGATCCTGGCCCTCGATGAACGGCGCGCCGAAGGGTCGCGGCTCGTGGTCACCGGGTGCATGGCCGAGCGGTACGGCGACGAACTGGCCGATGCCCTGCCGGAGGCCGATTCCGTCGCCGGGTTCGGGGATGCCGGCGTGACCGCACTCGGTGCAGCTGCCGACCGGCCCGCCGGGGCAGGGCTCGTCGCGCGTCGGGGAGCCGTTCCCCGCCTCGACCTGCTGAACCTGCCGCGGCCACGGCCGCGAACGGCCGTGGGCGTACGTGAAGGTCGCCGAGGGGTGCGACAAGCGGTGCGGGTTCTGTGCGAGCCCGTCGTTCCGTGGGCCGCAGGTCTCCCGCTCGATCGACTCGATCGTGGCGGAGGTCGACCAGCTCGACGTGCGCGAGGTGGTGCTCATCGCCCAGGACCTCGCTGCCTACGGCGCGGACACGGACCGATCCGGCCGGACCGGGGCCAGCGTCGCATCGTGGAGCTGGTCCGCGCCGTGTCCGAGCGGGTCGATCGGTGCGGCTGCTGTACCTGTACCCCTCGGAGCTGACCGACGAGCTGATCGAGCTGATGGCATCCGGCCCGGTGCCGTACTTCGACCTGTCGCTCCAGCACGTCTCGGCGCCGCTGGTGCGCCGGATGCGCCGCTGGGGCAACGGCGAGAAGTACCTGCAGCGGATCCGTCGGATCCGCCAGCTGCGGCCCGATGCTGCGTTCCGGTCGAACTTCATCGTGGGCTACCCCGGCGAGACCGAGGACGACCACGATGCGCTCCTGAGCTTCGTCGAGGAGGCCCGTGTCGAGTGGTGCGGCCTGTTCGCCTACTCCGCCGAGGACGGGACCCACGCCGCCGGTCTCGATGGTGTGGTCGATCCCCGGCCTCGTCGAGCAGCGGCTCGCGGAGCTGCGCGAGCTGGCGGACCGGGTCAGCGCCGAGGTGCGCGACACGCTCATCGGCACCGACGTCGACGTCCTCGTGGACGAGTCGGGCGTGGCACGCTCGCACCGCGAAGCCCCGAGATCGACGGCGTCATCGATGGTTCCCGAGTCGCTCGCCGTGGGTCGAGTTCCACCGGGTGCGCGGATCATCGACGCCCGCGGCCCCGACCTGGTGGGCGAACCGGTCGACCAGGGCGCCGCTGCGCGTGCGGGCGGCGGGTGACGACGCCGGTGGGCGGGGGACCGCGCCCGTCGTTCGGCCCCTCAGCACTGCTCACTCCCGCCAACGTCGTCACGATCGCCCGCCTGGCGCTCGCCCCGGTGGCGTTCTGGCTGATCATCGCCGAGCGCAGCAGTTGGCTGCTGTTCTGGTTGTGGCTGGTCATCACCTGGACCGACAGCCTCGACGGGTACCTCGCTCGCCGCCAGGGCACCACCCGCTCGGGAGCGTTCCTCGACCCGCTGGCCGACAAGGTGCTCGCGCTCGGCGGCCTGTGGGCGATGGTGATCGAGGGGCGGTTCTGGTGGCTGCCGGTCGTGCTCATCACCCTGCGCGAGGTCGTCATCTCGGCCTTCCGCTCCTACTGGGGTCGGCGCGGGCTGGCCGTGCAGGCGTCGAACCTCGCGAAGGCCAAGACGTTCCTGCAGTTCGGCGCGGTCGGCTGGGTGGTCTGGCCCTGGACCACCGACATCAACGTGGCTGGCCGATCGGTTCCTCTGGGGTGGGGCGGCGGTCGCCATGGATCTCGGCGGTGCAGTACGTCGCTGTCGCAGCTACCTCCACCATGATCCCGCGGGTCGCACGCCGTCAGCCCAGGACCAGCACCGTGTGCGGCATCCGGGGCGCCCGGTAGCGTGCCGGCGATGCGCACCGAGGTCGTCGCGATCGGCACCGAGCTCCTCCTCGGTCAGATCGTCGACACCAACTCATCGTGGATCGGCGACCAGCTGGCGCTGTCGGGCATCGACACCTACTTCCAGACCAAGGTGGGCGACAACCTCGACCGCATCGTCGCGGTCCTCGCCCAGGCGCTGGAGCGCAGCGATGCGGTCATCTGCTGCGGTGGACTCGGCCCGACCCAGGACGACCTGACCCGCGAGGCCATCGCCCGGGTCATGGGCGTCCGCTCGTGGCCGACGAGGAGATGGAGGAGCGCATCGTCGAGATGTTCGCCGGCCGTGGGCGGCGGATGCCCATGAACAACCTCCGTCAGGCGGCCAAGCCGGTCGGGGCGGAGTTCATCGCGCAGATGCCCGGCACCGCGCCGGGACTGGTGTGCCCGCTGGAGCTGCCCATGCGGACCGCAGGGTCGCCGAGAAGGTCATCTACGCCGTTCCTGGGGTGCCCTGGGAGCTCCACGAGATGATGTCCGGGACGATCCTGCCCGACCTGGCGCGCCGCGCCGGGATCGACGCCGTCATCGTGAGCCGGACACTGCGGACGTGGGGCGAGTCCGAGTCGGGGCTCGCAGAGCTGCTGGCGGCGCGCATCGATGCGCTCGACGCAGCAGGGAACCCGACGATCGCCTTCCTCGCCTCGGGCATGGAGGGCCTCAAGGTCCGCATGACCGCCAAGGCCGCAGATGCCGCGGCGGCCTCGGCGATGCTCGCGGAGGAGGAACGACGCGTCCGCGAGGTGCTCGGGCCGCTCGTGTTCGGCGTCGACGACGACACCATGGAATCGGTGGTGCTGGAGCTGCTGCGCGAGCGCGGATTGACCCTCGCGGTTGCCGAATCGCTCACCGGCGGCATGGTGGGTTCCCGGCTGTGCGGCGTGCCCGGTGCCAGCGCCGTGTTCCGCGGCGCGGTGGTGTCGTACGCGACCGACGTCAAGACCGACCTGCTCGACGTTCCCGAGGGGCCGGTCGTCAGCGAGGCCGCTGCGGTGGCGATGGCGTCCGGGGTGCGACGACTGCTGCACGCGGACGTCGCCGTGGCCGCCACGGGTGTCGCCGGCCCCGAGCCGGCCGAGGGACTGCCGGTGGGAACGGTCTGCCTGGCGGTGGATCTCGGCGACCGCCACGTCGCGGCCACCCTGCAGCTGCCGGGCCGCCGCAACCAGATCCGTGAGTTCAGCGTCATCTCGCTGTTGGGCCTGCTTCGACGCGAGCTGCTCGACGACGGAGGCTGAGCGGTGGCAGCGGGCGGAGGCGCTCCCGACGACCTGTTCGGCGCAGCGGCCGACGAGCGACTCGACCGGGCCGGGCCGCTCGCTGATCGGCTCCGGCCGACCCGGCTCGACGAGGTCGTCGGCCAGGAGCACCTGCTGGGACCGGGGCGCCCGTTGCGCGCCCTGGTCGATGCCGACCGGCTCAGCTCGGTGGTGCTCTGGGGTCCGCCGGGGACCGGCAAGACGACGATCGCCCGACTCATCGCAGCAGCTTCCGCCAAGGCGTTCGTGCCGCTCTCGGCGGTGACGGCGACGGTGAAGGACATCCGCGAGGTGACCGCCTCGGCTCGTCATCGGCTCGGCGCCGAGGGTCGCGGCACCATCTTGTTCCTCGACGAGATCCACCGCTTCAGCCGCTCCCAGCAGGACGCGCTGCTGCCGGCGGTCGAGACGGGCCTGCTGGTGCTCATCGGCGCCACGACCGAGAACCCCCACTTCGAGGTGAACCCGCCGCTGCTGAGCCGCTCGACGCTGTTCCGGCTGCACCCGCTCGACGACACGGCGCTCGCTCGGCTGGCCCGTCGTGGCCTCGAGGTCGAGGGCGCCACGGCGACCGATGAGGCCGTCGAGCACCTCGTGGAGCGCTCGGGCGGGGACGGGCGGCACCTGCTGACGAGCCTCGAGGTGGCGGTCGCGCTCGCTGTCGACCGGGGCCGCACCGCGAGCGACGGGGGCGAGCGGGCCGGCACGCGGGTGGAGCTCGCCGACGCAGAGGGAGCGCTCGGCGCATCGGCGGTCCGCTACGGGCGCGACGACCACTTCGACGTGGTCTCGGCGTTCATCAAGTCGATCCGCGGGTCGGACCCGGACGCAGCGCTGCACTGGCTGGCGCGCATGCTCGAAGCCGGCGAGGACGCCCGCTTCATCGCGCGACGCCTGGTGGTGGCCGCCTCGGAGGACATCGGCATGGCCGACCCGCTCGCAGTGGTCGTCGCGGACGCCGCGGCGCGCGCCGTGGAGTTCGTGGGACTGCCCGAGGCCCGCATCAACCTGGCCCAGGCAACGGTCCACCTGGCGCTCGCGCCGAAGTCGAACACCGCGTACGTCGGGCTCGACGCAGCGATCGCCGAGGTGCGCAGCGGCGCCGTCGGCGAGGTCCCCCCACATCTGCGTGACGCCCACTACGCGGGTGCAGCGTCGCTGGGGCACGGCGAGGGGTATCGCTACGCGCACGACGCTGCACAGGGGTGGGTGGCCCAGCAGTACCTCCCGGATCCGCTCGTCGGACGCAGCTACTACCACCCCGGGTCGAACGGCGCCGAGGCCCGCCTCGTCGCCCGGTGGCGCGAACGCCGCGGCGAGGTGCCAGCGGACGGGCCGCCCGTGGGCGAAGATGGAGCCCGATGACCGCGCTGGATCTGCTGACCGTGGTGTGCGCCGTGCTGGCGCTCGGCGCCGCCGTGGCGTTCGCCCTCTTGTGCAGCCGCGTGGCGAGGGCTGCTGCTGCGCTCGAGTCGGCGGTGGAGGAGTTCCGCGCGCAGGCAGTACCGGCGGTCGTCGAGCTGCGCGACATCGTGCGGCGGGCCGACGGGGAAGTCGCCCGCATCGACGAGCTGGTCGGGATCGCGGGTTCCATCGGTGAGCGGGTCGACGCCGCGACCGAGGTCACCTACCGGGCCTTGACCGCGCCGGTGATCAAGGGCGCTGCGATCGCGTCCGGGACCCGACGTGTCGCCCGGCGCCTGCGGACGACCGACGACGACCGGGACGCCCGTGGGACCGATGGGCGCGAGCAGGAGGTGGCGCGCAGATGAGGCGGCTGTTCTGGTTGGGCGTCGGCGCGGTGGCCGGCGCGTCAGGGACGGTGTGGGCGGAGCGCCGGGTCAAGGCGCGCCTCGAGGCGCTGCAGCCGGACCACCTCGTCGTCGCTGCCGGGAACCGAGCACTCGACGCAGGTCGGTCGGCGGCCGGGACGGGCCGTTCGATGCTCGACGCCGTCGCCGAGGGGCGTGACGCGATGCGCGAGCGCGAGGCGGAGCTGCGCGGCCGCTACGACGGCCCGGAGCGCACGCGCCGGGACGCGCCGGCGTCGCGCCGGAGCGTTTCACGGCGAAGCGCCGCGTCGTCGCCCCGGTAGGCTGACGCCCTGATGGCTCCCACCCAGCGCCCGTCCAGCGCGTCCCGAGCTGCGCGCTGCGTGGAGCGAGTTCTTCGCGGGCAAGGGGCACACGGTCGTGGCGTCCGACAGCCTCATCCCGACACACCCCTCGGCACCGATGTTCACCAACTCGGGGATGATGCCCTTCGTGTCGTACTTCCTCGCCGAGGAACCGGTGCCCTACGACCCGCCCCGGGCGGTGTCGATCCAGAAGTGCGTCCGTGCCGGCGGCAAGCACAACGACCTCGACGCGATCGGACGCTCGCCGCGGCACCTGTCGTTCTTCGAGATGCTCGGCAACTTCAGCTTCGGCGACTACTTCAAGCCCGAGGCCATCCCGTGGGCCTGGGAGTTCCTCACCGAGGTCCTCGGCATCGATGGCGACCGGCTCTGGGTGACCTGCCACGTGTCCGACGACGAAGCGGAAGAGATCTGGGTCGACGCGGTCGGGGTCCCGCCGGAGCGGATCCAGCGACTCGGGGCGGACAACTTCTGGGAGATGGGCGAGACGGGACCGTGCGGGCCGTCCTCGGAGCTCTTCTTCGACCACGGTCCCGAGCACGGACCGGGCGGAGGCCCAGCGGAGCCGCTCGCGGAGCACCGCTACGTCGAGATCTGGAATCTCGTGTTCATGCAGTCGTTCCGCGGAGCCGACGGTGTGCTGACCGATCTGCCGAGCCGCAACGTCGACACCGGTGCCGGCCTCGAGCGGATCCTCGCGGTCCTCGCCGACAGCCCGTCGCTGTACGCGGCCGACGTCCTCGAGGTGCTCGTCGACGAGGCGATGCGGGTGACGGGTCACCGTCTCGGCGAGTCCGAGCTGTCCGACATCGCGCTGCGCCTGCTCGCCGACCACACCCGCACCGCGGCGTTCCTCGTCGCGGACGGGGTCGTTCCCTCCAACGAGGACCGCGGGTACGTGCTGCGGCGCATCATCCGCCGGGCGGTCCGCTTCGCCTACATGCTGGACGTGCAGCAGCCAGGTCATGGCGCCGCTGGTCGAGCGCTGCATCGAGATCATGGGTGGGGCCTACCCGGAGCTGCTCGCGAACCGGTCCCTCTGATCGAGCTGATCGGACCTGGAGGAGGCCGGTTCCGCCGACCCTCGAGCGGGGCTCGGCCTGCTCGACGCCGAACTCGACCGGCTCCCGGCGACCGAGCGGCTCGACGGTCGGGTTGCGTTCGAGCTCCACGACACCTTCGGATTCCCCCTCGAGGTGACCCGAGAGATCGCCGAGCTGCGCGGTCGCGACGTGGACACCGTCGGGTTCGAGGTGGCGATGGCCGAACAGCAGGAGCGCTCGCGTGCTGCCGGTCGGCGCACCGGGGTCGCGGCCGGGGATCAGGCCGACGCCGCACGAGCCCTGCTCGCCGAGCACGGTCCGACGGTGTTCACCGGACGCGACGAGGAGCAGTCGAGCGCAGTGCTGCTCGGCGTCGTCGGCGACGCGGTCTTCCTGGACCGCAGCCCGTTCTATGCCGAGTCGGGCGGCCAGGTGGGCGACACCGGCACCATCGAGACGCCGACGGGTCCGAGCGGAAGGTGCTGGACACGACCTACGCCCTGCCGGGCCTGCACCGTGCACACCGTCGAGGCGCTCGACGGGCACCTCGAAGGCCGGTCAGCCGGTCACCGGCACGATCGACGTCGAGCGACCGCGAGCGCCATCCGTCGCAACCACACCGCCACCCACCTGCTGCACTGGGCCCTGCGCGAGGTGCTCGGCGACCACGTGAAACAGCAGGGCTCCTGGGTCGGTCCGGACCGGCTCCGCTTCGACTTCTCGCACTTCTCGGGCATCGCCGACGCCCAGATCGCGCAGATCGAGGACCTGGCCAACCACGAGATCCTGACGAACGCGGCCGTCGCGCACTTCGAGACCACGATGGACGAGGCGCGCGAGCTCGGGGCCATCGCGTTCTTCGGCGAGAAGTACGGCGACCGGGTGCGCGTGCTGCGGGCCGGGGCCCACAGCATCGAGCTGTGTGGCGGTACCCACGTCGCAGCGCTGGGCGACATCGGCCCCGTGAAGATCATCTCGGAGGGGTCGATCGGCTCCAACGTCCGCCGGATCGAGGCGGTCAGCGGTCTCGGTCCGATCGACCGCCTCCGGGCCGAGGAAGCACGCCTCCGCGACGTTGCGGAGCTCGTTGGCGTGTCGCCCGACGACCTGTTCAGCGGGCTCGAGAAGCGCCTCGGCGAGCTGCGCTCGTTGCGCGACGAGGTTCGCTCGCTGCGCCGTGAGATGGCGGGCAGCCAGTCGGAACGGCTGGCAGCCGCTGTCGCTGACGGCGCGGTGGTGGAGCTCGTGGAGGTGGATTCGCGCAACGACCTCCGGGACCTGGCGGTCGCCCTGCGGGACCGCCCGGAGGTCGACACGGTGGTGCTCGGTGCCTCCCCCGGGGGCAAGGGCGCTGCGATCGTGGCTGCGGTCACGCCCGGCAGCGGCCGTGTCGCCTCCGAGCTGATCGCAGCGGCGACCCGGACGATCGGTGGTGGCGGCGGCAAGGGTGACGAGCTCGCCGTGGCCGGCGGCCGCGACCCCGACCAGCTTCCCGCGGCGCTCGAGCAGGTTCGGGCCCTGCTGGCGTGATCGCCGGCCACGCACGATGACGCGTGCCATCGGCATCGACCTGGGCACACGCCGGATCGGTGTCGCCGTGTCGGACTCGGACGGACGGGTTGCGGTCCCACTCGAGGTGGTGCAGCGCAGCGGCGATCGCGCCGGGGATCACCGTCGGTTGGCCGCGCTGGTCGACGAGACCGAGGCGGAGGTGGCCGTGGTGGGGGTCCCCTACTCGCTCGACGGCGCTCGTGGATCGGCGGCCCGTCGGGCGCTGGCCGAGATCAGGTTGCTGGAGCGCGCGCTCCGCGTCCCGGTGGAGACCTACGATGAACGCCTCAGCACCGTGACGGCCGAACGGTCCCTGAAGGAGCTGGATCTCTCAGCACCGGCTCGCCGCCGGGTGGTCGACAAGGTGGCCGCAGCGGTGATCCTGCAGGGGTGGCTCGACCACCGTCGACACAGCACTACGAGCCGGCAGACCGACGACCGATCCGACGAGGAACCTCCCACGTGAGCACCCCGCCCGACTCCGACGAGTCCGCCCGCCGTCGAGCTGCCCCCGACGCGCAGCGTGCGGAGCGCGAGCGTGGTGTCGAGCCAGCGAACGGGCCGGCCGCTGGAGTCCCGTCGCCGCCCGAGGTCCGTCGTCGCCGCCGCCTGGACGCAGAGGGCACCGGCACCCCGCAGGGGGAGCGACCCCGGCGGCCCCAGCAGCCCGGAGGGCCCGACGCCCCCCGGCGGCGCCCCGCACCCGATCAGCAGCGGCCCGCCGCGCAGCGATCAGCTCCCGATGGCGGGGCAGCCTCCGCACGTCGCCCCCCCGAGGGGCAACCACCCCGTCAGCGGCGACGCCCCGAGCCTGGCGCAGCTGGTTCGGCCGGCCGGCGCCCGCCGCCGGGTGCCGCCGAGCGGCCCCGTCAGCCAGGCCCGGGTGACGGAGGGTCGCCCGCCCGCGGGGTCCGCGCGGCCGCCCGGCCCGCCCGACCCGGGCAGGAACGACGCTCGCGGGCCGACGAGGACTACGTGGTACTGCCCGCCCCCACCCAGGGCGGCCGTCGACTGCTCGCCGTCGGCGGCCTGGCGGTCCTGGTGCTCGGACTGATCGTGGGAGCCGTGTGGATCTGGGGGTCCCGCCAGATCGACCCGGGCGGCGAGCCCGGCGAGCTGGTCCAGGAGCTGGTGGTGCCCACCGGCTCGTCGACCGACTCGATCGCCACGCTGCTCGCGGACGAAGGGATCGTCTCCAACGCCCGCATGTTCCGCTACTACGTCGGCTGGCAGGGGGCTGGGCCGTGGGACGCCGGCACCTACGTCGACTTCCGGCTCGGCTCGTCCTTCGACGAGGCGATCGAAGTCCTCGATGCCGGTCCGGTGCCCTCGGCCGCCTCGGTGGTGCGCGTCGTCGAGGGCCGTCGACCTGGGCGAGGCGCTCGAGCGAGATCGCCAAGCAGATGCCGAACCTGACCGTCGAGGTGCTGCAGGAGACGCTCGACTCCGGCCAGGTCACCTCGGCCTACAAGCCCCCGGAGGTCACGAGCTGGGAGGGGCTGCTGTTCCCCGACACCTACCAGTTCGACGACGACGCCACCGCCGTCGAGGTGCTCCAGTCCATGGCGTCGAAGATGGAGGACGTGCTCGACTCCCTCGACTACGACCGCGCCGAGGCCCTGCAGGGCCGCAGCGCCTACGAGCTGATCACGATCGCGTCGCTCATCGAACGCGAGACCGGCGCGCCGCCCGAGGAGCGCGGGATGATCTCGCGGGTCATCTCCAACCGCCTCGACGCCGGTGAGCCCCTGGGCATCGACGCGACGATCCTCTACGGATTGGGGCGCACCAGCGGCGAGCTGACCGAGTCCGATCTCGACACCGAGACGCCCTACAACAGCCGTCTGGTCCCCGGGCTCCCCCCGACACCGATCGCACTGCCCGGTGAGGCGTCCCTCGCGGCGGCGATCGCCCCGACGGAGGGCGACTGGCGCTGGTACGTGCTCACGTCGAACGACCCTCCGTTGCACCTGTTCACCGATGTCTACGAGGAGTTCCTCGACGCCAAGGCGGACGCACAGGACCGCGGGGTGTTCTGAGCGGTGTCGACGCCTGCGGGAACCGTCACCGCGACGACCGAGGTCGTCGCCGTCGTCGGCGCACCGATCCGCCACTCGCTCTCACCGGTCATCCACAACGCAGCGTTCGCCGAGGCGGGCATGGATCGGGTGATGGTCGCGTTCGAGGTGTCCGAGCTCGACGCCGCCCGCACCGTCGATGCGATCCGCTCGCTCGGCGTCCGCGGAGCCTCGGTCACGATGCCGCTCAAGACAGCGGTCGTGGCGCACCTGGACGAGCTCACCCCCGTCGCAGCGGCGCTGGGAGCCGTGAACTGCATCGTCGAACGAGACGGCCGACTGATCGGCGACAGCACGGACGGTGAGGGGTTCCTCGCTGCGCTGCGCTCGGACTTCGGTCTCGAGGTGGGCGGGCTCCGCTGCGTCGTGCTCGGCGCAGGCGGCGCCGCACGAGCCGTGGTGCTGGCGCTGGCCGGCGCCGGGGCATCTCAGGTCACGGTCCTGAACCGATCGGCCGGTCCGGCGCACGGGGCGGCGGCACTCGCGGGCGATGTCGGGCGGGTCGCCACGAGCGCGGCCGACAGTGCGCTGGCGGAGGCACAGCTGGTGATCAACGCCACACCGGTCGGGATGGTCGACCTGGACGCGACGCCGCTCGACCCCGAGCACCTCCACCCGGGCCAGGTCGTCGCCGAGTTGATCTACCACCCTGCCCGGACCCGTCTCATGGCGGACGCCGAACGGCGGGGATGTCGCAGCGCGAACGGCATGTCGATGCTCGTCCACCAGGCGGCCTCGGCGTTCGAGCGATGGACGGGTCGGCCGGCCCCGGTGGCCGTCATGGAGGCAGCCGCGCGGCGTGCGCTCGACCGGCCGGCACCGCGCTGAGCTGGCTGGGGCACACCGCTGGGTCGAACGGCCCAGCGGAAAACTGAACCGGTCGCTTCGTCGTGCCGATGAGGACTGGACCGATCTCGGTCACGTCGAGCACCGCTGGAGGAATGGCCGTGGCACTTCGAGGAACGATCGACACGTTCGCCCTGACCGACGTATTGGCGCTGCTCGCCGCGTCCTCCAAGACCGGTCGCCTGACCGTCGAGGGGGATCGAGGGACCGCCGAGCTCGTCGTGGACGCTGGACGGGTCGTCGGGGGCTCCCCGCTCGCGCCGGCGGGCGGACCGGCCGCACTCCTGTTCGAGCTCCTGCGGTTCTCCGAGGCGAGCTTCGACTTCGATGCGGCGGACGAGCTCGCTCCCGAGGAGCACGGCTTCGCTCCCGCCACGCTGACCGAGAGCCTCGAGCTCGCCTCGGCGCAGCTCGAGGAGTGGCGAGCGATCGAGCAGCTCGTCCCGTCGCCGCTCCACACGGTGCACCTGGTGGATCGGCTCCCCCTCGATGCGATCACCCTCAGCGCGGAGCAGTGGCCAGCACTGGTCGCTGCGGGCGCGGGGGTCGCCGTCGGGGAGCTCCCCGAGCGCCTCGAGCTCGATGAGTTCGGCGCTGGATCCCTGATCGCCGCCCTGGTGCGCGAGGGCGTGCTGGTCGTTGCGGACCCGCCCGTGGAGGACCCGGGGAACCCTCCGGAGCGATCGACGGAGGCTGCAGGAGCCGACCCTGCGTCGTCCGACGATGCCGGTGTCGAGACGGCGCCGAGCGCGCAGCTCGGGGCCGACGTCGATGCTGACACGTCCGGATCGTCGGTGCCGGGCGAGCCGTCCGTCGCGGCCGAGGCCGCCGACGCGCAGTTCCCCGACCGCTTCCCGATCGACGACCTGCTGGGCTCGGACCCGGTCGAGGTCGACGACCCGTGGAACTCACCCGAGATGGAGCGACTCGAGGCCCAGCGCCTGGCAGCCGCCCAGTCGTTCGACGGGATCGAGCTCGAGGCGTTGCCGCTCGACGGCGACCTCGATCCCACAGGCAACCCGTCGCCAGTGAGCAGCACCGACGACCCGGCCGGGGTCGCAGCCGAGTTCGACGAGCCCCTGGACCCACCAAGCTCCCAAGCGTCCGAGGAGACCACCGAGGAGGTCCTTCGGCAGATGTCCCGGCTGAGCCCGCACGCCGCCCAGGCCATCGC
The DNA here is from genome assembly GCA_942490665.1 of uncultured Microthrixaceae bacterium. Classification (GTDB taxonomy): domain Bacteria; phylum Actinomycetota; class Acidimicrobiia; order Acidimicrobiales; family Microtrichaceae; genus SKRR01. Next base: position 65,044 of record CALNXV010000043.1, read on the forward strand.
GGCCGCGCTGAACACGCCCGGTTCCCAGGGCGCCGACGACGACGGAACCGATGAGCCCGGCGCCGGCGTGGCGGAGGACCCGGCGTCCAGGTCCGCCGACGGCGACGACGGTCCGATCAGCTACGTCGGGCGGTTCTGATGGCGACCGGGGGGCTGTCGTCCCCATCGGGCTCCCCGCAGGTCGCTCCGGTGGAACCATCTCGTTCCGCGTTGCCGGTACGGTGGAGCCCCCAGGGTTCGCCGTGGAGTGCCGCCGACGTGCTCGACGGAACCGTTGACGTCGCCGATCTCGTGGCGGTCGGCCTGGACTGGGAGTCGCATCAGTGGGAGGAGGCAGCCATGGCGGGTGAAGCAGAACCGGATGCCAGCACCCGCGGCTGGGTCGTGCCGCCAGGTGGTCACCGCGTGGATGCGATCTTCGTGCTCTCGACCGACAACCTCGGCATCGGGCGCCACGACACGGTCCACCCGACGCTGTGGCTCAAGCTCGCTCACCTGAGGACCCTCGACGCGATCGGCGATCCGGTCGACGGACAGATCGAGGTCGAGATCGTCATGGACGACGGCCAGGTGATCGGTGCGGGCTGGGACGAGTCGTTCTGCGACGCAGTGGTCGCCACCCTCCGAGACACCCTCGATCGATCAGCTGGCGTGGGCGGGACGGGTCCGACACCTTCGCCCGACGCGCCCCCAGCGCCGGCCGCACCACCAGCACCGGCCGTACCGCCCGAGGTCACGGGACAGGAAGCGCAGCCGGCCGCACCGGAGCTCCCGGACGAGCCGGAGCCGGTGCACGCGGACCTGCCCGAGCCGGCATCGAGCGAGCCGGCCGGCTCGCCCTTCTCACGCGGCCCCGCGGTCGATCCCTCGAGCAGCGACGTTCCCCCAGCCGCCGACGCTCCCTCACCTGGTGCGGCCCCCTCACCCGGTCCGGCACCCGGCGAGCCCGTGGCAGCCGGCGCCCCGGTCCGGGTGCGTCACGAGGGGTCGCTCGTCGTCGAGGACGTCGTCTACCTCGGCGGCCAGCCCGGTCAGACCCGTCGCCGCAAGCGGTGCACGCTGACGATGACCGAGGACGGGTTCGAGCTCTCCGGTCCCGGCGACCTGCAGGTTCGAACCGAATGGCGTGCAGTGAACTCGATCGAGGTGCAGAACTCCGACGAGGCCCGGTTCCGGATGAACACGAAGGTCCATCGCGACTCCTCCGCTCTGGTCATCGAGTGCGACGCAGAGACCACGATCCTGCTCGAGGCCCGGGACTGTCCGACGATCGCGCTGCGAGGAGCGATCGCCGAGCTGCTCGCGGAGCAGCCCGTCGTCGTCGCGTGAGCGCTTCGGGCCCCGCTGGCCCGGTCGCGCTGGTCGGGTTGTCCGGTACCGGGAAGTCGACCGTCGCGCCGAGACTTGCCCAGCGGTACGGCGGCCGGTCGGTCGACCTCGACGAGCGCCTCGTCGAGCGGCTGGGTGCGTCCGCCGATGAGGTCTTCCGACGTGAGGGCGAGGCGGCGTTCCGCTGCGCCGAGCGCCTCGAGCTCGAGCGTGTGCTCGATGAGACGGCCCTCGGCGTCGGCACCCTCGTGCTCGCGACCGGCGGTGGCGTGGTGCTCGACGAGCGGAACCGGCGGGCCCTGGAGCGCTGCACCGTGGTGTGGCTGCGAGCCTCGGTGGACGAGCTCGTCGACCGACTCCGCCACACCGAGGAGTCGCGACCGCTGCTCGCCGGCGACGCACGCGCCGCCCTCGAGCGTCTCGACGCCGAGCGAGCGACGCTCTACGAATCGGTGGCGGACGTCGTGGTCGACGTGGACGGGGTCGGGGTCGACGTCGTGGTCGAACGGGTCGCCGCCACGCTCGCCGAGCGGCGATGATGGTGTCGACCCCGAGCGCGCCGCTGCGGCGAACGGAGCGACCGATGCCACCTGAACGCACCACGAGGACGACGACGTGATCACCGTCGAGGTCCCGCTACCCGCAGGCCGCAGCTACCCGGTCGTGGTGGGAGCGGGCGCGCGCCACGATCTGGCCGCGTACCTCCCCACCGAGTCCCGGCGGGTCGCCGTGGTCACCCAGTCGTCGATCCCGGTCGAGGTCGATCCGGGCCGCGAGCACCGCGTGCTGGAGATCCCCGACGGCGAGGCGCACAAGACCCTCGCCACGGTCGGGGCCCTCTGCTCGGAGTTCGCTCGAGCAGGACTCACCCGTTCCGACTGCGTCGTCGCGCTCGGCGGGGGAGTGGTCACCGACGTCGCCGGGTTCGCCGCTGCCAGCTACCACCGGGGGATCGCCGTGGTGCACGTGCCAACGACGCTGCTCGGCCAGATCGACGCCGCGATCGGCGGCAAGACCGGGGTGAACCTCTCGCCCGAGGGCAAGAACCTGGTCGGTTCCTTCTGGCAGCCCGAGGGCGGTGGTGTGCGACCCCGACACCCTCGACTCGCTGCCGCCGCGTGAATGGCGGTGCGGGCTGGGTGAGCTGGCCAAGTACCACTGGCTCGGCGGTGGGCGGCTCGACGAGCTCGACCTCGAGGAGCGGGTGGCGCGGTGCGTCGAGATCAAGGCCGAGGTGGTCGGTGACGACGAGCGCGAGTCGGGACGTCGGGCGTTGCTGAACTACGGCCACACCCTCGCCCATGCCCTCGAGATCGAGGGACGCCACGATCTGCGTCACGGCGAGGCGGTCGCGATCGGTCTCGTCTTCGCGGCGCGCCTCGCGCGCCGGCTCGGCCGAGTCGACGCCGACAGCGTCGAGGAGCACCTCCGGGTCGTGCGCAGCTACGACCTGCCCGACCGAGGTGCCCGCAACCGCCGACCCCCTCCGCCTCGTCGAGCTGATGGGACGGGACAAGAAGGTCCTCTCCGACGGACTGACCTTCGTGCTCGACGGTCCGGCGGGCGTCGAGCTGGTCCCCGGGGTCGACCCCGACGACGTGCTCGCTGTGCTCGGCGGTGGGCGATGACCGCCCGGCGGGTCCTGGTGCTGTCGGGGGTCAACCTGGCGCTGCTGGGCGAACGCGAACCCGAGATCTACGGCAGCTCCGGGCTCGACGAGATCGTCGCAGCTGCCGTCCGGCTCGCCACCGAGCTGGGCATCGATCTCGACCACCTGCAGTCCGACAGCGAGTCCGAGTTGGTCCGTGCGGTGCACCGGGCAGGCCGCGATGCTGCGGCGCTGATCGTCAACCCGGGAGCCTTCACCCACTACTCCTGGGCGTTGCACGACGCTCTCGCCGCTTTCGACGGCCCGGTCGTCGAGCTCCACCTGTCGAACCCCGACGCCCGCGAGTCCTGGCGCCGCACCTCGGTCGTGGCCCCGGTCGCGACCGGGCAGATCGCCGGGTTCGGCGCATCGGGCTACCTGCTCGCGGTTCGGGCGGTCGCCGAACTGATCGGCCTCGACGCCGGGGCGTGACCGACGCCGTCGCCGGGTCGTCGGGATCGCGTCCGGGTGAGCGCGGTGGAGGTCACGGCCACCGCTCCCTCCCCGCCGGTCTGACGCGACGCGCACTGGCTGCCGGGGTGCTCGGAGCCTGCGTGTCGACATCGATGCTGGTGGTGGTGGTGCGCGTCACGGCGCTCGGAGAGCTGTCGTTCCGTTGGGCCGGGTTCGCCGGGCTCTCGTCGCGCGTGGCCGCTGCGGCCGCCCTCGGCGCCACCGCGGCAGCGGCCCTCGCGGTGCGCTCCCACGCTCGACCGGGTCAGCGGTCCTGGCCCCGCTGGGCGCTGGCGACACTGCTGGTCTGGGTGGTTGCCCTCTGGACGGTCGCTCCGGAGCTCGGGGGCATCGTCGCGCCCGAGCAGCGCTCCGCCGGGGCGGGGTTCACGGTCGCCACCCAGAACCTCTGGTATCTCCACCCGGACCCCGCCCGGGCGGCGAGCGTCGTCCTGGCGGTCGACGCCGATGTGCTGGTGCTGGTCGAGTACACACCCGCCCACGCGGCTGCGCTCGCGCACGCGGGTGTCGACCGGTACCCGTACCGCTGGACCGACGCGAGAGACGCTGGGGGCGGCCTCGCGATGTTCAGCAGGTTTCCGCTCGAGGACGTCCGGCCCCTCGCCACGAGCGCCCCTGCCGTCGAGGGCGAGCTGGCGCTCCCGGGCGGCCGGGTCCGGCTGCTGGCATGGCATCCGCGAGCCCCGCGGGAGCCCTGGGGCCTGCGCGAGTGGCGGGCCGACTACTCGCGCCTCACCGATCACCTCGCCGGGGCGCCACCGGATCTGGTGGTGGTCGGGGACTTCAACGCCACCGATGCACACCGGCCGCTGCGTCGCCTCGCCGGAGCCGCCGGGTTGCGCGACGCCGCGACCGTGTCGGGTGGCGGCCTGCAGGCGACGTGGTCGGCCCTGGGCCCGCTCCCGCCGCTGATACGACTGGACCGGGTGATGGTCGGCGACGGGATCGGGGTGGACGGGACGGAGCTCATGTCGCCCGTCGGCTCCGATCACCTGGGGGTCGTCGCCCGACTGCGGTACCCCCGGTCGTAGGCTGCGTTCCATGACCGTGACCGAGGGCGTGACCCCCGACTCCAGGACCCAGCTCCCCGCGATGGACGTCCTCGGACGCATGGACCGGCTCCGCGCCGGGCTCGAGGCGAGCGCGTGCGACGCGCTCGTGGTCTCGGAGCTCACCAACATCCGCTATCTGACGGGGTTCACCGGCTCGGCCGCGGTCCTCGTGGTGACTCCCGACGACAGCCTGTTCGTCTCCGACGGCCGCTACCGCGACCAGGCCGGAGCCGAGCTCGGCTCCGCCGGGGTCTCGACCCGCATCGAGATCGTCCCGGCCGCGCCCGACGAGGTCGCGGCCGCCATGCTGCGCGACGCCGGAGCGCGACGGGTCGGGCTCGAGGCCGACACCGTCACCTGGAGCCAGCAGCGCCGCTGGGCGGGCGAGCTCCTCGCGGATCGCGACCTGGTCGCGACACGGGGCCTCGTCGAGGGGCTGCGACTCGTCAAGGACCCCGGCGAGGCCGCCCGCATCCGAGCCGCATGCGCGATCGCGGACGAGGCGCTCGCGACCGTGCGGGACCGCCTGCTCGACGGGCCCACCGAGACCGAGTTCGGCCAGGAGCTCGACGCGGCGATGCGTCGGCTCGGCGCGGACGACCTCAGCTTCGAGACGATCGTGGCGTCCGGGCCCAACGGCGCCCGACCGCACCATCACCCCGGCGGTCGCGGCATCGCCGAGGGCGACCTGGTGGTGGTCGACTTCGGCGCGCTCGTCGAGGGGTACCACTCCGACATGACTCGCACCTTCGCCGTCGGCGATGTCGGGCCCGAACGTGAGCGGATGCTCGAGGTCGTCGCATCGGCACAGCAGGTCGGGGTGGAGACCGTCGTCGCCGGTCGCGACGCTGCAGAGGTCGACGCGGCATGTCGGGCGGTCATCGACGACGCTGGCTGGGGTGAGGCGTTCGCCCACTCCACCGGGCACGGCGTCGGGCTCGACATCCACGAGGAGCCGAGGGTCTCGGCGCGCTCGACTGCTACCCTCGTCGCCGGTCACGTCGTCACCGTCGAGCCGGGCGTGTACCTGAGCGGCCTCGGCGGCGTGCGCGTCGAGGACACCGTGCTGGTGACCGAGGACGGGTGCGAGCGGCTGACCCTCGCCCCCAAGCAGCCACGACCGGTCTGACCGGTCACCCCACGTCACCGGAGGACCCCGCCATGGCACAGATCTCGACCGCGGACTTCAAGAACGGCATGACCGTCGATCTCGACGACGGCCTGTTCCAGATCAGCGAGTTCCAGCACGTCAAGCCCGGCAAGGGTGGGGCGTTCGTGCGCACGACCCTGCGCAACGTCCGCAGCGGCGCAGTGGTCGAGCGGACCTTCCGCGCCGGCGAGAAGATGGAACGGGCGATCGTCGACCGGCGCGAGATGCAGCTGCTCTACCGCGACGGCGACGACTACGTGTTCATGGACTCGGCCACCTACGACCAGCTCAACGTCCCCTCCGACACCCTCGGTGAGGCGGCGGACTTCCTGATCGACAACGCGACCGCGCAGCTGCTGATGTACGGCGACGAGATCATCGGCGTCGACCTGCCGGCCTCGGTCGAGCTCGACGTCGCCGAGACCGAGCCCGGCGAGAAGGGCGACCGCGTGTCGGGTGCCAAGAAGCCGGCGACGCTGGTCACCGGTCGGGTCCTGCAGGTCCCGCTGTTCATCAACCCCGGCGAGACCATCAAGGTGGACACCCGCTCGGGTGAGTTCATCTCACGGGCATGACCGGCCCCGTCGGGTCCTCGTCCGCCGGGGGCGAGGAGTCGCCGACGACGCCGGTGAGCCGATCCGTGATGGACACCGTGCTCGGTCCCGACGACGTCGTCGAACGCGTGGACGTCGAGTCCGCTCCCCCCGTGCGACGCGTCGCCGGTGGGCGCCACGAGTCCCGGGAGCGGGCGGTGCACCTGCTCTACGAGACCGAGATGAAGGACCTCGACCTGGACGCCGTGCTCGCTGCCCAGGTGCTCGCACCCGACGAACACACCCATCGACTCGTGCGCGGCGTCAACGAGCGCGGAGCCGAGCTCGACGAGCGGATCGGCCGGCTCGCCCGCGGTTGGACACTCGAGCGCATGGCGACCCTCGACCTGGTGATCCTGCGGGTCGCGTGCTTCGAGCTCGCGCACTGCCCCGAGGTCCCGACCGGGGTGGTGCTCGCCGAGGCCGTCGACCTCGCTTCCGGCTACGGCGCCACCGATGACTCCGCGACCTTCGTCAACGGCGTGCTCGCAGCGGCCGCAGCGGAGCTCCGCCCGGCCTGAGGGCCCTGCGCCGAGCGGCCGTGGGTGCGCGGCGCTGCTAGTGTCGACCTCGGACGTGAAGGGGGTCCCGAGAGGCCCCTACGGACGAAAGGCACCCTGCCGATGGCGGAACGTGAGCGACGCATGACGCGCCCCTACGGGGGCGTTTTCGTTGCCCGGTCCCGGGTCATGGACGCGGACGACATCCATCGTGCGCTGCGGCGGATCTCCCATGAGATCCTGGAACGGAACCACGGCCTCGACGACCTCGTGGTGATCGGGCTGCAGACCGGCGGCGTCCAGCTGGCCCACGCCCTCGCCGGCACCCTCGAGGAGATCGAGGAGGTCGACGCCGAGGGGCCCGGCGTACCTGTCGGAACGCTCGACGTGGCGCTGTACCGCGACGACATCGGCATCCGCCCGGTCCTGCCCGAGGAGGTCACCGACATCCCGGTGGACCTCGACAACCAGATCGTGGTGCTCGTCGACGACGTCCTCTTCACCGGACGCACGATCCGCGCCGCCCTGGACGCGCTCGTGGACTTCGGTCGGCCCCGGATGGTGCAGCTCGCCGTCATGGTCGACCGCGGGCACCGGGAGCTGCCGATCCGGCCGGACTTCGTCGGCAAGAACCTGCCGACGCGGCGCGACGAGCTCGTCGACGTCACGATGACCGGCGTCGAGCTGGGGGAGCTGCAGAAGTCGTGAGGGCCGGCACGGACGCAGCCGTCGACCGAACCGTCGACACGTCGCGGCACCTGCTGGCCGTCGGCGACATGGACCGTGAGCAGGTCGAGCACCTGCTCACGCTCACCGACACCTTCGTCGAGGTCGGCCGTCGCAGCATCCCGAAGGTGCCCGCGTTGCGGGGACGTACCGTCGTCTCGCTGTTCTACGAGGACTCCACCCGCACCCGGCTCAGCTTCGACACCGCGGCCAAGCGGCTCTCGGCGGACACGATGTCGTTCGCGGTGTCGTCGTCGTCGGTGAACAAGGGCGAGTCGGTGCGCGACACGGTCGAGACGATCGAGGCGATGGGCATCGATGCGATCATCGTTCGGCACCGCTCCTCGGGTGTGCCGACCCAGATCGCCCGATGGACCGACGCTACGGTGATCAACGCGGGCGACGGGTGGCACCAGCACCCGACCCAGGCGCTGCTCGACGCGTACACGGCCCGCTCCCACCTCGGGTCGCTCGAAGGGCGCCGCATCGGGATCGTCGGCGACGTCTGCCACTCGCGCGTCGCTCGGTCCAACATCGAGATGTTCACCCTGCTCGGCGCGGAGGTCGTGCTGGTCGCACCGCCCACCCTGCTCCCCGCCGACACGGGAGCCTGGGACGTGCAGGTGTCCCATGACCTCGACTCGGTGCTCGACACGCTCGACGTCTGCTATCTGCTGCGGATGCAGCGCGAGCGGATGTCGGAGCCGTTGATCCCCACGGTGCGCGAGTACGTGGCGGGGTTCGGTCTCAGTGCGGAGCGGGCCGACCGCCTCCCCGAGGGGGCGTTGATCATGCACCCGGGACCGATGAACCGCGGTGTGGAGCTCGCCGGCGAGGTCGCAGAGCGTCCGGGCGCCGTCATCGTCGAACAGGTGGCCAACGGCGTCGCGGTTCGCATGGCGGTGCTCTTCCAGCTGCTCGGCCCCGGACGCCATGCCGTTCCCGAGCTGGCCGCGTCGGCGCCCCACGGTGAACCCATGAACGAGGTGCAGCGATGAGCGAACGAGTCGACCTGGTGATCCGCGGCGGCCGAATCGTCGACGCCGATGGCGAGCGGGACGCAGACGTGCTCGTGAGCGGCACGAGGGTCGCTGCGGTCGGCCCGGGCGAGGGCGCCGACCGCCCTGGCGCGGCCGTGCTCGACGCGTCGGGGTGCCTGGTCGCACCGGGACTGGTCGATCTGCACACCCACCTGCGCCAGCCGGGCCGTGAGGATGCCGAGACGATCGAGACCGGCGCCCGTGCTGCTGCGCTCGGCGGGTACACCGCGGTGCTCGCCATGCCGAACACGACGCCGGCCATCGACGGCGCTGCGGTGGTGCGCGAGGTCCTCGAGCTCGGGCGCGACGCGATCTGCGACGTGCACACCACGGGCGCGATCACCGTGGGGCGAGCGGGGGAGCAGCTCGCCCCGATGGCCGAGATGGCGGCGCTCGGCGTGCGCATCTTCACCGACGACGGCACCGGCGTGCAGGACGATCGGCTGATGCGCCGGGCGCTCGAGTACGCGGCCGGCCTCGACGTGACGCTCGCCCAGCACTGCGAGGTCACCTCGCTGTCCGAGGGCACGTGCATGCACGAGGGGGAGTGGTCGGCCCGACTCGGCCTGGCTGGTCAGCCCAGCGAGGCGGAGGAGCTGATGGTCATGCGTGACATCGCCCTCGGCAGGCTCACGGGCGCACGGGTGCACTTCCAGCACATCTCGACCGCGGGTTCGGTGTCGATGATCGCAGCGGCCAAGGCGGCAGGGCTCGCAGTCACCGCGGAGGCAGCACCGCACCACTTCACCCTCACTGACGCCGAGTGCGCCGGCTACGACGCGACCTACAAGGTCCACCCACCGCTGCGGACCGCCGCGGATGTCGCCGCAGTCGCAGCGGGGATCGCGGACGGGACCCTCGACGCCATCGCGACCGACCACGCTCCTCACCCGCCGGAGGACAAGGAGCGCCCGTTCGACCAGGCGCCGCCCGGCATGCTCGGCCTCGAGTACGCGCTCGCGCTGGCCTTCACGGAGCTGGTCGATGCCGGCCCGACCATGTCCGAGGCGAGCGTCATCGCCCGGATGTCGTGGGCCCCGGCTGCCATCGCGGGCATGGCAGAGCACGGACGCACCGTTCGTGCCGGTGCGCCGGCGAACCTGTGCGTCATCGACCCGGCGGTTCGCTGGACGATCGATGCGACCGGCGGGGCGTCACGCAGTCGGAACGTGCCCTACGTGGGCCGCGACGTGCGGGGCCGGGTTCGCCACACGGTGCTCGCCGGCGAAGCCGTGGTGATCGACGCCGAGGCACAGCGGTGACCCTCGAGCGAGCGACGGGCCTCCGGAGAGCGATCACCCCCGAGAGATGGGACCCCCGATGAGCACGACCGACGCGACCATCGTCCTCGCCGATGGATCCCGCTTCGACGGCGAGGCCATCGGCGCGCAGCCCGAGGGCGGCGTCACGACCGGCGAGTTCGTGTTCAACACGGTCCTGTCGGGCTACCAGGAGGTGATCTCGGACCCCTCCTACGCGGGCCAGATCATCACCTTCACCACGCCCCACATCGGCAACTACGGGGTCAACGCGACCGACGACGAGGCCACCCGCCTGCACTGCGCGGGAGTCGTGATCCGCGAGCTCGCCCGCCGCCACAGCAACTGGCGTGCCGAGGGGGGCCTCGATGACTACCTGCGTCGCCACGGCGTCGCCGGGATCGCCGGGGTCGATACCCGTCGCCTGACCCGCCACCTGCGCGACCACGGTGCGATCCCGGGCGCGTTCGGGACCGCGCCGGTGGAACGACTCCGTGCGGCGGCGCTGACCGCGGAGGGCACCGACGGCCGGGACCTGGTCGCCGGGGTCAGCACGGCGACCCCGTACGTCGTCGAGTCCAGCTCAGGTGCGCAGCGTCGCATCGTGGCGATCGACCTCGGGATCAAGGCGACGATCCTCACCAACCTGGCCGGCGTCGGATCGGTCGAGGTGGTGCCGTCGACCACGTCAGCAGCGGAGATCCTGGCCCGCGAGCCCGACGGGGTGTTCCTGTCGAACGGGCCCGGCGACCCCAGCGCCGTGGCGACCGTCCCGGCCACCGTTGCGGACCTGCTCGGCGAGGTCCCGGTGTTCGGCATCTGCATGGGCCACCAGCTCCTCGGCACGGCGCTCGGCGCCAGCACCTACAAGCTGCCCTTCGGCCACCACGGCGGGAACCACCCGGTGCGCGACCTCGACACCGGCAAGGTCGAGATCACCAGCCAGAACCACAACTACTGCGTCGACCTCGATGCTGTCAGCGGGGTCCGCGTCACCCACCGCAACCTCAACGACGGCACCATCGAAGGATTCGCCTGCGACGAGGTCGCAGCGTTCGCGGTGCAACATCACCCGGAGGCCGGCCCGGGACCCCACGACAGCCGCTACCTCTTCGAACGATTCGCCGACCTGATCGATCGGCACCGTCGGTGAGCGGATCGAGGCGTTCAGCCGAGCCGGGCTGCGACCGCGGCCGCCTCGGCCTCGAGGTGGTCCCCGACTCCGTCGACGATCGCCGGCTCCACCTTGTGGCCCAGCAGCGGGATGCGCACCCGCAGGTCGCCGGTGACCGCCCGGCGGCTCCCGTCGGCGGTCTGCTCCACCGCCGCCGAGGCGGACGCACGCAGCAGCCCAGCGGCCTGGTCCGGCAGGAACTCGACCGTCGCAGAGCGCTTCTGGAGCTCCCACGTGGTGACCTCGGTCCAGGCGACGTCATCGGGATCGATGAAACGTGCCGCCTCCCGTGGCAGCTCGACCGACAGCACCCAGTGCAGACGCACCACCGCCCGGTCGCCGGTGCGGGTCAGGTCCAGCACCGTGGGCGGTGCGGTCGTGGACAGCTCCGACAGCCCCGTCCAGAACTCCTCGTCGAGGTAGACCGCGACGACCTCGTCGGGGTTCGCCTGCCACTGTTGATCGAACTCGAATCGCACCCCCGTAGCGTCGCACACCGGCGTCCCGCTCCGGCCGACCCCCGGCACCGAACCTGGTGCAGCCCCCAACCGAGGAGCCACTGATGCCCCGTCGTGACGACCTGGAATCGATCCTGATCATCGGGTCCGGGCCGATCGTGATCGGCCAAGCGTGCGAGTTCGACTACTCGGGCACCCAGGCGTGCCGCGTGCTGCGCGAGGAGGGCTACCGGGTCATCCTGGCGAACTCGAACCCGGCGACGATCATGACCGACCCGGACTTCGCGGATGCGACCTATGTGGAACCGCTCGTCGCCGACGTGCTCGAGCGGATCATCGACGTGGAACGCCCCGACGCCCTCCTGCCGACTCTGGGTGGCCAGACGGCGCTCAACCTGTCCATGGAGCTCGCCGAGACGGGCGTGCTCGAGCGCTACGGCGTGGAGCTGATCGGCGCGAACGCCGAGGCGATCGCGACCGCTGAGGACCGCGAGCGCTTCAAGGATGCGATGGCCGAGATCGGCCTCGATGCGCCGCCCTCGGGCACGGCGCACACGCTGGACGAGGCCCGGGCCGTCGTCGAGCGGGTCGGGCTCCCGGCGGTGATCCGACCGGCGTACATCCTCGGCGGCAAGGGCACCGGGATCGCCTCGACGCCCGAGGAGTTCGAGACCATGGCGGCGCACGGCCTCGATTCGAGCCCGATCAGCGAGATCCTCGTGGAGAAGTCGATCGCCGGCTGGAAGGAGTTCGAGCTCGAGGTCATGCGCGACCGGGCCGACAACGTCGTGATCATCTGCTCGATCGAGAACCTCGACCCGATGGGCGTGCACACCGGCGACTCGATCACCGTCGCCCCGGCGCAGACCTTGACCGACGTCGAGTACCAGCAGATGCGTGACTCCGCGATCGCCTGCATCCGCCGCGTCGGGGTCGAGACCGGCGGATCCAACGTGCAGTTCGCGGTCGAGCCCGAGACGGGCCGCCAGGTCGTCATCGAGATGAACCCGCGCGTCAGCCGGTCCTCGGCGCTGGCGAGCAAGGCCACGGGCTTCCCGATCGCCAAGATCGCAGCGAAGCTCGCCGTGGGCTACACCCTCGACGAGATCCCCAACGACATCACCCGCAAGACCCCGGCCAGCTTCGAGCCGACCATCGACTACGTCGTGACGAAAATCCCGCGCTGGGCCTTCGAGAAGCTCCCGGGCGCCGACACGCGGCTCGGCACCCAGATGCAGGCGGTCGGCGAGGTGATGGCGATCGGACGGACGTTCCCCGAATCGCTCCAGAAGGCGCTGCGGTCCCTCGAGCAGGGACGCGGCGGGCTGAACGCCGATCCCGGTGAGGCCGAGTTCGACGCCGTCGCGACCGCGGAGCTGCTGGCACGTGCCGCGATCGCGACGCCGGACCGGATCCTCGAGGTCGAGTCGCTGCTGCGGCGCGGCGTCGGCATCGACGAGGTCTACGAGGCGACGCGAATCGACCCGTGGTTCCTCGACCAGATGCTGCTCGTCGTCGAGGAGCGCGAGCATCTGGAGTCGCTCGGCAGCGGAGCCGAGGCACTCGCTTCGATGGACGGACGCACCTGGCGACGAGCGAAGCGTCTCGGGTTCGGTGACGGACAGCTCGGCCATCTGTGGGGACTGGGCGACGAGGAGGTCCGCGCCGCCCGACTCGCGGCCGGGGTCGAGGTGACCTACAAGACCGTCGACACCTGCAGCGCCGAGTTCTTCGCCGAGACGCCGTACCACTACGGCACCTACGAGGACGAGAGCGAGGTGGCCTCGTCGGACCGCGCCAAGGTGATCATCCTCGGTTCCGGGCCGAACCGGATCGGCCAGGGCATCGAGTTCGACTACTGCTGCGTGCACGCCTGCTTCGCGCTCGCGGACGCCGGCTACGAGACCGTGATGGTCAACTGCAACCCCGAGACGGTGTCGACCGACTACGACACCTCCGACCGGTTGTACTTCGAGCCGCTGTCGACCGAGGGGGTGCTCAACGTCATCGATGCAGAGCGCCGATCCGCCGAGGACGGCGGCGGGTCTCTCGCCGGAGTGATCGTCTCGCTCGGCGGGCAGACCCCGCTGAAGCTCGCGGACGCACTTCCCGAGGGCCTGGTGCTGGGCACCTCGCCCGGCGTCGATCGACGCGGCCGAGGACCGCGACCGCTGGAACGCGCTGTGCGCCCGCCTCGAGATCCCGCAGCCGGCCGGCGCGACCGTGCTCTCACTCGACGAGGCGCTCGCCACCACCGCCCGGATCGGCTACCCGGCGCTGGTCCGCCCGAGCTACGTGCTCGGCGGTCGCGCCATGGAGATCGTCTACGACGACGACGACCTCCACCGCGCCTGGGAGGCGATCACCTCCACCGGCTCGTTGGGTCGCGAGGGGGGGCTGTCCGCCGAGCGCCCCGTCCTGGTCGACCGCTTCCTCGAGGACGCGATCGAGGTCGACGTCGACGCCATCCGTGACCACACCGGCGAGGTCGTGATCGGTGGGGTGATGGAACACGTCGAGGAGGCCGGGGTCCACTCGGGCGACTCGGCATGTGTGATCCCGCCCCGGTCGGGCTCGACGACGCCAGACGTCGCCGTGATCGAGGACTACACCCGCCGCATCGCCGAGGCACTCGACGTCCGCGGGTTGATCAACGTCCAGTTCGCGGTCAAGCGACCGGGTGGCGAGCCCGGCGCGGCGCAGGTCTTCGTCATCGAAGCCAACCCGCGGGCGTCGCGCACCGTGCCGTTCGTCGCGAAGGCGACCGGGGTCCCCCTCGTCAAGGTCGCGGCACGCGTGATGTGCGGTGCGACGCTCACCGAGCTCGAGGAGGAGGGTCTGCTGTGCCCCGCGGTCGACGGCGACCACATCGCGGTGAAGGAGGCGGTCCTGCCGTTCAACCGGTTCCCGGAGGTCGACGCGGTCCTCGGCCCCGAGATGCGCTCCACCGGCGAGGTGATGGGCATCGACGAGTCGGTCGGGATGGCGTTCGCCAAGTCCCAGCTCGCCGCCGGGGACCGCATGCCCACCGAGGGGACGGTGTTCTTCTCGCTGGCGGACCGCGACAAGCCGGTCGGCACGAAGGCCGCCCACGTGTTCGCCGAGCTCGGGTTCCGGATCGTCGCGACCTCGGGCACGGCGGCGCACCTGGGTGCCGAGGGGATCGAGGTCGACGACGTCGTCGCGAAGCTGTCCGCCCCACCCGGAGCCACCGACGGTCAGGTCGGCTCTGACGGCGTGGCCATGATCTCCGACGGGCGCATCGATCTGGTCGTCAACAGCCCCCGCGGCCGGGGGCCACGCTCGGACGGCGCACATCTGCGTCGCGCTGCAGCGGCCCATCGCGTTCCGTTGCTGACCACGGCGTCGGCGGCGCTCGCCGCGGCCAAGGGGATCGGCGAGTGGCGCGCCACCGAGCTGTCGGTGCGCAGCCTCCAGGAGTACCACCGTGCCGGTCGTGGCTGAGTCGGAACCGGAGGCGCCCCGGTGAGGCGCCGTCGCGGACGACCGGGCGCGGCGGTGGACCTGTCGGTCCGGGTCGGATCGGTGCGCCTCGCCGCTCCCGTGATGACCGCGTCGGGAACCGCCGGCCACGGCGACGAGCTCGCGGCGTACTTCGACCTCTCCCGGCTGGGTGCGGTGGTGGTGAAGTCGCTCGGCGCCGATCCGTGGCCCGGCAACCCCGCCCCCCGGGTCCAGCCGACGCCCGCAGGGATGCTCAACAGCGTGGGCCTGCAGGGGCCGGGGGTCACCGCGTGGGTCGACCAGGAGCTCCCGGCGCTGGTCGCCGCTGGGGCGACGGTCGTGGCGAGCATCTGGGGCCGCTCGGTCGAGGACTACCGCCGTGCCGCCGAGGCACTTGCAGGCTGCGGCGACGAGGTGGTCGCGGTCGAGGTCAACCTGTCGTGCCCGAACCTGGACGGCGGCTCGCACCTGTTCGCCCACGACCCCGAGGCCACCGCCGCGGTGCTGAGCGCCACCGAGGCCGTGGGTCGGCCGCGGTGGGCGAAGCTCAGCCCCAACACCGACCGGCTCGTCGAGATCGCCGGTGTGGCCGCGTCGGCCGGGCGCCGAGGCGGTCACCCTGGTCAACACCGTGATGGGCATGGTGATCGACGCCGAGACAGCGGCGGCCCGGTGCTGGGCGGCCGGGGCGGCGGGCTGTCGGGGCCGGCCATCCACCCGGTCGCGGTGCGGGCCGTGCACGACGTGCATGCCGCGCACCCGGATCTGCCCGATCGTGGGGGTCGGCGGCGTGGCCACGGCGGTCGACGCCGTGGAGCTGCTGCTCGCCGGGGCCGAGCGCGGTGCAGGTCGGCACGGCGACCTTCGCCGATCCCCGCTCCACGGCTGCAGGTGCTCGACGAGCTGGAAAATGGCTGGTGCGACGCCCACGGAGTCGACGAGGTGGCTTCGCTGACCGGTGCGCTGCGATGATCGACCGCCGACACACCGTGAGCACCGGCTCGACCGAACAGGGGACCCATGTCTGAGATCGACCGAGACGCCGAGCCCGGAGACGGAGCGGGGCCGCTCGGCGCCCCCGACGAGGTCCGCCGCCGCTTGGCGCTCGCGCTGGACGTCGACGACCTCGTGGCTGCGCACCGGTGGGCTGCGATGCTGCGACCCTGGTTCGGGGTGGCCAAGGTCGGCCTGGAGCTCTTCAGCGCGAACGGTCCCGACGCCGTCGGTGCGCTCCGGGATCTCGGCTACCAGGTCTTCCTGGACCTCAAGCTGTTCGACATCCCCACGACGGTGCAGCGCTCGACACGCGTGCTCGGCTCGCTGGGCGTCGAGTACCTGACACTGCACGCCCTGGGTGGGGTCGACATGCTGCGCGCCGGTGTGGAGGGCCTCCACGAGGGCGCCGAGCGTGCCGGCCTGCCCGCACCGACCGCCCTTGGCGGTCACGGTGCTGACCAGCGACGACACCGCACCGCCCACATCGTGCCCAACCGGGTGCGCCTCGCCGTCGAAGCCGGATGCGGCGGTCTGGTGCTCGCCGCGGAGGACCTGCAGACCGCACGCGAGCTCGCCCCCCGGCTGTTCCGCGTGGTTCCCGGCATCCGACTCGGCGGCGGCGACCAACACGACCAGGCTCGTTCCGCGACCCCCCAGGAGGCGGTCGCGCAGGGCGGCGACCTCCTGGTCGTCGGTCGTGCGGTGACCGGTGCGCAGGACCCCCGAGCGGCGGCGGCGGCGATCGCCTCGGCCGTCTAGTGCAGCGCGGCGTCGCGCTCGACTGGGCGGAGGCGGCGCGGTCGACGCGCCGGCAGCTCCACGACGAGCTCGCCGACGGCCGTGTCGGCGTCGCTGCCGTGCTCGCTCGCGCGGAACGCGACGAGCTGACGGCTGCGGTCAAGTTGCTGTTCGTCCTCGAGGCGCTACCGGGAGCCCGCAAGGTCGTGGGTGCTGGAGCCGCTCGCCGAGCTCGGAGCTCGATGGGGGGCGGCGCACGCTCGGGGCGCTCGATGCCGACGAACGCGCATCGTGGCCATCGAGTTCGTTCGACGCGGCGAGGGTGCGCACGGTGAGTGGTCCTTCGCCGGAGCCGGACGAGGATGAGCGCAGCTCGCAGCGGAGTGCCACGACTCCGGAGCGCCGCTCGCGGATGGCACGTCGGTCGTGGTGATCTCCGGTCCCGGTGGAGTCGGCAAGGGCACGCTGGTCGCCGAGCTGCTGCGAACCGACGACCGGCTCTGGCTCAGCCGGTCCTGGACGACCCGCGACCCGCGACCCGGCGAAGCCGCCGACGCCTACCACTTCGTGGATCGCGAGACCTTCGAACGCCACGACGAGGCGGACGGGTTCCTCGAGTGGACGGAGTTCCTCGACTACCTGCAGGGGAGCCCGCTGCCCGAACCGCCGGTCGGGTCCGACGTCGTGTTCGAGATCGACGTGCAGGGAGCGCGCAACATCCGCTCGCTCTACCCCGATGCGCTCCTCGTGTTCGTCGACGCGCCGGACCGTGCGGTGCAGGAGGCGAGGTTGCGCGGTCGTGGCGACGACGAGGAGCGGGTGCGCCAACGCCTGGCCAAGGCCGAGGAGGAGGTCGCCGCCGCTGCAGAGCTCGACGGCGTGGTGCACGTCGTGAACGACGACCTCGACGAGGCGTGCGCTCGGGTCCGCCTCCTCATCGACCGCCACCGCAGCGGATGACGTCGTCGGACGCCGTTGCCGTAGGGCACACCCCGGCTGCTAGCATGGTTCCCCGTCGGTGCACCGCGCCCGACGGTTGGTTTCGAGGTCCCCCGCAGATGCCCGACGATGTCGACACGATGATGCACCCCCCGGTCGAGGAGCTGCTCGACCGGTGCGGGTCGAAGTTCTCGCTCGTGACCCTTGCCGTCCAAGCGTGCCCGGCAGATCAACACCTACTACGGCCAGCTCGGCGACGGCATCGGTCAGGTCGTGCCACCGCAGGTCACCTCGACCGCCCGCAAGCCGCTGTCGATCGCCTTCGAGGAGATCGACCAGGACAAGATCGAGGGCATCGAGGTCGACCCGGAGGCACTGGCGGCGCCAGCCGAGGAGACCGACGCCCCAGACGCCGACGACGCCTGATCGCTCCTCGATGGCCGTGCTCGGGGCGGGACGGATCGTCCTCGGTGTCTGCGGTGGGCATCGCCGCCTACAAGGCCGTCGACGTCTGCCGGCGGCTCGTCGACGCCGGCGCGCACGTGTCCCGGTGATGACCGACGGGGCGACCCGGTTCGTCGGTGAGGTCACCTTCAGCGCCCTGGCGTCCGAACCGGTCGCTCGATCGCTGTGGGACGGACCCGACCCGATTCCCCACACCTCCCTCGGCCAGGGCGCAGACCTGGTCGTGGTGGCTCCGGCGACCGCACGCCTGCTGTCGGCCTACGCGACCGGTGATGCGCATGACCTGCTCACCAACGTCCTGATCGCGACCCGGGCACCGGTGCTCGTGTGTCCCGCGATGCACACCGAGATGTGGGAGCACCCGGCGGTCCAGGACAACCTCGCGGTCCTGCGCCTCGCCGGGGTGTGCACGTCGTGGAACCGCGGTCGGGCCGCCTCGCCGGCGGCGACGTCGGCGCCGGTCGACTGGCCGAGCCGGCTGAGATCGTCGAGGTCGTCGCCGGCCTGCTCGGCGCTCCGGTCGTGGTCGACGGACACGCCAGCTCCGGCCTCGCAGGGCTCTCCGTCCTGGTGACCGCCGGGGGCACCCGCGAACCGATCGATGCGGTGCGCTTCATCGGCAACCGGTCCTCGGGCAAGCAGGGACACGCCATCGCCGAGGCCGCAGCCGCCGCGGAGCGCCGAGGTCACGCTGGTGACCACCGTCGACCTGATCGCACCGGCGGGGCATCGAGGTGTCCGAGGTCGAGACCGCAGCCGAGATGCACGAGGCCGTCGATCGCCATCGCGGCCGACTCGCCGACGTCGTGGTCATGGCCGCAGCGGTCGCCGACTTCACGCCGGTCGAGGCCGCCGCCCACAAGCTCAAGAAGCGCGACGGCGTGCCGACGGTCGAGCTGCGCCCGACCGTCGACGTGCTCGCCGAACTCGGCGCCGAGGCGATCGCGCACCGGACCCTCGTCGGCTTCGCCGCGGAGACCACCGACGTGGCGGACAACGCGCGGCGAAAGCTGGTCGAGAAGGGCGTCGACCTGCTGGTCGTCAACGACGTGTCCGCTCCCGGTGTCGGTTTCGAGCACGACACGAACGAGGTCATGATCCTCACCGGCGACGGCGCAGAACACCACGTCCCGTTGACGGACAAGACGGCTGGGGCCGACGCGGTGCTCGACGCCGTCGTCGAGCACCGCCGATCCCGCCACGACCCGGCGCCCCGGCGCCCTTCACCAGACCGACCACCAGGAGAGCAGACATGAGCAGTTGGACCTTCACCTCGGAATCGGTGACCGAGGGTCATCCCGACAAGATGGCCGACCAGATCTCGGACTCCATCCTCGACGCGATCCTCGCCGCAGGACCCCGAGGCCCGGGTCGCCTGCGAGACGATGGTCACCACCGGGTTGGCGATCGTCGCAGGAGAGATCACCACCGACGCCTACGTGGACATCCCCACGACGGTGCGCCGCACCATCTGCGACATCGGCTACGACCGCGAGAGCTTCGGCTACGACGGGCACACGTGCGGCGTCATGGTCGCGATCGACGAGCAGTCGCCCGACATCGCCCAGGGCGTCGACGACTCCGAGGAGGTGCGCTCCGGCAGTGCCGGCGAGGACGACCAGCTCGACAAGCAGGGCGCCGGCGACCAGGGGATGATGTTCGGCTACGCCTGCGACGAGACCGACGTGCTCATGCCGCTGCCGATCCACCTGGCCCACCGCATGGCCGAGCGCCTCGCCGAGGTCCGCAAGGCCGGGACGGTTCCCGTACCTGCGCCCCGACGGCAAGACCCAGGTCACCTTCGAGTACGAGGACGGCCGTCCGGTCGCGCTGAAGACGGTGCTCATCTCGACCCAGCACAACGACGGCATCGACCGAGACACCGAGATCCGTCCGGACATGATCGAGCACGTCATCGCGCCCGTGATCCCCGAGCAGTTCGCCGACGACGACTACGAGGTCTTCGTGAACCCGACCGGCCGGTTCGTCATCGGCGGCCCCGTCGGCGACGCCGGGCCTCACCGGCCGCAAGATCATCGTCGACACCTACGGCGGAGCCGGCCGTCACGGTGGCGGCGCGTTCTCCGGCAAGGACCCCTCCAAGGTCGACCGGTCGGCCGCCTACGCCGCCCGGTGGGTCGCGAAGAACGTGGTGGCGTCGGGTGCAGCGACCCGCTGCGAGGTCCAGGTCGCCTACGCAATCGGCATGGCGCACCCGGTGTCGGTGCTCGTCGACACGTTCGGTACCGCCACGGTCGACCCGGAACGCATTACCGCAGCGGTGAAGGACATCTTCGACCTGCGCCCGGGCGCGATCGTCCGCGACCTCGAGCTGCGCCGGCCGGTGTTCCGCGAGACCGCCGCCTACGGCCACTTCGGCCGACGCGGACGCGGTAGGGGAAGGGGCGACGCGCTGATCGATCCCGTGTCGGCACCGAGCTCGTCCGCCGTCGAGCCCGCACGCACGGTTCGGGTGCTCGTGGACGTGCCGGCGGTCGACCGCGCCTTCGACTACCTCCTGCGCCCGACCCGTGCCGCCACCCCGCCGGCCATCGGCACGGTCGTGCGCGTGCCGCTCGCGGGCCGGCGGGTCCGCGGCTGGATCGTCGGACTCGACGTCGAGACCGCTGACGACCTCGAGCTCGCCGAGGTCGCGTCGGTGGTGGGTCACGGTCCGCCCGCTGCGGTCCTCGAGCTCTGCGCGTGGGCGAGCTGGCGTTGGGCCGGTAGACGGGCGACGTTCGCACGCCTGGCGACCCCCAAGCGGGTCGTGCGAACGCTGCCGCCGGTGCGGGTGCGACCCACGCGGGAGGGCCCCGCACACGAGCCCACGGGCGCGCTGGTCGCCGAGGCGCTCGGACGCGGCATCGGAGCGCACGCCGTCGAGGTCTCGCCGTCGACGGACCTGGTCGACGTCGCCGCAGCGGCCGCCGCGACCGGGCAGTGCATCATCGTCACGCCGTCGGTCGAGGAGAGCCGGCGTGTCGTGACGGCGCTACGTCGACGCGGTGGGGCGGTCGCAGCATGGCCCGACGACTGGTCGGCCGCCGCCTCCGGGGCGACCGTGGTTGGTGGGCGCGCCGCGGTGTTCGCCCCCGCTCCCGAGCTGGCTGCGATCGTCGTCGCGGACGAGCACGACGAGCGGCTCCAGAGCGAGTCCTCCCCGACCTGGCACGCCCGCGAGGTGGCGGTCGAACGAGCGGCGCGGGCGGGCGTGCCCTGTCTGTTGGTGTCGCCCTGTCCGACGCTGGAGGCGCTCGCCCTTGGCGGCACCCCGGTTCCCGGTTCCGTCGCCGCAGCGGACGGACCGCCGGTCGCGGCGGTCGGGGCGTCGCGTGCCGAGCAGCGCTCGGGCTGGGCTCCGGTGACCGTGGTCGACCGGCGCGGCGAGGACACGGGTCGATCCGGTCTGTACTCGTCCCGGGCGGTCGAGGCGATCCGCTCGGTCGCCGCGGAGGGCGGTCGGGTCGTGTGCGTGCTGAACCGCACCGGCCGGGCGCGCCTGCTCGCCTGTCGGAGCTGTGGATCGCTCGCCGAGTGCGACCGGTGCGGTGCGGCGCTGGTGCTGACCGAGGACGCCACGCTCCGGTGCGGGCGTTGCGAGGCGGTCCGTCCCGGGGTCTGTGCCGACTGCGGATCCGGCGCGCTGTCGTTGTTGCGCGTGGGGGTGGCGCGGGCCCGCGAGGAGCTCGAGGCGTTGGTGCGCCGACCTGTCGCGGCGGTGACGGGCGCGGACAGCGCCGGGGACGCGCCCGGTCCGGCGTCGGTGGTCGTCGGTACCGAGGCGGTGCTGCACCGCAGCGACCGTGCCGACCTGGTCGTCGTGCTGGACCTGGACCAGGAGCTGCTGGCGCCGCGCTACCGCGCCGCCGAGGAGTGCCTGGCGCTGCTCGTGCTGGCGACGCGGTTGGTCGGCGGCCGATCGCGCGGCGGGCGGGTGCTGGTGCAGACGCGCCTGCCCGATCACGAGGTCGTTCGCGCCGTGGTGGGGGCGTCGGCCCGACCGGTCGCCGAGGCCGAACACCGGCGCCGCACGGCGTTGGCGTTCCCGCCGGCCGCGACCATCGCCGTGGTCGGGGGCGACGCCGCTCCGGCCTTCACCGCCGCGCTGGGTCGCCCCGACGGTGTGGACGTCCTCGGACCCGACGACGGCCGCTGGATCCTGCGCTCACGCGATCGGGCTGCGCTGCTCGATGCGCTCGCAGCGGTGCGGCGCCCACCGGGCCGGCTCCGACTCCGCGTCGACCCCGCCCGGATCGGCTGAGGGCTCAGCCCCTCGGCGGCCGGACCTCGAGGATCCGGTAGCCGGTGCGCGATCGCAGGCGGGTCACGGTGAAGCCGAGGGAGCGCATCCATGCGGCGAGTGAGTCCGCGCCGAGGTGTCTCGCCACGACCAGGTGGGCGACCCCCTCCGGGCCGAGTCGGTGGAGCCATTCATCGAGGAGGGAGTGCACGGCGGGCTTGCCGATCCGGATCGGCGGGTTGGACACCAGGTGGTCGACGCGGAGGTCCGTCGGGACGTCCTCGGGTGCGAGGACCTCGACGCGAGCGCCGAGCGCCGCGGCGTTGGCAGCGCACAGCTCGCGTGCCCGCCGGTTCACGTCGACCGCCAGGACCCGGCTGTCGGGGTGGCGCAGCGCCTGGACACAGGCGATCGCGCCCGAGCCGCAGCCGAGGTCGACCACCACGTCCGGGGGAGCGGTGCGCTGGTGGGGGCCGTCGGCGTCCGGCGGCGCCAGCTCGCCGAGCAGCAGCGCGGTGCCCGGGTCGATCCGGTCGGCGGAGAACACGCCGCGGTCGGTCGTGAGCTCGACGGTTCGATCCGGCAGCTCGAGGCGGACCGTCGTCGGGCGGGATCGCACGCTCGGGTCGGCGCTGAAGTAGTGGGGGGCGGGCGAGGCCGCAGGGTCCGGTCCGCTGGCCGAGCTCGTCACGAGCTCCACGGTATCGTGGGACCCATGGCCTCCCCCTACGCCATCCGAGTCGTTGGCGATCCCGTGCTGCGCCAGCGCGCCGAGGAGGTCGCCGACATCGACGAGCGGCTGGTACGCCTCTCCGAGGACATGCTCACCACCATGTACGACGCCCCGGGTCTCGGGCTCGCCGCACCCCAGGTGGGCGTCCAGAAGCGGTTCTTCGTCTACGACCTGGGTGCCGGCGACGGCGGACAGGTGCTCATCAACCCGGTCGTCACGGAGTCCGACGGCGAGTGGGAGTACCTCGAAGGGTGTCTGTCGGTGCCCGGCATGGCCTTCGAGATCGTCCGCCCGGCGCGGGTGCACGTCACCGGGATCGACCTCGACGGCAACGAGGTGTCCTTCGAGGCCGACGAGCTGTTCAGCCGCCTGATCCAGCACGAGCTCGATCACCTCGACGGAGTGCTGCTGCTCGAGCACCTCGACGACGACCAGCGTCGCGAGGCCAAGCGGGAGCTGCGCGAGCGGGTGATGGCGTCTGCGCCGCCCGTGTCCGACGAGGCGCCCAAGCGCTCGTTCTTCCGCCTCGGGTGAAGCTCGTCTACCTGGGCACGCCGCAGCTGGCCGTCCCGCCGCTGCAGGCGCTCCATGACGCCGGCCACGAGATCCTCCGCGTCGTCTCCGGCCCCGACCGTCGGCGCGGACGCGGCGGCGCCCGATCACCCAGCCCCGTGAAGGCCGCCGCGCTCGCACTGGGTGTCGACGTGGTGGAGGACCCCGCCGAGGTCGTCGGGATCGGAGCTGAGCTGGGAGTGGTCGTGGCGTTCGGACGGATCATCGGACCGGCGGTCCTCGCCGAGGTGCCCATGGTCAACCTCCACGTCTCGTTGTTGCCACGCTGGCGCGGCGCAGCGCCCGTCGAGCGGGCGATCCTCGCCGGCGATGCCGAGACGGGCGTGTGCGTGATGGACGTCGCCGAGGGGCTCGACACCGGCGGGGTGCACCGTCGCGCCAGCGTTCCCCTCGATGACGACGTGACCGCAGAGGCGCTGGGCGGCGAACTGGTCCGCATCGGCACCGAACTGCTCCTCGAGCTGCTCGACAGCGGGCTCGGTGTGCCTGAACCGCAGGCGGTCGAGGGCGTCACCTACGCCGGCAAACTCACCGCCGCGGACCGTCGCCTCGATCTCGCCGGCCCAGCTCGTCAGGCCCACCGGGTGGTCCGCATCGGTGGGGCCTGGACCACGTTCCGCGGCCGACGCCTCAAGGTGTCGGCGGCGGCTGTCGACGACGACCCGCAGCGCCGTCCCCCTGCCGGGTGTGCACCGGGGACGATCGTGGACGGGACCCGTGTGGCGTTCGTCGACGGCTGGCTCGAGCTCCTCGAGGTCCAGCCCGAGGGCCGTGCGCCGCTGCCCGCGGACGCCTGGGCGAACGGTGCCCGTCCCGACGGCGAGCAGCTCGGGACATGAGCCCGCCGGGTCGTGAGCTGTCGAACCCCGCAGATGCTGCGGGGCGCACCGCAGGTGCCGCTGCTCGGCGTGTCGCGCTCGGCGTGCTCGCTCGTATCGAGGACGACCGCGCCTATGCGAACCTCGTGCTCGGTCCGGAGCTCGACCGCAGCGGTCTCGAGCTCCGCGATCGCGCACTGGTCACCGACCTCGTGTACGGAACGGTGCGGCGACGCCGCTCACTCGACCACCTGGTCGACCGGTTCCTCACCTCGCCGCCGCCGCCAGCGGCGCGTCGGGCGTTGCGGATCGGCGCCTACCAGCTCGCCCTGCGCGACGACATTCCCGACCACGCTGCGGTGAGCGCCACGGTCGAGGCGACGCCGAAGCGGTTCCGGGGCCTGGTGAACGCGGTGCTGCGGAAGGTTGCGACCGCGCCGGTCAGCTACCCCGACACGGCCACCGAGCTGTCCTACCCGGACTGGATCCTCGAGCTGCTGACCCGGGACCACGGAGCTGTGCGTGCCCGGGCGGTGCTCGCGGCGATGAACGAGCCGGCGCCGGTCATGACCCGGGCCGACGGCTACGTGCAGGACCGTGCGTCGCAGTGGGTCGTGGACGCGGTGGACGCCGGACCCGGTGAGCTCGTCGCGGACCTGTGTGCAGCTCCCGGCGGCAAGGCGACGGGTCTCGCTGCGGCGGGCGCCACCGTGGTGGCGTCCGACCTGCGAGCGGGGCGGGTGTCCCTGATCGCTGACAACGCCACCCGGCTCGGTGCGTCCGGCGTGCTCGCACTCGTGGCGGACGCCACCGCGCCGCCGCTCCGTCCGGCGAGCTGCGACCGTGTCCTGCTCGACGCCCCGTGTTCGGGGCTGGGCGTGCTGCGGCGACGTGCCGATGCCCGCTGGCGCCTCGACCCCGGCGCGGTCGGGCGTCTCGCAGCCCTGCAGCGCGACCTCGTCGTCGCGGCGTCGGACCTGGTCCGCCCAGGTGGGGTCCTGGTCCTCAGCGTCTGCACCTTGGACCGTGACGAGACGATCGGTGTCGACGACCACCTCGCAGCCATCCGACCGGGACTGGAACCGATCCCGCCGCCGGGTGAGCCCTGGGAGCCGTGGGGGCGCGGTGCGATCCTGATGCCGGACCGCTGCGACGCCGACGGGATGGCGCTGTTCCGCTACCGACGGAGCGGGCCGTGACCGCTGTCGGTGGCGGCGTGCCCGGCGCTCCGTGCCCACGGGTACCATCACCAGTGGGGCCCGAACGTCGGTCAACCGTCCCCGAGGAGTCGAGATGAGCGAGCAACGCCCTCTGCAGGCGAAGATCCTGACGGTGTCGGACAGCATCGCAGCCGGCAGCCGCGAGGACTCGAGCGGTGCCGCGCTCCTGGGTCGGCTCACCGATGCGGACTACGACGTGATCGAGGGGCGGGTCGTCCCCGACGATGTCGAGGAGATCTCCAACGCCCTCTCCTACATGGCCTACGGGTTCAACGGGCTCATCGTGACGACCGGGGGTTCCGGATTCGGCCAGCGGGACTTCACCCCGGAGGCCACCAAGCGGATCCTCGATCGTGGGGCGCCCGGCATGGCCGAGGCCATGCGGACCGTAAGTCCGCGGGGCCGGCTCTCCCGCGCCACCGCCGGAACGCGTGGCGCCTCGCTGATCCTGAACCTGTCCGCAGCACCTGATCGAGCCGTCGACATGATCGATGCGGTGCTCGACGTCGTTCCGGAAGCGCTGGGGCTCCTCGGCGGCGGGTCGGCCCCGACGGTCGGCGCAGTGCGCCTCACCACCGCGGACTGAGCAGCGGTCCACGAGCCGCCCGTCGCTGCGGCCTGCTGCGACAGGAGCTGGCCGGTCGCAACGCCAACGACCGGTTCAGATTCGACCGTCAGGCCGGTCGGGCGTACGCTGGACCCGATGACGTCCTCCCTGATCGATGCCGTGGACCGCGAGTGCATGACCCGCGCCATGGCTGCAGCGTCGCGTGTGCGCTGCATCACGGGCTCGAACCCGTGGGTGGGCGCAGTGGTGCGCACCGACGACGGTGAGATGTTCGAGGGGGCGACCCTCGAGCCGGGCGGCGACCACGCCGAGGTCGCGGCGCTGCGCGCCGCAGGGGAGCGCGCCCGTGGTGCCACCCTGCACGTCACGCTCGAGCCGTGTGCGCACCGGGGCCGCACCGGTCCGTGCACCGCAGCGATCATCGACGCCGGAATCCGCCGGGTCGTCGTGGGCATCGAGGATCCCGACCCGGTGTCGGGCTCGGGCCTCACGGAGCTCGCCGACGCGGGGCTCGAGCTCACCCTCGGCGTCCAGGCCGAGAAGGTCACCGCTCAGCTCGCGCCCTTCCTCAAGCATCGGCGGACCGGCCGGCCCTGGGTGGTGCTGAAACTCGCCGCAACGCTCGACGGCGGCACCGCGGCACCGAACGGATCGAGTCAGTGGATCACCTCGCCACCGGCTCGCGTCGACGGGCACCGCCTCCGTGCGGAGTCGGACGCGATCCTGGTCGGCGCCGGCACGGTGCGGCGCGACGACCCGTCCCTGACGGTGCGTGACTACGCGCCGCCGGTCCTGCCGCGCTCCGGGGCGGTGGATCCCGAGCGGATCGTGCTCGGCACGGTCGACGCCGCAGCGCGGGTCCGACCCTGTCGGGAGATGTCGGGGGACCTCGCTGAGGTGCTCGACGATCTCGGTGGCTCGGGTGTGGTCCAGCTGCTCGTCGAAGGCGGCGCCGGCGTCGCGGGGGACTTCCACCGAGCGGGCCTGGTCGACCGGTACGTCATCTACGTCGCTCCGGCCCTGTTCGGGGGTGACGATGCGAACGGCCTCTTCGAGGGGGCCGGCGCGTGGGACATCGAACAGCTGTGGCGAGGCAGGTTCGCATCGGTCGAGCGCATCGGCGACGACCTCCGCGTCGAGCTGGAGCCGGTGTCGGCCGAGTGTGCTGCCCGCGACGAGCAGGAGCGCTGAGGTGTTCACCGGCATCGTCGAGGAGCTCGGTGCGGTCCGCTCGCGCCAGGGGGCTCGGCTGCGTCTGGCGGCGCGTGCAGTGCTCGACGACGTGGAGCTGGGTGCATCGATCGCCGTCAACGGGTGTTGTCTGACCGTCGTGGCCTGGGGTGAGGACTGGTGGGAGGCCGACGTCAGCGACGAGACGTTCCGCCGCACCGCACTCGGGGAGTTGGCCGAGGGTGATCCGGTGAACCTCGAGCGCCCGGTTCGGCTCCAGGATCGACTGGGCGGGCACCTCGTGCAGGGACACGTCGACGCCGTCGGCACCGTGGTGTCCCCGGCCCCCGACCTGGTCGTCGAGCTGCCGGACGGCCTGGACCGCTACGTCGTCGAGAAGGGGTCCATCACGGTCGACGGTGTGTCGCTGACCGTCGTCGACGCCCTCGATGACCGCTTCAGCGTCGCCGTGATCCCCCACACCGCCGAGGTCACCACGCTCGGTGGGCGCCGGCCGGGCGACGGTGTCAACCTCGAGGTGGACGTGATGGCGAAGTACGCCGAACGATTGCTGCAGGGCTACCTGTCGGGGTCCACGCCCGACGCCGGCGGCCGATCCGGAGCAGGAGGAGACGTCGATGGGTCGTGAACCGGTCGAGGAGCAAGGAGGCGGCGGGTCGGTGTTCGCCTCCATCGAGGACGCAGTCGCTGCCATGGCCCGCGGCGAGATCGTCGTCGTCGTCGACGACGAGGACCGCGAGAACGAGGGCGATCTCATCATGGCCGCCGAGGCCGCGACGCCCGAGAACATCGCCTTCTTCGTGCGCCACACCTCGGGAGTGATCTGTGCCCCGCTGACCGGCGACCGGCTCGACGAGCTCGAGATCCCGCTGATGGTGCGCGACAACACCGAATCGCACCGCACCGCGTTCACCTACTCGGTGGACTACGTGCACGGCACCTCGACGGGCATCTCCGCCTCGGACCGGTCAGCGACCATCCGAGCCCTCATCGACCCGGCGACGCGTCCGGCGGACCTGGCCCGTCCCGGTCACATCTTCCCGCTGCGCTACGCCGACGGGGGTGTGCTCAAGCGCGCCGGGCACACCGAGGCAGCAGTGGACCTGGCGCGGCTGGCCGGGATGGATCCCGCCGGCGTGCTCTGCGAGATCGTCAACGACGACGGCACCATGGCCCGAGTTCCCGAGCTCGTGGACTTCTGTCGGCAGCACGGCCTGCTGATGGTCACGATCGCGCAGCTCATCCGGTACCGACGCCAGCACGAGAAGCTCATCCGCCGGGTCGCCGAGGCGCGGATCCCCACCCCGTGGGGTGAGTTCACGTCCTACGTGTACGAGTCCGTGCTCGACGGACAGCAGCACGTCGCGATGGTCCGCGGTGCGGTGCAGGGCGAGGACGACGTGCTCGTCCGTGTGCACTCGGAGTGCCTCACCGGTGACGTGTTCCACTCGCTGCGCTGCGACTGCGGTGTGCAGCTCGACGCTGCGATGGAGGCCATCGACGGCGAGGGGCTCGGCGTCCTGGTCTACCTGCGCGGCCATGAGGGTCGCGGCATCGGCCTCGGCCACAAGATCCGTGCCTACAGCCTCCAGGAGCAGGGGGCCGACACCGTGGATGCCAACACTCAGCTGGGCCTGCCGGTCGACAGCCGTGAGTACGGCATCGGCGCGCAGATGCTCAACGACCTCGGCATCACCACGATGCGCCTGATGACCAACAACCCCTCGAAGTACGGGGGGCTCGAGGGGTTCGGGCTCGAGATCACCGGCCGGGTCCCGCTCGAGTCGGTCCCGAACCCCGAGAACATCGCCTACCTGCGCACGAAGCGGGAGCGGATGGGGCATCTCCTCGAGGGTCTCGACTGATGGGGCGTGACTTCCGATCGCCCGACGAGGTCGCCGTGGCGAGGGTGGACGGCGCGGGGCGACGCATCGGCATCGTCTGCGCCCGCTGGAACGACGCCATCACCCGGCGGCTGCTCGACGGCTGCCAGGAGACGCTCCTCGCCCACGGCGTGGCGGCCGAGGACATCACGGTGCTCTGGGTGCCGGGTGCGTTCGAGCTGCCGCTCGCGGCGAAGGCCATGGCGGCGACCGGTCTCCACGAGGCGGTCGTGACGATCGGCTGTGTGATCCGTGGGGACACCGCGCACTTCGAGTACGTGGCCGGCCCGACCGCCCAGGGCGTGATGGCGGCCCAGCTCGACACCGGTGTCCCGATCGTCTTCGGGGTGCTGACCACCGAGACCCGTCGCCAGGCGCTGGTCCGTTCGGTCCGGGGGGACGACGTGGCGGGCGAGAACAAGGGGGCCGAGGCGGCCGAGACCGCACTCGAGATGGCCGCCGCGATCGAGTCCCTGCGGACCGGGCGCTGAGCGGTCGGCGGGTCGAGCACGGGTCCGCACGGAACTCATGCCCAGCCGCGTCGGGCGCCGGCGAAGGCGGCGACCACCGCGAACGCCGTCGCGACGTTCAGCGAGTCCACGCCGGGCGCCATCGGGATCCGAACGCGGTGTGAGGCTGCGGCGAGCACCTGGTCGCTCAGGCCCGGGCCCTCCGCTCCGACCACGAGCAGCACGGGGTCGTCCAGCGCGCCGGCAGCGGCGGCCTGGTCCGATCGGGTCGCCTCGTTGCGTGGGGTCAACGCCACGCTCGCGAACCCGGCTCGGTGCGCCGACTCCAGCCCGTCCAGCGCGGTGGTGACCCGGGCGTGGGGGAGTCGGAGCGACCAGCCGAGCGAGACGCGCACGCTGCGGCGGTACAGCGGGTCTGCGCTGGTGGCGTCGAGCAGGACGCCGTCGACCCCGAGCGCGACGGCGGCTCGGACGAGCGAACCGATGTTCTCGTTGTCGTTGACGCCGACCGCGAGCACGAGCCGGCGTGCCGGCGCGAGCAGCATGGCCGGGTCGACCGGGGAGGGGCGGCGCGCGCTGGCCAGGAGCCCGCGGTGCACGTCGAATCCCGTGACGCCCTCCAGCACCGCGCGATCCGCCAGGAAGACCGGGCCCGGCACACGCTCCAGCAGCTCGCTGTGGCGTTCGGCCCGCGCCGGGCTGCAGAGGACCGAGCGGATCTCGAGTCGTGAGTCGACGAGCTGCTCGAGTGCGAGCGCGCCCTCGACGATCACGATCCCGTCCGGTGCGTCCGAGTGGCTGGTCCGCCGAGCGGCGGCATCGGTCAGGTGGCGGTAGTCGTCGAGCAGCGGGTCGTCGGGGTCCTCCACGACATGTGGCCGATCCGGTGGGTGCACGAGCCCCAGCCTGGCTCACGACGAGGCGGTCTCCACAGCTCGATCGACGCCGACAGCACCGTCCCGGCTCAGTGCACGCTGGTGTCGCCGAGCTCCCAGGACGGTTGAGCGAGCAGGCTGCGGAACTCCGCGACCGGCACCGGGCGCGAGTACAGGTAGCCCTGTCCGTAGTGGCAGCCGAGTCGACGGAGCACCTCGGCCTGCGGCTCGGTCTCGATGCCCTCGGCGACGGTGCGCACCTCGAGCTGGTGGGCGAGGTCCAGCACGGCGGTGACGATGCGCTGGTTGGTGTCTGCGTCGAGGTGGTCGACGAAGCTCTTGTCGATCTTCAGCACGTCGAACTCGAACTGCTGGATGTAGCCGAGGGACGAGTATCCGGTGCCGAAGTCGTCCACGGCGAGCCGCGCGCCGAGCCGTCGGAGCTCTCGCATCGTCGACCGCGTGCGCTCGGTGTCGGTGATCAGCGTGGACTCGGTCACCTCGAGCACCAACCGGTCCGCCGGAACCCCGGCGGTCTGCACCGCCTGGCGCACCGAGTCGATGATCCGCTCGTCGTGGAGCTGCTGCACGGCGAGGTTCACCGACATCGTCAACTCGTCCGCCGGCGCGTCGAAATCCCGGCGCCACTCCGCCAGGTCGGCACATGCTCGACGGAGGATCCATTCGCCGATGGGGTTGATCAGCCCCGACTCCTCGGCGAGCGGGATGAACATTCCCGGACCGAGCAACCCACGCTGGGGATGCTCCCACCGGATCAACGCCTCTGCGCCGGTGATCCGTCCGGTCTGGATGTCCACGACCGGCTGGTAGTGCGCGACGAGCTGGCCGGCCTCGACCGCCCGCGCCAGGTCCGCTCGCAGCTCGAGGCGGTCGAAGGACGCCTCGTGCATCTTCGTCTCGAAGGCCACGCTGCGGCGCTTGCCCAGCGCCTTGGCCCGGTACATCGCGATGTCGCCGTTGCGCAGCAGGATGTCGGCGCTGTTGGTCCGGTCGTGATCGAACACCAGGCCGGCGGACCCGGTGATCGTGATCTCGCGGCCCTCGATCTCGTAGGGCTGGGCGATCGCCGAGAGGATCTGCTCGGCGAGCTCGGCGATCTGGTTCTCCCCGCGCGAGCGCTCGAGGACCACGGTGAACTGGTCCCCGCCGACGCGTGCCGCGACGTCGCCGAAGCCCAGGATCGAGGTGATCCGGCCCGCGACCGCGCTGAGCAGCAGGTCCCCGAAGGCATGGCCGAGCGAGTCGTTGACGTCCTTGAAGTCGTCGAGGCCGATCACGATCGCCGCGACCGTCGTGGCTCCACTGTTGCGCCCGAGCATTCCGGCGAGGTCGTCGAGGATGTGGACCCGGTTCGCGAGGCCGGTCAGCTCGTCGTGGGTCGCCTGGTAGCGGAGCCGCTGCTCCATGCTGCGGCGCTCGGTCACGTCGCGGGCGTTGAGGACGAAGCCACCGACCGCCGGCTCGCTGCGCAGGTCGGTGATGGAGGTCTCGATGCTGCGCCAGTCGTCGTGCTCGTTGCGGAACGTGAACTCCACCAGCTCGGGCGTGCCCACCGCCGCGGACGTGGACTCGCGGCGAACTAGCGGTCCCAGTCGACCGTCGCTGTCGCGGCGAAGCACGTGGGGCAGGGTCCGCCCGAGCAGCTGTCGTCGGGTCCGACGTCGAGCACGTCGCGGACCGAGGGCTCGCGTAGCGGATGTCGCCTTCGGCCTCGGTCACGATGACCATGTCGGTGCTGTGCTGGACGAGCGCCTTGAAGCGGGCCTCCGAGAGCACCAGGCGCTCCTCGGCGCGCTTGCGGTCACCGATCTCGCGCAGGTTCAACACGATGCCGCCGATGTTGGCGTCGTCGCTCAGGTCGGCACCCACGACCTCGAACCAGTGGTAGGTGCCAGCGACGTGTCGCAGGCGGAGCTCCACCGATTCGCGTACGCCGAGGCGGATGTCGGCGAGCATCGCCTCGGCGGCCGCGAGGTCGCTGGGGTGGATCAGCTCACCCACGTCGACGGCGGAGAAGTCCATCTCGGGGTAGCCGAGCAGCCGGTGCACGACGGGGGAGACGTAGACGAGGCGAAGGTCGTCACCGAGCACCGCCACGATGTCCGAGGAGTTGTCGATCAGTGCGCCGAAGCGTGCCTCGCTGCGCTGGCGCACGGTCTGTTCGGTCTGGTCGACGGCGCGGAGCGCGATCGCGGCCTCGCGACACAGTGCCACCACCGCGTCGGTGGCGTCGTCGCCGAGCGGCTGGTCGGTGGACAGGGCCAGTGCGGCGCGCAGGTGACCCCGCACCACGACGAGCCCGGCGCTGCTGCGGCGCTCGCTCGCAACGGACCCGTGCAGCTCGAGAAGCTGGCCGGTCTCGAGGTCCTTGGTCCCCAGACGATCCATCGTGGCGGAGAGGCCGGCGAGCACGCCACCGCTCGCCCCGGTCCGCTCGTCGAGCGGGTCGAGGACCAGGCCGCCGTCGAGCAGGTGCGTCCCGAGCACGCGCTGGGCGCCGACGGTGATGATCCGCGCCACGTCGTCCTCGGTCTCGGCCCCCACCAGTCGCTCGCCGACGCTGCGGAGACTGGCTTCCAGCGCAGCACGCTCCTCGTTCTGGCGTACCAGCCGTCCCAACCGGATGACGACGAGCGGCGCGAGCGCGAGCGCTGCCGCTGCCGGGAGCGTGGTGCGGTCCCACGCCCCGGCGAGGATCAGCGCGAGCAGCAGCGTCGGCGACGCAAGCAGCGCCAACCCGAGCACTGCGATCCGCTTCCGGGTCAGGACGCGCAGCTGGGTCGGGTCCGAGGGTCGGCTCGTGTGCAGCACGACCGACGGGTGCAGCACACCGGCGGTCCCCAGCACGAGCGCCAATGGGCCAGCAGGGTCCGGAGCTCCTCGGGTACCACACCGGCGATGACCAAGGTCGTCGACAGGTCGACCGCCGTGATCGTGAGGAGCGCTGCGGCCAGGATCCGATTCGCCGGCGAGCGCTGGCCACCGGCGACCAGCGCGAACACGGCGATCGTGACGAGCAGCAGCGAGCCGCTCGAGTAGGCGAGGTTCAGCACCAGCGTGGCGGGGGTGGGAGATGCCGGCTCGACGTAGGGCAGCACGACGAGTGTCCACTGCAGCACGCCGATGGCGATTCCGCCCACGAGCGCATCGAGGACCGGATCGATGGTGATGTGCGGGACGCGTCGACGGACCATCAGGCTGACGGCGGCGATCAGCAGCCCGTACGAGGTGAGGATGAAGGCGTCCGCGACCGAGGGGAAGGGGTAGTCGACGCCTGTCGAGAGCGACTCGATGCCACGGACCACCGCGCCGAGGACGGCCGACACGCCGGCGAAGAGCATCAGGCGCGCCACGCCGCGCACGGGCTCGGACAGCTGACGGACCCGGAGCGCGACCATCGTGGCCGTGCCGATGCCGCCGATCACGTACCACGGTCCTGCGAGTGCGGGCGGCGCGACCAGGTACACCGCGTACCAGATGGCCGCGGCGACGAGGTACCGGTGCAACACGGTCCGGGCGTCCGTGCGCGCGGGGCTCAGCTCCGGTGCAGGGATCGGCGGATCTGATGTCGTCGCCATGCCACGTCCTGGGGTTGCTCTGTCTCCATCGGCGTGCGCGATGCAGAGCTGAGCGTTTCGCCCAGGTGTGTCAGGGCCGCTGGGTGACCTCGGAGCGACCCTCGCGGATCTGGCGACGCATCCTGAGCAGCGCGAGGACGCCGAACACCGCCATCCACAGACCGACGCCGACGTACGCGATCGTCGGCATCGGCTGGGGGGTGTCGGCGAACTGTGACGCGACGAAGATGAACGCATAGGGAGCGAAGAACATCACCGCAACGACGAGGGCCCACGGGAGCGCGCTGGTCGTGGAGCGGCTGCGATCACGGAGGATCTTGACGGTCACCGCCTGCGCCACGCCGTACGGAGGTGCGGTCACGATGTCGATCGCGAGGAACCACCAGGGGTTCACGCCGTAGTTGCCCAGCGTCGGCCACGCGATGAGTGCCCGCGCCGCGGAGAACGCGATGATGCCGATCGCCCATGCCCGGCCGAAGACGCCGAGGGACCGTATGTCTGCGATCCACCCCGGCGAACCGGCCGCTGCGACGTTCTCCGTTTCGAGTCCCACGCCCACTCGACGCTACCGAGGGGACGACCCGATCCGGCGGACCTCGTCGTCGTTTCAGTCGAGGACGATCGGCAGGTCGTACGCGGCGATCTCCTCCGGTGTGAAGTCCCGGATCGCGTGACGGTAGAGAGCGGGGCGCCGCGCGGACATCTCCCGGAGCAGCTCGTCGACCCAGACCACGATCGGCTCGATCTCGCCGCCCATGAACTGGCGACGCTCGGAGAACACGTGGGTGGGGAACACGTAGACCTGCCGAAGGAAGTCGGCCATCCAACCGTCGATGAGCATGCACCACCCTTCGACGCCCTCCTCGATGCCGATGTGGAACATCAGACGATGGAGCTCGTTCGCGATCCCCATGCCTCGGTAGTCGGCCTTCACGGCGAGGGAGCCGCCCTCGAGCAGACGTCCGGGGCGCATCGGGATGCTTGGCTCGAACTGACTCGCGGGGAGGTCGCGGAGCTCGCCGACCATCGTCCGCAGCACGCCGAGCACCTCGTCCCCGTCGCAGATGACGTGCAGGGTCGAGCCCTCCCGCCACGGGTCGGTCTCCTCCACCCACCCTCGCGGGCTCTCTGCGCAGAAGCCCGAGACGCGGTAGGTGTCGTACACGAACCGCTCGGCACGGTCGCCGAGGTCGGATTCCGGCGCCACGTGGTGGACGCTGAGTGACGGCTCGAGCGGCTCCGGGACCCAGTCCCGCAGTCGTTCGTCCTCGGTGAGCTCACTCTGAGCGGGCGCGGTGCTGGTGGTCTCGTGCTGAGCGGGTTCGGTCCCGTTGGTCGTCCGGGTGGAGAATGTCTGTGCCAACGTGCTTCAGCCCCTGAAGACACGCCCTCCCCAGCGCCACCGGACGGTGGCGGGCGACTGCGAGCTGGTAGTCAACCACATCGGCATCCGCCTGTGAAGCGCGGTGTTCTGCTATGCCGCCGTGTGGATCCGACCCCGGACGCCACGGCGACGTCAGGCCATGCGCCCCGGTTCCGTCCGAGCGCCCCACGGGGGCTAGCGTCGCCGCCGTGCTCAAGCTGGTGCTCCCCAAGGGGTCGCTCGAGAAGGCGACCATGGAACTCTTCGATGCCGCGGACCTGGGGGTCCAGCGCGGCTCCTCGGTCACCTACACCGCCAGCATCGACGACCCGCGCATCGAGAGCGTTCGCATACTGCGGCCCCAGGAGATCCCGACCTACGTCGCGGACGGGCTGTTCGATCTCGGGATCACCGGGCGGGACTGGATCGAGGAGACCGGCTCGGACGTGGTCAGCCTCGGTGAGCTGCGCTACTCCAAGGCGACCAGCCGCCCGATCCGCGTCGTGCTCGCCGTGCCGGACGACTCCGAGTACACCACCGCCGAGGACCTTCCTGCCGGCGTGCGGGTCTCGACGGAGTACCCGGCACTGACGCAGCGCTACTTCGAGGGCCGCGGGGTCGATGCGGACATCCGCCTCAGCTACGGCGCCACCGAGGCCAAGGTGCCCGACATCGTCGACTGCATCGTGGAGATCACCGAGACCGGCTCGGCGCTGCGTGCCGCCGGGTTGCGCATCATCGACGAGATCCTGGTCAGCTACACCGAGCTCGTCGCCCACCCCGCCAGCCATGCCGATCCCGACAAGCGCCATGCGATGGAGCAGATCCACACGCTGCTCGCCGGCGTGATGGAGGCCCGCGGGCAGGTGCTGGTGAAGCTCAACGTGGCGCCAGCGCAGCTCGACGCGGTGATCGCGGTGCTGCCGGCGATGAAGACGCCGACCGTCAACGAGCTCTACGGGGACGTCGGCTACGCCGTGGAGACCGTGGTCAACAAGCGCGAGATCAACATCCTGATCCCGGCGCTCAAGGATGCGGGGGCGAGCGACATCATCGAGCTCCCGCTGTCGAAGATCGTCCACTGAGCGGGCGGTGCGCCGAGTGGTCACCCAGAGCCTTCACCGAGGGGTCGTCACGTCGTTCGACAGCGTCAGCGGACTGGGTGAGGTGACCGCGCCGGATGGTGCCGTGGCCGGATTCCACTGCACGGCGATCGCCGACGGATCGCGCTCGATCCCGGTGGGCGTCGACGTCGTGTTCGTCGTCGTGCCCGGTCGTTCAGGCCGCTGGGAGGCGGCCGAGGTATCGCCCGTCTGAGCCATGCCGGACCCCGCGCCGTGCCGGGGTCAGCAGGGGGGGGGCAGCATGAGCGATCGGGGCACTCAGTCCGCTGGAGCGCCGCCCTCGTGTGCCTGCTTGACCTGCACGAAGATCATCTGCACCTGTCCGAGCGCCTCGGTCAGCATCGGCTGGCTCTCGCCGAGGCGATCGCCCACGCCCTCGAGCACCGCCCGGAAGGCCTCGATGGCCGTCGCCGCGTCGGCGAACGCCGGCGGCTCGGACTCCAGATAGATGGTGGCGAGGTCGAGGAAGCGGATCAGGTGGTTGCTGATCATCTCCGCAGCCGGCGTGTTCGCGATCTCGCGACGGGCGGCCATCATCTGCTCGAGCTCGGCCGCGAGCTGCTCGCGCTCGTCGGCCGAGAGCGCATCGAGGTCGACGCCGATCGCCTCCGCAGCCGCCCGCAACGGGGCCGTCGGGTCACCGCCCGAGGTCTCGGGCCCCGCCGGGGGCGCCGGCTCCGGTCCACTCGGTGCGGGTCGGCCCACCGGCCGTTCTCCGTCTGGTGTCCACAACGAGCTCAAGGAGGTCTCCCGGCGATGCTGGTCCGATGGCGGTCGGCGGGTACAGTACCTGCCACAACCGAGGAAGTGGGCGCCCGCCCCTCCCGGCCACGATGCTGACGGACCTCGGTCCGGCGGCCGAGGTGCGCCGGGATCACACCCAACCCACGTTTCGGCGTGTGGTGTCGGCGGGCACCCCGGTGCCCGCCGTTTCGTCGTCTGCGAGCACCTGTCGGTCGCCAAGCGTAGGATGCGATCCCTGGAGAAAGGACGTGATGTTGAGGAGTGACGGGTCATAGCTGCGACAGCAGGAACCGAGACGAGGATCAACGACCGGATCCGAGCACGTGAAGTCAGGTTGATCGACCCCGATGGTCAGCAGTTGGGCATCAAAGCCCTTCCGGATGCGCTGAACATCGCACGTTCGTTGGACCTGGACCTGGTGGAGGTGGCGCCGGACGCCAAGCCTCCGGTCTGCAAGGTCATGAACTTCACGAAGTTCAAGTACGAGGAGCAGCAGCGGGCCAAGGAGTCCCGCAAGAAGGCGACCAACATCGTGGTCAAGGAGATGAAGTACCGCCCCAAGATCGGCGTCGGTGACTTCGACACCAAGACCCGCAAGGTCGCCCAGTTCCTCGGCGAGGGCCACAAGGTCAAGCTCACGATCATGTTCCGTGGACGAGAGATGCAACACCCCGAGCTGGGGCGGCGGATCCTCGACCGGGTGGCCGCCGAGGTCGCCGACGTCGGGCGTGTCGAGGCCATGGCCAAACAGGACGGCCGCAACATGACCATGGTGCTCGGACCCGACAAGAAGGCGCAGGCCGACGCCGCCGCCAAGGCCAAGCGCGAACGCGACGATGCCGACCGGGTCGACGAGGAGGCCGCTGCGGAGGCCACACCTGCCGACGGTCCGCAAGCAGCGGAGCCCGACGCAGCCACCGACTGAGCCCGCGGAGCTGTCGACCCGGCACCGACCAACTGATCGCACCCGACCGAACAGCACACGACCCGCGGCGTACGAGCGACTCTGCCGCTGCGATCACCCCGTCGCCGCCCAGGCGGCCTCCCTCACGAGGACGGACACACCATGCCCAAGATGAAGACCCGCACCGGCGCCAAGAAGCGCTACAAGGTGACCGGCAGCGGCAAGCTCACGCGCCGCAAGGCCAACCTGAACCACATCCTCGGGAAGAAGGCAGCCAAGCGCAAGCGTGCGCTGACCGGCGACTTCGAGCTCTCCCCGGGCGACGCACGCCGCGCCAAGCGCCAGCTCGGCCTCTGATCCACGAACCGACGAAAGGAGCTCCCCGATGGCACGTGTCAAGGGTGGAGTCCACGCGAAGAAGAACCGCCGTGCCGTGCTCGGCAAGGCCAAGGGCTACTACGGCAACCGCAGCCGCTCGTTCCGTTCCGCCAACGAAGCGGTCATGCACGCCGGGCAGTACGCCTTCCGTGACCGGCGCGCCCGCAAGGGCGAGATGCGCAAGCTGTGGATCCAGCGGATCAACGCTGCGTGTCGTACCCACGGCATCAGCTACAGCCGCTTCATCAACGGGCTGAAGGTCGCGGGCATCGAGGTCGACCGCAAGGCCCTCGCCGATCTCGCCGTGCGCGACGACGCCGCGTTCGCAGCGCTCGTCGGGACCGCCCGCGACGCGGTGGAGACGGCACAGCCGGCCGGGGCGGACGCCTGAGCGCGCTGCGCCCCTCGAATCCCGCTCTCCGACGGCTGCGGCGCCTCTCGAGGCGCCGCAGCGTTCGTTCCGACGAGGGTGCCTTCCTCATCGACGGTCCGGTCCTCGTCAGTGAGGCCCTCGCCTCAGGTGTCGGGCTCGAGGCCCTCTACGTCGAGACGACGGCGCTCATCGAGTCCGGTCGGAGCGACGAAGGCCAGGTGCGCCGAGCGCTCGACGCCGGCATCGACGTGGTCGAGGTCGAGGACGACGCGTTGTCCGCGGTGCTCGACCTGCGGTCCTCCCGGGGGGTCGTCGCCGTCGCCCGAAAGCCCCTGGCCGAGCCGTCGGCGCACGACGCCGACGCGGTCCGCGTCGCACGACCGTTGCTCGTGCTCGTCGAGCTCGCCGACCCGGGAAACGTCGGGACGCTGCTGCGCGTCGCCGAAGGCGCAGGCTGCGTCGGGGCGCTGCTGAGCACCAACTCGGCCGACGTGTTCAACCCCAAGACCGTCCGCGCCAGCGCCGGCTCGCTGTTCCGGCTGCCCGTGGCGACGGAGCTCGATCCGGGGGAGGTGTTCGATCTGCTCGCCGCCGATCACCTCGACGCCGTGGCGACCCTGCCCCGGGGCGGCCTCCCGCCCGAGGCGGCATCGCTCGGCGGCGCGTTCGCGCTCGTGCTCGGCGGCGAGGCACACGGGCTGCCCGCAGCGGTGCTGGGCCGCTGCGCACGGTCGGTCACGCTGCCGCTCGACGGCGAGGTCGAATCGCTCAACGCTGCGGTCGCCGGAGCCGCCGTGTTGCTCGACGCCTCGCGCCAGCGCCGCGCGGTGGCGGGTGCCGCCCCCGGAACCGGTTCCGGCGCGGGGCCCCGGCTGGGCCATGATGGCGGGCCAAGCACCCGCGGCACCGGAGGGACCGAGGCGCCATGACCGACCAGCACCCCGGCGGCGACCCCGTCGACCGCGCGGCAGCGATCCAGTCGGAGGCCCTCGCCGCGATCGCGGCCGCTGGCGCCCTCGACACCCTTGCCGAAGTGGAGTCGCTGCACCTGAACAAGCGCTCGGCTCTCTCGTCGCTGAAGGCGGCGATGCGCGACGTCGACCCGGCGCGTCGCAGTGAGGTCGGTGCGGCGATCAACCGAACCCGGGCAGCGATCGAGTCGGCCTCGACAGCACGTCGAGCCGAGCTCGCCGAGTCCGAACACCGCGCGCGTCTCGAAGGGGAGCGCCAGGACCTGACCGAGTTCCTCGGCCGGGCCCGACCCGGTCACGCCCACATCGTCACCCAGACCTGGGAGCGTCTCGAGGACGTGTTCTGCGGCATGGGCTTCACCGTCGCGGACGGACCCGAGGTCGAGACCGACTGGTTCAACTTCGAGGCGCTCAACCTTCCCCCGGCGCACCCTGCGCGCTCGCTGTGGGACACCCTCTACCTCGACACCTCCGACCTCGAGGGCGTGGACGAGGGGCAACTCGTTCTGCGGACCCACACGTCCCCGGTGCAGATCCGCACGATGCTGCGTGCGGTGCGCGACGGGACGGGTCCGCCGATCTACGTCGTGTGTCCCGGGCGGGTGTACCGACGCGACACCGCGGACGCGACCCACCTGCCCGTGTTCCACCAGATCGAGGGACTGGTCATCGACCGCGGGATCACCATGGGCGACCTCGCCGGCACGATCGAGGAGTTCACCAAGGCGTACTTCGGCGCAGAGATGACGAGTCGGCTCCGCCCGTCGTACTTCCCGTTCACCGAACCGTCCGCCGAGTTCGACGTCTCCGCCCACGACGGATCGTGGCTCGAGCTCGGGGGCTGCGGGATGGTGCATCCGAACGTGCTGCGCAACGGTGGGCTCGACCCCGAGGAGTGGTCCGGGTTCGCGTTCGGTTTCGGGATCGACCGGCTCGCGAAGATCCGACACCGTGTCGGGGACCTGCGCGAGTTCGTCACCAACGACCTGCGGTTCCTCGCCCAGTTCTGACCGACTGTCCCGCCCACCGACTGTCCCGCCCACCGACTGTCCCGCCCACCGACTGTCCCGCCCTGATCGATTGCGACGGCTCCCACCATGAAGGTCCTGCTCTCCTGGCTCCGCGAGTTCGCCCCGATCGAGGGCTCTCATGAACAGATCGCGAACCAGCTGACCGCCCTCGGCATGGAGCTCGAGTCGGTCGTCCGTCTCGGCGAGGGTCTCGACGGGGTCGTCGTCGCGAAGGTGCTCTCGGTGCGCCCACACCCCGACGCCGACCGGATCCGACTCGTCGACGTCGACGCCGGCGACGGTGAAGCCCTGCAGATCTGCTGCGGCGCGGACAACATGGTTGTGGGGGACCTGGTGCCCCTCGCGACGATCGGCGCCGTCCTTCCCGGCGGGATGCAGATCGCCAAGCGACGCATGCGCGGCGAGCTGAGCAACGGGATGCTGTGTTCGGCGACCGAGCTGGAACTCGGCGACGACCACGGCGGGATCATGCTGCTCGGCGACGCAGCCGCTCCGGGCACCCCGCTCACCGAAGCACTCGAGCTCGGCCCCGACGTGGCCTACGAGTTCGACGCGCTCCCGAACCGTCCCGACACGCTCAGCGTGCTCGGCGTGGCTCGGGACCTCGCCGCTCACCAGGGCGTCGACCTCATCGATCCACCGCTGCAGGTTGCGGAGACCGGGGACCCGGCTGCCGAACGCTGCGACGTCGAGCTGCTCGACACGTCGCTGTGCGGACGCTTCCACGCGCGGATCGTCTCGGGAGTCGACCTGGGTCCGTCGCCCACCTGGCTGGCTCGTCGCCTCCTCGCGTGTGGCATGCGGCCCATCAACGCTGTCGTCGACGTGTCGAACTACGTGATGCTCGAGCTGGGCCAGCCGAACCATGGCTACGACCTCGCAACCGCCCACGGCGGCGTGCTGGGTGTACGGCGCGCCGGTGCCGGCGAGTCGTTGCAGACGCTGGACGGGGCAAGCGCCGAGCTGGTCGCATCCGGATGACCTCGTCGCGAACCGACGACTCCGAGGCGATCGGGGTGGCCGGCGTCATGGGTGGGGCGGCGACCGAGATCTCCGATCGCACCGCCGACGTCCTCGTCGAGGCCGCATGGTGGGACCCGGCCTCGATCGCTGCGACGTCGAGTCGCCTCGGGCTGCACTCCGAGGCCTCGCTGCGCTTCAAGCGCGGCGTCGACCCCGACATCGCCCCCCGCGCGGCCCGGAGGGTCGCCGAGCTGCTCGGTCGGATCAGCGGCTCGACCCTGGACCCCGGAGCGGTCGACCGGTCCGGTGAGCTGCCCGATCCGCCGACGGTCCGGGTCCGCCCCGAACGGGTCAACGGACTGCTGGGGACCGAGCTGTCCAGCGATGAGATGATCGGCCTGCTGCAGCCGATCGGGTTCACCCGTGTCGAGGGTGAGGCGCAGGACGGCGCAGACGCGGTGACCCCGGTGGACGCTGGTGCCTTCCGGGTCGCCGTGCCCACCTGGCGTCCGGACAGCTCGATCGAGGTCGACGTCATCGAGGAGATCGCCCGCCACCACGGCTATGAGCGGATCCCCCGGACGGTCCCCGCCTCGCCCCACACCGGCGAGCTCACCCCCGCCCAACAGGATCGCCGTGCGCTGCGTCGAGCGCTCGTCGGGGCCGG
Source organism: uncultured Microthrixaceae bacterium (assembly GCA_942490665.1). Taxonomy (GTDB): domain Bacteria; phylum Actinomycetota; class Acidimicrobiia; order Acidimicrobiales; family Microtrichaceae; genus SKRR01. The sequence continues at coordinate 107,741 of CALNXV010000043.1, forward strand.
TGTCAGCGAGGCGATGCCGATGCCGTTCCTGGCTCCGGGAGACCTCGAGCGCTGCGGTCTGCCCGCCAGGGGTCTGACCCTCGCGAATCCGCTCGCTGCTGAGGAGTCCGTGTTGCGGACGTCGCTGCTCCCGGGGCTCCTGGCGGCTGTGGCACACAACGAGCGCCACCGGATCCCCGGTGTCGCGCTCTTCGAGCTCGGGCGCGTGTTCGAGCTCGGGGCGGGAGTCCGCACCGATGTGGGCGCCTCGGAACGCGCCGGCCGTGTGCTCGACGGCGAGTCGGAGCACCTCGCCGTGGTGCTCGCCGGGAGGGAGGCCGCCGACGCTGTGCAGCTGGCCGAGCTGCTGGCCGCTGTCGCCGGCCGCGGCGCCCTGGCGCTGCGCACGGCCGCTGTCGCCGGACTCCACCCCGGTCGCAGCGCCGAGACCGTGATCGCCGGCAGCGTCGTCGGGGAGGTGGGAGAGGTCGATCCCGTCGTGCTCGACCGCCTCGGTATCGACGAGCGCGTCGGATGGGTCCGCTACGACCTCGGCGCGTTGTTGGGGCTCGATGCCTCGGTGCCGCTGGAGCGTCCCGTCTCGCGCTTCCCCTCCACCGACATCGACCTGGCGTTCGTCACCCCGGGTGACGTGCCCGCCGACGCGGTCCGGGCGGTCATCGCTGACTCCGCTGGTGAGCTGCTGGTCGCCCTCGAGCTGTTCGACGTGTTCCGCTCCGAGCAACTCGGGTCCTCCCGGCGCAGCCTGGCGTATCGGCTCCGCCTGCAGGCCGACGACCGGACCCTCACCGATGCCGAGGTGGGCGAGCTGCGCGATCGCGTGGTCGCTGCGGTCGAGCGACGACACGCTGCGGTGCTCCGGGCCTGACGCAGCGGCCGTCGGGCAGGGCACGCCAACAGTACGCAAGTTCATGCAGAAGCCTGCATGAACTTGCGTACTGTTGGCTGGATCGCTAAGGTCTCGCCATGGTCGAGGTCGGCATCATCGGAGCGTCCGGGTTCACCGGAGCAGAGTTGTTGAGACTCTGTGCCCAGCATCCGGAGTTCCGCGTGCGCTTCGCCACCGGGGACACGCAGGCGGGCGCCTCGGTGGCCTCGCTCTACCCGAGCCTGGCGGGGGCCTACCCAGGTCTGGACTTCGTTCGCTGGTCCCCGTCCCTGCTCGACGGGGTCGACGTCGTGTTCCTCGGGCTCCCGCACGGCGCCAGCCAGGAGATCGTCCCCGAGTTGCTCGAGCGGGTCCGTCTGGTGGTCGACCTCGGAGCGGACTTCCGTCTGCGCTCGTCCGCGGACTACGAGCAGTGGTACGGAGCCGCCCACACCCGTCCCGATCTGCTCTCCCGGTTCGTCTACGGCCTGCCCGAGATCCACCGAGACCAGCTGCGCGACGCCACTGCGATCGCGACGCCGGGGTGCTACCCGACCGCGGCAACCCTCGCGATGGCGCCGCTGATCTCCGCTGGACTCGTCGCCACCGACACCGTCATCGTCGATGCCGTCTCGGGGGTGTCCGGCGCCGGGCGGCCGGCGAAGCCGGCCACGAGCTTCTGCACCGTGGATTCCGACGTCGTCGCCTACGGCCTCCTCGACCACCGTCACACCCCGGAGATGGAGATGAACCTCGGCGCGCCGGTGCTGTTCACGCCGCACCTGGTTCCCATGAACCGCGGCATCCTCGCCACCTGCTACGGCCGCCCGACGGGTGACGGGCTCGACAGCGACGACGTGATCGCCGCCCTCCGTGCCGCGTACGCGGAGGAGCCGTTCGTCGTCGTCGACGGACGGTCGCCCTCGACCAAGGCGACGCTCGGCTCGAACGCAGCCCACGTGACCGCCCGGGTGGATCCGCGCTCCGGCACGGTCCTGGCGCTGTGCGCCCTGGACAACCTGGGCAAGGGTGCGTCGGGCGCCGCGGTGCAGTGCGCGAACCTCGCACTCGGTCTCGACGAGAGCGCCGGGTTGAGCATCGCGGGGACCTACCCGTGAGCCCGGTCGTCGATCCGCACCGCGACCCCGAGGTCGCCGTCGACGTCCTCCTGCAGGCGTTGCCCTACATCGAGCAGTTCCGCGGGGCGGTGGTCGTGGTGAAGTTCGGTGGGAACGCCATGGCCAGCCCCGAGCTCTTCGACGACTTCGCGAAGGACGTGGTGATGATGCACCGCGTCGGCATGCACCCGGTCGTCGTCCACGGCGGTGGGCCGCAGATCGGGGAGTGGCTCCGGCGACTCGGCAAGGAGACCTCGTTCGTGGACGGCCGGCGCGTCACCGACGCCGAGACTCTGGAGATCGCACAGATGGTGCTGATCGGCAAGGTCAACTCCGACGTCGTCACCGCGCTCAACACCCATGGGCCCGTGGCCGTCGGGCTGACCGGCACCGACGCGATGCTGCTCGAGGCCGCCGCCCACGACCCCGAGCTCGGCTATGTCGGTTCCGTCACCCGGGTCAATCCCGAGCTCATCCGCCGGACCCTCGCGATGGACCTCATCCCGGTGATCGCCACGATCGGTGTGGACGCCGCCGGGCAGACCTACAACATCAACGCGGACGACGCCGCGACCGCGATCGCTCAGGAGCTGGGGGTCGAGAAGCTGATGTTCCTCTCCGACGTTCCCGGGCTCCTCGCCGACGTGGACGACCCGGACTCGCTGATCACCGAGGTGACCACCGACGAGGCCCGGGCCCACATCGAGGACGGTGTGGTCTCGGGCGGCATGGTGCCCAAGGTCGCCGGGTGCATCCGCGCGATCGAGTCCGGCGTCGGGTCGGTGCACCTCGTCGACGGGCGGATCCCCCACGTCCTGCTGCTCGAGCTGCTGACCACCGCTGGAGTGGGCACGATGGTGGTGGCGCCGTGAGCGCCGCCAGCGTCCATGCGGCGGCCATGGGATCGCACGGCGCCGACGACCGGTGTCCGATCATGCCCAACTACGGCCCACCGACCGTGGAGTTCGTCGCCGGAGAGGGCTCCTGGCTCTGGGACCGTGAGGGCCGCCGCTACCTCGACCTGCTCTCGGGCCTCGCGGTGACCTCGCTGGGCCACAGCCATCCGACGATCGCTGCAGCGATCGGTCACCAGGCGACCCGCCTGCTGCACGTGTCGAACCTCTTCGGCACCGAGCACAACGGCCCGCTCGCGCAGCAACTCGACGAGCTCCTCGGCGGCGGCGGGCAGGTGTTCTTCTGCAACTCCGGGGCCGAGGCCAACGAGGCGGCCATCAAGCTCGCCCGGAGGTTCGGCGGCCGCGGACGCCACGTGGTCGTCAGCGCCTTCGGCAGCTTCCACGGCCGCACGCTGGCCACGCTGCACGCAACCGGACAACCCGCCAAGCACGAGGCGTTCCAGCCGCTCCCCGAGGGGTTCCGCCACGTTGCCTGGGCCGATACCGCCGCGCTCGAGGGCCGCGCTCGACGACACCGTCGGCGCGGTCCTGCTCGAGACGGTGCAGGGCGAGGGCGGCGTGAACCCGGCGACAGCGGAGTACTTCACGACGGTGCGTCGGCTCTGCGACGAGCGGGGCATCCTGTTCATGGTGGACGAGGTGCAGACCGGCCTGGGCCGGTGCGGCGAGTGGTTCGCCCACCAACGCCTCGACGTGAGGCCCGATGTCGTCACCATCGCCAAAGCGCTCGGCAACGGCATGCCGATCGGCGCGTGCTGGGCGCGCGCCGAGATCGCCGCAGTGTTCGAACCCGGCGACCACGGTACGACCTTCGGTGGTCAGCCCCTCGCGGCCGCAGCGGCCCGAGCAGTGCTCGAGGTGATGCGCGCCGAGAACGTCCCGGCGCTCGCCAACGCAGCGGGGGCGCGGTTCCGTGCCGGTCTCGAGCTGCTCGACGGGGTCGTCGAGGTGCGCGGCTGGGGCCTGCTCCTGGGCATCGAGCTCGACCCGGACCGCCTGGGCCCGGAGCCGGCTCGCTCCGCAGCGGCTGCGCTGTTGGAACGGGGTGTGGTCGTCAACGCGGTGACCCCGACAGCGCTGCGCCTCGCGCCGAGTCTGCTCATCCGTGAACCCGAGGTCGATCACGGCGTCGCTGCCATCGGCGAGGTGCTTGCATCGGCCACCCTCGCCGCGCCCGACGATCAGGGGGACCGTCCATGAGGCACCTGCTCGAGATCGACGATCTGAGCGCTGACGAGCTGAGCGAGGTCCTCGACCTCTCCGTGGCCGGGGACCTCTCCCCCGTGCTCGCCGGTCGCGGTGCAGCGCTGCTGTTCGAGAAGCCGTCCGCACGTACCCGCACGTCGGTCGAGATGGCGGTCGTGCAGCTCGGCGGTCATCCCGTCACCCTGCGAAACGAGGAGGTCGGGATCGACACGCGCGAGCGCGCCGAGGACCTCGGCCGACTGCTCTCGGAGTACTCCGCGGTCATCGGTGCCCGGGTCTTCGAGCACCACAAGATCGAACGGCTCGCAGCCGCAGCGACGGTCCCGGTGATCAACCTGCTCTCCGACGAGGGCCACCCCGTCCAGGCGCTCGCCGATCTCCTGACGCTGCGCAGCGAGTTCGGTCAGCTCGACGGGCTCGTGGTCGCCTACGTCGGCGATGCCAACAACGTCGCTCGGTCCCTCGGGATGGCCTGCGGTCTCGCCGGCGTCGAGTTCCGGGTGTCCAACCCGCCGGACTACGGGTTCGAGCGAGCAGACCTGGATCGCATGCGCGCTGCTGGGTGCGATCCGCACCTGGTCGAGGATCCGATCGCGGCGGTGCGCGACGCACATGCCGTCTACACCGACGCGTGGTACTCGATGGGTCAGGAGGCCGAGCGGCTCACGCGCACCGAGGCGTTCGCCGCGTGGCGTGTCGACGCAGCGGTCATGGCCGCTGCCCGCCCCGATGCGGTCTTCCTGCACTGCCTGCCGGCGCACCGCGGCGACGAGGTGACGGATGAGGTCCTCGACGGACCCGCCAGCCGGGTGTGGGCCCAGGCGGCGAACCGGATGCACACCGCACGCGGGCTCCTCGCCTGGCTGCTCGGCCCGGCCCAGGGCGCACCCCCTGTGACCGCGGGGCACCGTCGATGAGCCCCCGGTCGAACAAGACCCAGCGCCAGCACCGCATCGCTCGGCTCCTCGAGGAGCATCGCGTCACCAACCAGGCGCACCTGGCGGAGCTGCTCAGCGAGGACGGCACGGACGTGAACGTCTCGACGGTCAGCCGTGACCTCGAGGAGCTCGGCGCCATCAAGGTCCGCATCCCCGGTGGCGAGACCGCGTACGCCGTACCGGAGCTCCCCAGCGAGCAGGTGGCCCCCGAGGACCACCTGCGACGTGTGCTGGGGGACTGGGTCGTCGACATCGCCCGCTCCGGAGACCTGGTCGTGGTGCGCACACCGCCCGGCTCGGCACACGTCGTCGGCTCCGCGATCGACCGGTCCGGCATCGCCGACGTGCTCGGCACGATCGCCGGGGATGACACACTGCTGCTGATCTCGACCGAGGCGGCCGGCGCTTCGGTGGCCGGGCGTCTCCAGGACCTCGCCGGTCTCGACTGACCTCGTCGCCGCAGCAGCACCCGAACACGCGAACACCCGACCACCTGACCACCCGACCCCGCCGTCCGATCCCTGATCCGACCCGTCGCTCGATCCGAATCACCGAGAACTGGAGCCCCGCCATGGCACATCGAGTCGTGCTCGCCTACTCCGGAGGTCTCGACACCTCCGTGGCCGTCCGCTGGATGATCGAGAACCTCGGCGTCGAGGTCGTGTGCCTCTCCGCCGACATCGGCCAGGAGGGCACCCTCGACGGCAATCGTGAGAAGGCACTCGGTGCCGGCGCGATCGCCTACGAGGAGCTCGACCTGCGCGAGGAGTTCGCCCGGGACTTCCTCCGCCCCGTGATCCGGGCCAACGCCCTCTACGAACAGAAGTACCCGCTCGTCTCGGCGCTGTCGCGACCGCTGATCGTCGAGCACCAGGTCCGGCTCGCCCGCCGCTACGGCGCCGACGGGCTGGCGCACGGCTGCACCGGCAAGGGCAACGACCAGGTGCGCTTCGAGGTCGCTGCCATGGCGCTGGCCCCCGACCTCGAGCTCGTCGCTCCGGTGCGCAACTGGGGGTTCACGCGGGAGGACTCGATCGCCTATGCCAACACCCACGCCATCCCGATCGGCGCCACCAAGGAGAAGCTCTACTCCATCGACGACAACCTCTGGGGCCGTGCCATCGAGTGCGGCGAGATGGAGGACCCGTGGGCCGAGCCGCCCGACGGCGTGTGGGAGATGACCCGACCCACCGAGAGCGCCCCGCGAGAACTCACCATCGCGTTCGACCAAGGCGTTCCGGTGTCGGTCGACGGCACCGAGATGGCGCTGCACGAGCTGATCATGCACCTCAACGCGGTGATCGGTGCCTACGGTTGGGGACGGCTCGACATGGTCGAGAACCGCCGGGTCGGGATCAAGAGCCGCGAGACCTACGAGGCCCCGGGAGCGCTCGCGCTGATCATGGCGCACGCGGACCTCGAGTCGATCACCCTCGAGCGCGACCTGCAGCGCGAGAAGTTCCGTCTCGAGCACCGCTACGCCGAGCTGGTCTACGACGGGCTCTGGTTCTCACCGCTGCGCGACGCGCTCGACGCGTTCATCGACACCTCGCAGCAGCACGTCACCGGCGAGGTCCGGCTGCGACTCGGGCCCAACCGCTGCGACGTGATCGGGCGGCGCGCCCGGCGCTCGCTCTACGACTACGGGCTCGCCACCTACGACTCCGCGGACCGATTCCGCCACGAGGACTCCGAGGGGTTCGTGCGAATCTGGGGCCTGGGCGTGCAGACGTGGTCCGGAATCCAGGGTCCCGGGTCGGAGCGGTCGTGAACGACGACGGCGGGCGCGGCCACCTCTGGCACGGCCGGTTCGACACCGCTCCGGCGGACAGCCTGATGGCCTTCAGCGCCAGCTTGGACGTCGACCTGCGTCTGCTCCCCGATGACGTCCGGTGCTCCAAGGCACACGTGCGCGGGCTGCACCGCGCGGGGCTGCTCACCGAGGATGAGCTGGCATCCGTGCTCGGCGCGCTCGACACCGTCGAGATGGAGTTCCGTGCCGGCGAGCTGTCGTTCCTCCCCTCCGACGAAGACGTGCACACCGCCATCGAGCGACGTGTGACCGAGCTGGCGGGCGACGCGGGGGCGAAGTTGCACACCGGACGCTCCCGCAACGACCAGGTCGCCACGGCGTTCCGCCACCACCTGCTCGGGGCGATCGACGAGATCGCGGGTGCGACCCTGGGACTGGTGGACGTGCTCGCCGCTCGGGCCGACGAGGCCGGGACCGGCGACGACGCCGTCTACCTTCCCGGCTACACCCACCTCCAGCGAGCACAACCCGTCCTGTTGGCCCACCACCTGCTCGCGCACTGCTGGGCGCTGCTGCGCGACGTGGAGCGCCTCGGCGACTGTCGGGCGCGTGTCGACGTCTCCCCGCTCGGCGCCGGCGCACTGGCGGGCTCGTCGCTCCCGCTCGACCCGGACGCCACTGCGGCGGACATCGGCTTCTCGGCCCGGTTCGAGAACTCGCTCGACGCGACCTCGGACCGAGACTTCGCGGCCGAGACGCTGTTCGTGCTCACCATGCTGGCAGTGCACCTCTCGCGAATGGGGGAGGAGGTCGTCATCTGGACGAGCGAGGAGTTCGGCTTCGCGAGACTCGACGACGCGTACGCGACCGGGTCGTCGATGCTGCCCCAGAAGAAGAACCCCGACGTCGCGGAACTCGCCCGAGCGAAGGCCGGACGGCTCATCGGCGACCTCGCTGGGCTGCTGGCCACGCTCAAGTCGTTGCCGCTCGCCTACAACCGCGACCTGCAGGAGGACAAGGAGCCCGTCTTCGATGCCATCGACACGGTGTCCTCGGCGCTCGGCGCGCTCACCGGGCTCTACGCCACGGTCCAGTTCGACGTCGAACGCATGCGGGCCGCGGCGGACTCGCCGACAGCCGCGGCGACCGACCTGGCCGAGCAGCTCGTGGTCGATGGACTCGCGTTCCGCGACGCCCACGCCGTGGTCGGAGCACTCGTGCGCCGGTCCATCGACGACGGGCTCGATCTGGCCGAGCTCGTCGCGGCCGAGCCACGGCTCGGCCCGGCCGCAGTCGAGTTGCTGCGCCCCGGATCGGGGGTGCGGCGTCGGACCACTCCCGGCGGCGCCGGTCCCGGACCCGTCGCGGCGCAGCGCCGCCGGCTCGGCACGGCGCTCGACGCGGCGCACGCAGCGTGGTCGCGTCCGGCGGGGCCCGGGGGGTGACCGCCGATCCGTCCGGAGGCGGTCCGCCGGACGAACTCGCCGAGAGCGACGTCGACGGTGATCGACAGGGCGTTGCGCACACTCATCGCGTCCCGATCCGCTACGGCGAGTGCGACCAACAGGGCGTCGTGTTCAACGCCCACTACCTCGCCTTCGTGGACGACGCGATGGACCACTGGATGCGGGCGTTGGGTGGGGAGGAGTGGACCTCCGGTTGGGACGTGATGCTGAAGTCCGCCGCGGTCACCTGGGAGGGTCCGGCGCGGTGGCCGGAGGTCCTCGAGATCGACTGTGCGGTTCGACGCTGGGGTCGGACGTCGTTCGACGTCGGCTTCGCGATGCGCGTCGGCGCCCGGGCTGTCGCCGATGCCGTGGTCACGTACGTCTCGATCGACCCGACGACGCAGCGACCGGTCGAACCGCCGGCACGGGTCGTGGACGCCATGGGTCCGGCGCGGTCGGACCGACCGTGATTCCTGCTGGCGAGTCCTTCTCCACTGGGGTGCGCCGAGAGCTCAGCCCCTGGGAGCGCGACGAGCTGTCGGGTCCTGCGCACGAGGTGGCGCCGCGCCTGCTCAACTCGCTGCTGGTGGTGGGGGACCGGGCGGGGCGCATCGTGGAGGTCGAGGCCTACGGGGGCGCTGGCGACCCCGCGAGCCACGCCCACCGGGGACGAACCCGACGGACGGTCCCCATGTTCGGCCCCGCTGGGCATCTCTACGTGTACCGCTCCTACGGCCTGCACTGGTGCGCCAACGTCGTGGTCGATCTGGCCGGCAGTGCTGCGGCGGTCCTCGTCAGGGCGCTGCAGCCGCTCGACGGGCTGGCGGCGATGCGCCGGGACCGCCCCCGGGCCCGTCGGGACATCGAGCTCGCCAACGGCCCTGGCAAGCTCTGCGCGGCGCTCGGTATCACCGGCGACGACGACGGCGCCGACCTGCTCGACGCCGCAGGGCGGGCGCGGCTGCTCCGCGACGGGACCGGGCCGCCGTCCGAGCCGTTCGTCAGCACCCGCGTCGGCATCACCCGAGGGGTCGAGGAGCCGTGGCGCTTCGCGGTCCCGGCCAACCCGTGGGTCTCGCGTGGCCGCCCGGCCGGGGGCGATGGCTGAGCCGGGGCAGTCGTGGCGGCTGTTGCGGGCCGGGGACCCGGCGCTGGCGCCGTCGGACGACCCGGCGCGCTCGATGGCGCGGTTGCGCTCAGCCCGCCTCGGGACCGCGGCCGACGACGACGTGCGCAGGATCGCCGAGCTGCTGGACGAGCACGGCGCTGCGCTCGCGGATCGTCGCTGTGCGCCGGCGCACCTCACGGGCTCCGCGCTGGTGCTGGAGCCGTCCACCGGGCGGGTGGCGGTCCTCCTGCACGCCAAGCTGCGCCGCTGGCTCCAGCCCGGCGGTCACGCCGACGGCGACCACGAGCTCGCCGGGGTCGCCCTGCGGGAAGCGACCGAGGAGACCGGGATCGAAGGACTCGCGGTGCTCGTCCCCGCGGTGGACGTCGACATCCACTGCGTCGACCACGGTGACGCCCTCGGTGAGCACCTGCACCTCGATCTGCGGTTCCTGGTGGTCGCGCCGCCGGGGGCGGAGCTCCGCGCGAACCGTGAGTCGCTCGACCTGCGCTTCGTGGACCTGGACGAGCTCGCGTCGCTCGCGGACGAGCGGGGGCTGCTCCGACTGGCGCACGCCGGGATGGCCGCAGCTCGCGAGGCGGGCGTGATCAGCTGACGTCGCCGAGGGTGGTGCAGGAGTCCATGCGGTTGACCTCGGCGAAGCTGTCGATGGCCCGGGTGATGCCCTTGGAGGGCCCGCCCTTCGGGTCTTCGAGGAAGCGGGCCTCGGGGTCCTCGCGCAACGCGACGACGTAGTCCTCGCGGTTGGAGATGTAGGTCCTCCAGTCGTCGAGCCACTCCGCGGTTCCTTCGCGGAAGCGCGGTGGTTCGGCCGGAACGAGCTCCAGGCGGGCGTCGAGGTCGTCCACCATGGAGCTCAGCAGGAGGTTCGATGTCTCGACGTCGTTCGCCCGGTCAGTCGCCGACCGGGCGATGTCGGCGGTCGGGAGCCGGGCGATCTCGGCCCGGTAGGCGGCGCAGACCGACTCCGCCTCGTTGGGGAAGGTCCGGTCGGGCAGCTCGTCGATGAGCAGCCCCGGGTCATAGATGAAGAGGATGTAGGTCCACGCGACCGCGAGCACGCCGACGACGGCGATCGTGATCGAGACCGCTGCTCGTCGCCGCCACTCCGGGCGGTCGTCGGCCTCGTAGCGGGGTCCGGGAGGGGTGGGGGTCGGCGTCGCCATGCTCGCCAGAGTCTGCCACCGGCGCCGAGCCGCTGGCGATCGCTCAGTCCGGCTCGGGAGGCCCGGCGGCTGTCGTGGTCGTCGCAGTGGTGGTGGTGGTCGTCGTCGGCGGTGGCGCTGCCGTCGTGGTGGTCGCGGCAGCGGTCGCCTCGAGCCACACCGTTGCGCCGGCGCTGATGCTCGTGCCCGCCACGGGGGACTGCGTGATGACCTGTCCGGGCTGTGCACTCGAGCTGCGGACCAGAACCTGCTCGGGCTCGAGCCCGGCTCGGCGCACCCGTGCCGCAGCGGTCTCGATGTCCATCCCAGCTCACATCGGGCGACCTCGACCATCTCCTCGACGGGGCGCAGTGGTTCGGTGAACGCCGCTGTTCGGAGTCGGGCACCGTGGTCGTCGGAATCGGCGCGGTGGGGCAGGGTCGGACCAGCGGACTCGGCGGGGTGTCGGCCAGGGCCCGCGACATGAACTCCGCCCAGATCTGTGCCGGGTAGGTACCGCCGAACACCGTGATCCGGGTGTTGGGCGGCGCCATCGAGACCAGCTGACGCCGCCCGGAGCTGTCCGGGCGCGGCTCGGAGAAGCCGACCCACACAGCGGTGGAGAGCTCCTGGGTGTAGCCGGTGAACCAGGCATCGGTGTTGTTCTGAGCCGAGCCCGTCTTCCCGCCGGCCGGACGTGCGATCGCAGCCCGCCGACCGGTGCCCCGGGCGATGACCCCCTCGAGCGCCGGCGCGATCTCGCGCACCGAGGCGGTCGAGAGGGCGCGGGACTGCTCGTGCTCGTGCTGGTAGACGACCTCTCCGTCCGGCCCGGTCACCTTGGTGACGTACGAGGGCGGCACGTGGACGCCGTCGTTGGCGAACGTCGCGTACACCGATGCCATGTCCTGCACGGTTGCGTTGTTCGCTCCCAGCACGATCGAGGGATTCGGTCGCACCTCCGTGGCGACCACGCCCAGGCGCTCGGCCATCTCCACGGATCGTTCGGCGCCGACCGCTGGATCCAGCACGATGTTGGCGTAGCAGGTGTTCGAGGACACCACGGTGCACTCGGCCATCGTGCCCGAGCCGATGCCGCCGCCACGGACGCGCCAGACGCCGCCCGGGATGTCGAACACCCCGCTGCTGGGCGCGTCGAACCGCTTCGACGGAGGGACCCCTGCCTCCAGCGCCGTGGCCATCACCACGGGCTTGAAGGCCGAGCCGGTCTGGCGACCAGCTCCGACGGCCAGGTTGGTCTGGCGGTACGAATGGGTGCCGAAGTAGTCGTAGCCGCCCACCATCGCTCGCACGAACCCGGTCCGTGGCTCGATCGACACGAGCGCTGCGTCGGGCGTGCGGGGGTCGACGCCCTGTCCGGGGAGCACGTCGCGGATCGACGCCTCGGCCTCGGCCTGCAGGCGCAGATCGATCGTCGTGTCGATCCGCAGGCCGCCGCGCACCAGGCGTTCACGGCGTTCCGCCCGGCTGTCGCCGAGGATGTCGGACTCGTTGAGGAGCCAGTCCTTCACCTCGTCGACGAAGTGGGGCGCCGGATAGGCGGCCTGCTCGGGCAGCGGCTGGGGCGGGGCCAGGTCGATGGGCGTGGCCTGGGCGGCGTCGCGCTGGGCGGCGGTGATCAGTTCCTGGTCGGCCATGCGGTCCAGCGCCAGGTCGCGTCGCGCGAGCGCCGACTCCGGGTTCTCCCGCGGATCGTGGCGCGAGGGGGCCTGGATGATCCCGGCGAGCAGCGCGGACTGCTCGAGGGTGAGGTCCTCGACCGGGACGCCGAAGTAGGTCTCGGCTGCTGCGCCGACCCCGTACGCCCCGTTGCCGAAGTAGATCGTGTTCAGGTAGAGCTCGAGGATCAGCGACTTCGAGTAGTTCCGCTCGAGCGCGAGCGCGGTCGTCGCTTCCTCGATCTTGCGGCCGAGGCTCTGCTCGGGGGTCAGCAGCGCGTTCTTGACGTACTGCTGGGTGATGGTCGAACCGCCCTCCTCGACCCCACCGGCCTGCGCGTTCGAGCTCGCCGCGCGGGCGACCGCTCGTGGGTCGACCCCGTTGTGGGTCCAGAACCGCTCGTCCTCGATGGCGACCACCGCGTCCTGGAGGTACCGGGGGATGCGCTCCAAGGAGACGTTGACGCGGTTCTCCTCCCGCAGCACGGTGATGAGCGTCCCGTCGGCCGCATAGATCGCCGAGGGTTGGGCGTTGGTGGGGAGCGCCACCGGCGGAGCGTCGCGACCCTGGCCGCACGCAGCCGCGACGAGCGCGACGAGGAGCAGACAGCCGAGGAGCAGTTGGGGTCGACGCACCCGGACATCTTGCTCCGTGCGGCCGCCGGAACGGTGGCACCCACGAGGGGACGACCGCCCGGCGGTACGATCCGGGTCCGCCGCCGACCCGGGAGAACGTGATGTCCAGTGGAGCCGAGTTGCTCGAGCAGCTCGATCGCCGCGGCCTGCTGCACGACAGCACGGACCGCGCTGCGCTCGCGGCACGCCTCGACGATGCCCCGGTCACCCTGTACTGCGGATTCGACCCGACAGCGGACTCGCCTGCACATCGGCAACCTGCAGTCGATCCTGCTCCTCCGTCGGTTCCAGCTCGCCGGGCACGCACCGATCGCGCTCGTCGGTGGTGCCACCGGGATGATCGGCGACCCGTCGGGGCGCAGCGAGGAGCGTCAGTTCCTCGACCCCGACGAGCTCGACCACAACCGCGCGGCGATCGGCGCTCAGGTCGCACGGTTCCTCGATGCCACCGACGGACCCACCGCGGCTCGCCTGGTCGACAACCGCACCTGGACCGACGGCGTCGGTCTCCTGGAGTTCCTGCGTGACGTCGGCAAGTACGTGACGATCAACACGATGCTTGCGCGCGACTCGGTCCGTAGCCGGATGGAACGCGAGTCGGGGATCTCGTTCACCGAGTTCAGCTACATGCTGCTCCAGGCGCACGACTTCCTGGTGCTGCACCGCCAGCACGGTTGCGACCTCCAGGTCGCGGGGTCGGACCAGTGGGGCAACATCGCCGCAGGTGTCGATCTGGTGCGCCGGCGCGACGGAGACGCCGTGCACGGTCTGACCGCGCCGTTGATCGTCCGGGCCGACGGCACGAAGTTCGGCAAGTCCGAGGGCGAGAACGTGTGGCTGTCGGCCGACCGGACCAGCCCGTACCGCATGTTCCAGCACCTGCTGAACGTCGCCGACGACGACGTCGAGCCCCTGCTCGCACGTCTCACGCTGCTCGACGAGGGCGAGTACCGCTCGGTCGTGGCGACCCATGCCGAGGATCCCGGCCGTCGCACCGGCCAGCGACGGCTGGCCACCGAGATCACCGCGATGGTGCACGGCGAGGAGGTGATCCCAGCGATCGAAGCCGCCAACGAGCTGCTGTTCGGCGGGCCCGCCGACGCCGCGGGCGAGGCGGCGTTCGAGTTGCTCGCTGCCGAGCTCCCCACGACGAGACTGCCGCGCTCGGAGGTCCTCGGTGCCGGCCCGGTCGAGCTGCTCGCGCGACCAGCGGCCTCACCCGCTCCCGGGGCGAGGCTCGCCGCAACCCCGCCGGCTACCACGTGAACGGTCGCGTCCTCGAGGAACTCCTCGCCGACACGGCGCCGGAACTGACCGAGGAGGATCTGCGCCACGGGCGCTACGTCCTGCTGCGGCGAGGACGGAAGTCCCATCACCTCGTCGAGGTCGTGTGACCGGGGTCTCGAACCGCCGGGTTGACTCGGTGGGGGAGCTCGGGTAAGTTCTCCCTCCGCCCCACGGAGCCGGATACGGACCGTGGGAGCACCAACAGGAACCACTGGCTCAGGCCACGTTCCGGCTGACGCCCTCGTTCATCGGGGTCGGCGTTTCTTGACAACGGAAGACAGGATGCCAAAAAGGCGAGTGCGGGCGACCGTGCGATCGGCAACGATCGGATGAGTCGACCCTTCAATTCAATACCTTTGTAAGCACATGACGGACAACTGCGTCGTACCTTCGGGGACGACACAGAAGCCAGAACTGTGCCAGTTGGTCCCGATCTCGATCGGGGCCGGCTCTTCTGATCGAACGAACGTTCCGAACCCTCGGGTGACGAGCGTTCCGATGATCTCGATGGAGAGTTTGATCCTGGCTCAGGACGAACGCTGGCGGCGTGCCTAATACATGCAAGTCGAACGAGGTCCATGAGAGCTTGCTCTCAGAAGACCGAGTGGCGAACGGGTGAGTAACACGTGAGAAACCTGCCTCGGAGTGGGGAATAACTCGAGGAAACTCGAGCTAATACCGCATATCCTCACATGGCCGCATGGTCGAGTGAGGAAAGAATTTCGCTCTGAGAGGGTCTCGCGGCCTATCAGCTAGTTGGTGGGGTAACGGCCTACCAAGGCAGCGACGGGTAGCTGGTTTGAGAGAACGATCAGCCACACTGGGACTGAGACACGGCCCAGACTCCTACGGGAGGCAGCAGTAGGGAATCTTGCGCAATGGGCGAAAGCCTGACGCAGCAACGCCGCGTGCGGGATGACGGCCTTCGTGGTTGTAAACCGCTTTCAGCAGGGACGAAAATGACGGTACCTGCAGAAGAAGCCCCGGCTAACTACGTGCCAGCAGCCGCGGTAATACGTAGGGGGCAAGCGTTGTCCGGAATCATTGGGCGTAAAGAGCTCGTAGGCGGTTCAGTAAGTCGGGTGTGAAAGCTCCGAGCTCAACTCGGAGAGGCCACCCGATACTGCTGTGACTAGAATCCAGTAGGGGAGCGTGGAACTCCTGGTGTAGCGGTGAAATGCGCAGATATCAGGAAGAACACCAGCAGCGAAGGCGGCGCTCTGGGCTGGAATTGACGCTGAGGAGCGAAAGTGTGGGTAGCAAACAGGATTAGATACCCTGGTAGTCCACACCGTAAACGTTGGGCACTAGGTGTGGGGAGGAATCAACCCTCTCTGTGCCGTAGCTAACGCATTAAGTGCCCCGCCTGGGGAGTACGGCCGCAAGGCTAAAACTCAAAGGAATTGACGGGGGCCCGCACAAGCGGCGGAGCATGTTGCTTAATTCGAGGCAACGCGAAGAACCTTACCTAGGTTGAACTACGCAGGAAAAGCCACAGAGATGTGGTGTCCTTCGGGGCCTGCGATAGGTGGTGCATGGCTGTCGTCAGCTCGTGTCGTGAGATGTTGGGTTAAGTCCCGCAACGAGCGCAACCCTTATCCTATGTTGCCAGCGCGTAATGGCGGGGACTCGTGGGAGACTGCCGGGGTCAACTCGGAGGAAGGTGGGGATGACGTCAAGTCATCATGCCCCTTATGCCTAGGGCTGCAAACATGCTACAATGGCTGGTACAAAGGGCTGCGAGACCGCGAGGTTGAGCGAATCCCAAAAAGCCGGTCTCAGTTCGGATTGAAGTCTGCAACTCGACTTCATGAAGCTGGAGTCGCTAGTAATCCCGGATCAGCAACGCCGGGGTGAATACGTTCCCGGGCCTTGTACACACCGCCCGTCACACCACGAAAGTTGGCAACACCCGAAGTCAGTGGCCGAACCCCTCGGGGACGGAGCTGCCGAAGGTGGGGTTAGCGATTGGGGTGAAGTCGTAACAAGGTAGCCGTACCGGAAGGTGCGGCTGGATCACCTCCTTTCTAAGGAGTCCAATTCCGCTCGGTTCACGGACATTTGTTCCGTGTCGAGTCTGGACACCCAGTTGATGCACTTGTCCCGGCCTCCGAATCACTCGTGAGCAGAGCTCTCGAGCCCGGGTGCCCGTCCTGTCTTCCGTTGTGAAGGTACGCTGCCGCCCCTCGTTCGCGAGGGGCGTCTTCGCGTCACCTTCCGGGCGAGTTCGGCTCGCCGGCGTTTCTTGAGAATTTCATAGCGAGCACGAGCATCTTTGTATGCAATACCCAAGTTATTAAGGGCCAACGGTGGATGCCTTGGCGACAAGAACCGATGAAGGACGTGGGAGGCTGCGATAAGCCACGGGAAGGTGCCGACCAACCGTCGATCCGTGGATGTCCGAATGGGGAAACCCAGCACCCGTCATGGGGTGTTACTCCCGCCTGAACACATAGGGCGGGTAGAGGGAACCAGGGGAATTGAAACATCTCAGTACCCTGAGGAAAAGAAAACAACAGTGATTCCGTCAGTAGCGGCGAGCGAACGCGGATCAGCCTAAACCGAACTGGTGTGATAGCCCTACGGCGTTGCCAGTTCGGGGTTGTGGGACATGATGGCAGGAGCGTAGGACCTGCACAGAGTTACAAAGCTGCTGGGTAGTGGAAGCGTCTGGAAAGTCGCGCCATAGAGGGTAACGGCCCCGTACACGAAACTCATGCAGTCTCTGATCAATGCTCCCGAGTAACGCCGAATCCGAGAAAGTCGGCGTGAATCTGCGAGGACCACCTCGTAAGGCTAAATATTCCTTGTCGACCGATAGTGAACTAGTACCGTGAGGGAAAGGTGAAAAGTACCCCGGGAGGGGAGTGAAATAGTACCTGAAACCGTTGGTCTACAAGCAGTCAAAGCCGCCTTCGGGCGGCGATGGCGTGCCTTTTGAAGAATGAGCCAACGAGTTACGGTGTGTGGCGAGGTTAACCCGTGAGGGGAAGCCGGAGCGAAAGCGAGTCTGAATAGGGCGCATAGTCGCATGCTGTAGACCCGAAGCCGGGTGATCTATCCATGGGCAGTGTGAAGCGAGGGTAAGACCTCGTGGAGGCGCGAACCGACCTAGGTTGAAAACTGGGCGGATGACCTGTGGATAGGGGTGAAAGGCCAAACAAACTCGGTGATAGCTGGTTCTCCGCGAAATGCATTTAGGTGCAGCGTTGCGTGTTCATCCATGGAGGTAGAGCACTGGATGGGTTAGGGGGCCTACAAGCTTACCGACCCCAACCAAACTCCGAATGCCATGGTTCCAGAGCGCAGCAGTGAGACCCCGGGGGATGAGCTTCGGGGTCGAGAGGGAAACAGCCCAGATCGTCGGCTAAGGTCCCTAAATTCAGACTAAGTGGTAAACGATGTGAGATCGCATAGACAGCCAGGAGGTTGGCTTAGAAGCAGCCACCCTTGAAAGAGTGCGTAACAGCTCACTGGTCGAGTGGTCTTGCGCGGACAATGTAACGGGGCTCAAGTTTGGAGCCGAAGCCACGGGTTCGTACTTACGTACGAGCGGTAGCGGAGCGTCGATCTCGCTGCGAAGCGGCAGGGTAACCGGTCGTGGAGCGTGGTCGAGTGAGAATGTTGGCATGAGTAGCGAAAGAGGGGTGAGAAACCCCTCCGCCGGATGTCCAAGGGTTCCTGGGGAAGGCTAATCAGCCCAGGGTGAGTCGGGAGCTAAGGCGAGGCCGAGAGGCGTAGTCGATGCACAACCGGTTGATATTCCGGTACCACCACATGCGCGCCAATTCCAATCACGTCGTTGCTAAGGGGCTGTCTCTGGCTTACGGTTGTACGAACCGACCCACGGCGAGGCGGAAAGCCGTAGGGGGACGCAGGAGGGTATGTGATCCCGGGCGATGGTTGTCCCGGGGTAAGCGTGTAGGGCGAGGTCTAGGCAAATCCGCACCTCATGATGCCTGAGACGTGATACGGACCCGCTTCAGGGGAAGTCATTGATCCTATGCTGCCGAGAAAATCCCAGCGGTGAGTTCATGTGGTGCCCGTACCCCAAACCAACACAGGTGGACAGGTAGAGAATACCAAGGCGATTGAGAGAACTCTGGTTAAGGAACTCGGCAAAATGCCTCCGTAACTTCGGGAGAAGGAGGACCTCATTAGGGTGATGATCCTTGCTGCCCGAGCTCGAAGAGGTGGCACCAAATTGTGGGAAGCGACTGTTTACTAAAAACACAGCAGCGTGCGAAGCCGTAAGGCGCTGTATACGCTGTGACGCCTGCCCGGTGCTGGAAGGTTACGGGGAAGGGTTAGCCTTCGGGCGAAGCTCTGAACCTAAGCCCCAGTAAACGGCGGCCGTAACTATAACGGTCCTAAGGTAGCGAAATTCCTTGTCGGGTAAGTTCCGACCTGCACGAATGGCGTAACGACTTCCCAACTGTCTCAACCAGAGACTCAGCGAAATTGAAGTACGAGTAAAGATGCTCGTTAGCTGCAGAAGGACGGAAAGACCCCGTGGACCTTTACTATAGCTTGATGTTGGGTTTTGTTATGCGTTGTGTAGGATAGGTGGGAGACTATGAAGCATTGGCGCTAGTTCCGGTGGAGTCATCCTTGAAATACCACCCTGCGTATGACGAGCCTCTAACCCAGACCCGTTATCCGGGTCGGGGACAGCGTCAGGCGGGTAGTTTGACTGGGGCGGTCGCCTCCTAAAGTGTAACGGAGGCGCCCAAAGGTTCCCTCAGCCTGGTTGGCAATCAGGCGTCGAGTGCAATGGCAAAAGGGAGCTTGACTGCGAGACCTACAAGTCGAGCAGGAGCGAAAGCTGGGCATAGTGATCCGGCGGTTGCGTGTGGAAGCGCCGTCGCTCAACGGATAAAAGGTACCCCGGGGATAACAGGCTAATCTTCCCCAAGAGTCCATATCGACGGGAAGGTTTGGCACCTCGATGTCGGCTCATCGCATCCTGGGGCTGAAGCAGGTCCCAAGGGTTGGGCTGTTCGCCCATTAAAGCGGTACGCGAGCTGGGTTTAGAACGTCGTGAGACAGTTCGGTCCCTATCCTCTGCAGCCGTAGGTAGATTGAGGAAAGCTATCCCTAGTACGAGAGGACCGGGATGGACGTAGCTCTCGTGTGCCAGTTGTCCTGCCAAGGGCATGGCTGGTTTGCGACCTACGGAAGAGATAACCGCTGAAAGCATCTAAGCGGGAAGCTCCTTCCAAGATGAATCTACCCACAGGGTCAACCTGGTAAGGCC